>WJLW01000016.1 GCA_014728295.1 Chitinivibrionales bacterium | reverse complement strand
TTCTTCGCATTTTGGAATATCATGCCATCGTTCCTCCCATTCATCATCATCTTCAGGCATAAATGCTGTTTGCACCAGTCCAATAAGGAACTGAAATAACGCCCCTCGAAAATCGGGTCTCGGCGCAAGAATGTCTATTACCGGGTTTTCGTCATAACCTATTTGCCAGGGCGCGATTTCCTGCATTGTGCCATCAGCCCTTTTTGCAGGTATCCATTTGTCATTTATAAGGTTCACCTATACCTCCTCTTCAATTACTTTCCCCCAGCCAAAAGCCGGGCTATAATATTTACAAATGTAATCATTATTATCATTTATTTCTGACGAACGCTTATTAACAAATACAATCTCAGTATATTTTAATCTTGGAACATTTTTTTTTAGTTCCAGTACTGCATCATTATAATCAGAAGGAGCTAAATATCCAGCGTGTTGCCAATCTGATTTGCTAATATTGAGCATACTCCAATCCCATGCATATTGTTTTACATTCGCATACGGGAGTATGCTGCCATTTCGATATATGGCAAGAGCTATTTCTTGATTTTCTTGCGTTAACCTTGTCTGGATTTTGTCTTCTTCATTCCATTGATCAACTCTTACAGCATCTCGACAATACCCTTTTTTTAAAACAAGCGCATTTAAATGGCCCATGCCGATACTTGCCTGCTCTTGCCCGCATGCGCGCATCGACGAACAGTCAAGACCGGGTGGTATTGAATCCTGTGCTTTTTTGCTGTAAACATATTCAATAAGTTCCCGGGCATCGTCGGGCATAGCCCAACAACCATTAGCCTGCTGTTTATCTAGAAGCACTTTTTGCGTTAACCAAAGCCTTCCGCTATGCTTATATACAGCATTTGTTCCTTTAAATTCTGAACCGGTCCATGAATTGTCGGGACATTCTGCAAATTTCGGAGCAAATATAAGGATTTCAGCATTGCCTCTTTCATCCGTTGCTTCTTTATCAAAAAGGATATCGCCTTTCAGGTTGCGGCGATGTCGCTGTATTCTGCCGGCCCTTTGAATTAGCAAATCAATCGGTGCTAAATCCGTCACCATAAAATCAAAGTCCAAATCAAGCGATTGCTCCACTACTTGTGTTGAAATGAGTATTCTGCCTTCGCGTTGTTTTTTGCCCGAATTTTTGCCAAATAAATGTAACGCTTCATTTTCTATTCTGGTCCTGTCTGCCATTGCAAAACGACTGTGGAAAAGTGAAATATCTTTTGATGCAACACCTCTGTGTATTAATGCAAGGTACGCTTTCTTCGCATCATTTACAGTATTGCGTATCCAGCAAACACAGCTGCCACTGTTTGATTCAGTTATAATTTTTCTATATATTTCATCAATTTCAGAACTAAATGAAATATTTGTTTTTTTTCTTTCCTCCTTATTTTCAAAATCGTCCCAGCATCTCTCTCCAGACTTAGATATTCGGGTAATTAGCGGGAACTTGTTCCTATGACTTTTTATTTCTATACCTTCCGAATTAATACCAGCCTTAAAGGAATCAGATAGTTTCTTACGAATTTTTTCTGGTATCGTTGCAGATAGCAGAATTGCTGATCCGCCATTTCTGGCATGCGCTTCGAGCAATACTCCAAGCAAATGCTCAACATAAGCATCGTACGCATGGACTTCATCAATAATCAAAATTTTTCTATACAATCCTGTCATTCTCAAACTTTGGTGCCTTGCTGGTAAAATAGCCATAACAGCCTGGTCAATTGTCCCTACTCCGATGTCTGCCAACAAGGCTTTCTTCCTGTTGTCAGCTATCCAGCTATTGCAGTATGCACTTGCATTTTCTTCATCACCATAATTTTGGCCAACCGCTTGTGCTTTGCAGTTAACGGTGTTTACAAATTTTTCTGATAGATGCCTTTTGCCGTGGGCAAGCACCAAAGATGGTTTTTCATAGCTCTCAAATATTTTTTCATATGCACTTTGCATACGCTCATACATTGCATTAGCGGTTGCCATTGTAGGAAGTCCAATATAAAGGCCATCAGCATCACCATTTTTCATAATCCTTTGCGCAAGCGTCAATGCAGCTTCAGTTTTCCCTGAACCAGTAACATCTTCAATTAGCCACAGTTGTGGCCCGGAATCAATTTCGCATTCGCTAACTATTCTTTGAAGCGAAGATGGTACTTTTATAAATGGGAATAATGTAGATATTCCAGTAAAAGAACAAATCTTTTTATCTTTCCAATGCAGATTTTCAATTGCTAATTTTGCATTTGGGCTTGCATACTCTTGCCAGTATTTTGCCAAGGGCATTGCTTTATTATTCACCACTGGATAATTAAAAAAGGTGGTATCTGAACCAATCCAATCAGCAAATACTGCCAAGCCTGCAAATTGCCAGGAGATATATTTAAGCTTTGATTTTAATTGTTTATCTGCTTGAACTGATTCTGTATTTTCACTAAATAGCTTAAAACATTCATGCGAAAAATCAACCGCTGCGTCAATATCATCTTTTGTAAAAAAAGTATTTGCAGTAATGATCGCACTGCCACCTTTAGCTGATTGTTTTGGCGGAATTCCATGATGACCTGCTGCAGATTTAAATATTAAATTAAGCACTGTTGCGATAAATGGCGTTTGATCTTTAAAAAGGTCGAAAATTTTATCTCTCCATAAAAGAAATCCCAAAGTGTCATGTCGCTCTTCGTAAATCCTTTTTTGTTTTCCTTCAAATAGCTTTATAAACAGATTCTCTATTAGCGATTGAAATGTTTCCGAGAATTTTCCGATATCATGCAATAATAAAGACAGCACAAATATATCTTGAATTGTATCAGGTCTTAACTGTAAATAATGTGAAATACTTTGATTCCTTTTAGACTCAGGTTTCAATATTTCCCATCCCACCGCCGCAACATCCAGACAATGATACACCAGCAAATGGTAATCATATTCCCCGCTCTTCTTCTTTCGCGCTTTCCCCCAATACTTATAATATTTTTCCGACATTTTTTTCTTTTAATTTAGTTTGTTTAACTCAGCTTTTTTTCCATACAAAAGCGCATGTACACTTACTTTCACCCCATCACCACGACGGCCGTTTCCCGCCGAGATATTCCTTCGCCAGACCAACGCGAATCATTTCTTTCCCCATGCTCCACCGGTCGACATAGACATCGGCGAGGAGGCGAAAATATTTATCCCTTCTGATATTCTTAAGTACAACTACTTCTGCATTACGCAATCTGTTTGCAAGGTATTTTCGTGCCTTTTCTGCTTTTTTCATGGTATGGGCATCATCGTCTCTTTTTTCGGGTGTGTCGATACCGCTAAGTCGAATTGATATTTCGTCCCCGATGATCGGCGGCCGGCCCTTGATATTAGCTTTGAAAGTATCACCATCGTAGATGAATACCATTTCATCAACTACAACATCGCCATAGGTGTCTTTTTTTCCAGAGAAAGCTGCGCAAGCGAATGCGAGTAGCAGGATTGAAGTGATACGGCCGAGTTTAATCATGAGGGACGCCTTTCAGCGAGAGGCTTAACATATCAGATTGTGAAATATTAATATATAAGCAGTAGAATGTAGATGCAAGGGTTTTTTAAAACAAGTGGTTAGGTAAAGGCTAACCAGAAATGTTGGGATTTTGCAGATGTAGCTTGACAATCCTTGCGGCGGTAATTATAGATGAATAGCAGCAAGATTTGATTCCGGAAATCAAAAAGCCGGCATGCAAACGGTCCTTACTTGTTGTAAAAAAGCGGAGTATAATAAATGGGCGGGAAAATTGCAATAGTTTCGGACCAGATATTGTTTAGTGTTCGAGAAACACAAAATGCAGTATTCGCTTGACTTTGCCGGGAGGCCGGTGACATTTTATCTGGGTACACCAAACGCTCGCATTGTGTAAATCTGCGCGAAGCAGCTTCGGCTTCGACATGTCGAGCGGTTTACGCGGTGCATGTCATCTTACTGAGTAGCGCAACGAGCAACAAGTCAACGGTAACATGCGCAGGCGGGCATAGGTTATTGTCGCCTGCGCATAATAAACCTGGCTATCAGGATTGGTCTGCATGCGATATGCAACTACACAGGTGAGAATAATGCCCTTCAGGCCATACCATGAATTTGCACGGTTGGGAAAGCGTTTGTCATGCTCAGCAAAGAACTAGACATATTTCGCTACAATGACTTCAGGAGTTTTCTCTACGATGCGTGGAAAATCTGCAGCAAGCAGTTTCCTTATTTCTCGCTTCGCTATATTGCCTCAAGGCTGGACATGAAATCGCATTCCAGTTTCACGCAAATTATCCGGGGGCGACTGAGATTAAATAAAGAAAAGCTGCCTAAAATTTCAAAATTGCTGCGCATGAGCAAGCGCGAGTTCCAATATTTTGAAAGACTGGTCCACTATAATCAGGCCAAATCTCCCATCGAGCAACGCGAACGTTTGTCGGAGCTGTCGTCGTTTGTGCAGTTGAACATTACCTACATAGAGCCGCGCAGCTATGAGATATATACGAAATGGTACCATACGGCCATCAGGGCGTTAGTAGCAGCCATTGACATAAGTGATCAGTTTGACAAGATTGCCAATACGCTCAGCCCCTCAATCAGCGTGTCGGAAGTCAGGACATCAATCCGATTACTGGAAAAGCTTGGTTTAATCGAGCGCGATATAGAAAACGTGCTGAAACCAACCGACAGCATCATCAGCACCGGCGATCCGGAATTGCCGAATGCTATCGCAAATTACAATCTGCAGATGATTGACCTTGCCAAAGAGGCATTGGACGGATTCCCCAAAAAGCAACGCGAGTTTTCTACGCTTACGCTGGGCATTTCCGAAAAGTCGTATGGCCGTATCAAGGAAGAATTCAGCAGATTTCGCAAGAACCTCCTGCACATAGTAAAAGAAGAACGCCATGCCGACAGAGTGTATCAGGCAAATTTTCAACTATTCCCTTTAATGAAGCTGGAATCATGAAAAGACGAAATGTAATGCTCATCGCACTGATTTGTGCAGGAATATGCAGATTCATCAGTTGTACCGGCAATACCGCGCCGACAAAAGACTATGCCGGCGGTGAAGGTACCGGGTCGGAAACCATCTGCATGGTTTACAATGCAAACCTCTCCCCCGCCGACAGCGCCCTGGTTCGCTTTGTACCGGACGGCTACCAGCCCGATTCTGCAGGCGCCGATACACTGATGCAGCTTGCCACTGATGCGGCGGGGTTCTACGCTATTCCGCAGTTACCGGCCGGCATCTACAATATCGAATTTCAAAAAGACGGCAATGTAGCCTTCCGGGATTCGGTTGTGATCGCCGTTGACTCCGCCGGCAACGCTTATGTGCAAAAATCGCTGATCGATACACTGCAGGCGCCCGGCAGCATTACCGGGGTGATAGGTTTGCAGGAGGGCGACGACAGCAGACGCGTTGATGTGTACCTGATCGGAACCGGCAAGGCATTTACTCCCGACGATTCGGTTGGTAATTTCAGACTGACCAATCTGGCTGCGGGGAGGTATGATGTACGCTTTGAAGCACCCAACCATGCAATACTGGATACACAGTTTACCGTGATCAGCGGGATGCATGATACCCTGCAGGATACGATTTATCTCGACTACCTGCGGATTCCCAAAGTCGGCGGCTTGTCGTCGGCGTATGATTCACTGATGCAACTGGTGAGCCTTGCCTGGCAGGCTATCGATACCGCCAAAATAGACGGCTATGACATCTATCGCAGGCCGGTCGACTCGATTGGCTATGCAACAAAGCTGCGCCGCGTTGACGAAAACACGCTCAGCTTTACCGACAGCACGGCTAAGCAGGGGGAAACCTATTATTATGCGGTGAGAGGCATTGACGCAACAGGTTCGCATACGCCTGCATTGACTGAATCTGCGCCGGTGAATATTGCCAGTGCATTTCCGTGTGTCAAGGTGATCGATTCCACGACGCTGCCGGCAATGGCACTGTTGCAACGGCCGGTGGATATGGCGGCGGCGGATGGGAGATTTTTTATTGCGGATGAAGAAGGCGGGTTTGTGGCTGTTGTGGATACCGGGGGGGATAGTTTAGCTCTTGTGGGCCAAGTGACCAAGCCCACGTGCCTTGATGTCTTTGATAGTTCCATTTACGTTACCGACAACGCAAATGCAGCGTATTTAAGTGTTTTTAATTATGCGGGGCTGCTGAAGCATAAGATAAAATTGCTATATAATGCTCCTGACGATATTGCTGTTACTAATAATAATAGGATATATTTGCTGTATAATTTGTTATTCAAAATTATTTGCATTGATACAAATTCAAATCTTGTTTATACATCAAAGGAGATAAGCAATATTAAGCGATTTGACCATGATTTTGAATTTTTGTACACTTTCAAAAACAAAAGCGTTGAAATTCTTAAAATTTCGGAAAAGTTGGAAATTTTAAGCAGCTTTGATTTAAGTACCATAAGCAATCAAAGCTATTCAAGAATTGCTCTTTTTTCTGATAAATTCGCCATAGCAGATGTTAGCGGAGAAAATAAGATTCAAATTATCCACGCAAATAGAAATGTATATGCCCGCTTCAATTTAATCCGCAAAAAGAGGAAAATCTTACCTCTTGAAATTAGCAGCGTTGAAGACAAGTTCTATTTCTTAACAAATGAAAAATCAATATTGCTTATGAAATTCCAATAAATGTATTAGGGCATATGCAAAAATAGCTGCAATATGCCCTAATACAGCACTTATAAAGCATCGGTTGACAATTGACCAGAATTATCAACATTTACTCTCCACCTCTTCCCGTCAGGACTCCTCAAAATCAATCCTCTACTCGAATCATCCACTTCAATATCTCCCCCGTCAACCTCCAGTCTTGAAGCAGGCGAAGTTGTTCCAATCCCAACCTCACCTGTCGGCTCTATTCTCACAAGATTAGAAAACGAAGGCGTGCCCGTCGTATTATTATCCGCCACAAAAGTAAATTTTCCATCGGTATTTCCGATTACAAATCCGGCACATTGTCTTCCCGAGGTGATCCGGTTCCAGCTCCCGTCATAGTACGCATTCGACGTCAACCAGAAATGCGGATTGTTCAATATCCCGGTATAATCCGTGCGAATCAAATCATTGGTCCCCGATATCTGCAGCTTAGCCGAGGGGCTTGATACGCCAATGCCGACTTTGCCGTCGACTTTCATATCTTCTGATGCGCCGCAATCTTTAGGATAGTCTGCCATATAAGTCCTCCTGAATGGTTTTAGGTTATGTCTGTCGCTGTCCGCCGAATTGCCTTCAAGTAAAGGAATTTGCCGGCACGATTTGTTCTAAAAGAAGCCTTCCGGAGGGCGTGTTTACTGAACTACACGACTTATTATCCACCTAAAACAGCTTCCCTGCAAGTGGTAATTTAGCAAAACCGCATATAAATGGGTAGCATTAGGCTAACCAGATATTTTTGCAAACTATTGACTTTGTCTGACCATTATGGTATTACTCCGCCTGTCTTTTCGATACAGGCAATGAGTCGAGAAATCGGGAACGGTTTTTTCAGCACAGGAACGCTGCAATTTTTCAAGCTTTGGTCAAAAGTATTCGACAGATCGGAACCTGAAATCACTACAACTTTGGCGTCCGGGTTAATTCTGATGATGTCAAAAAAGCACTGCTCTCCGGTGCCGTCGCAGAGAATATTGTCGACGATCGAAACTTGAATGCTGTGATAGTTTTGCCGATAGTAAGCTATCGCTTTTGCGGCCGACAGAAAGCATACCGGGTGATAGCCAAACTCTACCAGCGTAAGCTTGAGCATGAGATTCATTTCATTGTTGTCTTCGATAACCAGTACGTTCATGTCCGGTAGCCTTTACCTGTGCACATTATCGTAAATCAGGCGAATGATGCCGACGGTGCCCAGAAATTTTTTATCGGACATCCGAATATCTCTGTCCCAGTAGCCGCTTGCCGATAAGATCGCCCTGCACTCCTTCAACGTGGAATCGTCCTCCTCATCCGATGCTGAGAACTTGCTCTTCAGGTGTACATACAGGCCTTTGGTAATGCGACCGGCCGTTCTGTTTTCGTCGATAAGTTTGGGGCTGCGAACCAGCGTGTTGCTCGTACCGCGGTGTTTTTTCAGCGCTGTTTCCCTGCGGCAGTCGTCGCAACTTCGGGTATCGATTAAGCAGGAATAATGCGACCCGATCAAATCCGCCTGCTCGAAGCCCAGTTTTGTGCAATCGGGGCCGACGTATACCAACTTGCCCGAGGGCGTAATCTGATAGGCGATATCAAACAGACCGTGCAGCTCCTCCATGCGCTGCGATAGTCCATCGAGCAGACCCTGTACTCGGGAGCTTACTGCGAATGCGGATGACCCAGACGATTGCCCCAGCGGGTTTTTGGCCAAGGTGCGAATCCGCTTTTGTAATGCGGGTACATTAAACGGACTGCATGATATACACTCAGCTTTGAGTGCCGCGGCAGCTCGCAAATAGACATCGGCATGCTGAGAAGCCGAGTAGGCCAGCATTTTGCAATCGGGACAATGCGCCCGCAAAAACCGGATAAGCTCAATGCCGTCCATTTCGGGCAGCACAATTTCGGTGATGATAATATCAAAGGTAAAATTCTCGAATAGTTGTGTAGCTTCTCTGCCATTTTTGGCGCACAATGCAATCATGCGCTCATTCTCGCACAACAACCTCAAAAAGGTACTTACCTCCTCGTCATCATCGACAACAAGCACGGTTGCCACAATGTCATGGTGCCGCTTGCGCTCCCCGAACGCAGCGGGACCTCCATTCTTTTGCATCTCTACCTCTCTATCATGTCAGCACCGCTCACTGACCACCTTTGCGGTGTACATTATACTGGTTTTATCCCGCAGATTTCTCATGTTACTCGCCTTCTGTAAGGTGCAACTCTTAAAGCTACAGGATTTCATAGCGGTTTACAAGGGCATTTGAAAACAAGTGGTTAGCATTTTTCGGGCGGAATTGTTTACATAGGACACAAATCGCACATACTTAACACATTGGTATATAATGCTATGCAAGGTTCTTTTAAACCGGTTTAGAGCACTTTCAAAATGCTAACCACTTTGTATGCCTCCCCCTTAAAATCGCCTTGTTTTTGTGCTATATTTAATTCGAAAGATTAATAATCGTATTTACCGGCTTGTAAAAGCGGCTCATTGAACGGGCACAAAGTGATGTTTTTTAGACGGGATTCGGTATGATTTCTATTTTCGATTTTTCAGATCCGATGGAGTATCTCAACGCAGTAATTGAAGAAAAAAGACGGCAAAGCAACGGCTGCACGCTCAGGAGTATTTCAAATAAGCTGGGCTATAAGTCCAGCGCCTCGCTCAGCTTGATTCTAAGGGGCAAAATGCGTATTAGTGAAAGAACCAAAAAAAATCTGATAACGTATCTGAAGCTCAATAAAGCCGAAGCCGAATACTTCCTTTTGCTGGTATGCTCCGGCCAGGCCGAAAACCCCCTCGAAAAACAGGCCCTGCTGGCAAGCGTGCACGAAAAACAATCCGCATCACCCAGAGCAGTACACTCGGGACAATATTCTCTCTACAGCAAATGGTATCTCAATGCGCTCAGAAATGTGTTGACCTATATCGACGTCAAAAAAAATTACCGCCAGATTGCCGGGCATTTCTCGCCGCCGCTGACAACCGAGCAGGTCAAGCAGGGTCTGCAGCAACTGCTCCGGCTGGATTTAATCCACCGGGATAAAAAAGGATTTCTCAGACCTAAAGACCGGCTCATTTCCACCACCAAAAAAGGCAATCTTGAAAAAATGCTGCGCCGATATCATACTCAATCTTTGGAGCTTGGCAAAAAGGCCGTGAAGAAAGTCCCCGATCCGTATAAACAAATGTCAACGCTTACGGTCAGCCTTTCCGCCGGCGGCCTGCATAAAGCTCTGGATACCGTCGGCCGGTGCCGGAAAAAAATTCTGAAGATCGTCGAAGAGGAAAAAAACGCCAACGCGACGTTTCATTTTATATTTAACACCTTCCCGGTTACTAAATTTGCGCACCCTAATCAGGATAGCCCAACCTAATGCTCGAACTCCGGCACCTGCAGGAAAATAAATTTGAGATACTTACCGAAGAGACCATGACGCGATTTATCCGTGAATGCTCGAAGCATTTTGGTACCAGGATAGCCAGGCACAAAAACCAAGACCTTTACTTGTGGGAGTGCCCCCGGTGCAAGCAGTGGTGCAGTCTGTTGCATAACGGGGTCTGCGAGGAGTGCAATTTACAGTAGTACATTAACGAAGAGGATGGCTTTTCAGCCGCATGCGCAGGAATTGAACCAAAGTTCTTCACCGGTACCGGTGAGGAGCGGATATTTTTCCGGATTGTCATTCTCTGCCCCGTTGCACCGGTACAGGGCCTGTCAAATGCCGCCCTACTGAATCAACCCTTCCGGCGCTTGCGCCATGTTTGCAAAATCGCCTTCTGCGCAGTGAAGTCCAGTCTCAACCTTTCAAGAGCCACAACCATCGTGAAATAGTGCGCTTCCTCACCTTTGAGTTTCATCAGTTTAATGTATTTCGGCAAAATCATGGGGCTGATTTTCATCCGCCCGGTGAATAACTGCAATATGGCGGCATGGGAGGTAAAGCCCAGATACTGTGCCATGATACGAAAGGACAATAGGGGATACTTGCGTTTGTTTTTTGTATACCACGCTTTCACAATATCAGCGCTTCGGTAATGCCGAAAGACTTTGCCCGGCGCCGTTTTTCCGAGTAGCTGCTTGCGCGCTTTGATTCTGCCGGCGACAATTTCAGGTTTCATATAGTATAAACTAGCTAAATCCCGCACCGGCGCACAAGTATATGACATTTCGAGGAGCCGCAAAGCGCAGTCCGGGAGATAAAACAAACACACATGCCGCAATCACATCGGCGGGAATCATACCTCTGCAATTCCACAACCGGGAGTGATAGGCGCAGATGTTTCTTATTCCATTGATGGAGCGAATCCACGAGAGAAAAGCATTGTCGGGCACATCATGCGGCAGGATTACCCCGACCTCGCCGGTATCGGTGACAGCGGTTTCTATCATGTGGGTAATGAATGCATAATCACCTTTGCTTTTGGGCGGTATCCCCCGGAAGCACCGGTTGCACGGGTCTGCTGCTGGCGTATCCGCGCCCCATTTATGCGGAGGACATCATGCTACCGGCGAATGAAAACGGTGCAGCGGACCTGTTACAATTCATAATCAACCACGCACCGCTCGGCAACGATACCCTGAATAAATTCCTTAACCGCCACATGTTCGGGGTGGGATTGATAGGCGGCAAGTGCAGCCCTGCTTTCGAGTTCTGAGTACAAGGCGACATCATAGGCGGCAGCCGACTGATTGAAATCGATACCGGCTTCTATTTTCAGGAGTCCGGGAATCTTGCCGCCCAGCGCTTCGAGCTTCTCCTTTGCCAAGTGGGCGTTCGTTGCTTTTGTATTTCCCTGCGCTTCATCTTTGAGCTTCCACAGCACAATATGCTTGATCATTCTTCAACCTTTCTCAAAAACATGTATTTGATACTACCTGCCAGAATAAAAATCGTCCCGTAAAACAGCAATTCAATGCCCATCACGCGCAGCGCCTGCCGGGTCAGCGGCGGGGGGACGACCTTGATTGGGTCGAACCACGGCAGGGCCAGAGACACGGTTTCGCCGGAAAACGGCCAGTAGATGCCGAGTCCGGTGCCGTGGCTGTAGAAGGTGTCAAGCAATAGATGACTCACCATCGCAGCACACCCGAGCAAAAGAATGCGGTAGCCGCCCACCTTTTTGACCTGCCGGCGAAAAACCGCAGAGATCAGCAGCACCGCGGCAATAACCGCAAGATTGGAGAAAACGCTGTGGCTGATTTCATAGCGATCATGGCCCCAGTTTTTAATTGGCCAGTCTGCAAAATTACCCAGCAGACCGAATACGGCGAGTGTCGCGATGCTTCTCAACCGACTTGCGTACCGGGGAATTGCCGCCAGGCCGATTGTCGCCCCGACAATAGTATGTCCGATTGTCGTCATGTCTAAAAAATAGGTCATATTCGCATACCATGACTTGGCATATAATAATTTATACGATTTAAATCCGGCAGTATTCCCGTTCGCCTGTCACCAACCATTCTGGAGGCGTTGATGAACATAATCGAGACGCGCAATCTGATTAAGGATTACGCCCTGGGTAAAACGACCGTGCATGCGTTGCGCGGCATTGATATGGATATCGAGAAAGGCGACCTGCTCAGCATCGTGGGGCCGTCCGGCAGCGGCAAAACAACGCTGCTCAATATCATCGGCTGCATCGACAAGCCGACGGCCGGCAGTGTGCGGGTCAACGGTCAGGAAGTCAGCACGCTCAGGGACAAACAAATAACCGACTTGCGGCTCAACCATATCGGCTTCATATTTCAGACGTTCAATCTGATTCAGGTGCTTTCGGCGCTGGAAAACGTGGAATTTCCGCTGCTGCTGATGAAGAATTACTCGACCGCGGAAGTCGCCGCAAAAGCCAATGAGCTTATTGATGCCGTGGGATTGACGGAATTTAAAAAGCACAAGCCCACCGAATTGTCCGGTGGGCAACGTCAACGCGTCGCCATTGCCCGTGCGCTGGTTACGCAGCCCGATCTGGTGCTGGCCGACGAACCGACCGCCAATTTAGACTCGGTCACCGGCGCACAGATCCTCGATCTGATGCAGGAAATGAACAAACGTCTCAATACGACATTCATATTTTCGACGCATGATATGAATGTACTCAAATACGCCCGAACCTCGGTAAAAATCAAAGACGGCGTAATTGCAAAGGAATAAACTATGGCACTCATCATAAAAATTGCATGGCGCAATATCTGGCGGCATAAGGGAAAAAGCCTGGTGATCGGCATGATTCTGATTGTCGGCGCCTGCATCATGACTATCGGCGCAGGCGTCATCAGCGGCATGAATGTCGGTCTGCAGAAAAATATCGTTAATGGCTTTACCGGCGATATCGTGATTATTCCCGGCACCTCCCGGACAGATAACGTATTTCTCGATATGATGGGCAAATCGGTGGATCCATTGCCCGATTATGAAAAAGTACAGGAAGTACTCGCCTCATCCCCCATGATTGAAAAACACCTCCCCATCGGCAAAAATACGGCCATGGTGCTCAACGAAGCGGGTGGATCGATGGACGGCGCATTTATTATCGGAGTCGACTTCGAGGAATACAACCGGATGTTTCCTGGCAATCTCGAGCTGGTGCAGGGATCGTTTGTCAAGCCCGGTGAACGGGGCGTATTGATGACCACCGGCGCGCAGGAATTGCTGACCACATCGATGGGAATATTTTTTATGCCCGAATCCGTGGCGGTTGACACCAGCGTTATGCCCGAAAAGGTGAAAAAAATCAAGGATGATCTGACGCTTAAGCGGACAATGGTGTTCATGGGACTATCCAGTGATAATACCAGTACCGATGTCCGTTTACCTATCAGGGGTCTGGTAAAGTATAATGCGCTCAATAAAATCTGGGGCATGTTCATGCTGATGGATATCGAGTCCTACCGCCAGTGTATGGGATATGTGTCGGCCGCTCACCAGCAAATGAAAGTGCCGGAGTCGAGCAAAAAATTGCTCGAAATCGAAGAGGATGATCTGGAGAGCATGTTTTCGCAAGGGGGGCTGATTGTAGATAGTGACCGTGAGATGGAAGAGCTGGAAGTCGACACGAGTACCCAAGGCCAGGATTCCACTCAATCCCGGCAGGAAGCGGGGACGTATAATCTCGTACTCACGAAGCTCAAAGACGGCAATCAGCAAAAAGAAGTCTGCGATTCATTAAACTCGATATTTGACGGGCGGGATATCAATGTCCGTGCCGTGACGTGGCAAAAAGCAACCGGTACGATTGGCAGTATGGCAGGTCTTATCAAATTATCCCTGTTTATTTTCGTAATGCTGCTCTTTTTCGTCGCCATCATTATTATTATCAACACCCTGACCATGGCCGCCATGGAGCGCACTCCCGAAATCGGCATGATGCGCGCAATCGGCGCCGGCAAAGGATTCATCAGTTCGATGTTTGTCAACGAAACAGTATTTCTTTCCATAAGCTTCGGAGCGCTGGGCATTGTGGCTGGCGGGATTATCGTGGCCATACTGCGGGCATTTCGGTTCTCCACCGACAATGACATGCTCCAGTTGCTTTACGGCGGAAATACCTTTCAACCGTTTTTGTCAATAGCGGATATCTTTCTGGTAATCATACAATTGGCCCTGGTATCGGTACTGGCTATGATATACCCGGTGTTCGTCGCCCGCAGAATTACTCCTTTAGATGCAATTTCTCGGGAATAACCCTGACAGAAAGTCCTGCACCATGAATTTTACCGCCTTTCGCATAAGTTTACGAAATGTCCTGCGTCAAAAGCGTCGCAGCCTGCTGTTGGGCATTGCCATTGCTTTCGGTGCAATGATTCTGGTTGTTGCCAATTCCTTTTCACGCGGCATTTCGGACGTGCTGTTCAATCAGATTGTCGTTTACGTTTCGGGACACATCAGCTTGAATTTTTCCGAGCGCGGCAATTATTTCCGACAGGTTTTCCATGACCGGGAAAGAATAGTGAAGGCCATTGACACGACCTTTCCGGAAGTTGAGTCACAATCGGAAAATATCGGTATTTTCGGCCGGGCAATCGGAAACGGAAAAGCCGATAATGTCATCATCGTCGGGATGGACCTCAATGCGGAAGTGTCCGATAAGGAATTGCAGGATGCCGAACGCAATTTCAAAATGATAGAAGGCAAATTCGAGGATTTGCTCAAAAAGTCAGTCGAAAACCCCGTAATACTGGCCAAAGAAAAAGCCGAATATCTGAATGTAAAAATGGGCGACAAACTGCGTGTACGGTTTACCAATGTGATAGGACAGGAACAGGCCGCCCGATTGACCGTCGTCGGCATCTTCAAACCCTCCAACATTTTTATGGCAACCCCCGTATTTGTGGAATTGAAATATTTGAAGCCGCTGCTCGGGTATGCAGAATATGATATTGCACCAGTCTACATCAACATCGAAGATCCGCGCCGTAACGCAGCGCGCCTTGCGGATTCATTGCACGCCAATATGCGCCCGGCAACAGCGGCGATACATGCACAGGAACCAGCATCGCAAGAGCAGGTGAGCCTGGCAGGATTCAAAGACGACAGTGCATCATTAGCCCGCATCAATGCGCTGCTGAGCCCTGCCGCCGGCAAAGAAAATGGACCGATCGACAATGAGTCGGTAATTGCGTCCCGGCCCCTTGCCCGCAAGCTCGAACTGCACCCCGGTGACACGTTGACGTTCAGATTTTACTCGAAGCACGATTCCGGATTTGTAGTAAAGAAAACTCCGATTACGCACATCGCCGATTTCCCGGGCGAACCGTCAGCACTGGCATTAGTAAACCCGACAGATTTCTACCGAATATACTATCACCACTGGCCCGAAGACGACACGCTGCCCAACGCGGCAATGGAAACCTCAGACGCTGCATTTGCAGCCGTTCTCGCGCCTCAATGGGAGCTTATGGATCGTGCCCGGAGCACCTCGGACATGCAGGACCTTTTCAGAGAAATGGGTAAATTGAAAACCCGGGCGGTGATAGTTGACGTTCGCTCCATGTACGAAACGGCCAGTGCGGTCTTGAAACTCGAAAGCGCCCTGAATATCATCACCGTAATTGCGGTAATTGTGTTGTTTGCAATCATTCTCATCGGCGTCGTCAACACCTTGCGTATGTCGATAAAGGAGCGCACTCGCGAAATTGGCACGATGCGCGCTATCGGCATGCACAAGGGCAGCGTACTGTCACTTTTTATTCTGGAATCGGTTATTCTTGCATTTTTTGCTTCAATCGCCGGGGCCATTCTGGCATTCGCCTGCATGTGGCTGCTCTCGCAACCAACAATCGATGCAGGTGAAAATCCGATGGGTATGCTGCTCGTTGAAGGACATTTGCAGTTCAGTCCATCCGGTTTGGCAATTGGCATATTTGTCGCTCTGATCTGCGCCATCACCGCACTTTCCGCACTGTTTCCCTCGTTGCGAGCAGCGAATATGCAGCCCACACGCGCTTTACATCATGTTGAATAATAGCTTTAATAGAATGCAACAGATTCACTATTGAAAGGCTTACGCTATGAAATCTTCTTTGTGTATATGCTTTTTGGCACTGACGACCTTTGCTTTGCCGTCCGTCAACATGCTTCTCGAAAAAGTCGACTTCAACCAGAACATGACCTCCGACATAAAGGCCCGCGTTGTTTTGACCCAGAAGAAAGCCGACCAGGGGACCAAGATTACGGAAATGAATTACTATCGCCGCGACGAAGACAACTCCTTTCTCATTGTCATGACCGCTCCCCCCTCGGAGAAAGGCAACGGCTACCTGCGTATCGACGACAATTTCTGGATGTATCGCAAAAATACGCGTACCTTCCAGCATGTCAACCGCGATGAGAGTATCGGTGGCTCGGATGCGACTGCGCAGGATTTCGAAACCCGCAATCTCACCGAGCTGTACAAACCGGCCACCGATTCGGCGGGTAACCAGATTATCTCCGAGGAGATGCTGGGCAAGATCCCGGTTTACAAATTCGAGGTAGTTGCACAGGTCAATGACGTTGCGTATCCGCGGAAAACCTACTGGGTGCGCAAAGACAACTACCTGCCCCTCAAGGAGCAGGCCTATTCGGGTTCCGGCACCCTGATGATCACCGCCTATTATCTCAACTACACCGAAATACGCGGCAGATACGTTCCCGTCAAGCAGATGTACATTGACGAATTCGAAAAGGGCAATAAAACGATTGTCGAAATTTCCGGCATATCGCTGAAAAAGCTGGATGATGCAATCTTTACCAAGGCGTATCTCGAAAACGTGAGCAAGTAGGCACATGAAACAGATACCAATGAATGGCACTACAATTTTCGCAGTCGTCATGGCGTGCATGAGCGCACCGGTCTGTCTTTACGCGCAGGAGGAGATTGACGAAGACGCCCTGTTCAGCGATACCACGACCGTCATCGAGCTGGAGCAATTCACCGATGACACGGCCCTGCAAAATGCCGAAAAGCGCAAGAGCGTCGAATTCAGCGGCGCCATAACGACTTCAGTCACCGGCGCACTGAATCGGGATTACTTTCTCGACGATGCATCACTGGATAACACCTCTTTTCGGGCGGGGATTACCGGCAATTTCACGGGTGATATCCGCCTGCCGTTCAATGTCAAATCTCTCGTCAATTTTGATGCGCAGTACCTGGCCCCGACTGATTCGACCGACCTTGCTTTGCGAGAGTTGTTCCTCGACTGGAACCTAAAGCGTCGCGTCTTTTTGCGCGGCGGCAAACAAGTGCTGCAATGGGGACGCGGCTACTTTTTCAATCCGGTCGACCTGGTCAATGTCGAGAAAACCCGGTTTTTCGATGAACTGGCCGGACGCGAAGGCGCCTTCGGCGTCAAAGCGCATGCACCCTTCGGGACGAAGCTCAATTTGTATGCATTCTGGGACCTGCACCACATCGGACGAATCGACACCTCCGCCCTGGCAGGCAAAGCCGAATTTCTGGTGGGCGCTACCGAATTCGCCGTCTCGTTGTGGGGTAAACGCGGGGAGATGCCGGTATACGGACTGGACTTCTCGACCGGCATCTGGAATTTTTCAATCACGGGTGAGCTTGCAATATACCATGAGATTGATCACTATGAACTTGCCGGCTGGCAATTCAACCTGCCAAGAGTAGAGGAAAGTACGAAAGAGTGGTCGCCCAAAGCATCACTGGGCATCACGCGCTGGTTTGATTTGCTCGATATCAATGATCGGATTTTGGTTACGCTTGAAGGATACTACAATCACAACGGTATCGATGACGAAAACCTCATCGATCGCTTCCCGGATAACCAGGTATTGGATCCGGCGTCATTCGCCGCACTCGAACAATTGTTTCGCGGCGGCATTCTGGAGTTCAACTCTATCTCCAAATGGTATGCGGCGGCATTCGTAACTGTCAATCGATTCATCGTAACGGATATGACCGTCAGTTTCAATGCACTCACGAATATCCTGCAGCGATCGACAACCCTTTCTGCAATTGTCGATTACCGGACATTGCATAATTTGTCGATTTCATTACTGGTAAATGGTTTCGTGGGGCCGGATTTTACCGAATACACATTTTTCGCCGGCGGCGCTTCGGTTGAGGGGCGAATCGGGATTTTGTTTTGAGGGGTGGGATTATCGGGCAGTTTGTGTGCGGTTTTGTTTGTAGGACGGCGTGAACAAAGCAGTTCGGATGCAATTAGGTTTGCGCATTATAAGTGCGGGGATTCCGCAGAACACGGAGATGCTGTTGGGCACTAGCGCCGTTGAAAATTATGCAATCACGTATTGATGACAACCAGACCACGCCTCCACGACACACCACTATTGCGGCGTCTCCTTCGTTGAGGCTACAATCTTACCACCCCGCACCGTTGCTCCGATAACGATGCTCGCCGCAACGATAATGATATTTTTTATGATATATTGCCCCTCCAGCGTCGGCACCCCGGGGGTATGAATAAAGAGCGCTGCAGGAAATAAAAAAAGCGGCGAAATCGTTCCCAGCATTTGCATCCACAACAGCAGCAGAGTGACTCGCATGTATAGTCCCAGAATCAGGCCGAGTCCGATCAGGCATTCCCATGCAGCAAGCGTTACGATCGAAATGTTATGAGGAACGAGGCCGAAGGTTAATTGGTCGATCGTTCTCAGAGCCAGGTCCTGCGCGGCACTGAGATCGGGCACAAACTTGAGCACGCCGAACCAGAAGAATACGGTGCCCAGGCTCAGGCGCAGCATCAACACACCATACCGGGCCATCCAGGAAGTAAAGCGAATATCGATGCGATCAAACCGGCTTTGCCATGTATCCATGCAAATCCTCCATTTCTCTCAAATAAGGGTTATGTTTGCGGAAACACTCCATTCTGAAACGGATCTCGCGCATGGTATCACGCGTGTTCTGTTGCGTCATTGAGACCGATGGCGAACATGCGTTCCAGGTCGTGGCGCGAAAAACACCGGAAGGCCAGCATGGTTTCGCTGTTGCGTATGCCGTCGATTTTCAGCATGTGCCGCGTGACGATATCGGCCATCTGATTATTATCAGTGGTACGGATAATCGCGGCCAGATCGTAGCGACCGCTGATAGAATAGACTTCCGAAACGCCTTCGACTTCCGAAATCTGTTCGGCGACGGCGTTGACCAGTTTGCGTTCGACGGTAAGTAATACGAGTGCGACGACCATGAAAGGCACCTTTCGATTGTGTGATACTGCTCCCCATTAAAAATGATATGCGGCACGCGCATAAATCTGCTTATGCGCAACGCCGAACAACGCGCCGCGTTCGCCAAAAAACAACAACCCGATCAGGGCAACATCAAGATGCTGGTGCAGAGAGTAGTTGATTGACGGATACACTAATACCGATCCGTCGGCAGGATTGGTCATTGCGGCGATATCAACACCAAGCAGGGGCGTAAGCGGATGCGAAACCTGCGCAAAAAGCGTCAGCAGGGATGGAGTGAGATTGCGCACCGATACATCGCCTGCTCGCAACGGGAATTGCCTGCCGGGCTTGCCCCATTCTCCGTCGCTATTGACAAGTGCGCTGCCGTGCAGGTAGAATCCGTTGGGCCAGGTGTAGTCGGATGAGAGTGCGGCAATTACCGTTGTCTGCGTATCTTCGAGTGAGCGCCGCGGGTGCAGAATCGTTGCCGCACCGCGTACTGCCGCACCGCCAATCGCCCCACTGATCCCGGCGCCTGCGGCAAGATCGCCGTCCACAAATCCGGCCAATACCTGGATATCGTACTTACTCACATTCACTTTGCCCAGTATGGCGGCTGAAATGCTGTCCGCATCCCGGGCTCCTTCGACCACGGCCTCTACCGAGGAGGTGGCGGCAGGATAGTAACGCAGGCTTACGGCGTCGATGCCGGCGCCTTCCGGGTAGTCAAAGTCAACATACTGCGCGGCATAGAAAATATCGTGTGGAGCCCAGACCAGATTGATGCCCCAGTTAACGCGCTGCCGCCCGATTCGCACCTGCCAATCGCGTACAAATACGTCGGCGTAAATCCGGTCAAGTTGGGTGTAAGCTGTGTATGAAGCTCCTTCGGCAAGCTTTGCCGTCAGATCGATCATGCCCCGCCGCCCGGTGAGCCGTTCCTGATATCCGGGGACCTCTTCCACCTGCTCTCCGTACACCAGTCGATTGCGCCAACCAGCATGCAAGGTGAGCCGGTCTGTGGCATACCAGGCGCCCTCAAGGCGATTATGCAGTCCCGCACCGGTGATCCAGTTGCTCGAGGTATCGTTCAGGTAAATTGACGGAAGATAGACAATTCGGCCGCCGATTGAAAGATCATCCCCCAGGCGCTGCCTGCTTTCCGGGGCGCAGAATGCGGGCAGGCAAAGAAGCAGCGCCATTACCGGCAAATCAGCTTTCATCCTTGATAACCTTCCCATCTTCGAGCGTCACTACTCGTCTTGCTTTACGAATGACACGCATATCGTGGGTAGAAAACACAAAAGTCGTACCTTCTTCTTCATTGAGCCGGGACATGATCATGAGCAGATTCTCGCTTGATCCGGAATCGAGGTTGGCGGTAGGCTCATCGGCCAGCACCAGCGCCGGTTTTGCGGCCAGAGCCCGTGCCACGGCAACGCGCTGCTGCTGACCACCCGACATTTTGCCCGGTGGACTGTCCATCTTGTCACCCAGCCCGACCGAGTGCAGCAATTTGTCGACGCGCTTGCGCCGCTGCTCTGCATCCACGCCCTGCAACTGCATGATAAATCCGGTATTTTCGCGCGCGGTAAGAACCGGCAGCAGATTATAGGCCTGAAAAATGAAGCCGATTTTGTGCAATCTGAATTGTGTCCGTTCGCCGCCGCTCATTCTGCCGATATCCACATTGTCAACCCGTACGCTGCCCGAGTCTGCTTTGTCGAGTCCGCCGATGATATTGAGCAAGGTCGTTTTGCCCGAACCCGAAGGGCCGACAATGGCCGAGAATTCGCCTTTTTCTATGGTGAGGTCGACGCCGTTGAGCGCCTGTTCGACAACATCGTCTTTGCCGTAGACTTTGATAAGCTTCTTGACGCGTATTACACTCATGCAGTCCTCCTGGATTAAGCTGCCGTGCGCAATGCATCGGCCGGTTCCATTTGCATGGCTTTACGAGCCGGATACAGTGATGCAAGTATCGCGGTCAGCACAATGCCGCCGGACAATTGCAGATAGAATCGCGATGAGATATATGTTTTCACGACCGGGCTGTAGCCCAGTTCGGTCAGTCCCTGCGCTACAATCGACAGGTCGATCCCCGTTCGGCTGAACCAGGCAATTGCCGCGGCCGACAGCACCATCCCGAGCACCCCGCCGGTAAGGGAAAGAAAGATCGTTTCCAGCAGTACCATGCCGAAAATGCGCCGATTGCTCATGCCGATGGCGGCAAGCATGCCGAACTCTCTTCGGCGCTCCATAACCGCCATGAGCATGGTATTGACAATGCCGAATCCCAACGCCAGCAGGATGATCGCCAGAAAGAGCGCCATCATGGTCTGCATGAATCCGTCAAGCATCGCCAGGGTGGGACCGAGTTGTTGCCACGAGCGCACCAGGGCCTGCGGAAAACGCTGTTGCAGGCTGGCCGCTATCGTCATCCCGCGTTCGACACCCCGATCCAGCTTCGCCGCTATCTCGTGCGCATGGTTCGTATCGAGGGCAATCAATTGCGCCAGCTCACCATAGCGCACGAAGACCGCTCGCTTATCAAATGCGCTGTTGTTCGTAGTATAAAGCCCGGCAATGGTAAATGCACCGCCGGTGAGGGTGCTGTCCATCATTTGCATGGTAACGACGATTTTATCGTGCATGCGCAGATCGAGCTTGTCCGCCAGTTCTTTACCGATAAAGGCGGCGTATTCCGGTGCTTCATCGAGGTAGACACCTTGCGCGGCGTGGTGGTGCAAATCGGTGACTTCCCTTTCACGCTGCGGATGCACACCGAGCAGCATAACTCCGGCCGCATTGTTTGCGCTGCGCGCCATGGCGGTAATGCTGATTCGCGGCGACCAGGCGGCGATTGCATTGATCGAATCGAGCGTGGGAGCAAAGCGGGTTATGTCGAGGGTTTGAAAGAGATCCTGATTGGCGGGAAAACCGGGACCGTGAATCTGAAGGTGACCGAGTTCATTATTGACGGCCGACTGTATGCGTTGCCGGGCCATGCCGTTGCTGAAGCCGATCGAGAAGATTCCCCCGAACAGACCGAGGGTTACCGCCGTGACAACGATGAAGCTGCGCAATTTATTGCGCCAGATGTTGCGCCATGAGACGTTGAACAGAAGCATGGTTCGCGCCTTTGCAAATCGGGTTCGGGGTGGCCTTAAACGTCACTGATGAAGTTCGAGTTCACCGGGGATATGCATACACATCCTCATGCACGCAAGGCATCAACCATATCAAACCGTGCGGTCTTGATTAAGGGGTACAGAATACACACCATCGTTATGCAAAAAACGACCGCAGCATTATTGACAAATAAAAACAAATCCATCGAAAACGGAATCACCGGTTCGACGCCGAATTCACGCATGCCGGCCGCAACCTCGCCGCGCAACAAAATCGGATTGGCATGGAAATACGACAACACCGGAATCGCCGCCCCAATCCCCGCAACAATTCCGGTCAATGCCAGAAATACCGACTCCGTCGCCAGCAATGCCGCAAGCCTCACGCGTGATGTGCCGACCGCCAGCATTACCGCAATCTCACGCGTCCGTTCCAGAAACATCATCGTAATTGTGCCGAAAATGCCGAACGCGACAATCACGTACAGAATCCATACCATAATTATCCCTCCTGCATTGTCAGCCTGAATCTGCTGATTGAGTTCGGTCAGCGTCTGCTTCCAGGAAAGAACCTCATAGATATCGGTATTGACGTATGTGCGCAGGTCTTGTGCCACCCGGTCGACATAATCGGGATCGGCAAGGTCAAGCACGAGTGAGGTCAATCTGCCCTGCGCTGCATATAACGATTGTGCCGAATCCAGATGCAGGTAGACCATTTGATTGTTCAATTCCGGGGAGGGAAACGAAAGGATGCCGTTGATCAGATACTTGCCGGCCGCGCCCACACCGCGATAGCCCTGACCGAGCAAAACCAGCGTATCGCCAACGCCGACCTGCAGATACCCGGCCAGGCCTTGTGCCGCGAGTACGCCCCGCCGCTTCGGCGAAAAGTATTCGCCATCCACGATACGATCTGACAAATGCGTGAATGAGTCTTCGAGCGCCGGTGCAATGCCGACCACCCGGGCGCCTCTGGTTGCATTGCGTCCGGAAGCCAGCGCAAACGATTCGAGGCGGGGAATCACCGTGGTTATCTGCGCACGGCTGCGCAAAGAATCGATCACGTCCTGAGGCGGCGACATGGTATTGTTGATGGTGCGTTGCCGGTGATATCCGTCGGCGTGTATCTGCACATACCCGGCATAGGTCTCAACGACATCACTCACCATTTTATCATATGAGCCGATTTGCATCGAGCGCGTCAGGAGCGCGAGAAACAACGCCGTAAACACGGATGCAGCGGTAATCGCCGTACGCCGTTTGTTACGCCACAAATTGCGCCAGGCGAGCGTCACAATCATACCCATCAGCGATGCACCCGTCGCGCGTTTTGTTTGGAAAAGAACTTGTCGTCCAGCTTGACATTGAAATCTATGCTTTCGATATCCATAACCGTGCGGTGATGTTGCTTGTCATGCGGGATGAGCGTAAATCGGGTGGGAATCATGCGCCCGTCCATGCTGCGAACGCGGCTGAAATGCATGGTTTCGGCCAGTTGCCGGTCGCCACTGAAATAGTCGGCCTTTACTTCGACGAACAGGCTGGTATCGATCCAGGCGTGTACCGAAGTCCATACAACCGGGGCCTGGGGTTTGGGCGTGAGCTTCAGTTTCCAGCAGACAAAACTGTCGACCGGTTCGACACCCGCTTTTGCATGCTCGTAATCGGTGACAATCGATGATTCCCGCAAAAGATCGTTATTGCTGAAATCGGAGCCCATCCAGGATTGCGACATCATCGAAGGCGGGATTTTGACCATGCGGGATATGCGCGGAATCCAGTTCCACATGTTGGTGTGGCGCTTGAGAAAAACCTGCCCCTCTTCACGCGGCGGCGCCGTTATCAGGACCAGCGAAAAGGAGTCGCCCTTGGACCAGGTCTGCATGCTGATGCTTCGTTGCCAGTCGGGTCGCTTGACGGTCATGCTCATGGACGATGTGCTGGTAGTGCCCCGCATCTTTTGGTCGGCGCGTGAAATTATGTTCGTGGCTGTCAGGGTGTCTGCAGACATCGGCAAGTTGACGATGAGAAGCAGGCTGCAGACAAGAATGTGCACCGCGGGAAATGGCGATGTAGATTTGGTCAATTCAGGGCCGGAAAGAATGTGTGGCCGGAAATAATTCATGCGCCTCCTTCGAGCAGTTTTTCAAATTCTTTTTCGTCAATAACCTTAACGTTATGATCTCGTGCCTGATCCAGCTTTGATCCTGGATTGCGGCCCGCGACAACATAGTCGGTATTATTACTGACGCTCGAGGTCGCTCTCCCGCCGCGGGATTCGACGGCTTCTCCGGCTTCCCGGCGGGAAAAGCTTTCCAGTTCACCGGTGATGGCGATGGTAGCATTCTGCAGCTTCTGCGACTGCTGCGTATCCGCGTCGCGCGGACGGACACCGAATTCGAGCATGCGGTCGATCGTGCTGTTGTTGCGTTTATCCTTGAAGAAATCCGCAACGCTGTGCGCCGATTCATCACCGATCTCTCTGATTGACGAAAGCTGGCTGGCCGTTGCGGAACGTACGGCATCGAAGGTGCCGAAGTGGGAGGCCAGAATGCGGGACAGGTGCTCACCGACCAGCCGGATTCCCAGCGCGTAGATGAAGCGATCCAGCGGCGGATTTTTAGATTCCTGAATTTCTGTGTACAGGTCATTCGCCGATTTCTCGGCATAAAGGTCAAGCTGCGTGAGGTCGTCGACCTCGAGTGCAAATAAATCGGCCAAATCGGTGACCATAGTGCGCTCGACGAGCTGCTGCACGGTTTTGTCGCCCAGGCTTTCGATATTAAGAGCGGCGCGTGAAGCGAAGTGATGCAGGCGACCTGCCAACTGGGCGCGACAGGATAAACCTGCCGGGCACACATGGTAGGCTCCTTCGTGAAGTATGGTGTCGCCGCAGGATGGACATTTTTCAGGCATGGCAAACGGCTTGCTGCGCTTGAGACCCTTTTCCGGTACGCGCCGGACAACTTCAGGAATGACGTCACCGGCACGCGCGACGCGTACGTAGTCGCCGACACGAATGTCTTTGCGATGCACTTCATCGGCATTGTGCAGGGTGGCCCGGCTGATCGTAACACCGCCAATGTCAACCGGTTCGAGCAAGGCGACGGGAGTAAGTATTCCCGTACGGCCTACCTGCACGACAATATCATACAGCCGCGTTATCTCCTGTCGCGGCGGAAATTTCCAGGCAAAGGCCCAGCGGGGGTAACGGTCGCGAGTTCCCAGCTTCTTGCGCAACGCACGATCATTTACTTTGGCAACGACACCATCGATATCGTAATCGATCTGTTCGCGTTTTTCTTCCATTTCATTGCGAAATGCCTCGAATTCGTCAATGGTTGTGCAGAGTTTGCGCAGCGTGTTGGTTTTGAGGCCAAGATCGTGCAGATAATCGAGAGTTTCGGCATGCGTCGATGGTTCTTTGTCCGAGATATCAAGCAGTTCATAGCAGTACATGTCAAGCGGAAGGCCGGCTACCCTGCCGGCATCGAGCTGGCGTACCGTGCCAGCCGCGGCATTGCGCGGATTGGCGAAGGGTCCCTGATTATTGGCAATTCGTTGCCGATTGAGTTCCTGAAATCCGCTTTTGGTCATGAACAATTCGCCGCGTACGGCAAGTTTGTGCGGTATGGCGCCGTTGCCGGAAAGCTTCAACGGAATAGATTTGACGGTGCGTGCGTTGTTGGAAATATCTTCTCCGGTGCGACCGTCACCGCGCGTCGCGGCGTATTCCAGCTCACCGCCGGTATAGACCAGCTCGACCGAAAGGCCGTCGAATTTGGGCTCGACCATATAGACACAATCGTCCCCCCCGGCCTTCTTGCGTACTATGGTATCGAGATCTTCGATTTTCTTGCGTTCGAGCGCGGCCTGCAGGCTTTGCATCAGGGTAACGTGTTGACGTTTGCGCAATGCTCCTACCGGTTCGGATCCTACACGGCTGGTTGGTGAATTATCGTCCTGCAATTCGGGAAACGCCGCTTCCAGCTCCTGCAGGCGGTTGAGCAGGCGGTCGTAAGCTTCATCGGAGATGACCGGATCGTTTTCGATATAATAGCGCCAGTCGTGATAATGGATTGCCTCGCGCAGTTTGTCAATCTCCTGCCGCGCATCCTGTCTGGAAATCGAGTCGACTTTTTCGAATTTTTGCGGAACTTTTTTTGCGTATTCCATCGGCATTTATCGTCGTTGCGTTAAAATTTTTTTGAGATCGGTATACGTTCGCGTATTGACCACATCATCGGCTTGCAGCCAGCCGCGACGAGCTTGAGCGACGGCATGGCGCATAAAATCAAGGTTGCCGGCACTATGTGCATCAGTTGACAAAATGCATTTAACGCCCCTTTCGGACGCCGCTCGGCAATAGTGGTCGGCCAAGTCGAGCCGATCGGGCTGGCCGTTGACTTCCACGAAGCAGCCGCGTTCTGCGGCCGCTTCGAGGATGCGGTTGACATCGATTTCGTAAGGCGGCCGGTCATTGATAATACGGCCGGTAGGATGCGACAGAGCCGTGAAGTAGCGATTGTCCATGGCCTTGATGACGCGCTCGGTCTGTTGTTTCTGAGAGAGATTGAATTTGTAATGTATCGAGCACATGGCGATATCCAGCTCTTTGAGGACTTCATCCGGCAGGTCGAGCGAACCGTCTTCCAGTATGTCAAGTTCGATGCCTTTGAGCACATGCATACCGTTTATGGAATCGTTCAGGCTGTCGATCTCCTCGATCTCTTTGCGCAGCCGCTTGACATCCAATCCGTTGGCAACCGTGACATGCCGGGAGTGGTCCGTAATTGCCACGTAGTCGTACCCCCGCTGCCGGCCGGCTTTGACCATCGATTCGATGCTCTCCCTGCCATCGGTATACACGGAATGCATGTGCAGATCGCCGCGGATATCATCCTGAACTATGAGTTCCGGTAACGTACTTTGTTCGGCGGTCTCGATTTCTTCCCGGTTTTCGCGCAGCTCCGGTTCGATGTAAGGGAGCTTGACGGCAGCATACACCTCCTGCTCGGTCTTGCCTGCAACACGGTCCTTTTTGCGAAAAACACCGTATTCGTTAATCGTCAGGCCACGCTTGACGCCGCGTTTACGTATGGCAATGTTGTGTTCCTTGCTGCCGGTAAAGTAGTGCAGCGCCGCACCATAGGATACCTGGGGAACCACCCGCAAATCGGCTTGCAGTCCCGAGCGCATAACAACGGTCGACCGGGTTTCCCCCCTGGAGACGACTTTGTCAATTTCATCGAATGATGTGAAGTGATCCATGATATTGGAACCTTTGGAGCAGGTCGCCAGCACGTCGATGTCGTGCACCGTCTCTTTGCGTCTGCGAAAGGAGCCGGCAACAGTGACCTTTTTTACCTTTCGGGCCTGATGCAGATAGTCAACCAGCGCGTTTACCGTTTCTTCCACTTCGGCCCACAGTCGCCGGCCCTGGCCCTGCTTTACCTGCTCGATTCCCTCCAGAATGGATTGCTCGGTTTTGGTTCCGAATCCGGGCAGCGAGCTAATCTTGCCCGCGGAGGCGGCTTGCTTGAGTTGGTCAAGCGTGGCCGTGCCCAGTTCGTCGTAGATTTTTTTGACGCGTTTGCCGCCGAGTCCGCCGATCTTCATAATGGTGATCAATTCGCCCGGCGTTTTCCTTTTCAAATTATCGAGCATAGGCAGCGAACCGGTTTCAAGTACGATAGCTATTTTATCGGCAAGATCTTTACCAATACCCGATATGTTTGAAAGATCCTCCCCCTTTTCGACTTTTGCCGAAAGATTTTCACCCAGGCCCGATACGGTTTGAGCGGCGGTGCGGTAAGCCCTGATGCGAAACTGATTCTCGCCCTGTATCTCGAGTAAATCGCCGATATCATTGAATATTTGGGCAACGTCGGAATTGTGAATCGGCATAATTGCGGATTATCCTTCTAATCCGGTCCAGGATTTTTTGGATTCTATTCCGCAATTTTTATTCCACTCTCGAAGTGGGGAGCACATTGAAATGGTATTCAGTATTATATCAATTTCATTCCCGTATTCCCAAATGTCATTCCCGTGAATACGGGAGTCCACTCTGCCCTCAATATGGATACCCACGGAGATGGTATGAAAATCACACTATCGGCTCTCGCAATCACGCCAAATACGGTGAATGGGAGCAGGTAGCCACGCCTTTTTCAAAACATGGAATAGAAATTGTCATTTATGCGAGAACGCCTTTCGTGCGTGATAAAATCACCTGTGGAGTGCCGGAAAACACTCAAATCCCCGTAGCTCCGATCGCTGGCATATTATTCGCTGAACCATACTTTTGCCGAAAGCGCGACCTGATCGCAGTGAAGAAAGGTACCTGCTCATGTTTGTATGCAAGAACAAAATGTTCGACAGAGACAAGGCGTCGAGTCGAGCTAACTTCATTGCCAAGTATATCCTGACAAGCGGGGGCGTCGCAGTGATACTATTCATTGCCGGATGTGCCGCCGGCAGCAAACAAACTGGCATGGCAAGCAATGATCCCCCTTTCGAGCGGGTTTTGTACCGCACACAGGATTACGTTGGTACCGCCGTGACGTGGGCCGGCTCAATCGTACATATCGGTCGGGCCAAGGGGTGTACCGAAATCGTGATGAAGCAGATTCCCCTTGACAAAGTAGGTTTTCCGGTAGAAGACCGTTATTCGCAGGGGCGCTTCATCGGTGTGTGCACGGAGCCGCTGGAAGGCGATCGCTTTCAGATTGGCAAAACCGTTGAAATCGACGGACTTATTTACGGGTATATCACCAAGCCGCTGGGAGAGGATGGGCAGTATACTTTTCCGGTATTGCTGGCCGATAAGATGCGCCTGTGTGAAAACCAGAAAACCTATTCACTGGAAAAAGACGGCGACCGGCCGTGTGAAGAGATTTACGCCCGGCGCCTTGATTTGCAGGAAACCAGGCAGAACGAGTGCCTGGAAACATTTAAATAGCATTTATTCGCAAATATCAAAGCGACACAATCACAGGGAGGGAAGATGAAATCAACCTCGAAACCGAACGCTCTTGCGGTCCTGCTCAAAGCAAGTCTTGCACTTGGTGTTGCTGTGGGAGGCGCAATTGGCGCGCTGCGTATGATCGGCCGCCGCAAGGCACTGTCCGAGCGCAAGTTTATCGGAGAAATCGATCAGATAGCCAACGATGCCCGGGAACGGCTTCTGCAAGCCGCGCACGAAGCTACACAAACCCATGACGGCCGAAGAGAAAACGCGAGCGAAACCGCGCTGCGCATCGAAGAGCTCACCAGAGAGACATCCAATAAAATCCGGGAAATTACCGAGGACTACAAAAACAGGTTCATGAAAATCGAACAGGAAACCCAGCCGCAATCAGCGTGATCCTTTCACCGAGTGCAAGGAGCTTTGCATGGCAGCAATTAAAGAAATTATGACGCCCAATGCCGAAACAATTCAGTCGCCCCAAACAGTAAAAGAGGCGGCCACACGAATGAAAGAGATTGACACAGGCGCCTTGCCGGTGTTTGACGGCAACAAACTGACGGGAATACTTACCGATCGGGATATAATTGTGCGCAGCCTGGCCGAAAGCCTCGATCCGTCGGTTACCACGGTCGGTGAAATTATGACCAAAGACGTCGTAACCTGCAATGAGAATGATGCCGTAGAAAACGCTGCGGCGATTATGGAAAAAAACAAAATCCGCCGGTTACTGGTCAAGGGTGACTCCGGCATGATTACCGGTATCGTCTCGCTGGGCGACGTAGCAGTCAACGCTGACGCGCAGGTATCCGGTGAAGTGCTCAAAGAAGTGGCGCAACCCTCCGAGCCAAAAAGATAATTACGCGGTTGAGTAACTCACGCAGGAATAAGTATGCGCTCCTGAGGGCGCGGTGTCCGTTGGTTATCTACCGGGATATCCTTCAGAAAATGAATCTGAACTCCTATCCGGCGCTTGAGGAGCATCTATACCTGCACGGCTGGGGCCTTGACTGGACGGACGGAGTCTCTGGTTACCACCACTACCACAATACCGCGCACGAACTGCTTTTCATATGCGACAGCGAAGTCGAGGTCAAATTCGGAGGTACTCCCGGCAAAACGCTTATACTGCATCCGGCTGATGCGGTAGCGATCCCCGCCGGGGTTGCTCATCGCCGTGCGCATTTAGAGGGCGCCTTAAAGGTATTCGGTGCATATCCTGCCGGTCAGCGCCCGGATCTGCTCTATGGTGAACAACTCAGCGGCCAAAGATCCTTTTTATGGACCCGGTGGACCGCTGATTGGATTATGGCCCGGAACGCATTGAAGACTTCCGGTTACCTCTAAGGTACCCGGCACGCATTACCGGTGCATGCGTGAGCCGCTCTCACTACAAACAATAACCACCGCTTTGCGCGGTGGCTTCTGATTATGAGTGCAGCAAACGGCGCTTCGGTTCAGGCCGGCAATTGATGCAGAAAAGCAGGTGATCTGCGTTGCCGGGCATCATTAACCTTGAGAATTCTGCCATCTAATTCGAATCCGTTGATATTGTGTTTCGCACCTTCCACGTCACCGCTCTCAAATTCGACAAATCCAAAACCGCGTGAGCGTTGCGTATCCCGGTCCTTCATGACGGTAACCGATTTGACTTTGCCATATTCTGCAAAGATATTTTGCAGTCCTTCTTCCGCCGTCGAAAACGGCAGGTTTCCTACGTAAAGTCGCATGTTCATAGTAAGATGAATTCCCTTGTTAATGGTGAGTTGGTTCAGAATATGCATCTTCCGCCTTATAATGAACGCCGGTTGAAAAGCCTCCTTTCGCCTGTCGGCCTCACGTAAGTGCCACCTGAAAATGCTGTTTCATTCTTTTGCAAAACTGTTCGAAAAGCAACAAGAGATTGTGCAATTTACATGCCATATATTGATATTGCCCCGGGGAAAAAGATACGATTCACTCAAACGAAGGTGACGCCGCGCAAAAAAACGGGCAGTTTGCGCCGGAGCAGTTCAATTGCCCGGTACATGACTGGCATAGATATTGACGTATTTACCAGCCGCTCTAAAGTCGATAGGCGGGCAGCGCAACCTTGCGGGTACATATCGTTAATATTTTCCAGGAAATGCAAATGCTATTTGCAATATTACAAAAAAGAAAGTGCTCAAAGAGCAATCATCGTTTTGTACCGGCTGCATTTTTTGCCGTATTTGCAGCCGGGCTGCTCACCTGCAGCCGTTGGAATATAAGCGGCAAAGACGCCGCAATGTCTTCACCCGCGAGTGATTCAATCGAATCCATTCCATTGTCGAGCCAAAGAAAAATGGCGGGAATGCAAGGAATCGAATCGTTGAATCGAAAAATTGCTGCCGCACCCTGGCCTGCATTTCCGGTAGCCGGTAAAAATCGCCATGATATTTCTTCCCATTTCGGGGCAGCACGTGATAGCGGGAAGCGATACCATCTGGGTATAGATATCCCAGCCCCACATGGAGCCCCGGTAGTGGCCGTTGTGGATGGGCTGGTATATAAATGGGACTCCTCGCCCTTTGGTGGAAAGGAGCTTTTTCTCTATGATACATTGACGGAGTGTCGCTTTTATTATGCGCACCTCAGCACACGGCTGGTCAAGGCAGGGCAGCGCGTCGGTAGAGGCGATACGCTTGGCCGCGTAGGAAGTACCGGCAATGCACGCAACAATCCGCATTTGCACTTCAGCGTATATACGACCAAATTCATCAATCCGGTTTCATTATACCCCGGAATCCATGCGGCCGATTTTTCAGTTAAAACCGACTCATTAAGCATGACTTCGTATGATTAGTCCCCGCAGGTTGTAAACTCCTGACCCGTGAATTCGCACCTCACAAAGACATCATGGGTGGTATGAGAATTGCGGAAGTACATATAAGGAGTCGAACGTATCCAGATGTTTTATTGCTTCTGGCTTGCATATATCATCAAACCAGAGAGGCGCTATGTCCAAAAACAATCCGGAGTCCAGATGGCTGCGCACGCTGCATGGCGCGATTCTGGCAATTGTGTTACTAGTGCTGGTCAGTTCGCTGAATGCAGAGAACCTTTCGACCAATGCCCTGGGATTGATTTTAGTCGCGCTCTTTCTCACCGCTGTTGCATTCGGGGTCAGCGTCTATCAAATCTATCGCTCAAGCCGACGCACCGGAGAGGAAGAGGTATCCGAGCCGGGCATTCCTGCGCCGCCCACGCCGAAAGGAGCGCCGCCGCAGCGACCTGCACTGATGCTGCTGAGTCTGTTGCAGGAACACGGACACTTTCTCGATTTTCTCAAAGAGGATATCGACACATTCACCGAAGGGCAGATCTGCAGTGCGGCACGGATTGTGCACCAGGGATGCCGGGAAGTTGTCAATGCCGCTTTTGATCCGGTTCCGGTTACCGAACAGCAGGAGAAAACTGATATAACGTTACCAAACGGCTATTCACCCGAAGAATATAAAGTTACCGGTAAGGTCAATGGCCAGCCGCCGTATTCAGGAACACTGGTACATCAGGGCTGGCGGGCACGCAAACGTCAACTTCCCATCAGTACCAAAGAGCCCGACAATCCCGAATCGCCTGTGATAACACCGGCGGAAGTGGAGGTATAATTGAGTGAGAACACACATACTATCGGCATCGATCTGGGAACCAGCAATTGTGCCCTGGCCGTAGCCGATGAAGCAGCATTGCAGGTTGCACCGATTGCGCAGATTACTGGACAAAGCCGGGTAACGGAGGAATCGACACTGGCCTCCGCCCTCTATATCCCGTACGAAAATCAATTCTCCGTTGACAGTTTGCGACTACCGTGGAGCGAAATCGAAGAACCGTGTATCACCGGTGCATTTGCACGGGAGATCGGCGCCGGAAATTCGGAACGGCTTGTCTGTTCCGCAAAATCATGGTTATGTCAGACTGCGATAGATGCGCACCTGCCCATATTACCGTGGGAATCGCAAGCCGTACATAAAAAATATTCGCCGCTCGAAGCTTCCACCCGGCTGCTTGAGCATTTACGTCGTGCTCTTCATCGTAAGCGTCATGAATACGGGTTGTCCGATGAAGTGACGGATGCACAGGTGGTACTAACTATTCCGGCATCATTTGATGAAGCGGCTCGCACCTTCACGGCAGAAGCAGCGGTTAAAGCAGGCTGGGGAGAAAATGTTGCATTGCTGGAAGAGCCCCTGGCGGCGTTTTATGCCTGGCTTGACAATGCAGGTGCCGGCTGGCGTGAGCTGGTAGCGCCGGGCGAGCTGATCCTCATCTGCGATGTTGGTGGC
>WJLW01000015.1 GCA_014728295.1 Chitinivibrionales bacterium | reverse complement strand
GTTTTTACTAGCCTCTTGATTTAGTTTCTTATTTGATCGGTTATGATTCCTTTTACACCTCTTTTTGCCGGTCTCACAAGGAGCGATTATATGTGCATGGATCGAAAGACAGCAGAGCAACTTTATGATGCTGGGAAAGAGGTGACTGTCGAATGGCTATTGCGACTGGATATGAAGATTGACGAGTTGACCGAAAAGGTAGAAAAACTATCAAAAAACTCATCGAATTCAAGCAAACCTCCTTCCAGCGACATCGTAAAACCGAATCGATCTGCAAAACGACACAGCAAAAAGAAACGGAAAAAAGGAGGACAGCCGGGACATGCAAAATATGAACGTATTCCCTTTAATGCAGATGAGGTTACTTCGGTAGATTATACGCTTTCGGCATGCCCTCAATGTCACGGCAGACTAAAAAACCCGATCAGCAACCGCCCCAAATCATTTAACAGGTCTCAGTTCCAAAACAACCCATCCTCAAACTTGAACATCGCGCCCATGCCTACTGGTGTCAACGGTGTCAAAAAATTCACTATCTTCCTCTTCCACAAAGAGTAGTAAAAGCAGGATTTATGGACGAGCACCATTCAGCCACGGTTTGTTTTCTCAAGTATGTGGGGAGTATGTCATTTTCCGCCATTAAGCAATATTTCAAGAACGTGCATGATATAAAGGTGAGCAAAGGTCAGTTGGCCAAAATAATCCCAAAAGGTTCACGTAGTCTTGAAGAATCTTACAACGAGCTATTGAACAGACTGCCCTATGAATCGGTGGTCAACACCGATGAAAACAGCCATAAAGAAAATGGCGGTAAATCCTGGAATTGGGTTTTTCGCTCAAATCTCTATGCCCTGTTTAAGATTAGTCCTTCCCGGGGTTCTGAAGTGCTGATTGATGTTTTAGGAAGAGAGTTGAACGGTATCCTTGGTTGTGATTATTTCAGTGCCCATCGCAAATACATGAAAGATTTTGACATTAGCATCCAGTTCTGCCTTGCTCATCTCATAAGAAATATAAAGTTTTTAGCAGAATCTCACGATCCATGGTCACCACACCGGGATTAGCGTTGCCGGTAAGATCACCTGTCCAGTGGCTGAAGCTCCAGCCTGCATCGGGGATGGGGGGCAGGGTGACCGGCGTGCCGTAGATATACTTACCGGAGTTGGGAGAGACGCTTCCGTTACCGCTTGTGTCAACTACCAGCGTGTGGGTGTCGGGGGCAAAATTTGCCGTGAGTATGCCGCCTTTATCTTTTATTCTGAACGACCCGTTTTTTACGGTTGGATCGTTGCCGATTACTTCGATGGCCGCTGCGGTGAGTTTCCAGTTGACAAAATGATTGTTCGCCTGTGCCGCTCCCACTGGAGCATTATCCGCCGAAAGCAGTTGCAGAACGACTACTTCCGCCGGTTCGTTGACGCCGTCATCCTGAATGCCCAGAGAGATGTTTTTGAGGGTATCGCCCGGCGCAAAGGTGATCACGGTATCGCTGAGGACAAAGTCAAGGCTTCGGGTTGCGGAATTGGCTTCGATGGCGATCGTGAACGTGACTTGTATATCGCTTTCTGCCGAGGAGCTCAGATAGACCGGAATGACAAACGGCTCGTTGCGTTCGACACGGGATGGAAGTGCATTGACAAAAGATACTTCCGGTTTCCGGTCGTCGTCTTCAATTGTGCAGGTAAAGATTGTGTCCGTGCCCAGAACGGCGTCAACGGGGTAGGAGAGCTTCAGCACGACGGTTTCGTCGCCTTCGAGATAGGGGTCGTCGGTGATATGCAGGGTCATGTTTTCAATGTTTCACTATTGTAGAATACCAGGGATCCATTGCCCGCCAGAGCGAAATCCTTGCCTTTGGTTGCCGTTGCCGACAAAACCGAGTAAGTGAGCCGTGCACTGTCCCGCGGGGCAAACGGCAGGACGACGGGAATATCAAAGGACTCCCGGCTTTCGGGCACGCGTGCATTTGCGGGCTGAAAATTCATAGTGGGAATTTCGTCATCAATAATCGTAACTCGATGACCACATCGTGTGCACACGGGCAGGATGAGGCGTGGTGCATCGTCGTGATGAAATGGTTCGTTTGCTGCATGTGCTGGAGTGTGGGCTCGTGTAAAGCATTTCGACAATTGGGTGGCCTGTTTTACACTCCATCGCCTAAAACACCTGCTTAATCGATTAAAAGCGTGGGGTTAGATTGGCATGTAAATCGCAATGGTATAACATAGTAAATAGTATGAAGTTAAAAACCAGTCAACAGGAGCATTTTTATGAATAGCAGATTTTCCAGGACAGTTAGTGCGGTAGTGGTCATGGCGGGTTTGTCATTCGGTGGCTTTATTGCTATTGATGACGGCAGCAATCCGACTGGCGAGCAGGATTTCTACGAAATTTACAACGATCTGTTTGGCGGATCGTACTCATCTTCAGATGATCTTTTCTCAGATCACGGCGTAAGTGACGACGACGACAACTGGTGGACAGAGTCGAGCACCGGCGGCAATGTCAAGGTTACTGTTCGCTTTGCAGGCTACGGGCAGGAACTTGGTGTCGTAGACAAAGACGGCAATTACACCACTGTTGCGACGGCAATAGCGGGTGGTACTACAGAATTTGTCACACCGGTTGCTATTGATGTGTCCGGTGATTTTGCATTTGTCGAAAAATTGAGCGGCAGTGGCTCGAGCGTAGGGCCCTGGTATTCTGACGACCGCGGCGTGACCAACGGAGTTGACCATTTTGTTGCGGTTGATGTAACCGGCGCTTACAACAGCACCTACAATCCAAGCGTCTCCCGCGCGTGGATGATTGCATTCGAAGACCTCAAAAGCGGTGGAGATCACGATTATAACGACCTTGTAGCTATAGTAACCGACGTAAAGCCGGTACCAGAGGCGGGGACAATTTCTATGCTTGGCTTGAGCCTGATAACGCTTATGGGGGCTGCAGGCTTCCGCAAGAAGCAATAAGCCGGGGCCGGTTTACAAATACAAAGGAAGGTGGGGAAAAGCGTGCGCTTTTCCCTTTTTTATTTTGGTTGGGGCAGGAGCTTGCGGCTGACGCACTACACGCATATTGACCGGGATTGATAGAGTTTATTACAGTAGAGCAGTAAAATTGCCTCAGCAGGCTGCGGTTGTGTGGCTACATTTCACCCTGGAACTCACCTTACATTTCCAGGGAGCACTGCACGGTGAAATCGATTATTCAGGCAGTCATTGCGGATGTTAATGATGAAACAACAGAGCTGATTGTACCTTATCTGCAATTTCTCATACGCGTTAAGCAGCATTCCGTCAAAATTGCGGCATTGAGTGCATCTGCATACCTGAGGCAATTCAGAGAAGCCGGCATGCTTGATGTAATAATTAATTCCGGCATTTTGTCGGTTGAGGATGCGGTTTCCGAAATGGTGGGAAGGCTTGCCGTCCATCCATTTAACCTTGCCGTGGTAAGTGGGGAGTTATCCCTTCTGAAGCATTGCGCCTCGATCGGGATGCATGCGATTGCGGTGGGAAGCACAGCAAAAAGTAATGATAGCCGTATCGAGCATGTTGAGAAGCTGGAGCATATCGATGTAGATGCGTTGTGCGAATTTGGCGTGATAAAAATCTTGCCTGCCGATACATGGAAGATTGTGGAAGACCGGCTCGACCCTGCAAACGCGGCGACATGGGAGAGCATTTTTGCGCTGAGTAACGGGGTATTCGGCATCCGTGGAAATTATGACTTTTTTGCCCGGGATGTGGCCGGCATCAGCGATCCGCAGACGCTAATGCATGGCGTATGTGAATTCAAAGGTCCCCACAATACCAAACGGGGGTTTCCCGGGCGCTATCATGCAATTGTCAACTGGGGAGACTTTTTCCGGCAGGATATTGCTGTCGGTGGTGAGTGTCTTGGGCTGTCGCAGGGCATTGTAAGTGATTTCCGGCGGGTACTGGACATGTACAAAGGAGTGGTGACGACTGTATTTGTCTGGGAATCGCCTTCGGGCAAACGACTTAAAGTTGAAACGGTTCGGCTCGTGTCGATGGATCGGCTTGATGCTGCAGCCATGCGGATGCAATTAACCGCGTTGAATTTTTGCAACACGGTAACCGTGCATTCGCACATGCAGCTTGACCGGCGATTCAAGCTTTTTTTCGGGCCTGCATTCGAGATAATCGAGCATGGCGTGGATGAAGGAGCCGGCTACTTTCATTGCCGCACGCTGGAGTCGAATTTCTCGGTTGGCATTGCCGGTAATCATGCGCATTCAGGTGGGGACGATATTACGCTCTCCTTCGAACAAAATGAAACCGCCCTAGCCACGACATTTGCCATTGAAGCCGTCAAAGGCAAATGTATCTCCATCGACAAGCATGTTTCGATTGTCTCATCGCTGCGTGCTGCGGGCAGAGAGCCGGCCGCAGCAGGTGATTCGGTGCGCCGGGCGATGCTTGACGGATTCGACCGACTCTATGCCGGGCAGCAGCAATTCTGGCACGATTTCTGGCAGCGTAACGATATAATTCTGGACGGTCCTGTCGAGGATCAGCAGGCACTCCGATTTGCGCTGTTTCACCTGCGTCAGAGCCATCCCCGCGATGATCGTGTATCTATTTCGGCAACCGGGTTGACGGGGGATAATTATCAGTGCCACGTTCTGTGGGATACCGAGATCTATATGCTTCCTTTCTTTGTCTACAGCGATCCGGCGCTGGCCCGGCAACTGCTGGTGTATCGCCATTCGTTGCTTGACAAGGCCAGAGCGTGGGCCCGGGAGTATGGGGGCAGGGGGGGAGAAAATTTGCGATTTGAAAATTGAGAAGGTTGTCGCCGGGATTAAACGCAGGCCGGTTTCAGGTGCATTCCATGACGCTCCCCCGGTACATGACGGAGGCATGGACTTTTTGACTAATACTTCACTGTTTTAAGCTTCAATTCCTGCGAAGTATCGCGCTCGCTTACTTTGAATCTGGCAATACCCAGCGTTTTGTTGTCCTCGGTCTGGAGGACAACCTTCCATTTGCCGAATTGTACATTGCTCTTGCAGGTGTAGCCCCGGTATCCACCATCACGTCCGCCTTCCATGCGATAGCCGATGCGGTCGCGCCTTGCATATTTTCTGTCGTCGGGCCCCTTGTAGTACCACTGGTGGTAGATTTTCTTTTTAAGCTTCGTGGGAGCAAAGATTGACGAAAAGCAGTAGACCCGGTCGCCGGAAGCATAGAGGAAGTTTTCTTCGCTGTCTTGCCAGGGCTTGTACCAGGCGGGTTTGCGCATCGAACAGACGTAAGCGCCATTGCTTCGCCCGATGCCGCGATAGATGCCCATGTCCTTTTTGGCGAGGGGAACCGGGGGGATAGCGTTGGCAAAGTAGAAAATCAACAATGCGGAGTAGATACCTCCCAGCGGCAGCATCTTCACACTTTCACTTTTGGAGATACGCTTGATGAGGTAGACCAGACCGGCTGAAATGCCCATTGCCAGCAGAAAGGTAAGAATGCTCATATGTCTGAGCAACACTGGAATAATGGCATTGAAGTACATGAAACTGGCGATCCCGTAAAAAATCGATGCAAGCGTGATATTGCCGTACTTTTTCTCCAGAAATTCATTCCCCACCAGCATTGTCAGCAGCAACAGCATGAACAACAGTGTCGGCAGTGATGACGCACTCTTGACATAATAGACAAAAAACGAACTGAACAATCCGCCGAAGAAAAATTGCACGCCCCAGGGCAGGAAGTTGGAGAATTTGAAGGTTACCTTCCGGCCGATGAGCGTAATGACAACTCCCGCCAGCAGCAGGTAAAGCCCGAAAATGAGAATGTCAAGCTTATTGTCGATTCTCTTCAGTGTAAAATTATCCCAGGTGAACCCGCCCAGGAAACAGGTTGCAGGGATGTACGGATTAATTCTCTTGAACAGCTCCTTTCCCTTCAGGACAAACGGATGGTCTTCCAGCATTCGACAGCCTTGATGATTATAATGCTATGTTGCAGTTATGAGGGGAAAATACTAAAGTGCGGGCAGGTCTGCTAAGCGACTTTTTCAGGCTTTGTCGAACTCCTCCTCGAGTGCTTTTAATCCATTGTATTGTTCGGCATTTGCCTTGAATACGGCGCGTGCTTCCGCTACTTTATCAATCTCTCTGGCTGCGTCGAGCAGATTGAGATAGGTGTCTGTGGAAAGCGGATTGAGCTTCAGCGATTCGAGAAAGAGTGTGTAGGCATCCGAAAAACGCTCCTGATAAAATGAGATAATTCCCAGACCGCTGAAAACCTCGGCATGCGGTCCCTCTTCATCATTTACCTTGAGATACAGATCCATTGCTTCGAACAGCTTACTGTCTTCGAGGAGCTGGTTGGCCTCATCGATACGCTTGTTGAAGGTCCCGACGATCAGGCCGCGCTCTGAGGTATAAATTTCGTCGCCCTGTTCTTTGATGCTGTCCACGATGACCCTGATTTCGGAAAGATCCGGATTCACCTCGATCGCCTTCTCGAACAGGGGCAGGGCCTGGGGTATTCGACGCAGTTTGAGCGCGGCATCCAGAAGATTTACCAGCACATCCGCGTAATCGGGCTTGAGCATGGCCGCTTTGGTAAACATGGCGTACGCGTCTTCCCAGGCTTTGCGCATCCACGAGATAATGCCCATATTGTTATAGGCGCGTGCATTTTGCGGATCTTTGTCGACGATGTCAACCAGGATTTGCGCAGCACCCGGCAGATCGCCCTCGTTAATGTATTCCTCCGCTCTGGCGTTTTCTTCCTCAAAGAAGGCCGGTTGCGTTTCCGGGGAATTGTTGTTGGATGCCATCGGCCGGACCTTTCTCTCGTTTGGAAAAAATAACCGATTTATTTTAATGTGCTTACATCACTAATCGTAATAATGAGTAGACCTTGTGCGGTGATGATGTGATGCATCGTTGCCTGAAAACAAATCTTGCGCTCGGCATTATACTAATAATAAAATAGTGTACCGACCGAAGTAAAGTGTTTCCTGTTATTTTTCAACACATTAGGATGATTGGGAGGATGATCGAGCAATGCATAACTCCGGCAGATTGTTCCGCTTAAAAAACATCGTATGCCATAGGGTATCGGTTTCGTGGTGGATTGCCATTGTGTCACTGAACGCTCTGGTTTGGGCTGGTGGTGAGATGGAAGTGAGCATAATCCCTTCCTACCGGGCATATTCACCGGGTGATTCCGTCGTTCTGGCTGTGCACGCAAAAATTCCCCCGAAGTTTCATTTGTATGGAAATCCACTCGGTCCCGGGATCGGCAAACCGATGCTTCTGCATGTCCGCAGCGAGGGCCCCGTGCAGTGGTCGGGAGCATTGAAATCACCGGCCGAAAAATTTCAGCCCGATATGGGCGAGTGGGTTTGGGCCTACGAAAAAAATGCCTGGTTTTTCATTACCGGGAAACTTGCCGAAGATGCTTCCGGCGAGATTGCGGGAAAGATCAAGCTGGATGCTCTGATTTGTCATACTTCATGTGTGCCGATCAGCAGGGATGTTGGTTTTAGCATACGTGTCGACGGCAAAACTGGCACACTATTCGGTGATAATTCCCGGCTTGCTAAAGTGTACCGCGATGCGCAGCCCATGCCGCTTGATACCGCCACAGGAATGCGGGTCGACCTGAGCGCAATGAGTGGGGGACTGGGCGCCCTTGATTTGAGCGGACTCGCTTCGGGAACGGAGGAAATACCGGAGTGGGATTATTCGCCGGTCGAGAAGCAGAAGCAACTCAATATTGGCTGGGCACTGCTCTTTGCGTTTATTGCCGGGCTCATACTCAATGTCATGCCCTGCGTTTTGCCCGTGCTGGGAATCAAAATAATGGCCTTTTCGCAGGGAAGCCAGGGGTCGCGGGCCGAAATTGTCAAAAGCAGCTTGTCATTTGCGGCCGGGATGATCACGGTCTTCATGGCGCTGGCCACGTTGGCGGTATTTGCCGGCTACTCGTGGGGTGAACAATTTCAGGATCCTAAAATTCTGGCAGGAATAATATGTTTGATCTTTATTTTCGCCCTGGGTATGTTTGATGTTTTCACGATTATCGTTCCGTCAAAGCTCGCCAATATGGAGCACAAGAGCGGCGGTGGCATCGGCGGGGATTATGTCAAGGGCCTATTTGCAACGATTCTGGCCACTCCCTGCAGCGGTCCGTTTTTGGGAGCAACGCTGGCCTGGACGCTCACCCAGACTCCGGCCGTCGTCTATGCCGTATTCGGCGCAGTTGGAGCGGGGATGGCATTCCCGTATGTTCTGCTTTCCCTGAGTGACACCCTGGTCAAAAAAATCCCCAAACCCGGCAAGTGGATGGACGATTTCAAGCATGCAATGGGGTTTCTGCTTTTTGGCTTTGCCGTGTATCTGTTGATCAGCCTGCCGCGTGACATGGTGATCAGCACCGTCGGTTTCTGCGTTTTTCTGGCATTGGCGCTGGCGATTTACAAACGCTATGCACCATTCGGCTCAAAACCCGCTCGTAAATTGACAACGGTAAGTGCCGGCCTCATCATAGCCGCTGTCGGTTTTTATCTCATGTTCGGTGTCGTGTATCAGCAGACATCCGAGCAAAAGGCTGCAGCACTGGAACAGGATACTTTTGCCTGGCAGAAATTCAGTCCGTCTGCATTGACAGAGGCGCATGCTTCCGGAAGGCATGTTATGATTGATTTCACGGCCAACTGGTGTATGAACTGTCAATTCAACAAGATTACGGTGCTGCACACCGCCAGAATCAGCAACCTGATCGAGGAAAAAAACATTCTGCCGCTCAAGGCCGACATCACCAACGAAAATCCTCCGGCAGAATCGCTGATGCACAATCTCGGTTCGCGCAGCGTTCCCTTTCTGGCAATTTTTCCCGGTGACGATCCGTATCATCCCGTTATCATGCGCGACCTGCTTGACAAAAACAAACTGGCTTCGACGCTGAACGGTCTGGCGGAGAAGTAGACTCTCAGTTGGTAACTTCTACGATTTTTGCGTATGTTTTTCGCAATATATCAAGATCGATTGCGGCTGACCTCTGACGGCTGATGTCTGACTTCTCCGGCGAAGCCGGTTTAGGATAATGATATTGGAGTCTCACTTCGACATAAAAAAACGGCGAATAGCCGTATCGCTCCTCGCCGCGGGTTTTTCCTTTCGAGCCTGTTCAAAATGAGGAGCACATAGACGATAGAGGTCACCCAGACTGCTATCATTCGCACTTTCATTCAAATTGCCGCATTTTCATCTCGACAAAAGAAGCTTTTTAGCATACACTATTTTTGACAGACTGATTGACACTATTGGAGAGAGGAAGACGATCGATGTCGAATAGTGATTTTGATTTCGAGGAAGCCAGGGAGCGGCTCCAACATCTGCAGAAAATGCCTGAAAATCCGGTACGTGCCCGGGAGAAAGCCGCTTTGCAGCGCGCCTTGCTTGAAGCAGCCCAAAGACCACTTCGAAAGCCGCGCCGGACTCGATCCCGGGAAGGACTCTACTCAACCCCGCGACCGGAGATTTCGGCGCGCGATTTGAAACCCGCCCGGGAAATCGAGAAATCAGACGACGGCAAAAAGAAGCGCGTGACTATCCGCAAAAAGAGCCCGGAAAAGGCGCCGATTGTGGATGATTCGCAGATCGAGCGCGAGCACAAGGAGCGATTGAAGGATATCCGTTCGATGCTGGGCAGCGATCACCGCGCGTTCAGTTGAGGTGTGGGAATCGTATTGGTGATTGAATAGTTGTTCGAAATCAGCCGTCGGGGGACAATCGGTGCGATATATTAAAAACCGTGGGACGTGGGGCAATTGATACGATAATTTAAAAAACCGATCGCCGACCGTGAGGGAGGCAAATATAGTGCTTCCCTCACGGTCGGCGATCGGTTTTTACGGGATCAACTATTGTCAGTCGACTCCCGGCGATCACTGCGTCTTATTTTTTCTACGTTTGTGGCTGCGGCGGGATTTCCAGCAATCGTCGTCGTGCAAATCGGATTTCTTGCCAACGCCGCCAATCGTTGCCTTGACGTAAAAGCCGGTGAGCCGGGAATCGGGTCCGCCCGTTAACTTCGTCCCATTCTGGTGCCAGTCATCTTTTTTGACAACATCCAGCATATAGCCGACCTTGATACCAACGCCGATCGATTCTTTCTCATTGGGAATTTTGATGATGTAATTTGCTCCGGCCCCAAAAGTAAAGATGAACGCGGGTGCCCAGAGCGGATCCTGATTTGCCGGCGCGGCTGGCGCTGCATCAAATTCGCGCTTGTGGGGACGGTTCCATTGAAAAAAGTAGCCGGGACCAAAACCGATTTCCGGGTATAGTCGGGCTTCCGACGCACTTGCCGGCAAGACATTGATACCGCCTGATGCAATCCAGTAGCCGCCCAACATGGTTGATTTAATGTTCTGGGCGTACTGATTGCGCCAGATGAGTAACGACATATTGCTGCCGCCGACAAATCGCTCGTGCAGCTTCTCGTGGCCAAAACTGAGCATGAATGGTGTTTCGCCGAATTCATCCAGTCCCCACTGCTGACTGCGATCGTTCAGCTTTTCTATATCGGGCATTGCCATGCCGGCACCGATGTAGCCGTAATGATTGTCATCCTTTTTTGCGTGGATGCTGTCTGCCCGGCTTGCACTGTCTGCTTCGTCTGCCAAAGCAAGTGCGGATAAGGTGAGTGAAGCAAGTGCCATTTTAGCGAGATGTTTCATAAAGCAGTCCTTTCCTTGGGGTTGAGAAGAGAGCTTAAATGCAATTACCATACCTAAAGCAAAACAGCTCTTTTTGATGCAAAAGTGGCAATTTGAAGCCTGCGTTGCACCACCAGAGTATCAATTTGATATAGTTTTTTGGATGGTAGACCAATTTGATATGCCGTTTTACTGTAAGGCGGCGCCTTTCCGAATCAGGTTTTTCCCAACGATTTCTGCATGAGTGGTTGCCATATCTTCCGTACAGCGCTATCATTAGATGTATGGCTGGATAATGAATCTTTTCGGGTGGGCTTACCTTGGATAGTTGCGAACTAACTCAAAGGGCGCTGCAATTTCTGGCACAATCGATCCGCAACGCTGTGTGGCGGGAGATAGGCCACTGCCGCCGCAGCGTGACCTCATGCAGCAGGCCGGCGTAAGGCCGCAGGATTTGAGCAACGCGTTGAACGTGCTCAAGGAAAATGAGGTGCTTCGGGAAACTGAGGGGGGCATTGTGGAGCGTGAGAGTAGCCGGATGTAGAACTGTCCCGAGAAAATTTGACATTGTTCAGAATTTTTGATTGTGTTCCAAATGCGCCTTTTTCGTGGCATTGCAGCAAAAAATCAGCACTGTTTTGCAATAGCTTCACATTCAGGGATAACCCGCACAAGTGGTCGGTACATGATACGCAGACGATGCGTTTTCGCAAATAAACGCGATCTGCTTCATATTATTCATGCGAAGGTTTGCCGTGTTTCAGCATTTCAGCCCTGACGGCCACACGTCTTAAAAAGATTATGCCTTAAAAAAGCAGCGCCTGAGAATCCTGACGCTGCACACATAATTGGGTAGTGATAGGTTCTTTGCAGGCACCCGGAGATATACCTACCGGTTAGAGATCAACGCGGGGGTGATGTGCGTGCCATTCTCACCATTGATACTGGTAATGACAAGTGACAGACCATGATTGCGGGCGGTCGACATAATCCGTCTGCCGTCAAGTGTGTACATTTCGTCGTTGGGCGCGCCTTGAGACTTGATTGGGGCACGGACATCGCGTATTGCATGCGTCGGCGTCTCACCGGTCAATTTGTATGGGTCAATGACATAGTGGCGAATAGTATGGATTTCCCGTCCGGTAAATACCAGGTGAATTTTTGTGCCGTCTCTGGATTGAAAGACTGTGGGGTCGGCATTTTCAATTTTCTCGCCGGTCAAAGGCTGTCGGTTGCATTGCAGCTCATTGGTCCACTCGTTGGCTGCCGGATCGGTTGAAACAAATACGTCAAGCGAGGCACGCCTGATGCTGTGCCACGAGCCGGTTCCGATATGATACCCATGCAACGGCCTGCTCGCATCTTCCGCATCCAGACTGGTAAAGCTGATGCCGCATGAGAGGTCGGCGTTCATCCTGTGCCATTGGTTTTCCCATGTCTGCCCTCCGTCGGTAGACATTTTGTAGTAGGTACCCCCGTTGAAGTTGGCGCGGGACATGCGCATCAGGTTCTGATAGTCGCTGTCAAGCACGAGCCAGTCACCCATGTAGTGATTGTCGCTGTTATTTCCCTCAATGTCGACCGCTTCCCAGTCTGATGTCGAAGTGTAGCTGTCCTGTGGGACTTTTACGATACGGGCATCCGCCTGGGGATCACTGAAGATATTTGCACTTGCAAACCAGATATCACCATTGGGAAACTCCAACGGGTGGTTCATACCCATTGTCATGATGCCGCTGTCCCACAGGTTCGAGGAAGGACAGACGGTGCGGCTCGACCAGGTCTGGCCGTCATCGGTCGACGTGCGAAACGCGCCTTTGCTGCAGCACCCGCCCGGCCACCAGTAACCGCAAATGATGACGTTGTTATCGTTATAGCGCGGCTGGTAGATTACACCAAAGTCAATACTGGGGGATGATTCGATAACAACCGGTTCCGACCAGTCGCCGTCCTTCGGTTTTCGAATCAAAAAAACCTGATTGTCGCCTTCACCTTCAATGATGCCGCCATTAAAGGCAATGAGCAGCGTCCCTTCTTTAGTCTCGTCAACGCAGGAAGGGTGTGTGTACACGATAGCATCCCCGGCAGATGTTTTTGCGCCGGATGCCTTTATGTCGATGTATTCACTGTAAATAATGGCATCACGTTTGTTGCCGTTGTCATTTGATTTCGGGCCGTCGTTCGTTGTTACCTAGGACTGAGCTGTTGAGGTGGATTGAAGCAGGTGTGCAAAAATAAATGCGGATACAATCAATGCTGAGCGCATATTTTCCCCTTTTGTCTGAATGAATTGCTGAAATTCTGAAGTTTGCTGAAATTCTAAAATTCTTGAGCTAATCGTCTAATTAGCTGTTTTATGTCATGACATGATACCGACCTCCTTGCGTGCCATGTCGATGGAATCTGTAGACTTTAAATGGCAATTTAGAGAATAATGTGCTATTTTGCATACAACAAATAATTGCTTTTGTTACCTTTGCCGGCATTTCCCGATCGAGGTATACTGCATCCTGCGCATGGCAAATGGCCAATTTCTATGAACCAGCAAGAAGCGAAAAAGCAATCCGGGCAGCATAATTCAAGTTATCCTGCAACTGACCTGAAAAACCGGCTCAAGCAGGATATTCTCAATGGTCTGTACCCTCCTGCAAAAGCCTTGCCGTATTACAAAGAGCTACGGTTTCGCTACAAAACGAGTTTCAGAACCTTGAAAGCGGTGCTGGATGATCTTTATCGTGAGGGCTTGCTCAAGCGACACAAACGCAGCTATGAACCGGTACTAACAGCCTCCGCGCCTTCACGGTCGCGCATCAGAATATTTGCACCGGCAGTTGGGGGTAAAAGCATTGCAGCGAGTATTTGCAGCCAGAACACGACCTATCTCATTGAAACAACGTGTCGCCGGCATGGTGTTTTGCCTGAATTTTATGGCTACGGCAGCACCTATACCGTTGAACCGTTCGAAAAACTGGACATTCATGGAAGCTGCCGTTTTTTGCCGATGGGAAGCAGCGAATTCATCGCACTTGAGGATGACGACGATATACTTGGCTACATTCTGCTGATTACCGCACGCACGATTGATGATGATTTCATTTTTCGCTGGATTGCGCATGTCAAGGACAAGCCGGTGATCATTTGTGATGCTGTCGGCAATGTCAAGGTGCGCTCCCGCCTGCATCACCCGAATATGCGCATCTTTACCGTTGCATCCAGTGCGCGCATCGGCGCTCACGCCGCGCGGTTTCTGCTTGAGAAGGGCTGCAAGCATGTTGCCTATATTTCTCCGTTTCACCAGGCGCTCTGGTCAATTCACCGCTTGCAAGGGCTCAATGAAATTTACCGGTCGGCCGGCAAAGGCCATTCAGTATCGATATTTACGTACAACAATCCGCCGTCCGTTCATGATTTCTATTCGCGTCAGGCCCTGGACACCTGCGATCCCCGCTCCTTGCAGGCCGCATTTGAAAGGTGGTCGCAGCAGGCCCCGGAGACGGCGGTTCGGGCGGTGCGCCCCATTTTTGAATTTCAGCTTCCCTGCCGCGTTTTGCCACAGGCAATGCTTGTGCAATCCCTCGAAACGCTCTTTGATAAGGCCCTGGCACATGAAAGGATAAGCGCATGGATGTGCGCAAACGATACAGTTGCACTCAACGCACTGCAATATTTGGAGCGTAAGGGGATTGCCGTTCCCGGCACACTCCAAATCATTGGATTTGACGATTCGGAAGCGGCACATGAACACAGGTTGACCTCGTATAATTTCCATCTTGACATGGTGGTGACGCGCATGGTCAATGCCGTGCTCGATCCGCGACTTCTGCCCCGTTCACGCACACCGGTTGAGATCGAAGGGATGATTATTGAACGCTCTTTGTCGAAATAAATAACCTCAATCGGAAAGCCTGGTCTTATGAAAGCCCCCAGTCGAAAACCGCTCGATTATCATCCCGCCTGTATTCTCAACGATCACCTTTTTTGACGCGGGTAATGAGTGGATATCGATGATGAAATTCAGCGCACGATGGGTGAGTGCCGACATCTCGAAGTGATAGCTCGTGATATTGTGACGTAATGCCAGCGGTGAATCGTCGAAACCCAGCAGCGCGACATCTTTGGGGATTCGCATTCCTTCCGATTCCAGGAATGCTTTGGCGGACACGGCAATACCGTCGTTAGCAGCGACCCAGGCGGTGATATCGGGGCAAGCCAGAGCCCGGCCGAACAGGCGGTTGAGCAGCTTGTTGAAAAATCCTCGCGGCAGCAATATGTTGGGGATTTCGTGCTGAAAGAGCGGCTCGATTTCATTGCTATAGACGCGTTCCTGAGTTTTCTTCCACCGCGCAAATGCGTCCGTGAGCGGCGTGATGTCACACTCTCGCTGCGCATCGCCGCTGAAGTAGGCGTGGATTGACGAAGGGTTGTCAACCGCAAATGCGTTTACCGCGCGCGGATATCCGGCGATCGCGTAGGTTTCGATCAGCCCGGCAAGACGATTGCGCGACCAGGTCGACTGGTGAAAGGGCGAGATCCAGGCGACCCTGACATGCCCGATACCGATGAGATAGCGCGCTGCGTCGATGCCGGGACGATCGGATAACAAATTTGACAGCACCTTCACGGTGCGTTTCCCGGCATTGCGGGGCAGATCCCAGTCGCCGCAAGTGTCAATCACGGCCACGGGCTTGTCAAGTGCGGCCAGCTCGGAGATCATGAGTGTGGAAGAGGTGCTGTTGGCGACCACCATCATGATGAAGCCGAAAACCCCCTCGTCGGCCGGGATCGGCGCAGGATTGCCCTGGGCATCCATGATAACCAGCGGTTGCAACGTTTCGTGATCAAAATCATAGCTGATGATCTGCAGGCCTAAGCCCGAGCGGGTGCAGGCCACCTGCAACAGGCGAACAAAGTCTTCGTTGATTGCAGAGAGCCGCAGCCCCCCTTTCGGGCTTCCCAAAACTGCCAGAACGACTCTTTTTTGAGTTGCGATACGAATGACACGGCGCAGTTTGTAGCGCCTGCCTTGGCGCGTGAGATAGCCCTGGTCGCATTCGGTATCGACCGCTTTTTTCAAAGTGGCATAGGATACGCCATAGCGAATGGAAAGCTCCTTGATTGACGGAAGCGATTCATCGGCAGCATAGGCGCCGGTCAGAATGTCTTTGCGCAAGGCATCCGCGACATTTCGCCAGGCTGATTGTGTCCGGGCTGAAACGGGAGGGTCCGCAGTAATCGAACTGAGCACCTCATGGCATCGATTCATGCTTCCGGCGACAAGGGCGCTGTTGTGCCCGGCAACGCCATCGATAATGCGCAATTGCTTGAGTCGAGCCGAAGCCTTTACCATCGTCGGATAGGAAACTCCTGCACGTGATGCCAATTCTCGCAACGACGGCAATGAAGCTGCAGCGTTCCCTGGACGAGAGAGAATCAGGTTGAGAATGTATTTGAGCGCCTTTTTTACGCCCGGCGAATAGCTTTGCGCCGCCATAATTTCTTCCCTGGTGATTAAAAAAGTAAAATATTAATATAATTATGCGAATACAAATCGTCCGATAAACCGGTGGTAATCAGGTAGGTTAAGGACAAGACTGCACTAACAATACGCATTCCGGTCGATTCAGGCGCACCAGATTTACCGGGCGCGCGCAAGCGAATTGCCGGAACACTGGGGAATTTGCAGTTGTTGTGTTCACATTCAGCAATAGGAGGAACTATGTTCCGCAGCATTCCTTTTCTTTTCATCGTAGTTTTTTCCGCAATTCCGCTTCTCGCTGCGCCCTCGTGGGTTCAAGTGAATGACGGACCCAAGCCTGCGGGCAAAGACGGTGATGCCGGCATCCGGCGTGATGCAATCATTCGCAGCGAGTACCTCGACATCGGGCAGTCAACCGCGCGTACGCCCGGCGGTGACCGAATTGAGTATGTCCACCCGAGCTGTTTTGATGAGACCGATAAAGGTACAATTGTTATGGGCTTCAACGGCGGAATCAGCGAAGCAGAGGGAGACAACCGCGCCTTTTTCGTCCGCAAGCCGGCCGGCGGACAATGGCAGGAACCCGGTTTTATCGAGCCGGACATTCAAATTGACTTCGGCGTCATATACCAACCGCGCAACGAGCCAAATGCTCCGCTCCTTGCCTACTACTGGGCTGGAGGGCCACCGAGCAATGCCAACGGTGCCGTACGCGTTTCCACCGACGACGGGCAAACCTGGTCGCCACGCACTTTGGCTCCGCAATCATCCTATTGGCAGGATAATCGGGGAACCATGCAATGCGGCATGAACCACCCGCTCGAATGGCCGGACGGCACACTCTGGTTTGCATCTTCGGATGAGGCGCAGGGCCTGCGGGATTGTCATGCCTACATTACGAAGGTCCCGCCCGACAACTATGGCAACAGCGGGGGCGGCGCCTGGCAGGTAGCTGATATTCAGGGCAACAGCAACGACGGCAACACCCATGGCGACTGGCTGATACTTTCTCCGGACTACCAAGAGCTGATGTACTATACACGCACCAATTTCAACGCCGGAACCTATTTCACCAATTCAAGTGATGCGGGACAATCCTGGAAGTCAAGCTGGACGAAGTTGAGCCAGGACCTTACCAACGGCATCAGTTGTGTCAGTCTTTCTCCGCATGACGCCAATCATACGCTCAACGGTTATCACATCGTTTGCGGATCGAAGCATGGAACCCGCCGGGGGCGGCTCGATGTGTATCTGTCAACCGATCCGCTGAGCAATTCATGGACGCGCGTTCTCGAGTTGAATTACATCCCCTGGAACGGGCCGAAATACGAAGAGAATGCGGACCCCACGATATTTCAATCGCGCGACGGCAGCAAAATCCACCTCCTCTTTACCGGACGGGATGGCGACGAATTGAAATATTATGTTATTGACGCATACAAATTGTGCAATGAAACGGCAACCCGCGCCGGAGATGGCCGCATGAGCAGTGCGTACCTTGGAGAAGATCTGCAGGCAGTGCTGTCGAGTGATTCTCATTTGTCTATTACATATCGGTTGCCGGGCGTGTCAAAGGTGAATCTCATGCTGTACTCGGCGCACGGTAAGTTGCTTCGAACTGTGCCGGGCCAAAGGCGCACCGCTGGAAAGGTAACGATAGATCTCGCCACGGCCGGTCTGGCTCGCGGCATCTATCTTGCCGGGCTTGAAATAGACGCAAAGCTTGCGCACAAGAGAAGAATTGTGGTTCGGTAAAAAAACGGGGATGGACGTGCTGCGCGCCTGAATGTCGAGTGCAATGCAGGTCCATCCCCGGAAATTATGAACACTGCAGTACCAGGCCGGCTCCGGCTTTCGACTACTTAATCAGCGACACCCGCCCCCCGGTACATCATTGCACCTGAAGCTGCTTCAACGAGATAGATTCCCGTTTTATTAACATGGCGCTTGAGGTCAATAGATGCGCCGCTGCCGGTGGAATTGACCATCGTCTTGCCGGCAGCGTTTAGTATTTTTAGGGTGTACCGGCCATAGCTTGGAAACGTGATGCGTGCGTTGTGGCGCATGGGGTGTTTAGATTCCAGACGACGGATCCTTTCGGCATTTGATAGTAAATCCAGTTTTCGGCCGGCCAGTCAATGTTGTTGCGTTTGTTGTTTTGCTCCCATGAATTTCCGCTGCGTTCGGCTTCCTTTACGCTGTTCCATCCGCCGGAATTTTTATTTATATCGAGCACGTGAATGGTCGTCTTGTTGTTGGCCGTCATCATGCAGGCCATTTGTTTGCCGTCGAGGCTGAAACGGGGAGATGCCAGAATATCAGTGTTTGCTATTGGTGAGCGCGCCCCGAGTTGGGTTGCCGTGGTTGATGTCACAAGCTTGCGCCGATTGCATTCTGTTTTGTCATAGAGAAATGTACGCCTTTGCTCCGTGGCCGTATCTCCCGCCAGTGGATCCAAAGTTGCGCGCTGCCTGCTGGAAAAGCAACATCGAAACATCGCGTATGTCTCGCCCTGTCACAATGCACGCTGGTCGCAAAACCGTTTAAAGGGGCTGGCTGAAACCTTTTGTTCCGCTTCTGCCGATAACGTTGTTCTGCCCTTTACTTACGATAATCCTGCCAAGGTACTGGGATTTTACGGGGAGCAGGTAGCGCGTGAATTTGACTTTGCATCGCTGACGCATTTTATGCATCCTGGCGTACAACACTGCCGAAGAACTACATCGAGGAGGCGGATGTGCTCATAAACCGGCACCTGAAACAACGCATTCCCGTCGAAGCGATCCTGCGCAAACGGATACATCCGCTTTTCGAGGCTGCGCATGCTCAAGCCGGTATTACTGCCTGGGCCTGTGCCAATGATCAAATTGGTAAATGGGCATCGCGCTTTATCAAAGAGCACACACCTGCCGGCGTCGCGCCTGTGGACATTTACGGCTTTGACGATTCGGATGATGCTCTTGAGTCGGCATTGAGCACATTTAATTTTCGTATCGATTCGGTTGTCTATCGCATCCTGGGATTCTTAACAAATATGAATACGGAAGCGTTCACGACAAAGGCGATTGAAATCGAGGGGATGATTGTTGACCGGAACCGGTAGCCGCAAACGTACCCCTGTTCTTCCGCACGGCAATGCTATGAATCTATTTTGCTATGGACCGCATACGGCACTACAACAATTGGTTTCCGGGTGGTAACTGCAAAATAGAAGTTTGTCTCCAATTAGATTGTTTCCCTATGAGTGAACCGCAGAAATTCGTTTATTACATGTCCGGCATGACCAAGTGCTACGGGCGCAAAGAAGTCCTCAGTAATATTTCGCTCTCATTCTATTATGGCGCCAAGATTGGTATTGTCGGCATTAACGGCTCCGGCAAGAGCACCCTTATGCGCATCATGTCGGGGCTTGACAATGATTACGACGGCGAAGCCTGGGTGGAGAAGGGTCGGACCGTGGGCTATCTGCCGCAGGAGCCGAAGTTGGATGACTCTCTCGATGTCAAGGGCAATGTTGAATTGGCATTGAAGGACGTGCGCGCCCTGCTGACGGAGTTCGAGGATATCTCGATGCAATTTGCCGAACCGATGGAAGACGATCAGATGCAGAAATTGCTCGATCGGCAGGCCGAACTGCAGGATAAGATCGACATGCTTGACGCATGGGAACTCGACCGTCATATTGAAATTGCCATGGACGCGTTGCGCCTTCCGCCGGCGGACAGTCCGGTGACTGATCTGTCGGGCGGGGAGCGCAGGCGAGTGGCGTTGTGTCGACTGTTGCTGGAGAAGCCCGATCTGCTCCTGCTTGATGAGCCGACCAATCATCTGGACGCCGAAAGCGTAGCCTGGCTGGAGCGGCATCTGCAAGAGTATCAGGGCTCGGTCATACTTACCACGCATGATCGCTACTTTCTCGATAACGTCGTTGCCTGGATCCTGGAAATCGACCGAACACACGGCATCCCCTTCAAGGGCAACTACAGCCGGTGGCTTGCATCCAAAAGTCAACGTCTCGAGCAGGAAGAAAAAGAAACATCGGTTCGTCAGGAGCGCATCAAGCGTGAGCTGGCCTGGATCGGCCTGTCGCAAAAGGCACGACAAAGCAAAGGTAAAGCCCGGTTGAATGCTTACGAAGATCTCCTGAACCGGGCGACCCCCGAAAAATTGCGCAAAGCCGCCATCGTTGTCCCTGCCGGCGAGCGTCTGGGGGATGCAGTAATTGATTGTGACAACCTCACCAAAGCATACGGCGAGCGGATGCTCTTCGAGAATCTCTCCTTCAAGTTGCCGCGTGCCGGGATTGTCGGCGTCATCGGTGGTAATGGAACGGGCAAGACAACCTTGCTGCGCATCCTGACCGGCCGCGAACAGGCGGACAACGGCTCGATCAAAATCGGTCCGACCGTTCAGCTCAGCTATGTTGACCAGACGCGTGACATACTTGACGATGACAAATCGGTTTTCGAGGAGATCTGTGACGGTCAGGATCAAATCATGCTGGGCAAAACCGAAGTGAACGGCCGGGCATATGTCGGCAAGTTCAACTTTTCGGGTGCGGCGCAGCAGAAGCCGGTTGCGGAGCTGTCGGGAGGAGAGCGCAATCGCGTGCACCTGGCCAAGCTGCTGAAAAGCGGCGGTAACGTGCTGCTGCTCGATGAACCCACCAACGATCTGGACGTTGAAACGCTGCAGGCGCTCGAGCAGGGAATTGCTGATTTTGCGGGATGCGCGGTCATCGTATCGCATGACCGCTGGTTTCTCGACCGGCTGGCAACGCATATCCTTGCTTTTGAAGGTGACAGCCGGGCTATTTGGTATGAGGGCAATTATTCTGAATATGAAGCGGCTCGAAAGGAACGGCTCGGGATAAGCGAATCCGCGCCGACGCGGATTAAATATCGTAAGCTGTCGTAAGCCGTCGTGGTGCCGTATATTAGGGACGGACTATCTTAGGTTTTTATCAGAGGGAATGGATAAAAAACAGCCGACAAGCTCAGGAGTACTTGATAATGAAAGTGAGATTGAAATAGGCGGATCGCACAAAGGCTGGCCGGCGATAATTGGCAACCATGGATAGTCCGTCCCCAATTGTTACAGCTTTGATTACGAAGCCACCGGGACGATGCTCTTTGATTTTTTTATGCGGCCCTATTCATTCTCCGATATGACAACACAGAGCAAGCGCACGGAATCTGGCTTCATTGTTGAGCGCAACAGCGTGCGGCAGGTGAAATGAATAATCTGCACTGAGTTGAATTTAATATTAGCGGCAGCAGGTTATTTTCATAGTTAATTTCTTACCACTGCTTCCCGCTCAAAACTTACTTTTAAGGGAAAGTGTCTCCCTTTATCTGTGGAGCAAACGTTATGCGTGGAAATATTCAGTACGGCATGATGACGCTATTGGGCACAGCTTTAATGGCAAGCGTGATATATGCCGATCTTACCATGAACAACCTCGGCAAGAACTATGCCCGTAACACCTGGTCAACCGACATTTATGCCGAAAAAGCGTACAGGGGAGACGGGGTTATGTCGGTTCGCAACAATGAAGCGCCTCAATGGAAGGATAAAGGTTATTACCAGCGCAGCCGCGACTGCGGACAAACTTTCACCGCGACCAAAGACTGCGTTCTCGACGCCGTTATAATTCGCACGAGTAACAGTTCGAAAGCTGTTTTTAAAAACGCAATTGGTCAGCCCATGTTCATGCAGCTTTTCGAAATTACCGGAACACCGACCATTAACGACAACGGTACGCCCTATGGCTCGGAGCCGGCGCACGGATTCGGGGTAGGACAGAAAATGCATCGTTGCGATGACTACTTTGAAAACATCACCTTTACCTCTATCGGCGTGGCTCACGGGGCAACTTTTCCCGATATTGCGCCGACGTATCCGAGCGGCACTGCCGGAAAACTGGCTTATGTACGCTGTGATTTTACCGGGGAGCATGAGATCGAACTGAAATCCGGTCATCGCTATGCGTTTATGCTCGGCTTTACCAATCCTACCGATTTCGGGCCGCTCTATGAAGACCAGTGCCGCATCGGCATCAGCATGGAGAACTTTGCAAGCGCCAAAGAACCGCCCGACCTGACGGTAGATTTGACGCCGTATGCCGGTGGATTCAGCATCCGGCGCGAAGGCGATGGGACGTTGCCGCCCACTATGATCCCGGGGGCGACCCCGCAGCCGCACTTAATTCCCGAGGCCATGTTTGCGGCCGGTGCTGCGCGCTATGAGCTGTCGCCCACCAGCGATGGCTATCCCGATGTCGATACGTACCGGGACTGGAATTTTTATCTTGAGGTCAAGGAGAGCCGCGATGATGTTGCGATACTTGACGGTTGGCGCAAAGGCGCTGCGCATCGGGCCGTTGACGGAAGCAATCGGGCGCTGGTCGTAGCCGTGGGCGTGGAAAGCGACGTTGTCCCGTCCTTGAGCGGTGTTACCTACGGTGGGGAGGAAATGAGGCCGGTAATCACCGATTCGATAATTGACGGAGGCAACAGCGCTTTCATTGCCTTCTACGTGCTGAACGATACCGGCATTAGACGCGCATCGGACCCTGCGATTTCCCTTTCCTGGTCCGCAAGCCCGACCAAATCGCCCGCCATTCTAAGCTGCCTTTACCAGAATGTCGATCAATCGACTCTAACCGGTGAAACCGGTTCGTCTTCGGCGCAAACAACCTCGCTCGAAACCGGAATGTTGACAAATGATACAGGAGACATGGTGCTGGCATCGGTAATAAACGGTAGTACCGACGCGGGTTTCGCTTTTCATGAAGATTTCTCCGAGCTGATTGAAGCCACCGGTGAAGGTTCCTGTTATGCTGTTGCACAAAAGATTGCCCCTGGAACTGCTGTGAAATCGCGGGTAGCCGTTAGCTCGGGCAACCGATCCGTGCTCACCGGTTTTGTTTTGCACAAGGCAGAGCAAAACATTACCCGGCATGCCGACGAATTTGCAGCGTTGCGAAATTCGCCCGTGCTGCTTTCGGCGCGACTACATTCCGGCATGCTCACCATCCAGAACATTCCTTCCGACGCAGCGGCGATTTCGGTGCACACACTTTCCGGACGGCTTGTTGCTACGACTGCGATTATCGAGCATTCGAATGCTATTGCTCTGGAATTGCCCCGGCAACGTGCCGGCAGTATTCTGCTTGTCCACCTGATGCGGAAATCAGGCCTTTCAGGTTCCCGGGCCGAATCAGCCGGAATTAGAACAATATTATTGTTACGTTAATCTATTTATCACCCCGTAGCGTATTTTCATAACTCATCTACATTCACCAACCTGGACAGACCGGGTGATGCGGACAATCATTCCAGCGCTGATTTTTTTGTGCGCGCAGGCGGCAAGTTTATCTTTGGATCAAACTACCATGCTGCCGCCGGCGCACGGCTATGGCAGTTGGGGTGAGTATGATATGCGTCGCAACAGCATTGCTCATCCGCAACTGGCTGAAGATTCGGTTTACTTTTTCAGGCCTGACGCCGATACCCTGAACCCGCCGCTGTTTCTTTTTTGTCCCGGCATCGCTGCACGTGAGCCGCGGCATTACCTGGCTATTATCAGTTTTCTTGTGAGTAATGGCAATGCCGTGCTCTATGCTCCTTTTAAGGCGTCGGTCGGCTTCACCGATCCTCAAAAAGCGTATAAGCAGATGTGGACTGGATTTGATACCGGCCTGGTCGCCTGGCGCAGCGAATATGATACGTCACACGTCGGTATCATCGGGCACTCGTACGGCGCCGGCGCCATACCCGCATTTGCCTGGAAGATTTTTATCGAACGGAAATGGGGGTTGCAGGGGGCAGTGATGTATATGATGGCGCCCTGGTATTGTCATGAAATTACGCATAAACAACTGCTGTCGTTTCCGGCATATGTCAAGCTGATCGTGCAGGTGTTCGAGCACGACAACGTCAATGACCCGCGTATCGCAAAGGACATATTTCACACGATCGGCATCCCCTCCGATGAGAAGGATTTCATCATCCTGCACAGCGATTCCACGCACCCCGACTATATCCTCACCGCCGATCACAGCACGCCCAATGGTGCGCGCAAGCACGGAAAAAACGTGAATTTCCTCGACTATAACGGTATCTGGCGTTTGCTTGACGCACTGGTTGATTACGCATTTACCGGTTCGTCGCAGGCAAAAAGTATCGCGCTGGGCAATGGCAATCCCGATCAACGCTTTATGGGGCTGTGGAACGAAACAGATTCTCTGCAACCGCTCTATGCCGGTGATCGCCCGCCCATGCCGCAACCGCAGGCTTATTATAACAATTTCTGGCTCAATCATGTCAATCCGCGGCTGAGCAGCAGGGAGCTGGAATTTGTAAGCGCTTCTGCGGGCGCAAAAGAAGAGCTTACCATACGCAACTATCTGCGTATGCACTGGTTTAAAAAGCACGTTCGGAGCACGAAAGAGGAGAATGAAGACACTGACAAGGGAGGCGCCGAGGACAGTGACCAGCACGGACAAGCCGATCCCTGCCGCGTTGCATTGATTGACACCGGCTACGGTTCCAACGGCCCCTTCACGCATCTCGAACGTTTGTTTCCGCATCCGGGTCTGGGTGACGCCAATATTCACGTGGTCTATCCTGCTGAAGATGAGGGGCCGTTCCCCGTCGTATTGTTTGCTCCCGCATTGTGGAAACCGTCAACCGCTTTTTATCGCTCGCTGATCGATCATATTGTCAGCCGGGGCAATATCCTTATCTTTACAACCTATAATTACAGCAGCATTTTCGATCACGAATTGCGCTATCGGGTAATGCTGTTGGGATTTAAAAACGGACTCGAGCTGGTAATCAATAAAGTCGATACGACACGCCTGGCCCTGCTGGGCCACTCATACGGTGGGGGAGCCGTACCGGCAATAGGCTGGGAATATGCACACAATCGGGGCTGGGGCGCCAAAGGACTGGCGCTGTTCATCATGGCGCCGTGGTATTCATTCCGGGTGGAGCAGCAGCAATTCGACAGCTTCCCCGCCCACGCCAAACTCATCGTGCAGTCATACAAAGGCGATCGCCGCATGGACACGCGCATTGCCGAAGACTTTTTCTATTCGCTCAATATCAGCCCCACCGAAAAGGATTACATTACTCTTGCGGATGCCGTCAGTGATGGCTGCGAAATTGACGCCGACCACGACGCTCCCCAGTCTCAAGACGCCGACGAAACGAATGTGGTTGACTTTTACGGAATCTGGCGCCCGCTTGATGCGTTGATGGATTATGCATTTACCGGCTCGGCGGCGGCAAAGAAAGTCGCCCTGGGAAATGGGGGCGCGGCGCAGACATTCTGCGGCTACTGGCCCGATGGAACCCGGGTGAAATCATTTATCAAGGTAACCGATCGTCCCGAATCCGAGCTGCGTCAGGGGGCCTTTTTGTTCGAGTGGGATTCGTTCATGAATCCGAGGAAAGATCAGTACCACCCGGATGAATAACGGGGCGACGCTGCTGGTTTGCGTATCGGTAAGCCGGGGAGCCGGGCGTGGTGCCGCTCCCCGAAAAGACAATTGGCATTACCGGGGGTAGTTTTTGATATGCGATGATCCTTCGGGAACAATCTTAAACGGATCGGTGAAGCGGTAAACATTGGAAGTAGCTCCTTCTTCCAAACCGCATGATGGATCTATGTGATAGTAGGTTTCTATGTTTATATATGCTTCATCGCTGACTGTGCTGATGGGCGGATCACTGGGGTCGGTGGTCAACTCTTCCGGAATTACCCATTTGTATTCACCGATATTGCCGACATAGTCAGCATCGGTATCCTTAATTCTTTGGTTAAGTAAATTCACCATGTCGAAAAAGTCGATAGTAAACTCGATCATAACGCCGCTTTTAATCGTGAGGTCTGTTTGCCGGGCCCAGACTATTTTCAGCGTATCGCCAACTTTGTAAACCTCGTCTTTGCGGGGACTGAGGAAAACAATGACACTGCAACGCGGTACCGTAACCGTTTCAACGATAACTTTGAACTGCTGCGCAGCATCATCCGTTCCGTCGGTAACCTTGAGAGAAATATCTGTTTCCCCGATATCATTGCGATCCGGCGTCCAGATGAACTTGTTATTCTCGATTTTTGCCGCTGAAGGACCGCCGGTTATGCTGAAAGTCAATTGATCACCATCCGCATCGGTCGCTTCGAGGGAAACGGACAGTTCGTCATAGGCGGTAACCGTTTTGTCATCAATTGCTGTGAATTCGGGGGCGGTATTGTTTACGCTTTTGAGCCGCGTAATTTCGCTGATTGAGGAATTCTGAGGGGCGGTGCTGTTTGATGAAGCCGGCTCGTTTGCACAGAAATAAAGCAGCATCGTTGAAAGAGTCAGTCCTGAAAGTGAAATGACCTTTGAGAGGCGAATCTGTGTGATACTCATTGCTGAGAGCTCCTTTTGTTGGGAAAATAGGTGAAGTGAACCATGGTCTCTGATATTTAGCTGCGTTACCCCTTGTTTTGCTGAACCCTTCAAGGCGCTTTTTTGCCGATCAACAAATAAAATATTTCATGGCTGACGCGAGCTAGTTATTATAGCGGCACTGTCGCGAATATACTGAATTTTAGTTGCATTCGCTGACATTTGGCGACACATTTTCGTTACCCGTGAAAGACCTGAGCGGCAATATCCGGAGTCGCAATTTTGATGTGATAACTGTTTTGCCCCAGTTCAAATCATCGTATTGCTGGCCAAGCGGCGCTCGGAATAAACTTCGAATATATCCGATAAATTCGAAGCGTATGCTATATTATTTCTCACCATAATTAATACTTCATCATGTATGAGCGCCGGCTACAACGTGCAAAGAACTGCAGTTTATTCCTGTTCGGCATGAGAGGCACTGGAAAATCTACGTTTATCCCTGGAGAGAAGGGATTGGGAAAATATTTCCAGATCGTGCATGACAATGCCGGGGGGAGAGACAAACATGTAATTTCTATTGACAATCATACTTCACACTGGGGGGCAAATGCGCGCATCGGCACTCATCGCATTACTCTGTCTGTCGGGAATAGCAGCGAGTCAGGATGTCATCGACATTTCCGTCAAGGGCATCAGCGATAATAACAGGGACGGCGCTCAGAAAGACCGCATGGAAGCAATTCTGGATGCCAAGCGCCAGGCCTGCGAGAAGGCGGGAATGTCCGTCAACTCGAAAACGACGGTGGAAAATTTCAAGGTGGTGTTTGACTATGTTGAATCACAGGCCGCGGCGGTGCTGCTGCCGGGCTTTCAGGTGATTGACGTGGGCTATATGGAGGACAGTACCTATTCCATCGTGCTCGTCGGCAAGCTGAAAAAAGGCGCACCCGACCCCAAAGAGCGCGCCGATTTCACGATTCTGTTCTGGCTGACCGACAAGGGCAAGACCGTTTCTGAACGCACGGCGGTGCTTGATAAATTCTATGCCTGGCTTGATGTCCTGCACGGCAGGTTCATCATCGGCACACAGGAGCTTGACAAATTTGAGGAGCACCTGGCCGGAGTGATGCTCTACGACTCGCTCTACTATTCGGGACGCCGGTTCTATGCCCTCACCTACAATCTGCCGGTTGGCGATCTGGTCTACGAGCAGCGTACTCCGACGGCTTCGGGCGGGGTGTCAAAGCACGATTACACAATCAAGCTGCGTGCCGGCAAGCAGTATCTGATAAATGTCGCTCACTGCAACGCCGTCTACTTTGACCGGCCCGGGGCCATTGAGGGTAAATTCGTGCATCCCCGCGAGAAATTTGTCTATCCCGAAGATTTCGAAAAAATTACCCTGAAATAATTACCCTTCGTGGCGTGCGGGCGATTTACTCTTTTCCTGTTTGAAATTAATTTATTCTGGAGATTTCTTCACACGTACACGCTCAAACAGGAATTGCTTCACCTTGAATCCAGATGGAAAGGAGAGCCGGTATGCGCATTTCAGTAAGTGTCACCATCAACGCGAGCAAAGAGGATGTGTGGAATGTCATCACGGGAATTGAACAATCCGCCGAAACCATCTCCGGGATCGAAAAAATCGAGATTCTGGAAAAACCGGAGTCGGGCCTGGTCGGCTTGAAGTGGCGCGAAACCCGCACGCTTTTCGGCAAGACGGCTACGGAAGTGATGTGGATTACGGATGCCGCGGAACCGCAATATTATCAAACCCGCGCCGAGAGTCATGGTTCGGTCTACCAGTCGAAACTCTCAATCGCCCAACAGGACAACGGCGTTGGCCTGTCGATGGATTTTAATGGCACGCCGCAGACGTTCGGCGCAAGGTTGATGTACGCGCTCATGGGTTTCATGTTCAAAGGGGCGACCGAAAAAGCGTTGAAGCGGGATCTTGACGATATTAAAGCCGCGGTTGAAAAGAGTAAATCAGTTTCCGGCTGAATCCAGAATGTGAATACGGCGGCAGGCGCGTTGTTACCCGTGCGCTGTTTGCTTTATAGCAGAATCCGGCATCGGTATTTTTAATCAGCCGCAATAGCGCTGTATCAAGCACGACCAGCGTGCCTTTTTTTCTTTTAGCGTAATGCGTCGTACCCGGTAATGTTTCATCGTAGCGGGTATACGTCGGTCGATCCCGTTGCGTAATAGAGAATACTTTCGTCCTGAACCCCGTGCAGATACGCGCAAAACTCTTCGTCTCGAACTTTTGCACGGGGGTTTCAAGCGCACTTTGACAGGCCGGCTGCCATTTAGTATTGTTTACTCAGGTTCGCATGGTCTTTGCTTAAGCCGCCAACGCTTGGGCTATAACGCTTAAATTCCCCGAATTCACTGTAGCAGCAACCGGTTTTCGCATGAAATTCGCTTTTCAAATCGGTACCTTACTACTTGTCATCATTTCATTCATTGCCAACCGGGGCAAAACCATCCGGGCATTTCAATTGGCATATGAGCGTTTCGTCGGCATTTTGCCGATGTTTATCATTGTGCTGATTATCGCTTCGTTTGTGCTGGGAGTGCTGTCCGAACCAATTGTTGAGCAGGCCCTGGGAAGTGCTTCGAATCGCTGGCTGGCGGCGGGGATAGCTGCTTTGGCCGGGTCGGTTGCCATTATGCCCGGATTTGTGGCCTATCCGCTGGGGGGCATTTTGCGGGACAGCGGTGTGTTGTACATGGTCATCTCAGCCTTTACCTCCACATTGATGATGGTGGGAGTTTTGACGCTACCGCTGGAACAGGCATTTCTGGGAACGAAAGTAGCTCTGGTGCGCAATGCGATCGGTCTGGTTGTTGCGTTGCTGGTGGCGCTGGCTACCGGGCTCGCTTTTGGAGAGGTCTTTCATTGAAAAAGCATACCGTCCTCATCGCATTTGTCATGGCATTTGTCGCATTTGTTTTGCTGTCGGTTACCTCGGGCAGGCATAGCGGCGTGCGGGTCGTGGACAGTCTCTTTCTGTTCGGCAAACAGATGCTGCTGCTGGTACCCTTTGCGTTTATTCTCATCGGGCTGTTTGAAGTCTGGATTCCGCGCAGGACCGTCGAACGCTACCTGGGCAGTCGGTCCGGTTTCGGCGCCTACCTGCTCGCAATCGGCCTGGCAGGTACTACGGTTGGCGGGTTGTACGCAGCATTTCCTTTTGCCTACGCCATGTATAAAAAAGGAGCGGCGCTGGGCGTTATCTTTACCTACCTGGCTTGCGCCGGCATCTGTCGCATTCCAATGACTGTTTTTGAAGCGTCGTTTCTGGGAATCAAGTTTACCCTGGTGAGACTGTTCGTTTCACTTCCCCTGGTTGTGGCGGCATCCTGGATCATGGGAGCATATCTTCACAAACGCAATTATGCAGTGCGCTCGCCCGAGGTGCGGGAAGAGTAGACTGCGGGCCCGGGCGCCCGGGCCGATGCAGATTATTATCGGGGACGGTACATTTTTCTGCGCTTGTTGATCAGGCTGCCCCAGCGAAACAGGAAAGCTTTTTGCGGATGAAAGGAAGCGGGATGGTCGGTGACGGTCATGTGCTTGACTGGAGTTCCATCGGGCCAGGCGCCCATGTAAATTTGTTTATGCGATCCGTTGCCGAGGCTGTATGGACGTGCGGCCGAATCGGCTTTAAAGGTAAATGCGCATAACGCGTCAAGCGGCTTGAATATGCCGTAATAGTCAAGTGCATTGGTATTTCGGGAACCTTCAGATAATGCCGTAGTGTGAGACGCACTCAGGCGATGTTGCCCATACTCATCGTTGTGCAGAATGATAAAGTCCTTTCGCGACGGCGGGCTGGGCAGGGAATAGAAAATGTCTTCGGCCATGCGCCAGTCGTTGATTTTTTCGTTTTCGTAAACCTGGACAATCGCATTGAGATGCCGGGGAAACCGGTTGAACTGCTCATTGGTGATATAGCGCACATACCAGGGCGCCATCAGAAACATGCATGCTCCGTTTGCTCCCCATCTGCGTTTGACGAGAAAATGCCGGGCGAGAGCCGGAGCAGCCCCGGCCCCGAATGAGTGCCCGATAAAGCCGATTCGGGTTGTATCGATACGCCGTGATTCCAGCAGCAGCGCTTCTTCGAAACCCTTCAGCAGCAAATCGTAGTGTTTCCGGTTAGTCAACCGAAATCCGCGTTCGTGATATGAGCTGAATATGACCATATATCCTTTACTTGCGCAAAAATTTAGCAGACGCCGGTAATGATCGGGCGTGGGCCGGCTATAGCCGTGCATAAACAGCAGCACCGGCAGGGGGGTGTCAATCGCTTTGGGCGCGTAAATGTGGATGTAGCCGTCGCCCATGTCATGATGCGGAAAATAGCGCTCCGTTACCTTGTATATGCCCGGAGCGCCATAACCGGTTGCCGGCTGAGGGACCGGGAGGGTGTCGTTGCCCGGGTCTGCCAGTTGCTTTTTGCGAAAAGCACGCCTTCCTTCATAGGTTCGGGTGAATTTGACGGTAAGATTATAATAGTTGCGCAGCGTTTTGCGGCGTTCATAGCGGTACGGGCGTAATGCGCCGTAATGCGAATAATATCCCGCCCGTGGATTGTTGCGATGATCCCAGAAGTTGAGATATTCGGTTTGCGGATGCAGGATGTGTGCGATTTTGGTTGCCGTCAACGGGTGGACCGGTGTATCGTCTTTGCATTTGCCCATTAAAATTTGCCGCTTTGTGCCGCGACCCATCGCAATCTCATGTGCCGAAGCCTCACCGTTCAGCGACAACGACTGCAGCGCGTCAAATAGCCGGAATAATCCGTAGAAGTCGAGATTATTGCATGTGGCGACAGTGCTGTCGGCTGGTACGCCATGGTCGGCAAGCAGCGTGCACGCCGGTGAATACGTATCATGCAGGATGATATAATTTTTTCGGTCGGCGGGAATGCCAATATTATCATAAATATCTTTGGCCATGCGCTGGTCATTGATCATATCGCTTTCAAATATCTGCATGATCAGATACGGATGCTTCGGAAAATCGCGAAGCTCATCCGATGAGATCCGGTAGGAATACCAGGGAGCCATGATGTACAGAAAGGATGCATGAGACCCCCATTTCATTTCGGTGAGACATGTATGTGCCAGCCAGGGAATCGCGCCGCCGCCGTAGGAGTGCCCCACAAAACCCAGGCGCGTCGTGTCGATGCGGTCGCCAACATGCCGTATGCCTGCGAGTACATCGGCCCTGATCAGCGCGTAGGCTGTTTCTGTGCTGACTCCCGCCACACCGGCCGGATAGGTAGGATATATCACAACGATACCTTTACTTACGATATAATCCAGCAATGCCCGGTAAAAGCGAGGATGATTGGCGCCGATGCCATGCGCAAAAATCACTGCAGGCAGCATTGTGTCTTTGGGAACGGGCGCCGGTGATAGAATGTATACCGAGGTGTTAAATCTGCTGTTGACCGGCACGCTGTCGATCTGTGTTGCATAGGCGCCCGGCGAACCGAATCCGGAGAGTATCGGATTTCCCCTTGCGGATGCCATCATAAGCAGCAGAAGAGCTGCAGCAAACAGGACTGGGTGATTAACAGGATGGTTCATTTAATTGAAATCGGTTTAATGCTGTTTGTGCGGCGATGCAACCGTGCTATCGCTGCCGGCGCGGCAGAGCGGCAACATATTGCTCTTGTTGCGTATCATTAGCAACGTCGATATCCGGATAGTTTTGCAATATGCACACTCAACGGTATACCTGGCAGCAAGTGATTTTTCAAAAATACCTTTTGGATTGCATGCCTGCCGCGGCACAACCGATCAATGCTGAGCGGTCTCGATATACTGCCCAATGGCACAACCTTTGCGGTCTATGTGTGCGAAATTCCGTGTTAATCTGCACAACCCGCGAAAGGAGTATTCGTATGCTCAGAAGCAGCAAAGAACTTCACGGCTATCCGATTGAAGCACTGGACGGGCAAATAGGGCATCTGGATCAATTCTATTTCAACGGCAAGAACTGGGGAATCCGGTACATGGTCATCAATGTCGGCAACTGGCTGAATCGCAAACAGGTACTGATTTCCCCGCAGTCCTTTGAGAGCCCCACTCCGGCCGTTTTGCCGGCAAAGCTGTTCAAGGAACAGATCGAAAAGAGTCCGGATATCGATACCGATAAACCCGTCTCACGTGCCAGGGAGCTGGAACTGCACAGCTACTACGGCTGGGTGAATTTCTGGGACACCTCGCACTATATCGGCCCCGCACCCATGCCGGTCGAACCGATGGTGGTACGCGAGCAGCAGCAGAATGAAGAAGAGAAAGCCAGAAGCGAACCCGACAACAATTTGCGCAGCTCCAGGGAAGTCGTCGGCTATCACATTCATGCGGCCGACCGGGAGATCGGACATGTGGATGATTTCATAGTTGACACTGAGCAATGGGCTCTGCGGTACCTCGTTATTGACACCCGCAATTGGCTGCCCGGCAGGAAGGTGTTGGTTGCAACGGATTGGGTGGACGACATCACATGGAGCGAAAGTATGATTTACAGCTCACTCACTTCCGCGTCCATACAGAGCGCCCCCGAGTTCAATCCCGACGAGCTTGTTAATCGGGAGTACGAAGAGATAATCTATGACTACTACGGACGCCCCAGGTATTGGATTAGATGAACCGACATGGTAGCAGGCGAGGGTACGGCAAAACCGCTGGAAGCGGTTGTTTATCCATACCCCCGACTTTGGTGCGAAACTACGCTACCTCGATTTCGTCACACAAGTAAACGTCCTGGATCGCATTGAGCAAGTCGGCGCCTTCCTGCATGGGTCGCTGGAAGGCCTTGCGGCCGCTGATGAGGCCGATGCCGCCGGCACGTTTGTTGATGACGGCAGTCTTGACTGCCTGCTGCAGGTCGTTTGCTCCCGACGGTCCGCCTGAGTTAATGAGCCCGGCGCGTCCCAGGTAGTTGTTGATAACCTGATAGCGGGTTAGGTCTATGGGGTGATCGCTGCACAATTCGGAGTACATTTTATCGTGGTATTTGCCGAAGCTGCCGTTTTTATTCAATGCTGGATAGCCGCCGTTTAAGGTGGGCAGCTTCTGCTTGATGATATCAGCCTGGATCGTAACACCGAGGTGATTGGCCTGGCCCGAGAGATCGGCGCTGGTGTGATAATCGACTCCGTCGACCTTGAATGCGGAATTGCGCAGGTAGCACCACAGGATCGTGCCCATACCCATTTCGTGTGCTATCTGAAATCCTTTGCTGACATCCTGAATCTGTCGGGCGCTTTCGGGTGAGCCAAAATAGATAGTGGCGCCGACGGCAACTGCACCCATATCAAAAGCCTGTTTGATCGAGCCGAATAGGATTTGGTCGTAGCTGTTGGGGTAGGAGAGAAACTCGTTGTGATTAAATTTCATGATCATGGGAATTTTGTGCGCATATTTGCGAGATACACTCCCCAGCACGCCGAGAGTCGACGCAACACCGTTACACCCACCCTCGAGAGCGAGCTTGACAATGTTTTCCGGGTCAAAATAGTGAGGATTTGGTGTAAATGACGCACCTGCAGAATGCTCGATACCCTGATCGACCGGCAAAATCGACAGGTAGCCGGTTTTGCCAAGGCGACCGTGCGAGAAAAGCGCCTGCAGATTGCGCAACACCCGCACAGAACGATCCGAAACGCTGAAAATCCGGTCTATCCAATCTGGCCCGGGGATATGCAATTTTTCCTTACTGATTTTTGGTGATGAAAATCCGAGTAAATCCCGGGCATCTTCGCCAAGTATGTCTTGAATCTTCGAATAATGAGACATCTGTTGCTCCTTTACTGGGTGATCTGACTTAATTGTGCTACCGGATGAGCAGTAGGCAGCAATTATTGTGACAATATTTTTGTGTTCCGGCTCAGCTCCGATGTAAGTCGGTACGGCAACGTCGCATCGCCCTAATCAAGCAACCTCTTCTCCCCCTCCAACTGCTTCAATTCGGTAATATCCTGTGTGACTTCGAGGCAGCCCTGGTAGTCGCCGGCGTCATCGCGGACGGCAAAATAGCGGATGCTGATAAAGCGTTCTTTGAAGGTGATCCAGAAATCAGCCTGGTTGCGAACGCCGGATTTAAAATCGGTGAGTATTTGCTCGACCATGTGCAGGCTTTTGGGCGGATGACAATTTTGGACCGCGCGTCCGATGACGCCGGGGCTGCGCGGGAAGAGGCGCTCCGGCGTTGCTGAATAGTAACGTACGGTATCTTCCTTGTCGACAAATGAAATTTCAACAGGCAGATGTTTGAGCATGAGATTGATGTGGCTGAGCGGCAGGTTGCCTTCGTCAAGGTGCAGGGAGCGTTTCTCCCGTTTGCTGCTTTTGCCGCGCGGCGATTGGGATTGTTCGGGCGGATAGTGGACGTCATGTGCTTCAAGGCCGGCATCACCGGGATCGATCCAGGCATAGCCCACGTCGTCTTCACCGGCACGTATCGTCTGCCAGTCGGTCTGCTTAAGCGATTCCAAAGCCATGGGGAAAAGTATGTGCTCTTCTTTGTAAATCATATCGAGCAGCGCCTGCGCAGTAGTGTCGAACTGCCCGGCAAACTGCTCGAGGTCATTTGTGCTGATAACCTTGCGGCACGATTTGACCATGTCGCGAATGTCATCATGCAGCGACCACATGACTTTGGACGGCCCCGCTATCCCATAAGCTTCGAGCACCGGGAAAAGCTGGTTTTCTTTACGGGTATAGTGCGTGTCAATTTTGAGCAGGCTGGTGCTGAGGGTCTTTATGTTTTCGATCCACAGCGTGCGTTCGGCGGCTTGCGGCTGGGTGAAGGCCGCGCTCAGATTCTGCTGTATTTTGTCGATGAGTGTCTCCAGTGCGCGATTTTCCGCCATGTAAATATCTACGGGATGACCTTGTGGAGTGTGCGGGACCGCTTTTTTTTCCAGCGACTCTTTGAACACCTGCACATGCACATCGCACAGGCGCTTGACTTCTTCGGAGGGCATGCCCTCGCTGATCAGTTGCTGCTCCATCTCGGAAAGCTCTCCCGGTCCGACGTCGGCGATCAATTCGCTGAAGCGTTTCTTGACCTCCAGCACATCGGCGCCGCTGTGCAAATCTTTGATCAGATGCTTAAGAACTTCGATCCGGGCCTCTTTGCCGGAGAAAACTGTTTGAGATTCGTCCTGATTGCCACGCGGTTCGATCTCGATGGTCGCGCCTGTTTCCTGCTTGATTTTTTCGGCAATGCGCATGAGCAATTCCTCATTTGTCAAACCCCCGATCCGTGCAGCCTGAGCAACGGTGGCGACCGACCCGGCCGATTTTCGGGCCAAAGGATTTTTGAGTAACACAAAGCCGGGGGAAATGGTCGGCAGGAAATCAAGCAAAAAGGGAAATGCTGTAAGCAGGTCTTTGATTTTCGATGAACCGGATACTTTTTCCATGTGGAGTCCTTATTTTGCGGTTGTTGTCGTACAGGTAAAGCACGCGACGCCGGCCTCTTTTCAAAAGATAGTTTCTTTCTGTCGATACCGGTAATCGATACAGTCAAGCGACTGCTCTGTCGGCCTGCGTGCAATGAATGCGCGCCCGGACGCGTGTACGTTCATCTTCGACCGCAACCGCCTGCACCTGGCATTGAGTGCAGGTTACAAGACTGGCGCTTGCAGACAGACAAAACAAGCACCGCAACATACGCGAAGCGCACAATGCTGCCGCACCGCGAATTGACATATACCTCTACTGAGGAAAAGGCCGATTATTTGCTGTAAAAGCCGATTTTAATGACGCCGACGATAAAAACGCCGACAGCGATTGCAATCATGATGATACGCGCGTCTAAATTTGCCATCGTACTTCCTTTCGATAAAGCTGTTTTGCCTTTACAGGCGGCTGCATCCGTCATCTTCAAACAGCATTGATTTTTGAGACATCTGCGGGAGTTGCGCCTTTAGCCTTTCTGGCCGGGTTTTTGATCCATGCCGAATTGGTAACGGTAAATGTTCTTCCACGATAAAGATGTTATCTTTTCGCGAAATCGGGAATTGAAATTTTCGATTTCGGCAAATATGATGTACCGTCCTGACTATTACTCAGAGAAAGCAAGCTTCATTCCAGAGTCTGCTATTAACCGGCACGGTGGCACAAGCGTTGCGTTTGGATAGTAGCAAACATGAGACTGCTCGTAATTCCTCAAACTTATTCGGAAGGAGTATGCTATGCCTCCCGCAGATGTGAATGATGGTCGGAAAGTAACCGTTCATTACACAGGTACACTGGAAGATGGAACAAAATTCAGTTCAACGCCAGAATCGGAGCCACTGCAATTCACCGTGGGTCAGGGTGAGGTGATCAGCGGCCTGGAAAATGTCGTTCGTACCATGAAAAAAGGCGACCGTAAGCAGGCAACAGTACCGCCGGAATCCGCTTTCGGTCCTCGCCGACAGGAGCTGGTTGCCTCTGTGCCGAAAGATAAAATACCGGACCACTTTGAGTTAAATGTCGGCGACAATGTGCAGGTTTCCACTTCAGACGGCGGAAAGCGTACTGCAACCGTTGCCGATATCAACGATTCCGGCGTAATGCTCGATGCGAATCACCCCCTTGCGGGAAGGGACCTGGTATTTGATGTAACACTGGTTGATATTGCCTGAGAACTTATTGCAAGAGGTAATCAACTGAGCGCCGCTTACCGATGACCTTTTGCGGCGTTCAGTTTTTTTAGTCATCTTCCGCTCTGCGCGCCACTGTTTCAGGGAACTCGACTATCTTTCAAAGTGCGTATTATGTGCACGCTGCGGGCGCTTTTCTTTATGATGTTCGACATGATTGGGATCTATATAGCGATTGTGGCGCTCACTGTACCGCAGGTCGCCGTCTTCAACTTTTTCAATAAGCGACTTGCTTTTTTCGGGTCGGATTTCGCGTAAGGTATCTGCATTCATAACCATGCTCCTCTCGTTGTCGGGTACGCGGTATTAAAAGTATCCATTATGCAAGAGAAGTGCCAAACGAAGCCACAGAATGCAAGCTGGCACTCCATTTGCAAACTGAGGTGAAAAAGAGAATTACTGCTATCACCTATTCGAACTAATAACGAAATCATCATTTTCAACGAATATACGAAAGATACAACGAATGTCTGATTATCTCAAATTGTTATCTCACAAAGCAAGGAAGCTGCTCATATTTTCCATACTGCTCGGAGCGGTTGCGCAGGCAAATAGCGTCCAGATTGAGCCTCCAGCCGGCGCAGGCCCCTCGGTCGGGAAGCTTGTCGCGGAGTTTAACCGGGAATTGTCGCGCATGCAACCGGATTTTGCAGTGCTCCAGGATAAACGCAACACCATGGAAAATTTTGACAGGAGCGTTGCGGAACAGATGGAAGCGGCTCGAAACGTACGCGCCGCCCGCATAAGCGAAACATTGCAGCAGGATATTCGCCATGCCATTGAAGAAAACCGGATTGACTCTGCCCGCAGTCTGCTAAGCTATATCAGCCGTCAGCAGACCTATTTGAATATTTCTTTTGATGACCTTCTTGAATATGAAAAGTCTGTGCAGCGTATGGTTGAAGTTGCCGACGATACCGCGTCGATCGCCGCGTTGTTCAAGCAAATCGATGCCCATCTGGCTGAAAATAAAATCGGCGCTGCCTATGCCGAAGCTAACGTTGCAAAAGTTAAATTCGATGATATCAAGGACGAGTTGAAGCGATCGCAGCGCCGGCTCATAAAAAAGAAGCTTGAGCAGAAGATCGACGCTATCACCAGCAAAGAGCAGAATCTCGTCGATGCCAATCTGAGAATTTTGCGCACGCAGGGATCCGAGCCGGCTATCAGATTTCGCAAAAATATCATTAGTCAGGCACGAATCTCTCAGCAAAAACGCCGCGAACTTGACGATGCTATCGCCGAACAGGCACAACGGGAGCAATTTCGCCGCGACAGCATCAAAGCCGTCGAGGTTCGCAGAAAGGCCGTTGCCGAAGAGAATCGCTATTTGCAGCAATTGAAACAGGAACAATCCCGGCGGGAACAGCGTCGACTCAAGGAGCAGGAGACCCAACGTCTTGCCCGGGAGTTGCAGAAGGAAGAGCAGAAGCGCAAAGATGCTGTGCAGGCTGGGCAACCTGCGCAGGAGCATGAAGGTGCCACGAAGAAAAAGGGCTTTTTCGCCAGGGTGTTCGGCGGGCTATTTCGCCGGGACAAACAATCTGCTGAAAAGCAGGATCGTCGGTCAGGCGCCATGAGCGAGATGTCGGCAGGGGGGGGTGCTGGCTTTGAGGATATTGTGCTCAACAATATTTTCCGTTCCGGAAAGTGGCGCTTGAAAAAAGCAGCCAGAGCCAGATTGGACAGTATTGCCGAAGTCATTCAAGCCCATCCGGGTATCTCCCTTGAAATCTGCGGCTATACCGACAATATCGGCAACGCTCAATCGAATTTAAAATTGTCGTATCGCCGGGCTCTTGCGGTATATAATTACCTCGTCAAAAAGGGCGTTCCGGCCCAACGGTTAAAAGCCTTCGGACGGGGAGAAGAAAATCCGATCGATTCGAATGCTACCCCGACCGGTCGCGCCCGCAACAGGCGGGTCGAGATAACACGACTCAATTGAACGATATCGAAACAATCACCTTTACAGCAATTCCCGTTTCCTAAAAAAAAGAGCATTTCACAAGCCAGAAGGCATTCTACATCAACAAAGGAAATAACGCTGAAAACCGGAATTCTCAGCCTCATTTATCGCAGCATTTTCTGATCTCACCCGAAGCAAGTCTGAGAATTACCTGCTGCAATCGCCTCACGCCACGTTGCTAATAATTGATGGTGGGTTTGGAGTTGCCTCGTCGTGCCCCGCCAATGCTATATTTACAGCATGTGCACTGCTGAAGGTGGTCACATGTCTGGTATGCCATTTGTTTATTTTGTAATATTGCCGTTTTATTCAGGAAAGGAAGCATATGCATTTACTCGTAGTCAACCTGACTGGAAGAACTGCGCTGAGTACCACAATTTCGGTATTGCGGGAACTGGGTGCGCATTCATTATCGGTATTGGACAGTGAATCGCTCAGCACGGATAATCTCAGTACCTATCCCTATGCCGAAAAATTTCCCGAAGGCGCAGGTTCCCGTCCAACAGGGGGGAGTACGATCCTGTGCCTGCTGCATAACACAGAAACATTCGACACCTTGCGCAAGCGGCTCGAAGAGTTGAAGGTAAACTTTGATGCAGATAATAATTTTATGGCACTGTTGCCGGTTTCCCAGGCTGTCGGCATTCACTAAGACGCCTGCATCGGCAATTTAACTTGTGCCGTCAGGCCGGCGCCGTCATCGTTGTTGAACAATTCGACGGTTCCGCCGTGACTTTCAACGATGTGCCTGACGATATTCAGCCCGAGTCCGCTGCCTGCTTTGCGGGTGGTGAAAAATGGTTTGAACACATGGCACAGGCGGTCGGGTGTAATGCCTGCGCCGCGGTCAATTATGCCGATGTCAAGTATATCGTGATCTGCCAAATCCGCGTTCATCTGCAACGGTTGGTCTGAAGCATGATGAAAGGCAGCGTTGTCAAGCAGGTTGATAAAGACCTGCTGCATTTTTGACGGATCGACTTTGACTTGTGCTTTTCGTATGGTTTCCGGGATGCGCAGGATAACTTTCTGGTGGGCATATTTGCCGGCCAACTTCCACGATTCCAGGGATGATTGGAGCATTTCTCCGACCGAAATGGCTTTTACATATTTTGCATTGAGCGGTCTGCCCAAGGTAAGCAAGTCTTCCATCAGCCGCGATAACCGGTGGATTTGTTTCTGCAGTCGGTCAAAGTACGGGCGCAAATGCCGGTGATCTTCAATTTCTTCGAAGAGCGCTTCCATAATTGATGATACGGCATTTATCGGATTGCGGACTTCATGAGCAACGCCGGATGTCAATTGTCCGAGCATTTTCATCTCTTCTGCCTGTCGCAATTGCACCTCAAGCCTGGCGCGGTTAAATTCGTATGCCAGATAGGCGCCGTAGACCTCAACTACATGGATATCATCCCGGGTGAAGGTGTTTTCCATTGTGTCAAGCAGCACAATCACGCCTTCAACGGAGTTGTGAACGCCGGTTATCGGCACACATAAACACGATTTAAGATTGGCGCCCCGGTATATGTCACGGTGAGCCAGTTCGGCGCATTGCTGACCGGTAAGCTGTATCGGAGTTTTGCGTGCGATGGCTTGATCGATTGCCGAGCCGGGAATGGCGGCAAGAAAATCATGCTGCCGGCTTTTTTGGGTTGAACCAATGGCCGGAACGATTTGGCCGCGATCGTTTTTGCCGATGAGTACCGTGGTTACTTTCAACAGCTCGCGAATGCTGGAGATAATTCGTTTGAGCAAATCTTCGGGGGATGAATAGGGTCCGGTGGTAATTTTGTAAAGTGCTTCAATTACTTCCTGCCGTTTGGAACTCAAGCGTTCAACATCCGCCCGTTCGGCCTCAATTGCCTCAAGTGCCTGTTGCGTATCGACAAGCCGACCTGTTTTTACCTCAATTTCCTCCTCCAGGTTTTCGTTGACTTCCTCGAGTTCGATTTTTTTACGGACATAGCTGGTTATGTCGGTATCAATTTCGACAATTTCATCGATATTGGATTCTGCTCTTTTTCGCAGTGTCCATCTGCTCGACACCAGCACGGTTGCACCGTTGCGGCAGGTATGGTGCAACTGTCCTTCCCAATGTCCGCTGGTGCATAGCATTTCGTCGATGCTCTTGAGGGACAGGGGATAGGTCGTATTCAGCAACGAATGGCTGGAAGCGCTTATTGCTTCTGCTTTGGTCCAGCCGTAGCGTTCTTCGGCGCTTTTGTTCCAGAAGAGAATCCGGTCGTTTCGATCACGAATGATAATCGAATCACGGATAAGGTCAAGCAATTCGGCTTCGTGCGGACTGACAGGCATGTTCCATCCTTTAAGGCCGGATATGGAGCTGAAAGAACTCTATCACAAAATACTCCGTGCTGGTTGTGAAACCGTATGGCGGGTTTTGAAATGGTTGGAGACGTCACTGTTCTCCACGTGGGCGTCGACCCACACTGTGGGTGATATGTGCATTGATACGGGAACAGCTCCGGCTCTGCGGTTGCTGCTGGGGAGCGATCATTCGACAATGTCAACCAGTTTGATCCTGAATCTGAAATTTTTTCCCGCTGAAGGATGATTGGCATCGAGAATAACCCAGCCGTTCTGCATGTCTGTCACCTTGACACGTGCCTTTGAGCCGTTTTTGGAGTGCAAAATGAATGATTTGCCCACCTTAAGCTCTGAGTCGGGGGGCAGGTTGGCACGATTTACTTTGAGCACAAGGTCGTCTCGGTGATGTCCGAATGCATCACGGGCCTTTACATTCACCTCCCTGGTTTCACCTCTCTGCATGCCGTCGACCGCTTTTTCCAGCCCGGGGATAACTTCATGCGAGCCAATCCTGAATTCAACTTCTTTGTTCGGATCATCCGATACAAATTCATGGTTGGGAAGAGTGGTCTGGTATTTGACTTTTACTTTATTTCCCATCTGAGCGGTTTCCATAGCGTGACCTCCGCATAATTATCACACGTGCATTACTGCAATTTGCATTTAGAATAACAAACAGCGTGCCATCTCAACTTTGGAATACTGCTCAATGTAAAGCTATTTACGGGCAGCCCGTGCTTGATTTTGCCATTTGCGCAAAATGTGCTTTCCCGATTTCGACAAACTAATTGCCGGAAAATTTATCGAGTCTGCGGTAGAGAGCGGAAAGTGATATGCCAAGAATCTCGCATGCTTTGTTTTTATCGCCTCCGCAATAGTCGATTACCGCAAAGATATGTTTTTTCTCGACCTCTTCAAGCGGCAATTTGAGATTATTGCCGCCGGCTGCGATTGAGGGACTCAGACCGGGAAAGTGGCGTGCAGCCAGGCGATCCTGTCCGGCAAGCAGCAGGGCCCGCTCCAGCATGTTGCGCAACTCCCTGACATTGCCGGGCCACTGATAAGCCTGCAGGATTTCTTGTACTTCGGGATCAAGCTGAAATGCGCTGTAGCCCAGAACGGCAAGCAGGTGGTGCGCCAGGGGAGAAATATCCTGCGGGCGATCCCGTAGCGGCGGTACCTGAATGGGGAAAACGCAGATGCGGTAGTAGAGATCCTTGCGAAACAGCCCGTTCTCGGCGGCTTTAAGCAAATCACGATTTGTTGCACAAATCAGCCTGAAATCGCTTGTGCGCAGCTTATTTTCTCCCACCCGGCGAAAAGAGCGCTCTTCAATCGTTTTGAGCAATTGCGCCTGCACCTCCAGATCCATATCTCCTATCTCATCCAGAAACAATGTTCCACCGTCGGCGACCTCAACCAGACCTTCCCGGTCTTTGATTGCAGAAGTAAACGAGCCCTTGACATGACCGAAGAGCTCGCTGCGCAGCAATTCCCCGCGCAAACTGGAGCAATTGAGCTCAATATACGGTTCTGATGCGCGCTCGCTATGTTCATGTATCCATCTGGCCAGAACACCCTTGCCGGTTCCTGTTTCTCCCAGCAGCAAAATAACAGTGTCGTTGGCCGAAGCAACCGTGCAATATTCCATCAATTGCCTCATGGGTCCGTCGTGCCCCAACCAGGGCTGCTCCTGCTTATGCGTCCTTTGGCGGATGAGGTTCTGACGGCGCAGATTCCGCAATTCGGAGAGCTGACGAATTTGGTCCTTCAACTCCCTGAGCGAAACGGGTTTGGTGAGAAAATTAGCGGCGCCTTTTTTGGTTGCTTCAACCGCGGTTGGAATGTCACCCAATGCTGTAATTATTATAACCGGAACGGCCGGATGGCGGCTTTTGAGCTCGGGCAGCCAGGAGAGACCGTTGCCGTCGGGCAGTTTTAAATCCAGGATCGCAACGTCAAATGATTCCCTCCCGGCAATAGTTTTGGCCTCCTGCAATGTTGTCGCGGCCAGCGTTGCATATCCTGCTTTGGCAAAGTAGCGCTCATAGCCAAAGAGCGCATCTTCGTCGTCTTCAATGAAAAACAGTCTGGGATGTTTAACTTTCGGCATGCTCAAATCCGGATAATCTGCATTCTGGCATTGATATTGCGGCTTATAAACTAAGGCCGGCGTTGCTTACGTTTCATTTCATGCATATTCATCTGCAAAGGAAAATACAGTATGCGTCTATGTGACCAATCCCTTCTGCATTCGGCAACCCCACCTGCCGTTCCCGAACATGAACCGATTCCCAACGAGCCTGAGAGGCAGCCGGTGCCCCCTTATCCGCAACCGCTGCCCGATGAGCCCGAACCGGATCGCCCTTCGAAAGAGCCCGACCAACCGGAGATCCTGCCGGCATAAGGCAGCAGCAAGAGCAAACGGATATATCTGTTAATATTTTTCTATCCAGGCGCCGAGGCCGCGCATGATCATCTCAACGGATATTGTCCCCACGAATAATGCCGTGATTCGGCCTGCAATTTCAAAATAGCGTTGAATCAGTTGCTCGCGACGGGGGCGTACGTAGTCATGGGTTTTTTTAAGCAGCAGCATAATGCCTGCCGATACAGCTACCGCAATTAAAATGGCAATACAGGCAGGAATGGGGTCTGAACGTTTGCCGATGATCACGCTGGCGCTTATGGTACCCGGCCCAATCATGATCGGCATGGCAATCGCACCGGCAATATACGCGGATTCACCGCGCAAACCCTCTATGGCATTTTGACCCTTGAAGACGAATTGCAATCCGATAAGCAGGAAAACAACGCCGCCGAAAATTTGAAAGGAAGCAAATTCGGCGTGGACGAATTTGGAGAAAATAGCATCACCAAGCAGGGCGAACGACCAGAAAGCAAAGACGCTGATAATCGAGCCGCGCAGCATGACCTTTGCAAATTTGCTGAAATTTAGCTTTTGCACGATGTCAATCAGGTACACGATAACCAGAAATGGATTAAGCAATACCAGCATCAGGCCGGAGGACTCAAACAGTTCGTACATGGTTGATCTCTCGGGTGAAGTAAGTTGGGTTGGTTAATGGCAATTGAAGGCATGGAGCATCGCAAGTACCGTTTGTTTGCTCATCAATCGTGCGGGAGGAGTTTGTACCATACATTCATATCCTGTATGCTGCCGAATATATTCGTATTATTAATCAACATTCCGGCAAAGGCATATTTCGAGCCGCCAAAAACCATATTGATTCCCGGAGACTGGGCGCGGGCTATAGTGAAGACCGTAGCAATTTTCATTCTGTGCAATTCATTTTCCAGTTGAGAAACAAGGCAGGCTGCAAAACCTTTGCGCCGGTATTCAGGCAATGTCGCGAAATCGGATACTTCTGCATGAAGTGCCTCGAAATCGATCTCAGCCGAGGCTACGGACACAATCTCAGCTCCCTTGCGAACGGCATAATATACAAAATTGCGCTGCATCGTGTCGCTGAGATAATCGGGACTGAAAATAGGAAAAGGATACGAATCATATACGGCGCGATAGAGGTGGGCCATATCCTCCGCATCTGCAGGTTCGCACTTCGCAAGTGTGTAGCCCTTGCGCAATGACGGCGTTTCGGATCGTATGCGTTGCCCGGCTTTGTCCAGGATTGCCTGCTCTTCTTCCTCCTTGAGTGAATGCGCGCGTGCTTCGTCAAAGTATTTCGCCATAAAATATCCCGGTTGAGTTCCGGCAAAGAATACCGGTATCTTTGCTTCGCACCGGTAGCCGTCGTCCAGAAAGCCCCGATAGGCAAAGTGGGGGATGCGGGCGAAGATTTTTGTGTATCCATTGCGGTTTGCCAGGTGGTTCAACTCCGGTAAAATTGCGGGAAAGTCCGATTCCTGCAGGTGCATTACGTAGATGCGATTGCTGAGCTTACCGTGCTGAATGGTGCTGGCGCCGAAGGTTTCGATTGCGTCTTCCTGCATTGGTGTGGTTTCCTCTCGTACTGTCATAATATCGTTATTCCTACTTTCGCTTCGCTCTTTATCACAACCGAATTCATTTCGAAAAACCTGAACTCGGACCATTTCCCCGGCGCGGCATCTTTGCGTAACATTGAGATTACGATTATTCGCCTGTCGTCTCAGCGAGTCCGAGCACAATTATTCGCGTCATGGGCCTGCCACCGCCCCGGGGTGCTCGGCGGTAAAAATCTTCATAATCTTCTGCATCTCCCCGGTTACGGTCACGCGCCCCTTTTCCATGAGTGCGGCATGATCGGCAACATCGTGAGCGAACGCGACATCGTGAGTGACAATCACGAAATTGGTTGACTCGTGCAACTCTCTGAGCCACCGGGCAAATTCGCGGGTCGTATTTATATCAAGTGCGGCAGTGGGTTCGTCCAGCAGTAGAATTTCCGGCTCGAGTACGAGCCCCCGGGCGATAGCCACGCGTTGTGCCTGTCCGCCGCTGAGCTGCGCGGGATAGCTTTCGTACAATGAGTCAAGATTGAGCTTTGCCAGTATTGCGCGGGCTCGTTGCGCAGCTTCGGTGGTGGACTGCCGCTTTACTTTGGTCAGTGCCAGCATCAGATTCTGCGCTACCGTCATGTGCGGGAACAGGCTCAAATCTTGAAAGACGATGCCAACCTGCTGCCGGAATTGCTTTGTATTCATCTCAGAGATGTTCTGTCTATGAAGGAGTATGCGACCGGATGAGGGGGTGAGAAAACGGCCGATGCAATTGAGCAGCGTTGTTTTACCCGATCCACTTGTCCCCAGCAACGCGACGCTTTGGCCGGTTTGTGCAAAGTCAAAGGTGAGATTGATATCATGCAACGCCTGGGTGCCGTTTTTATATGAAAAATTCAGGTTCTCAATTTCAATCATGAACAAATCCTTTGCGCTTGAGTCCTCGTTCGATGCGTGCGGCAATGTGCATGAGCGGATAGGTAAAGACAAAAAACATGACGCCGACTATTAGATAATATTTGATCGGATTATAGGTTACCGATATAATTGATTGCGCCTGCCGGATGACCTCTGCCACCGAAATAACCGAAACCAGCGCAGTGTCCTTGAGCAGCGCAATGCACGAATTCACCAATGTCGGCATGGCTATCCGGAACGCCTGAGGCCAGACGATCGAAAAAAAGATGTCAAATCGTGCAAGGCCCAGCGCTTTGCCGGCTGTGGGTTGTCCCGGCGGCACGGCCATAAGTCCGGAACGGATTACCTCCGCCATATAGGCCGCCGAATTAATTGACAACGTGACAATAGCCGATACGATGGGCGAAATCGTCAGCCCGATCTGCGGTGCGCCAAAATAGATAAAAAAGAGCTGAATTAGCACCGGCGTTCCGCGAATGAAATCTACCCCGAAACGCAAAACGGCGCCGATAAGCGCAATGTTGCTGTTTATGATGACACCGATCGGCAGCGCCAGCAAAAAGCCGAATACCAGAGACAAGCCGGCAATCGCAATGGTAACGGCAAAACCTTGAACCAGTTTGTTTCTGATAACCTCCGGCTGCATCGCGCTGGATGCCGGTGACTCCACGGTTTGCCGGCGAAACCATTTGCTGGTCAATCGATCGAAGGTGCCGTCCTGCTGCATATCTTCAAGTGCCGCATTGATGCGCTCCAGCAGTCGTGTTGCGTTTTGATGAGTGGGAATGCCCATTTGTTCCTTGTACAGCAACCGACCCGCCGGGGCAAAGGGCATGCCGGCCTGCTTGACCTGATACATGCCTACCAGCCGGTCGGTAAGGAAACCCTTCAGGCGCCCGTTATGCATATCCTGGAATATGTCAACCGAACTCTTATACGTCACCGTATTAATTTCGGGGTGGTTGGTGCGCAGATAGTGCTCGTAGGTTTCACCTATAACCACTCCTACTTTTTCACCGTACATGTCCTGAATCGAGGCAATATCCGCCGTGTCTTTTGTCAAACAAAAAAGCTGCGCTCCCGATTCGTAATAAGGACGTGAAAAAGAAACCTTTTTGCGGCGCTCGGGCGTAATTGCCATCGAGCCGATGATCGCATCGAACTTGCCTGCAAGCAGTCCTGCCAGAATACCGTCCCATTCGGTGGTGATGATTTCAAGCCGACGGTCCAGGCGACGGGCAATTTCTGCTGAAACATCAACATCGAAGCCGGTAAGTGTGCCGCTGTCGGAATAAAAACTGAAAGGTGGGTATTTTCCGGTCAAGGCGACACTGAATGCCTCTGAGGCGTCCGGTGACGAGTACACTATTGTCAACATCGCACAGAGGCATACGCCAGTCATTACGCTACGTGATTTCAATCGCCGTTCCTCCTCATGACGCGTTCGGTTTCCTCGGGAACCAGCGAAATTGTTTCATCGTGATCGCTGAGCAGTTTTTCGATACCGATGCTGTTGAGTTCGCTTGATTCCTCAAGGTTCAGTTGCAATTTACAATTGTCGCAGTTGCGATCGCAGAATTCCGTCTCATACGAATCAGGCTCACGGTAGGTTGTCAGTACCCCTTCGTAGTTGCGCAAGACAACCTTATTGGTCGAAAGTGAGATGAGGTAATGAGGCATCACCGGAATTTTGCCGCCACCGCCCGGTGCATCCACCACATAGGTAGGGACGGCAAAGCCGCTGGTATGACCGATCAGGCTTTCTATGATTTGTATGCCCTTGCCGATGGGTGTGCGGAAGTGACTGAGTCCTTCGGAGAGGTCGCATTGGTACAGGTAGTAGGGACGCACCCGGTTTTCTACCAGCAGGTGTACCAGGCGCTTGATAATACGCGGGCAATCGTTGACTCCTGCAAGCAACACCGTCTGGTTTCCAAGCGGTATTCCGGCGTCGGCCAGCATTCTAAGTGCCCGTCGGGACGAATCGGTTATTTCCCGGGGATGGTTGAAATGGGTGTTGATCCAGAGATTCTTGTGCTGCTTGAAAACATCAATGAGATTATCGGTAATGCGGTAGGGCAGTACCACGGGCATGCGTGTCCCGATGCGAATCACTTCCACATGTTGAATCGCAGCGATTTCATCGAGCAGCCAGGCCAGTTTTCGATCCGACATCATCAGCGGATCCCCGCCGGAGAGCAATACGTCTCTCACCGTTGGCGTTTTGCGTATGTAATCGATTCCCTTCTCGATTTCCCCCTTGTCGGGAATGAAGTCATGATCGCCGACCTTGCGCTTGCGGGTGCAGTGCCGGCAATACATAGAGCAGATATTGCTGACGTGAAACAACACCCGGTCGGGATAGCGATGGGTGATTCCCGGAACGGGTGAATCCTTGTCTTCGGCCAGTGGATCCTGGATGTCCCACTTCTTGACGGTCAACTCGGCGATATTGGGGAACGATTGAATGAAGACAGGGTCCTGTCGATAATTGGTCTCGTCGATCAATGACAAGTAATATGGCGTAATCGAAAGTGGGAATTGATTCAGCACCTGTTCGTAATGGACGCGCTGCTTTAAATCGAATTCGATGCCGGTCAGCTTCTGGAAAGTGTCAATTGATTTGACGGAATGCTGCAGATGCCATTTCCAGTCTTTCCAGTTGGTAGAGGTTGTTTCCGGGTGTATGCGAACAGATATATTTTTTTGCTTTTCTGAACGAGCCATAGCAAATATCCTTTTGTTTATATTGAGTACGCAGTGAACCGTGTTGCTGCCTCATGAATGTTTTACTGCGCAGCAGTGAAATTATGGTGCGGATTTTGTGAGTAGTCCTTTCTTGACAAGAAATTGACGAGCGATAATTTTGGGTACTGCTCCCTTTTCGTCCACCTGATAATTCATGTCAGCCATGTCCTTGTTTGAGATGCGGCCGGATAGCTTTTCGAGCTGAATGACAACGCCGGGATGTGCTTTGGCTGTTTCTTTGCGAATCACAATAGCAGCTTCGTACGGGGGAAAAAAGCCTTTGTCGTCCTCGAGCTGTACCAGGTTGAATGCCGGAATGCGTCCATCGGTGGCAAAACCGCAGATAACGTCCACGCGCTTATCGGCAATTGCTTTATACATCAGGCCCAGATCCATTTCTTTAGGTGAGCGCTCGAATTCAAATCCATAGTGCTTGATTAATCCAGGATAGCCGTCGGGGCGTTCAAGGAATTCGTGATTAAATCCCGGCTGCAGCCTGTCGGCGTATGCTTCCAGCTCGGATATTTTCGAAATCCCCAGCGACTCCGCCTGGCTCACCCGCATGGTCAGTGTGTAGGTGTTATTAAATCCCAGTGGCGGGAGCCAGTGCAAATTCCACTTTGCATCAAACTGATCTTTGACTATGCGGAACGCACTGTCAGGATTGCTGATAGCTTCCCTGTCAAGCATGGCGGTCAGTCCGGTGCCGGTATATTCTGCATACAGATCGAGGTTGCCGCCTTTCAGCGCGTTAAAGCAGACAAAGGTCCCGCCCAGATTCAGTTTTTTGTTGACCGTGAGCGGTTCTTCATCCTTTGCTTCATCAATGAGCAGGCTTATCATTTCACCAAGGATTACCTGCTCGGTGAAATTTTTCGAGCCCACGACAAGTGTTGATGATTTCCTTGTGCAACTCGTAAGAGCGGCCAGCAACGTGGCGCATGCCACTAAGGAGAAAATGGCTGAACGTGACCACATCATGATGCAACCTTTGTTAAGTGTACGGTGAAGTGTAAAATCAGTTTGGTATTTTCAATCGTTTTTCAAGCAAGCCGAGCAGTGAGTCAAACAGTAGCGCGAGCAGTGCGGACGGTACTGCTCCGGCCAGAATCATGGTATTATTTACCATCGATATCCCTCTGAAAATATATTGACCAAGACCCCCCGCACCAATTGCTGCACAGAGCGTCGCAACGCCGACGCAAATAACAGTAGAGATGCGAATTCCCGCCAGAATCATGGGAGAAGCCAGCGGCAGCTCAACCATGCGCAAAAGCTGCCAGGGTGACATGCCCATGCCCTTGGCCGCTTCGACAATAGCACGGTCAACTTCTTTGATGCCGGTATAGGTATTGCGAATAATAGCGAGAAGCGAATAGAGAAAAAGCGCTGCAACTGCCGGCTTTGCACCGATGCCGCCGATAATCGGCAGGGGCAGCAAAAAACCCAGCAGTGCCAGACTGGGAATCGTCTGGATTATCCCGGCGACGCCCAGAACCCATTTTGAAAGCCAGGTGATACGCGTGATGACGATGCCGGAAGGTACTCCAACCGCGACCGCCATAACCACGGCCGTCACCGTCAACGTTATGTGTTCTACGGTCAGGACGGCGATTTCGTTATTTCGCTGCACTATAAATTCAAGCAGGTTCATATTGGTCTTTATGCGCGTTGCTTGCATGGGCGCATTGCAGGAGATACTCGCGATGGCGGCCAATGAGCTTTTTTACAAACGGCGTTGCCGGATTTTTGAGAATGGATTCGGGATACGAAAGCTGCTCAATGCAACCGTTGTTCATAATTGCAATGCGGTCTCCCAGCTTAACTGCTTCAAAAATGTCATGGGTAACAAAGATGATGGTCTTCTTCAGTTTCTGCTGCAAGGCAATAAATTCATCCTGCAATTCTTCCCGGGTTACCGGGTCGAGCGCGCCGAATGGCTCATCCATAAGCATTATGCGGGGCTCAGCGGCCAGGGCGCGTGCAACGCCCACCCGTTGTCTCTGACCCCCGGAGAGCTCATGCGGATACCGGTGCGCAAATTCTTTGGGCTCGAGCCGTACCATCGACATCATCGTAGTGACGATTTCATTGATTTTTTCCTCCGGCCATTTCTTGAGCCGGGGAACAAGGCCGACATTTTTAGCTACTGTCAAGTGTGGCAACAGACCGGTTTCCTGGATGGCATAGCCGATGTTTCTTCTCAGTTCAATCGGATCCCACTCTTTGATATTGATGCCGTCTATGCGGATTTTTCCGCTGTCGGCTTCCACCAGGCGGTTTATCATTTTCAGGGTAGTTGTTTTGCCGCAGCCGGAAAGCCCGACGAGTACCAGTAGTTCGCCTTTTGGCATAACAAAAGATATGTCGCGAACTGCAAGATTCCCGCCGGGAAATTTTTTTGACGCTTCCCACACCTCTATCATGCGGAATTAATTCGCTGAAGGGATTACAAAATCTTTCATTTTTTTGCCGACGATAGCCTGGTAGTACAGCTCTTCGCCGCTGGTTGAATACCGGTGGCGGTAACGCTTCGAATCGTGAATAATAAGGTTGTTGTCGATTAATTCCGATATAATGTTTCTGTAGCCGGTGCGATCCCGGTCGGAAAGAAAAGTGTCTTTGATATTAAAACCGATCCAGCCACCTTCTTCAACAAGATTAAATGCATTCACAAATGCTGCCGGTGGTATGTCACCAAATCCGAGCGCTGCAACTGTTACCAGTCCGTTGAATTTGCATTCTTTCAATTTCGCGATTTCCTGAACACCGAGTGCTGACATATCGGTTACCAGATAATCATCGTATACTTCGGGTCGGTCTCTGAGAGTCGCTTCTTTTGCCTCGGAAAGTATGTCGGCGCCGACCAGAAAATTGCAGCCTGCCTCACGGACGCGCTCTCCCACCATGCCATTTCCTGCACCGAAATCAAAGACACGCAGTTTGGCCGGATTAAATTCGGCCTTCTCCAGCATGTCCTCGAACATGCCGACTATTGTTTCAGGCGACTGGCATTTGAGGTGTTCATAAAAAATACCTTCATATAGTCCTGGTATGTTGTAAATCTTATCATAATCATGTAATCTTATCTTTTCGGCATCGTCACCATAATTGATAACAACCCACTCCTTATCCTGTGACAGACTGTTGTCGAGTTGCGGGAAAACGATCTCGTACTCTTTCACAATCGGCATGCTTTCCTCCTTCTGATACGTTTGAGTTCATGTACGTGAATTACTCTATTATTTAAACTAAGCTGCTTGTTTTCTGCATATTCCGTAAAAAAACTTCAAAAATCCTCGTATACAATCTCAACTATTGATACATCAATATAGATAATTTATATTACATTTTCAAGTGATGCTGGTAACCAAAAATATGGTAGCTTAGTTAATTATTAGATGATAACTAACTTAATTCGAATGTTTTTGCAATTTTTTTCTAACAAACAATGCCAAACCTGTGGTTGAATTATGATTGAACCGACCAGAATGGATGAAAATGTCAGCCTGAGTCTTTATTTGCGTGATATCAGCAAAACCAAGGCTTTGAAGCGGGCCGAAGAAGTAGAGCTTGCAAAGCGAATTCATGAAGGCGACCAGAAGGCATTGGAAAAGCTGGTAAAGGCAAACCTGCGGTTTGTTGTCAGTGTTGCCGGTAATTATCGCAACCAGGGCTTGCCAATGAGCGATCTTATCAATGAGGGCAACTGTGGGCTTATCCGGGCCGCCAAAAAATTTGATGAAAAAAAGAATTTCAAGTTCATATCATATGCTGTCTGGTGGGTCCGGCAGGCCATACTGCAGGCATTGGCAAATCAATCGCGCATTATGAAATTGCCCTTGACTCAAGTTGGAACCTTGCACAAAATCTTGAAAGCCCGCTCACGCCTGGAGCAAAAGCACAATCGTTTACCCAGCACTCAGGAAATTGCGACCGAACTGGAACTGCGTGAAAGTGCCGTTCAAACAGCTTTGCGTGCCGGTGCTGCCCACAAATCACTCGATGCTCCGCTCAGCGATGACGGCAAATCAACCTTTGCCGATCTGGATCTCAGCCAAGACGAAGAATCGTTTGAGAATGAGGCGTTGTCATCCTTGTTTAATAGTGAAATCAGCCAATTGCTCGACGGGCTCGAACCGCTCGAAAAAGAGATTGTTCAACTTTACTTCGGCATTGGCAAAGAGTGCACGTTTTCGCTGGATGATATCGGTGCAATTTGCAGCCTGCCGCGCGAAAAAGTAACCCGCATAAAGAGTCGCGCACTCGAAAAACTCAAAAAATGCGCGCGATCGATGAATCTGCGTATATATAATTAAATAGAGTGTACCCCGTGCAAAGGAGAAAATATGCTTAAAGTTACCGGCAAAGCTCAGCAAAAATTGCAAGACCTTATCCAGAGCAAAGCCACCGAGGAAAACGGATGTATTCGCCTGAGACAGGATGAGAATAAGTTCAAAATGACGCTGGATGCTAAATCCGATGCCGATACCGCTATTACAGGGGATAACGGAAAGGAAATTCTGCTACTCGATCCTGAAACCGTCAAAAATGTCGAAGGTCAGGTCTTTGATTACATTGAAACCCAGGAACAATCAGGCTTTGCCGTTACGCCGATGGCCCCCGGTGATGCAGAAAAATAGTCAAGTGGATTGTTTTAACAGAATGCGGAAGTTATTTTGAATTCTGTCATGCCACGAAAAATAGATAGTAATAAGCCTCTTTTTGCTATCGGAACTGTTGCCGAAATTCTGAATGTAAAACCCAGAGTTCTGCGTTTCTACGAAGAGCGCGGCTTGATTCATCCTACCCGTACCGACGGCAATCGTCGTCTCTATTCACTGAATGATATCGATGTACTTGCTTATATTCAATATCTGACTACCGTCAAACGAGTCAATATTTCAGGCGTTATTGAAATTCAAAAACTGCTGAAAAAACTCAATGAAGAGGCGCGGGCACAATTTATGGAAGAAATCGAAGAGGAGATTAATCTGCTGCCCCTCGAGAAAAAGAAGGCCTATACCGGCGAAGATGAGTCTTTTTCTGAGGAGATGTTTAAGGCATCAGTCGAGTTTGATAATAATTCCGATGAAGCGCAGGGGCCTGACAAATAGGCTTGTTTCCCTCCGTCATTGATGACAAATCGCACACGATTAATCGCAAGAAAATCTAACGCTACAAACGAATACTAAACCGGCTTCGCCGTAGAGGTCAGACGTCAGCCGTCAGAGGTCAGACGGAATCGATCTTGATATGTTGCGAAAAACATACGCAAAAATCGTTTAAGTTACCGACTGAGAGTCTAAACCACAAATTCGGAGCTGCAGTTCATTTATGGATTACGGCTCTTTGTTTGGTGCGGAAGTGATTTGCGTAACTTGTCGATCTGCTGCTCCACCTGGACTTACGCTGCAATCAAAGAGTACTGTCAAATCTGCCTGCCTTTATGGCAATTTGCTGCGAATAACGGCCGATTTTTTGCTGAAATCACCACCCCGCGTGTATTTTATCTCCTTTTGCGGGTAATTTTTTGCAAGGCCCTTTATCCTATGATTCTTCCTATCACACTCCGCCAGCCGTCAAATATCGAATTTGGTGAGGGAGCGCGCTCGAAGCTGGCGATGCATTGCACCCCCTATGAGCGCATTTTTATTGTCTGCGATCCGGCACTTGTTGCAGTAGCCCATGACATTACCGATTCTCTGCAATCCCAGAATATCCATATTTGCTCGGAAGTCGAGCCGGAACCGAAGATCAGCACCTTTGAAAGTATCCTGAAACTGGCCAGACTGCACAATCCTGAAATGTTCATCGCGATTGGCGGAGGATCGACGATTGATCTGGCCAAACTCCTCAGTATCGTATTTGATACTGACGAAACATTCAGGGATATTGCCGGGATCGACCAGATTCAGCACAAGCGGAATGCCGGTCTTATCGCCTTGCCGACTACCTCCGGGACGGGAAGTGAAGTATCGCCCATAGCCATTCTCACCGACACCGAGCAACAGCTTAAGATCGGGGCTGTCAGTCCCGAGCTTATTCCTGATGTTGCCATTATCGATCCGAACTTGACCATAAGTATGCCGTCCCACCTTACAGCAGCGACCGGCATGGACGCAATGACGCATTGTATTGAAGCTTTTACCAATCGTTTTGCGCACCCTGTTGTGGATTGTCATGCTGTCGAAGGTATTCGCCACCTTGGTGCAAATATTGTCGAAGCCTGCGAGCATGGAGATAATATCGCCGTGCGTACGGCGATGTCGCTGGGCAGCCTGTACGGCGGATTGTGCCTGGGTTCGATCAATACGGCTGCCGTGCATGCATTGGCGTATCCGTTGGGGGGAGAATTCGGTATTAGCCATGGTACGGCAAATTCGCTTTTACTGCCGTATGTGATGGAATTCAACGTATCGTGTTGCATTGCCAAATACGCACAGATCGCCCGTGTTCTCGGGTGCAAACAGCGCGCCGAGAAGCAGTTGGCGTATCTGGCGATTGATATGATAAGAGAACTCTCCCGCAAGTGCAATATTCCGGAAAAAATCAAGGACCTGGGCATAAAGGCAAACGCGCTGGAACACATGGCGCGCTCTGCACTCAAAGTTACCCGCCTGCTGAATAACAATCCGCGAACTATTAAATACGACGACGCACTTGAAATATATACCCATGCCTACAAGGGAACATCACCAAAACCAGTATGAAATTGCTTCACACCAAATTACCGGAATTTCTTACGAAATTAAAACAGGCCGCTCTCAAACAGGGCAAAAAGGCCCGGATTCGCGGATTGGAGAACCTGCGATTCGGCAAAGTGCAGTCGCTGCGCACCGGTCGCATCGAGCACGGCATTGAAGAGCTGGCCAACCGAGCCGATATTGACAATGTAGAGGTCGTCGTTGTCCCACGCGTACCCGAAACCATGCACACCGTCATCCTTATGGGACATGACGCAAACGGCAAATGCGCCAAAGCCATTCTCGAAGTTGTCAACATCCTGCATCCAACCGAAGATTACGAGCTCGGCGATTGCCCGGATATCGAAGACCGTCGCCCCTTGCTGGGTAAACATTAGCGGAGCAGTGTCCAATGCCGGATCTACTCTACAGATACATTCGAGAAGGCGCCGGGCCGCGTCCGTACACCCCGTTACATATTGCGCTGGTTGACCGTGAAAATATTGACGCTTGCGGTATCGGACAGGACGATGCGATTTGCGCCGTTGCTGCGGATGTCAATGCACCGGTAGCAATCAACATTTTCGATATGCAGACGGCAACCACCACCAGCGACGGGCTAGTTGTCCAGGGCGCCATTGTGCGTATGGGTGCCGGTGACAATGGTGTCGTGCACAAGGAATTCGGCATACTTTCCATGGCATGCATGGAGGTGACCGATGAACTGATTGAGCAGGAACCGCACCTTGCACAGGTCAATCACTTCTTTCCCGGCAGAAAGCTTTACCGCGGCCCGGATCCTGCCGAAAAGCTGATTCCCATCCACAATGTAGTCATGACCGGTCGGGCGGTCAACAATAACTCCGCGACCGAAATGATGAACGTGATAACCATGGAAGAAATTCTGTTTCCTATTCTCGGGCAACTACAGCTTATGCACGACAAGCCTGTGCTGTGCGGAATGTCGGGGCAGTACCTTTCCGTTGGAGTCGGTATGACCGTCGCAGAAAAATTCGGCCGCATTTTTCCAACACGTCAATTTCCGGCGGGAGATACGGCACATGCATCGGGTGGCTATGCGAAGACATTGAAGAGCCATATCCCCTGCATTGTCGCTCCCAAACCGGTGCTGGCGCGCTGCATTCTGCGCGCACTTGATGCAGGGATGGTTGCCGGGCGCGAAATCGGATGCGCTCCTGCCGTACTGGCGGTTTCGCGTGCGTATGGCGCCGAAATCGCAATTGACAATATAACACCGAAAGCGCGCGAGGAACTGCTTAGTCTCGGCATTGACGTTTGTGCCGAAAGCACTGCCCTCCGGCTGAGCGCAGAAGAGATTGTTGCACGCGCCGATCAGCTTATTCCGGGGGTCGATGATGCAGTCTTGATGCAGCCTGAAGATATCATGGAGCACCGCACCGTTTCAATTTAGCTATTTGGTGAGTTTTTTCGATGTCTACACACATATTTGCCTACGCCGATAAGACAATGTTGCGTATTACCGGTCTCTCGATCAATGGCCTGAAGCCCCACCAACTTGAAAAGAAGCTGATTGAAAAATTACATACGACTGTTCGGGTTATCGGTGTATCCGGCGATTCGATAGAGATGGACATATACGACGCTGCGCCGGAAGCTGTTGCCCGTAACAGCGCAGGGATCATTACGACGCTGGCAACGACACCGGGCGTCACCGCAGCCGATATCGAGTCGATGCATACGAGCGACCGCATCGTTTCCGTAAATGCATCGGATTTACCCGGCGAAGCTCATGAAGGGTGTGCCAGGGAACGTTGGATTGAAATTGCATGCGCAAAGTAGCCATTATACCCACGGGAAACGAAATTGCCTGCGGTATCGTTGTTGACAGTGACAGTCCCGCAATACTCGACCGAATTCTGGAGCATTTTCCCGCGTGCGAATTCACGCGCATGCCGCCCTGCGTTGACCGTCTTGATACGATCATTGCCGCAATAATGCGGTGCGTTCACCAGGCCTATAGCCACATAATTTTGATCGGCGGAAGCGGCGAGGGGCATTGTCACCAGCCGGAAATGTCACGCGATGAGACACACGCAGCAATGATCAAGGTACTTGACTATTACGAAAAATGCGATGTCTTTGGTCCGAACGGCCATCGCTGGTGCAGAATAGTAGCGGGAAGATGCGGGGGGGCGCTGCTTTTTAACGTTCCCGGTCCCTACGTTGAAGCTGTTGCCGCCATTGAAGCCGCCCTGGCCATTTTGACCGGCGGCAATGTTTCTTTTCGAGATCTGGCCGACGCGTGTGCAACAGCCGTATGTAAACATTACCCGCAGGCGTCGTTTTGCGATGAGTAAGTATGCAATCAAGCTTTTTGGCGGCTTGACAGATGAGGGTGATGAGTTTGCCGGTGGAGTATTGTTGCGTCCGTCAAGTGTGTATCGAGCGGATGAAATTGTCAACTCGCTGAAGATACTGGAGCTATCCGGTTTGACAGACCCGTTCGATATCGATTATGAGCTTGCGCGAATAGTACGCGAGGCTTTCGGCACCGATGCTGTGGGGATTGCGCTCACGATCCATGTGCCGGAAGTAAATCAGCAATGCGGCGGCATAATTGGCTCTGCGCAAACGCGCCCCGAATCCGCAGGCGCCCACATGCTGTGCGAACGTATCGATGAGGAGTTTGTGTGCGCAGCCTGGCCTGCAGGTCCGGGAGTAATTATCAGCGGTTCTGAAACGGACGCACGTAAGTGTCTGGAAACAGTAAATCCCGGAGTATCGGGAAGGGGCGCATGTGTCTCACTTATTGGATATTCCCACCGGGCCGGCTTCCGGCACGCATTAGTAGTATGCGACGGGACGGGATCTCATGCGCGGGGGTGCGTTGCAAGTCTTACAAAAGGCAACATGCACGTGAAATGTCTTGCCCCGGTGGCCGGACACGACCTGAGTTATCGGCGCCAATAAAGACGGAGGCGGCGTAGCGGGATAGTATCTGATGTCAATGCGCCTTTTGCAAATAATTGTTCTTCGATCAAATCTGATTCAAGATGCACAATTATTATTTTGTCTAAGCCGAGAAATGCAATATCAATCTCAATATCAAAATGGCCGTAACAACGCACTGCCAACAATAAGTTCGCATCGGCACTTGCTTTTCAACTATTCCACATTTACCGAAGATAAGGAGAAGTTTTTATGAGTATCCAGCTTCGTAACAACTGCAAATACGCACTTCTGGTCCCAACCAGCATGGGTACCCGCCTGACACCGATGAATGGACAGCCTTTTCACTGCAGCGATACGTTCAAAATGCAGGCGACCAGCGCAGAATCCAACGTTGCAAGTGTATCATCATTTCTCGGTTTACCGGTCAAGGTTCTGACGAGCTTTGTCAAGGGCAGTCCGGTTGCACGTTTCATCAAAGACAATCTTGCTGGCAGACGCATGGATGTGGAAGGGCCGGAAGTTGAGCAGGGAAGCCCCTGGGGATATCGGCATCAGTTTAATCTTGCCGATTGCGGTTATGGCGCACGGGGCCCTCGCGTCCAGAACGATCGTGCCGGAGAAGTCGGTCGCACCCTCAATGTAAAGGATTTTGATCTTGATCGCATCTTTGGTCAGGAAGGTGTACAGGTCGTTCATGTGTCCGGCCTGATCGGCGCATTGTCACCGGAAACCGGAGAATTCTGCCTGGAGATAGCCAGAGCGGCAAAAAAGCATGGTACCCGAATTTCATTTGATCTGAATCATCGTGCATCGTTCTGGGTAAACCGCGAAAAAGAATTGCAGGATATATTCTCCGAAATTGCCGGTATAGCGGATATCCTCGTGGGCAACGAAGAAGACTTTCAGCTTTGTCTTGGCATTCAAGGACCCGAGGCCGGCGGTAAGGACCTTTCTGCAAAAATTCAAAGCTTCAAGGAAATGATCAACCGCACCAGAGAGTCTTACCCCGCAACCTCGGTTTTCGCAACGACTTTGAGACAGGTGGTGAGTGCCAATTGTCATCTCTGGGGTGCTATCATGTCTGAAGGAGATAACTGGCATGTAATTGAGCCGCGCGAAATTACCGTTCTGGATCGAATCGGCGGAGGTGACGGTTTTGTCGGTGGTATGCTCTACGCCGTGCTCAAAGGCTGGGAACCGCAAAAGTGGGCGCAGTTCGGCTGGGCAAGCGGCGCTCTGGTAACTACCCTGCTCACCGATTACGCACAACCTGCCGATGAAGATCAGATCTGGAGCGTCTGGACCGGCAATGCACGAGTTAAGCGGTAATGATTACATTTGCATTGATCGGATCGGGGTGGCGGGCGGAATTTTATCTGCGCATTGCGCACTTGCTGCCCCTCCAGTTCCGATGCGAAGGTATTGTCGTGCGCGATCCTGGTAAACGGGCTGAGGTTGAACTGCGCTGGGGCATTTCCGCATTTGATTCGATAGACAAGCTAGCTGAAAAGGTCGAATGCGATTTCGTGATTACCTCTGTCTCGCGACCTGCACATCCCGATGTATTGCGTCAACTTGCATGTGTAAAAATTCCCGTGCTTGCAGAGACACCGCCTGCCGATGATCTTGAAGCACTCAAAACAGTATGGCATGAACTCGGCGGCAAAGGACTTAAAATTCAGGTGGCCGAGCAATATCACCTTGCACCGGTTCATCGAGCCTGGCTGAAGTTTCTCTCGAAGGGCAAGCTGGGTGAGATCTCACATGCCCAGGTTTCCATCGCGCACGGTTACCATGGTATTAGTCTGCTGCGCAAATATCTCTCCATTGGATTTGAAAATATTAATCTTTCGGCGCGTTCTTTCAGCTCACCTATCGTAGAGGGGCCCGGACGCAATGGTGTGCCTGCTTACGAACGAAAAATTGAATCTCACCAGATCATTGCCCATTTCGAATGTAACGGCAAGCTGGGCGTTTATGACTTTACCCCGTCGCAATATTTCGGCTGGATTCGCCGGCCCCGTCTCTGTATCCGGGGCGGCCGGGGTGAAATTGTCAATGACGCCTGCACCTACCTGCAAGACTATACTACTCCGGTGAGTGTCCGACTGATACGTCATGAAAGCGGCGGGGCGTTGCACCTGACCGAGAAGCATCTCAGGGGGATACAAATCGGTGAAGAGTGGTACTATACAACACCTTTTGGACCGGCGCCGCTCTCGGATGATGAAATCGCCGTTGCTACCTGCATGGTCTGCATGAAAGAGTATCTTGCTACGGGGCGTGAATTCTATTCACTGAGAGAGGCCTGTCACGATCAGTATCTCAACCTGCTTATGCTGCAATCTATCAAAACAAAAAAGCCCATACGTTCAGAGAACCTGTGGGCTTGAAATAGTGGAGAAGGATGCTGTTCTTATCAGGGTTTTAACAATTCGAACCGGCTTTGATCTGTTCATCGGTAAGCGCTCTGTTATATATTTTCATCTCATCAATCACCCCGTTGAACCACTCGTTGCGCATATTTCCATTACCGACCATCCAATGCAACTGGTTGAGCAGCGGAACATGATTATAATCAATAGCCACTACTTCACCATCCTCAGGCCTCGCTCATGAAGAGAAAATAACTCGGCGATAAATATCGCCATATTTTGCAATTTAGCACTTGCTCAGGGAGTACGTCCAAACCTTAGCCGAATGACGGATCGGGAACTGCCAGATCATATGAGCGTTGATCTTTACTGAATGCCGCCATCGCCCAGAAATAGGTGCTTTTGGCGCCTGGGATGGCCAGGGTCGGATGATAGCCGGAAGGAATGAGGACACAATCTCCGCTTGAGACGGGGAAAATGTTCTCGATTTGGCCGGGCTTGCGATATGAGAGGTGCAGCGCAAAATTGGGTTTGGGGATATCAAAATAGCAGTAAATTTCCTCAAGATTGGCTTCGTGCTGGTGCGGCGGCCAGGATGTCCAGGCGCCGTCATCTCCAAAGGTAATTCCCGTTATCAGGCGGGAAGCCGGGGTGTCCTGATCGAGGGCCATGTGCACATGTCGTTCATATGGCGGTTTGCCGTGGATTTGATGTATGTTGCCTACCGGCAAATCGGGATCAAACTGACGAACATGATAGCTTCCCACCTCCTCAAATGGAGCTCCGGCAAGATAGATGATCGTAGCCGATTGTGCTTGAATCTCGGCAACTTCGCTTGCCGGCAAATAAAAGGCGTCGAATTGCTTGAGTGAGGTTGTAATCTCGTTATAGTCAATCTCCAGCGACCCGCTGATCACGACACCGCTCATCTCAAGTGTTGCATTTGTCAGTTTAATTGTCTCGTATTCATTCAGGTTGCAGCGGAAAAAGTGCAGTGCAGCCAAATCGGAATGCTCCGGGGTAACGATCGTATGCAGCCCCTGAGCTGTGGGGGTTTCAATTTTCCAGGTTTCTGGATTATGTGAATTACCGTTGATGTTGGGCATTTTCTCTCCTCTGGGATACGTGCAATTGCTGAAATTGCCGGATATATGAAAACCTGCCGCCCCCACAACAAGCGCATGGTCTCAAGAAGCGAGAGAAGATTCATGTTGCTCTGTTTTGCAACGTCCTCATCTCAAGCTGTATAAAACTAAATCTGTTGACGATGAGAATTCAATAGGAGGCAGCGCTAAGAGGGTAATCGGGATGAATGAGCGAGATCAATCGCCCAAATCAGTCTCCGCAATTCTTGCCCGTCCCTCGCCTTCCTTTAAAAATTGACACTGCGGCAGATCGTAAATCCAGACATCGTTGCGAAAGTGAATGTATGCGACGACATTATCCAGGCAGCCCCAGCCAATATACCGCAAGACATATACGTTCGATGAATCGCTTGCCTTGCGATATTTTGAAATGAATGAGTCATGATTGAAAAAGTAAACCACGCTGTCTATACGGGATTTCCATGACGTTGGTACACGAGTGTAGATGCTGAAATTGTAGCGATTTGGTTCCTGACGCTTTTCAAAATCCGCTGCGAGTTTTATCGGAGATTCCACAAATTTTTCGGGCTTTGGCAATTTCGGCGGAAGCACAATCGGGTCGAGCGCGGCCGGCGCCGATACTTTTTTCTCCAGGTACCGGCCATAACCTTTGGGAACCTTCAATTGATACCTGCCAGGCTGCAGGTTACTCAGCGCAAATTTTCCGTAATAGTCGGTTTTTGTTTCCCGCGCCGCCGAAGGTTTTTGTACTCCGTTGACATAAGGGATTATCCTGACGGTAATGCCCGATTCGGGTATGTTGCTGTTGCGCTCGTTGCTGACTCTAAAGATTGCGCCCGATATCCCCATGCCGGAGCGCTTCAGCTTTCTGATCGCATGCGCAGCTCCGAATGCAAGCAGCAAAACGAGTATGCCTTTAATTGCGTTGTTAATCATACTAACCTCCCAGAAAATCACTGCTCATGGTTGCCTGTCCGCTCCGCTCGCGTTCGCTGCGAATGTTGTGCACGTCAACCGGTTCCGGCGGCGCCGATTCGCATACCGGCAGTGGGGTTGCAGCAGGCGGAAGCTCGAACGGTTCCAGGTCGTAAAAACGGACTTCGGGATTGAATGGTAATGTATCACGCACATCTGAATTGACAAAGCTGACGTAAATGCTGCTTTTCAGACTGTCATAGCGCAGGTTGATCGTTACCGGATCGTACTGAATGCTGTGCAGCGTATAGCTTTCCTCCAGACGCAATTTGTTAAGCTTCATTTTGAATGCTCCGCTGCGTTGGACGGTGAAATCATCGCGCACCATGAATATGCCGTCTTTCTCGTCATTGCCGATACTGCTGGATATGGTGATCGTTTCATCCGGGCAGCCGCCGATGAGCGACTTGTTCTGCTTATATACCAGGTAAATATTGAATGCCGGCAATGCAAGGGTGCACAGGAACGCAATGAAAAACAACGCAACTGCAGGCAGTTGTGTGCTTAATTTGTACTTTTTGTTGAATGACTCCACCTCCATACTCAGCGCGTTAATATTGTTCTTATACGACTCCGAATTCAAGATATCGCGCATTGTATTGCCCTTGCTCCTGAAGAGCATTACTGCCAGCGCCGCAAAAATAATCCCGCCGGTCATACAAACACAGATTATCGTGACTATGGTAGCATTGTTCATACGCATACTCCCGGAAATGAGCCCTCAATTTGTATGTTTCCCTGCACTTGTATTTCGTTGAAATAATAATTCATTATCGCCTTCGCCTGGTAGTAAAATGCACCGCCCGGATTGATGGATGATTTAAATAAAATAATTGCAATGAGTTAAAGGAATCAATGGGCTGCAATTTAATGTAGTTGATCGGCGCCTGCATTACGTAAAATCACTTTGCGATCTCGAGGTTGGGAATAACTCTGCGTACTTTTCAATTCGCTTCGCATCGGGAGGGACTGCCTATGATTTAATTCGTAATCATTTTTACCCCGGGCGAGGGAAAGTATATTAGTCCGGTATGATTCAACTAACCTCCCTGAGCAAGCGATATAAGTCCGTCGTCGCAGTTGACAATGTCTCTTTTACGGTAGACAAGGGAGATCTGTTTGCGCTGCTGGGCCCCAACGGGGCGGGTAAAACCAGTATCGTGCGGATGGTGATGGGCTTTTCACATGCGACAAGCGGATCGGTCCGGATTGACGGTACTCCCTGTACCGGGCCGTTGTCTCGCGCACCAACCGGCTATCTTGCCGAAAATCACCGCATCCCCCCATTCCTGACTGGCCTTGAATATCTGCGCAGGCACGCTGAGCTGATCGATCTGACCCGGAACCAGGCCCATCGGCAAATTCCGCAATTGCTTGAATTGGTCAAAATGAGCGGCAAAGAAAAGCAGAAAGCTCGAACTTACTCCAAAGGCATGACCCAGCGCATCGGTCTGGCCTCAGCCTTGCTGGGTAGTCCAAAACTGCTTATTCTTGACGAGCCAACGAGCGGCCTTGACCCGATCGGCATCAGAGAATTCCGGCTGATCCTCGAACAGAAACGAAATGAAGGCATGACCATTCTGCTTAATTCACATCTTCTGTCGGAAGTGGAGAAAACCTGTTCAACGGCGGCAATTATGATAAACGGCAAGATCGCGGTAAAAGATACTATCTCCGCCATTATCGGCAACAACGAGTCGCTGGAAGATGTGTTTGTCAAACAGGTAACTGCTGCGGTCCCAAACGTATGAAGTCTCTCAAAATCATCAGATTTACTTTGCGGGATCATACGCGGCACAAAAGCTTTTATGCCGTGCTCGCAATCGGCGTCCTGCTGGTGTTGACGCTGCGCGGCTGCTACGAAGGAACTTACGTTGTCAACGGTCATCGACTCAACAGTGTCGAGCTTGCCTGGCACATCTCACTTAGTGCATTTCATGTCATTTGCATAGCGTCCATGCTCATCGGCGTGATGCTGGCGATGCGCTTCGTGCGGCGCGACCGGGAAGACGGTGCAGTAATCATGATTTTATCGCGGCCGGTGCGCAGAATTGAATATGTACTGAGTAGGGTCGCGGGCGTGTGGCTGGTGACGGCGCTGTTTATGTTTTTGCTGCATGCGACAATTTTCCTGATTACACTCACCAGCGCAGGCGGGGTGTTGCCGGGATATTTAGGTGCTTCGCTGATTGCCTCGGTTAATCTGTTGTTCCTGATAACATTGACGGTACTTTTGTCATTGTACCTGCCCGATTTTGTCTCCGGGCTTGTCAGCATCGCCGTGGTGGGCGTCAGCTTTATATCCGATTCCGTCCAGCAGGCCCTGCAAACCGAGCTGGGACAGGCGGTCGCACCGGGGATAGTCGATGCGAAGATTGCGCTCTGGCGTATTCTCTGGCCGAAAGCAGCCGCCCTTCAGTTCAGTGCGGCCGCGCTGATCAGGCAGCAGGCATACATCAACCCCTGGCCCCTGCATCCGGCGATAAATATTCTCATCTATCTGACGGTGGCCGGCGTCCTGCTGATTGTGCGATTTCAGCGTGAAGAAATCTGAGCGTGGGTGAGCCGTCATTGCCCCAGCGCTTGGTCCCCACCATAGCTCAGGCGCCCTCGCCAAGCTCCGAGACGGTGATGACGTTCTGCTCTGTGTTAACCCTGGCGGGGAATGCTCGCAAATTTTTTTTGGCCGGTCCCTGTTGGACTTCACCTCTGAGATTGAAATAGGAACCGTGGCAGGGACACGGTATCTTATCTTCCTCGGGCAAAGCAACTTCACAGTTGAGATGAGTGCATTTAGAGAACAATGCCCGTGCGCTCTCATTCCCGATGCGCATGACGATAACCGGCCGGTCGAATCCTTTCACCCTTATCTTGACGGCGCCTCCCTGTCCGGCAAGTGCCGCATATGACTCGTTGCTCAGCTCAAGCGTAACTGAACCATTCTGGTCGGGTTGCAGACCTTTTTGCTTTTTGCCGAAGATACCGAAAAAGCCGTGAGCACGATTGAAGGCGCCGCTTAACAAAGCAAATGCCCAGGCCGTCGGACCTACGCATACTGCATGTGCAATCAATGAGCGTCGTGTTAATTTGTTTTGCATAGACCTATTCCTTTTTTAAGAATATTTACCGGTATCGTCATTGGACGCAGCTACCCGTGCTGGAACGAAAATAACTCAAAGTGGATTGAATTGCGCGGTACGCCTTTGTCTCTCAGTTGGTCAAGCAGCGACTGTATCATGGGCGGAGGTCCGCAAAGGTAAAAGGCTGCATCGCTCATTGGTTGAATGCCGAACTTTTCCACACTGTCTGCGCCGACCAGTCCCTTCTCTCCCTGCCAGTCTTGTGGGGGATGGTTCACTATGGCACATTGATTGCATCCTCCTACTGTGCACTGCAGGCCTGAGTTGCCCGCTAAATCGGGGGTTATGCCCTGAAACGTTACGTTTGTACGGCAGGTGCTCAACCAAAACCATTCTCGTTTTAAAACGCCTGTGCAACACAATTCCTGATTATGGAAATTAATTGTCATTCATGCGAAGCGGTGCCTGTTGCACCAACCGGGATACCGCGCCCCGCCTGTGAAAGTATGATTTGTAACCGAACGTTATGAACTCAACCTGAGGAAAATGCTAACTTTGAAGAAAGGAATCTATATGAAACATGGCAAGCATGCATTACTGGAGACAAGAAGGCTGTTTTTGCATCGGGCATCCCTGCTTGCGCTTGCTCCGTTGGCGTTATCGGTGCAGTGCACACAGGGTGATGATTCGCCGGATCCAACCGCTCCCGGTAACAATGCTGTTGAGGGTGCGGTCAGTGCAAATCATGGGCATGTCGTATCGATTACCCAGCAACAACTGCAGGCAGGACAGACAGTTACGCTCATATTGACGCAAGGAGCGGGGCACACGCATACCCTCACGTTAAGCGCAACGCAAGTACAGGACATTGCTGCAGGAACTACGGTTACTGAGACATCTTCCCGGGAGCAAAGCCATTCCCACGAGGTGACATTTTCATAGCTGACAGGCGTCACACGCGCAATACCGGCGATCGAGGCGTAGTCGGGCCGCTGTTTGTGGGTCGTCTTACAGCCTGCTGCCCGTTACTTTTCGTCATTGCTGCGAATCATAATAAGCATCATTTTAAACCGTTCTTCGGCATGCAGGGCATGTGGAATATTGGCCGGCAGGATTATCATTTCACCGGCAGAAACAGTTTGCGCTTCACGGTTGATGCTGATTTGAGCAGTCCCCTCGGTAACTTGAACTACCGCCTCAAACGGCGACGTGTGTTCGGAAAGGCCCTGGCCGGTGTCAAAAGAAAAGAGGGTTATTGAACCTGTTTTTTTCTTCAGGAGGGTTTTGCTTATAACCGAACCTTCTGCATAGTCAATTGATTCCTGTACCGAATAGGGCTTGCCTGAATTCATATGGTTTCCTTTCTTTGCGGAGGGTCTGGTAAAATACGATATGAATTTTCTGCAATGGCGCCCATGTCGCTGTTGGGCAGATTGCCGGGATCCACGATGAGCGTCTGGTCGCCGGCATAGGTTCCCGGCGCAGTCGCTATGGTATCGCCGGCACCGGCGATTTTCAACGTGTCCATGTCTGCAAAAAACCGGTTGACCTGTACCCGGCGCGACAGGGTCGCGTCGGGTATAGCCGGCGGCAGGTAGAGAGAGTGTGCGTGACATTTCATGATGTGCGGATGCTCCATGCGTAAACAGGCTTCGAGAGTAGCTGAGTGCAATAAAATACTTGAATGAAGGGCATAGTCGGAACACCCCTTCACGGAAGACACGGTTTGCGGAAGTATGCTGCTTTTCTCATCACAACCCGCCGGCAAACGAAATCAGCCTGCGTGCCCGGCTCGCATAGGAGTAGTGCTCGGCGGCGCAGAGTGCTTGTGCGCTCATTGATTTGTAAGGTGACTTTGCGGCGAGTACTTTTCGTATTGCTGAGGCCAGTGACTGGGGATCGCCGGGATGGTAAAAGACGCCTTCGTTTCCGTCGGACATGATCGATGTTGTCGTCGGCATTTTGGCGGCAACGACCGGCAGGCCGAGGGCGAAGTAGTCGAATATTTTGGTTGGGCTGGTAACGACTTCACTGCGATAGCCGGGCTTGTAGGCGGCGATGCCGGCACTTGCGTTGCTGATGATATACTCACGCAATTGCCTGGGCGTCATCCAGCTTTGCAGGATGAAGTGATCGGCGATGGCTTTTCGTTCGAGTTCTATTTCCAGTTTTGCGCGGGCTGCATCGTTCAGGCCAATCCAGGCAAAGCGAATGCCGTCCGGTTTGCATAAGCTGCACGCTTTCAGCAGCACCTCTCCGTCTGCATTGGAGGTATCACGCCCGATGAACACGACGCACCTGCGGTCGAATGCCTGGTGTGTATCGATTTTTTCATCGGGACTGAGCGGCGCGCCAACCGGCAGAACGATTGACGGCACGCGCACAAAATCCGCCCGATAAATGTCTTGTTGGGGATGGGTTATGCATATCACACCGTCCAGGCGATTGAGGATGATTCGTTCCAGAACCATATAGTAAAAGGAAACATTTCCGAATTTGCGCTTACCGCGCGCAGGTAAATCCGGCAGCGTCTTTTTGCCGTGATAGCCGTGGGTTTCGAACAGTGCTTTTGCGCCGGTCAGGAACTTGAGCAACCAAAGCCAGGCAAGAAAGGTGGTGTTGCGTGAGATAATCACCGGCTGCGAGCGTGAAGATGTGAGTATGTACCAGGCTGCCCGCGCGTAGAACAGCAGCGTCAGCTTCTTTCTGCGATTGATGCGCATTTTGCTGAAGAGCTTGATGGTGTAGTGGGGGAGGGGCCTGAGGGAAAATGACTTGCGCAACTCCCGGTCGATATCGTGCTGCGGGTCGCCTGAGCCGATGAGCGTCATTGTGCAGCCGGCCTGAGCCAGTGCGTAGGTCGACATTGTTGACACATACACCATCGGGGTTTCGGTCGGCCAGTGAAACTTATTTACAAAGTAGAATTCAGGTGCCGCGCTTGGTGAAGTATGCTTGATACGTCTGTTCAAAAAACCTGCGCCTGTCGAGCTGGAGTGACCAATGAATGGAATATTGCAAAGGATTGCAATATACTTGACGGCACTTTGGACCGGCGACTTTGCCGGGCGGGTGGTTCGTGCCGAATGAAGTGTCCGGAAGTGTGCAGATTGAATGATTGCGCTTTATAATTTCGATGCAGCTAAGCGTGCACAGTGCCGGCGTCGTCGTAGCGGTTCAAGCGGCTGCTTTTGCCGGCCGCAGCCGTTCCATGATAAATCCTGCCACAACCGGCGCACTGCCGGCTACGAGAAAAGCGATCAGCAGGATCCCGCGCGAAAAGCCGGGCGGGGGGAACCAGAGCAACCCGCCGAGTATGCCTGCAACAGTGGCAACGAAGGCGCCGGTTCCGTGCAGCCTGCTGCGATACAAACCATACACCACCGGAAAGGCCGCGGCCACGCAAAGCAGGTCGGCGACCAGGAACAGATAGAGTACGCTGAAGCCCCGTTACGCACGGATAAAGACTCCTGTCGGCCGCGGTACTCTAAGGCCGCGTGAAGGTAATGGAGAAAAATAATTCAACCATGAAAAAAAACGGGAGCGCGGCTGGGTTGCACATGGAACGCATGCTTTAATAGCGCATCTGTCGACTCATATCCCAGAACGCAATTTCGAGCCCGGTTGCCTTGCGAAATGTCGCGACCAGGCCGGGAAAACGTTGCGATCCCTGATACAGCGAGCAGAGCTTCTCCATCAGCTCGATATGCTCCATTGCCAGCTTTTGATATTCTTCCGATGCGTAGGTGTCAATCCAGGTTTGATAGGGATTCGAAGGTTCGAGCCCATTGGATGCATGCTTGAGAGCTTTGCCGATTTCCGCATAGCCAACAACGCATGGTGCAAGTGCAACCTGTAAATCGAGCAGATCTCCGGCCGAACCGCAGTCGAGCACAAAGCGGCTGTAGGCCATATTGGCTCTGGCTTCATCGACATCCTGCAGATCGTCCTCCACAATGCCCCATTTGGAGCAGTAGTCAAGATGCATTTGTATTTCGGTGTTGAGCGTCGCGTGCAGTGCACCGGCATACAGGCGCATCACCTCGATCGAATTGGATTTGTAGACGCCCAGTGCAAAGGCACGGCTCAGGTGGATTAAATACAGATAATCCTGTTCGAGATAAAAGCGAAATTGCTCGGGAGGAAGCGTACCGGTTTTGATGGCATCGACAAATTCGTGATTGCAGAACGCATCCCATTCTTCGATGCAACTGATACGCAACTGTTCGAAAAGGGAGTTGTGATTGTACATCATATTTGGCTCCTTTTTTTGTGCTGCAGTATCGGATCAGCTTTGTCGTACGTCAGTTCGTATTAAGAACGTTCTTTATTGAGTTCGCCTGCCTTGCCGAGGGCGAATTTGGTCAGAATTGGACCAACGATCTCAAATAAAATACATGTTGCAGTGATGGTTGTAATCACTGTCGCGCCCAGAATTGATCCGGAAGTCTCTCCCTGTTCACCCACCGCGCCGATACCGCTGAACTCGTGTTTGACTATGAGGGACAATCCGATAGCAACTCCCGCCTGCGACAAAATGCCTAATCCCACAAACTTGCGAATTACGGGCTGCACATTGCCGATAATTGCTCCGATCCGGGCCCCGCCAATTAGTCCCAGGGCTCTGCCGATCACATAAAATATGCCCAGCAAGCCCAGGGAGGGCAGCGCAGCAACATGCAGATTTGCGCCGGCCAGGGTGAAGAACAGCACAAACAGCAGCGGCATGACATTGGCCAGTTCGGTGTGAATCTTACGAGTAAAGGTAAACGGCTGAGAATTGGTCACCACCATGCCCAGGATCATATTTGTCAAAATTATCGAGAAGTGAAACTGTGCGCACACGCCGGATATAATCAAGGTAGCGGCAAAAAGCAGGATAAAAATATCTCTGCTTTCTTTCAGGCGTCTTCCCAGAAATGAAAAGGCGACGGCGCTGAGAGCTCCGCACACCACTCCCCCGGCAACTTCGATAACGGGGCGCTGCAGCATCGCAAGCAGGCTGATATCATTCGAGCCCGTCTGCGCCAGCAGCAGAGATCGTGCGATTGCGGCGGCAAAACCGAATATGATGATTCCCAGCCCGTCATCAAAACCAACAACGGCATAGAGCGCTTTGGTGAGCGGGCCCGCGGCGCGGTATTCCTTGATTATGGCAACTGTTCCCGCCGGTGCGCTGGCCGGTGCGATGGCGCCGAATATCAGGGCTGTCGCCACATCCCGGGTAATCAGCCAGACCAGCAGGGTAACCAGCACAAATGCCCCCAGAGATTCTGTGAAAATAATCAGCACAATGCCCTTGCCCATCTTTTTCAGCGACGGAATGCTCAATTCCAGGCCAATCGAAATGGCGACAAACGCAAGTGCAATCTCGGTGATAAACGACAGGTGGTGCTGCAGCGGTTCGCCAATCAGGTTGAAGAGCGAGGGGCCCGCCAGCACGCCGATCAGCATAAAGCCGATTAGTGACGGCAGCTTGATCAGGTTCGCCAGCTTGCCGGCATACAGACTGCCGAAAACGGCAAGGCCAATCACCAGCAGGGGCGGCAGGGACTCGGGCGTAATGAGCATAGGGCAACCTTACAAGTCAAGCGATCCGGCGGAATACGGCACATCGAGCATCTGTACAAAAATGCCGCGTTTGTCCTTCAGGCCCTGCAAAAACGTATCCAGCTTACGCACCAGATCATTGGCCAGCGAATGCTTGATCGATGCGAAAATGACGCGATGAAAGCCCTTTTTGCTTTCGCTCCAGAAGGCGGCAAAAAGGGGCATGCTGTGCAGATGCTCGGAGCAGTCTTGTGCGTTGACAACCGAGAGATAACAGTCTTCGGCTTCGGAAAAAAGCTGCAGCGTATCGTGAAAGAGAGTCTCGTCCTGAATCGTGATGATTATCAAATTTCGACGGGAGACCGTATCTTTGACAAATGATTCGCCCAGTTGCCTGAGAAAACTCTCCCGCAGAACAGCCGGTGAGTTTGACTTGCGCAACGCTGCGGCGACATCGGCATTTGCCAGTACACGGGAAATGGCCGAGAGCAGTCGTATATGATCATTGCGCTTGCTGTTCGGTCCGATGATGAAAGGGATGAGATAGGTCGGCTTGCCGTCAAGCGCAGTAAAATCAACACCCGCTTCATGCGTCACGAAACCGACTACAAAATCCGGCACTTCATCCAGCAGGCAGTGCGGTATGGCCACCCCGTTCTGAAAACCGGTTGAGCCTAAAGCTTCGCGCTTTTGGAGGCTTTGCAGCAGCTTGCAGGTAGGAACCGGATCGAGTACCGGGCAATTTTTTGCCAGCTCGGCAATTAGGGCCAGCAGTGCCGGTTTGTCGGGTGCGGTGCTGTGCACCCGGATGCATTCTTCGCGTAGAAAATCAATCAAACTCATACTAACCTGCTCCCGCGTCTGATGTGGCTATACCAGTAATGCCGCATACACCTCTCCGGGATCGGAGGCCCGGCGGATCCGGTTGCGGATGTTTTCATTTTTGAGCCGATTGCTAATCTTTGCCAGCAGCGCGATATGACCGGCATGCTGGTTTCTGGATGCGGCAATCATGGCAATGAATTCTATTGGTTGATCGTCTATCGATTCGTAATCTGTCAATGGAGGACGCACATGCGCAAAGGCAAGTACGATGTCCTTGATCGAGAGATCCCGGATATGCGGAATCGCCACCCCGCGTCCCAGACCGGTACTCATGAGTGCTTCCCGCTTGATAATGCCTTCGGTCAGTTTTCCGATTGACGTGATTTCCGGGGTTGCTGCAAATGATTGAATGATCGCCGGCAGGGCTGATGATTTGGTCTGGTTATGCAGAATCAAACTGCGCCGGGGTGTCAACACATTTGCCAGGCGCGGAGTGCTGTTCGCCTTTGTCCGTGCCGAAAATGAAGGAATATTTGCGTCCACCCACTCAATGATATCTTCCCGGCGAAATCTCCAGGATGAACCGAGACGCCCGCAGGGAATTTCTCCCTTCTGCGCCCAGTCATATACCGTGCGCTCGGATACCCGCAGATAGCGGGCAACTTCCTCGATTGTCAGGATTTCATTTTCCATGTTTGACAAAATACTACATAGATTGCGAAATATGCAATATTTTGCGGAATTATTAATATTCACAAGATTGCTGGAATTAATTGACTATCTTTCATTTACATGTTACCATGAGATGGTTCTTCTTCAATCATTGATTAAGGGATGCTCGCGGGGACCACCGGTGCAGTTTCCTGCAGCACCATTTTGCTGGGAGGTAGCATGTCCTTACTTCATAATCTGTCACTGCGCAAAAAGATTGTCACCATTGGTATTGCATTGCCCTTGCTGCTCATGGTTGTGTTTTTCGCTATGTACTATCTGCATGCCCGACTCACCATCAAGGAACGCTATATTGACAAGGCGCGTACCATAAACCTCAATACCGAGTCGGTGCGCCAGGAGATGGAAGAAAAATGGAAGCAGGGGCTGTTTACTGTTGAACAATTACGAGCATACAGTGAACAGGGGGAAGTTGGCAAGATTCTATCTGAAGTTCCCGTTGTTTCTGCCTGGAATGCAGCCAAGCGCAAAGCTGATGAGCTGGAGTATGAATTTCGCGTCCCCAAATTCAAGCCGCGCAATCCCGACAATGAGCCGGATGAATTCGAAGCGCGGGCGCTTACTCATCTGAAAGAAGAGAACCTTGACGAATGGCATGCATATGATAAGTCGATGAACGCCATCAGATATTTTCGTCCCGTCAAATTGACCCAATCTTGTCTGGTATGCCACGGTGATCCGGCCACATCGGACCGGTTGTGGGGAAATACTGCGGGCCTCGATCCGTTAGGGGCGAGAATGGAGGATTGGAAGGCGGGCGAAGTGCATGGTGCATTTGAGGTTATCCAGTCGCTTGACAAAGCAGATGCCGAACTGTGTTCTACTGTGGCGACTGCTGCTGCAGTTGCCATTGTCGGATTAGCGGTGCTGGCCGTATTGTTTATTGTTATCATTCGCAACAGTATCGAAAAGCCGGTGCTTAATGTCAAGAACACCATTGATGCGCTGGGCAGAAATGATCTATCGGTTTCGTGTACGGTCAATTCGAATGATGAAATCGGACAGATGGCAACGGCGACCAATAAGACGGTTGCTTCCCTGCGAACAATTATACATAGCCTGAGTGATAATTCCAACGTCGTTTCCGATTCCGCCGGGGAGCTTTCGTCAACATCAACGCGCATTGCCGCCAGTGCCGAAGAGATGAGCACTCAATCGGCGGTTGTCGCTTCCTCAACCGAAGAAGCATCTGCCGGCATCAACAATATTTCATCAGCCACCGAACAAATCTCCGATACTTTTACGTCAATATCCTCTTCAATTGAACAAATGAGTGCATCGCTCAATGAAGTTGCCCAAAACTGTCAGCGCGAATCGCAAGTCGCCCGCGATGCAAATTGCAAGGCAAAATCTACCAGCGAAAAGATGAATCAACTCGGCGCGGCCGCGCAACGAATCAGCAAAGTTGTCGACGTCATCAACGACATCGCCGATCAGACCAATTTGCTTGCGCTCAATGCAACGATTGAAGCCGCCTCTGCCGGTGAGGCCGGCAAAGGATTTGCGGTGGTTGCCAAAGAAGTCAAAGATCTTGCCAGACAAACAAGTGACGCCACGGCCGAGATACGATCGATGGTTGAAGAGATGCAGGATAATTCTAATCAGAGTATCACCGCCATTGCCGAGATTGCCGAAATTATCGACGAGCTCAACTCTATTTCACAGACGATTGTTGCATCGGTAGAAGAGCAATCGGCTACTACCAACGAAATTGCCCGTAATACTGCCGGAGCGAGTCAATCTTCAAAAGAAGTATCGCGCAATGTCAGCGAATCGGCGAGCGGTATGAATGAGATTTCCGCCAATATTCAGGGCATCAACGAAGCCGCTCAGGAGACGTCGCGCGGCGTTAATCAGGTCAACAGCAATGCCGCTCAACTCACCGGGCTGGCTGCGAAATTGAAAGAGGTGGTCGGGTTGTTTCGGTTGTGAGGCCGTAAATGTTTCAGAGCGCGTCATTGATTTTTGACAATCATTTTCGATATATGCTATTATTGTGAGTAGTGTCCACGGCAAAGCTTATCCATTCTATTATGCACGCAAACCGCAACCGGTTTATCCTGATAGCATCGGCGGGTGAGTAATACTATGAGTGACCCCTACTATCAGAAGAATCTCCCGTCAAATTTTTATCAGCAGGTTGTTCGTTCGAGCGTAAATGCAATTATTGCCTCCGATTGTAACGGCACGATTACTTTCTGGAATGGCGGCGCCGAAAATATTTACGGATGGCGGGAAGAGGAGGCCATTGGCAGATCGGTGAAGGAGCTGATTGGCAACACCGAAATGCTCGAACAATTTGCGCATATATTTGCACCTGTTTTTGAAGGCCAATCATGGTCGGGAGAAGTGGTTTGCCGTCATAAAAGCGCAGAGATTTTTCCAGTGTTTTTATCGATTTCCCCGCTCTTTGATAAAGCTCAGCGTGTTTGCGGAATGTTCAGTATTTCTCGCAGTATACTTGAACGTATCAACGCGTTGAAAAAACTGCAGGAAAGTGAAGCAAAGCACCGGGAAATTACCGATAGTATACGTGAAGGTCTGTTCCAAACGCAGAAAGGAATCTTAACTTATGTGAATAAAGCGGTGTGTGACATGTATGGCTATGCGGAAAGTGAATTAATCGGTATGCCCGCCTGGAATCTGGCATGCCGGGAGCACCGAGAAGAAGCAAAACACGAGTTTTTTCGCAAAGCCCGCGAACAGGATTTCTCGCCGATTGAAATACCGTGCACGCGCAAGGATGGTGGAACCGTCTGGTCGGAAGTGCGCTTCAGCAAACTATCGGGGTCCAGCGGAGCGTTTGGATTGATACTTGACATAACGACGCGCAAAACATACGAGCAGGAGCTGCATACAACCAATGAAGAGCTTTTCAATCAGACACTACGTGCTCAGGAGCTGACTGTTCAGGCCGAAGCGGCAAACACGGCAAAAAGCGAATTTCTCGCAAACATGAGTCACGAAATACGTACCCCGATGAATGGCATCATCGGGATGAGCGGCCTGTTGCTGGATACGGGGCTCAACGCTGAACAGCAGCGCTATGTCGAAACCGTGCAAAGCAGCGCAGAGGCGCTGATGTCGATTATCAACGACATTCTGGACTTCTCGAAAATTGAATCCGGAAAACTCGAGATCGAAACGATTGATTTTGATCTGAGCAAAGTGCTTGATGAAATCACTGAAAGCATTGGTTTCAGGGCCCAGGAAAAAGGACTGGAATTTCTTCTGGTTCTAGCGCCGCAACTGCCTCTGCTTTTGCGCGGCGATCCGGGGCGCATTCGTCAAATACTTATTAATCTGGCGGGAAATGCCGTCAAGTTTACCGAAACCGGCGAAATTGTCATTCGTATTGATTTGATTGCCGACTCGGAGCTCGAGGCGCGAATCCGGTATTCGGTTCGTGATACCGGAATTGGCATAGCGTCCGACAAAATTGACGGGTTGTTTTCGCATTTTCATCAGATCGACGCCTCCACGACGCGTAAATATGGCGGTTCAGGTTTAGGATTGGCAATATCAAAGCAGCTTGTCGAATTAATGGGTGGAGAAATCGGTGTAAATTCCATGCCGGGCAAAGGATCCGAATTCTGGTTCGAGCTTCCTTTTCGCAAGCAAGCGCAGGCTAAAGCAGGGCTGGTAACCCCGGTCGCACTTGCGGGTAAGCGTATAATCGCGGTGGATGATCATGCGACCAGTCGAGAAATTCTTGCAGCCTGGTTTGCTCTGTGGCACATGCGTGCGGATACCGCCGGCGACGCAAAAACAGCACTTGAGATGATGCGAAAAGCCAACAACGAGCAGGATCCATATCTGTTTGCCCTAATTGATATGCAAATGCCCCTGGTGAATGGCGAGATGCTCGCCCGTCAGCTCAGGGGCAAATCTTCTTTCAGGGATACCCGCCTGATATTGATGACCTCGCTAGAGCAGGGTAGTGATAGTGCGCGTCTCGAGGAGCTTGGTTTCAGCGCCTGCCTTGCCAAACCGGTTCGAAAATCGCTACTGCTTCAAACGCTTCTTTCTCTGCAAACCGGCCTCGGGGGGCAAGACCATCGGATGCCGGTTACTGCATATTCTGCAGCAAAACAAGCACCTGCTTCCGGACGCATTCTGCTGGCCGAGGACAATATCACCAATCAGTATGTCGGCCTGGCTATACTGAAAAAGCTTGGCTTTCAGGCTGACGCCGTGGCTGACGGAGCTGAAGCGCTCGCATCGTTGAAAGACATTTCCTATGATCTGGTTTTGATGGACCTGCAGATGCCCAATGTTGACGGAATAGAGGCGACGCGGCGTATTAGAGAACCGGGAGCTGCAGTATTGAATCGTGACGTGCCCATAATCGCCTTAACTGCACATGCGCATGAAGATGACCGGCGTCGCTGTCTAGATGCCGGCATGAATGATTACATTTCCAAGCCGATTAAACCGGAAGCGCTGCGCAAGGCCATAGAACGCGCGTGGCAAGCAGGCCGCCTCGACAACGCGGGCGCACCTGATCGAGCTCCAATGGATACGGATGATTCGGCGGTGCTGCAAAAACACATATTTGACAAAGCAGATTTGCTAAGTCGTCTCTCTGATGATACCCAGACTGCCAATGCCATACTTCAGGCGTTTCTGCAGGATGCGCCCGCTAAAATCGCCAAGCTGAACCAAGCTGTTGAATGTGAAGACGGGGATACTATCAGCCGGCTGGCACACGCACTCAAAGGAGCCGCCGCATCCGTAAGTGCGGGGGCACTGAAGGATACAGCATATAAAATGGAGCAAGCAGGCGCCGCCGGTGATTGTGCGCGGGCAGCGCAGGTGCTTTCTAATCTAGAAAGTGAATTTAAAAATTTTGAATCTTTCATCTCGGTATGGTAAGTCGAGCTTCGGCACAAAATCCTGCGTCACCCATGTATCCAGGAAGGCCCATTGATAGCGCAAATGACAACCAGGCCGCTCACTGTGCAGTGGAAGGTTCTATCTTTGTAGCGAATTATCCAATCTGTATGCCCCGGGGAGGAAACATCACCATCGCATTGCGTAAACGCCATGTCAATGCAGGAGGGCTTGCTTCAATAGGAAAGGTGACGGTTGTTGCCATGAGCAGGCAATTCCCGTCGATACCGGTATTTGATGCGGAGGGCAATTTTATCTATACCATCGTTCACGTGCAGGATATTACCGAACGCAGGCACTTGCTGCATTTCGTAAATCGCCGGGTTCTTTTGATGTACTTATCACCGATCAAACCATGCCCGAAATGAGCGGTATGGAGTTGTCCAGAGCAGTCTTGTCGCTGCGTCCCGACATGCCGATCATTCTGTGTACCGGCTATAGCAACGTCGTTGATGAATCCCAGGCTATAAGTGCCGGGGTTAAGGAGTTTGTCATGAAGCCGCTGCGTACTTCCGAAATCGCCACCAAAATAAGAAAAATTTTGCATAATTAGCTCATGCACGTAGCTGGAGTTGCGCCCCGTAATACCGTTCATACAAACTGGTCGCAATGGATGCATGCCATCTTCACGCACGATGTTGGTGAGCGGGTTGATATTGTGGCCGTACACCTCTTCGTCAATGGTGATGCCGACGATCTGTTCTTTGCGAATTACCGGAATGCTTTTTGTTGTAATGCTCAATTTAAGTTTTGTATTTGACATGCAATGGTATTTATGTCAACATTATTTGTGAACATTATTTCGAGGTTTGAAGGTATGCAACAAGTAAAACCAGATATCCGGTATTTTAATTGAACGCTTGTCGGAGGTAGGTATGTTCAAAGCCTGCTCGTGCGGTCAGGAGTGGGATACACTCGAACGCTTTTTAAGTGATGAGGGCGTTGGGTTGTGCGGCTATTTTGCATTACCAATGCATCCCGAGCTGAGCGCAATTGCGTTCAATCATCATGCATGCAAATCGACGATGGCGATATCGGCCTTCGAATTCAAGCATATGTACCAAGGTCCGGTATTTCAGGGGAATCACTATCACCATGTGGATTGCGTTGGTGCGTGCAAGGATAGTACCAATCTTGAGTCATGCCCAATGCACTGCGAATGCGTTTGGGTACGGGAAGTGATGCAGATTATCAGAAACTGGCCGAAGCAAAATTTCGTAGCCGCCGACTCAAAGGAATAATAGGACATCATCCAAAGACGTAACTTCGCATACATGATCGCAATTGCAGCGCTGCTAATGATCGCAGGTGTTAACTCCCACCTCAAGCTTGTCCTGCAACCAGGCCGAGACGATTTTTTCGGGCTCATCAACCGGGACGCCGGCCAGAACTTCGATGCCGTTTTGCTCAAAGATTTGCTGGGCACGAAATCCCATACCACCTGCAATGACGAGATTGACCCCTTTTTCGGCCAGCCAGCGTGGCAGCAGGCCGGGTTCGTGTTCCGGTGCATCGAGCATTTGCGCCGCAACGATTTGTTTGGCTTGCCTATCAGCCTCAATCAGGGCAAAGTGTTGGCAGTGACCGAAGTGCCGACTTAATTTTTTGTTGACACAAGGGATTGCGATTTTCATCTGATTGCTCCTCGATTAAGTGTGTTTGATATATTGGATGACTGGTATTGGGTGTCGTTACCAGTGTCCTTCTACTGATGCTCCCTCGGCGGGTGACATATCACCACGTCGCAACGATTCAATTGCTTCCTTGCACGTTGCCGCAACTCCGCTGAATACCGATACGTCTGCTGCTTGCAGGGCGGTAAATGCTTTTGGGCCACAATTACCGGTGACCAGGACGGTAGCTCCGGAGGAAGCGATCGTCTGCGCCGCCTGAATCCCGGCTCCTTGGGCCGCCGTCACGTTTTGTTCGTTGGGCAGCACCGATGATTCATTCGTTTCGGTGTCATACACGATGAACCAGGCTGCTCGCCCAAAACGCGGATCGATCTGATCATCAAGCGTTTTGCCTTTACTGGTCAGTGCAATTTTCATGGGTTTCCCTTTCAATTGACTTTGAAGAAATCTCCGTCGGCACGTATGTGCATCTGGTCGCTTCCGTTTTGTGACATACTTGCTTTCATCCGAAACAGCTTGTTGTAATGTACTTTATCGATGTAGCAGCTAATTGCGAGCGGATTGTTTATTGTGACCGGCTTGATGAAGCGTACATTCAGTTTGTAGGTGTAGCCCAGCACCCCGTGTCCCATCAGGCATTTGGCCATGACGGCGTCCGCCACCGCCGAGATGACCCCGCCGTGCAGCATTTCATCATATCCCTGGTATGCTTCGTGACAAAAAAACGTACCGTTTAGGCGGCCTTCATCATCGAATGCTGTGCGCAGTGATGTGCCGATACTCTTATTCACCGAATTGAAAATGCACTTGCTGTGGTGATCACGCTGCATACGTGTGAATGTTTTTTGATAGTGATTCATGTGCAAGTAGCTAATAGATTTCCTCCCTCCCCAGTATAAGTGACCGGAAAAGCGACGTGGGGATTGCACCGCATTATGCCGGCGGATATCGTAAAAAGCATCACGATAAAAACCCTCGCCGGCGTTTGCGACGCCGTTGATGTGAGCAGCAACCGCCGATTCTGCGACGCTTGTCGAAATTGCCGGCCAGATAGGCACGCATAACCTCTTGCAGGGATCCGTTGACATTTGGAATTACTTCAATATTGCAGTGAATCAGCATAGTCAGCAGTGCATTGGAAATTCCTCCGCAAATCACCAGTTGCACACCGCATTGGGTTAATTGCGTCACACGTAGAGGAGGAAAGGGTGAATCCAGATGAACCGGTCTCGTTGAGACCACTTTGCTGGCTTTGCATTCGGAAATAAGCACGTTTTCTGCAAAATCGAGCGTAGCATGCACCCGTTCACCATCAACTGGAATGCCAACTTTCATGCCTTTCTTGCCACGCAAATCAAAGGCCGGTTTTTCTGTCCCTCATCTAAGCTGCATAAAATCAATAAGATATAAACTTGAACGTTGTTGCTCATGCTGGTTGCTTTCGTACTGCAGAATCCTCTGTGATGCATTTGCGCATCACTTCGGTCATCTTTGAGATGCGAAATCGCATCATGTATTTTAGAGAATCACGTATTTCGATTCAGGGATACCCTCCTATGAACTGGTCATCCAAACGACTCGGCGCACTGCTCGACGCCATCCCCGAAGGTATCATGGCGGTTGACAAAGACAAGCATATCGTTTTCTTTAACCGCAGTGCGGAGCAGATAATCGAGGTAGACCGCAAATCGGCATTACATAAACCCTGTTCTGAGATATTGCGCTCGGAGTGCTGTGCCGGAGATTGTCCGCTCGAAAAGATGATTGTATCCGGTGAGAAGAGCTTCGAGCGAGTGGTGCGTATCGTATCTGCATCGGGACAGCAAAAAACCATATCCATTGCGACTTCACTCCTAACGAGCGAGGACGGAAGTGTCGGCGGCGCAATTGAAACGTTCCGGGACTTATCGCATGATACTTCGTACGAACCATCGCAAAGCGGTGCGGCATCTTATTACAATATCGTCAGCATCAATCGCTCGATGCAGCAATTGTTTGCCAAACTGCCGACAATTGCCGTCAGCAATTCAACCGTATTGCTGGGTGGTGAGACCGGTACCGGCAAGGAGCTTTTTGCGCGGGCATTGCACTCGTTGAGCATGCGCAGCGGCAAACCGTTTGTTGCCGTTAACTGTGGCGCACTTCCTGATAATCTGCTCGAAGCGGAATTATTCGGTCACAAGGCCGGGGCCTTTACCGACGCAAAATTCGATCGCCGGGGAAGGTTCGCCAAAGCCGAGGGCGGGACCATATTTCTGGATGAAATCGGTGAAACCAGCACGGCAATGCAAATCAAACTGCTACGTGTATTGCAGGACAAGACCTACGAGCCGGTGGGAAGTGATGCTACCAGGCATGCCGATGTGCGCATTATCGCGGCTACCAACAAAGATTTGCTCAAGGAGACGGAGCAGGGCGCCTTTCGCAAAGATTTGTATTACCGGCTCAATGTCATTAATCTTACAATCCCGCAGCTCAAAGACCGCCGCGACGACATTCCGGTGTTGGCCGATTATTTCATTCGCAGGCTTAATGTCAAACAAAAGAAGCGCATCAGGGGACTACACGACGAAGCGCTTGCCGCGCTCATGGCGTATGATTATCCGGGCAATGTTCGCGAGCTGGAAAATGCTGTTGAATACGCTTTCGTTATTTGCCCGAAGGGATATATCGAATTGCAGCATCTTCCCGATACTATTCGGCATGTCCAGCGAACGCCCGATCAGCACGAAAATACCGTTGATTTCAAATCAGTCGAGTCGTCGTTTATACTCAACGCGCTCGAACGCAACGGCTGGAATTATCAGGAAACCGCCCGGGAATTACGCATTCATCGTACATCGCTTTATCGCAAAATGAAAAAGTACGCCATATCCCGGCAGATGCGGCGGGAAGATGCGCAACGGTGATGCACGGCAAAAGCTGTGGGTATGAGGCTGCCGGGGTGATTGATTTACACAGCAAATTCCTTTTGCAAATGCTGCATGCGCTTGCTGTTGCGAAGGTAACCCAGCGCTTTCTGCTTAACCTGTCGGACGCGTTCCCGGGTGATATTAAAAGAGGCGGCAATTTCATCAAGCGTATGCTGGACTTCGTAGTCGATGCCGTAATACATCTTGATGATTTCCATCTCCCGTTCCTCGAGCTTGGAGAGAGATTTCCGAACTGCTTCGCGCAGGCCGTTGTCAAAAATCAGCGAATCGACGGGCTTGGAGCGGTCCTGCAGCAAATCGATATGGCGTATAGTCCCGTTGGGATTGACTTCTGCATCGAGGGAGGCGTGCCGGTTGGCAATTGCCATAATCTCTTTGATTGTCTTTTCGGGCGTATTCAACTCGCGGGCAATTTCATGGTAGTCCGGCTTATGCAGCAGTTTCTGTTCGATTTTTGCCTTGACCTTGTCAATTTTGGAGATCATCAGCACTTTATTTGAGGGGATTTTGGTAATTCTTGATTGATGAGCCAGTGCCTGCAGAATTCCCTGGCGGATCCACCAGACCGCATATGAGATAAACTTGAAATTTTTGTTGGGATCGAATTTCTTTGCGGCGCGAATAAGGCCCATATTGCCTTCATTTATTAAATCGGCAAGCTCTACACCCTGCTTCTGGTATTGCCGGGCAACACTGACAACAAATCGCAGATTGGCCTTCACCAGCGTTGCCAACGCTGTTTTGCTGCCTTTCTGGATTTCTCGAGAAAGGCGCTGTTCTTCGGCTGCGGATAACGGTTTGCACCCCGCAATTTCTTTCATATAGCGGGCAATTGTTTCATTCGAATCAATCGAGGGCATTACGCTCATGATAGTTCCCTGAAAAAGAGTGTTTTAAGTTTACGGATAAGATAGTAAATTTGCATTCCCTGAAACAAGGAAAAATTAAATTGTTTAAAATTAGCATATTTGCAGGCGCTCAGACAAGGCATTGCATACTTGGTTCAAATTAGAGCCGGGCGATTCCTCGCTTAAAACGAAGCGGCGATTGCGCCGGATAGAGAAATATTCGATTGTGTTGTACGTTGTTGATCATAACGGCTGAATTCTCCGTCGAATATCGCAAAGCAAGACAACCATTTACGCGGCTGGAAATTGATATCTGCGCTAAAGCGCCAGGCCGAGCGCTGGTCATAATCGTATTTTCCCTGCTTTTTGGACGTGGTGAACCGGTATGCGCTACTCAGCGATGCCGTTATCGCGGCACGTTTCAGTCTCAGGCCGATTTCAGGCTCATACGAGCGCAACGCTTCGCCCAGATAATCCTGCCAGAGGATCGTGTCCTTGCCGGTAGGGGCTAATTGCCGGCGCAAGCGAAAATCGGTTTGCCAGGATTCCTCGTAGGCAAAGCTCAGGTTGCTTGACAGTATTTTTACTATTTCAAGTGACACGGATGGAACGAGCTTGACGTAGTCCCCGTGCACCAGATAATCCAGCTTCTGTGTTTTGTCGGCGAAGGTCGTGTCGTAGATGGTATCATTGGTGATCGGATTGACGGAATTGACCACCAGACCGGTAATTTCACGCCACGCCGGATTGTGCACGCGCCGTGAATTCTCGTGGCGATACGCGACGGCAAATGAAGGGTGCATCCGTTGGAGCAATCGATGGCCGAATTTCGATTCCAGCGAAACACTGCCCCAGCTCTGCGGGAAGTCGGCCTGCCGATAATTTTCGTAAAGGTATGAAAAGCGTGAGTCAAGCGAATACGCATCGCGCCATACAGCGTGCGAAATCTCCGGGCGTATGATGAGCCTGTCCGCAGTATCCCGCCGGGCATTTTCAAGGGTAATCGTGGCAAAATCCGCGTAGTTTGCCTCGCATTGCAGCAAGACTGTTTGTGTATAGTCTCGAGTTGCCAGGGTGATTTCCGGCATAACGCCATACTCAGCAAAGGAGGTAAACGGCGGCTTGCCCGAGCGGTAATGCCGTGCCGCGATGCGCAACGGCAGAGACAACGTGACGCGCCGATGTCGATTGCGATTCGTTATGGTTACCTGCGCTCCTCCTGAGACAACATCCAGCGCATCGCGCCTGTCGCCGACAAATTTGCTGTCGACAATTTTTAGAGAGGAATTGCCGCGTGGTGTGATCACGGTGTCGTATACATCGTGCCAGAATCGCTTTTCGGCTGATCCTTCAAGGTCACAAACAAGCAGGCTGTCCAGCAAAAGTGCACAAACGCTGAGCTTTCCAAGGGCATTGCGGGAGGAGAGCTCTATTTCCGGCCGGATCAGGCCTGCCGGTCCTGTCGCCGGTCTCCACGTTGCAGCAACAGACCCATACCCGCGTTGATCGTCAAGCAGGTGCGGATCAATAATTTCATTTTTGTCCCGCCGCGTTTGGGGATCGTTGTAGTCAAGGTACTCACCGCCGGTTTGTATCCTCCAGCGCAGCGGTTGTACCGAGTCGTGCGGGGCACGGGAACTATCGCCCCCCACTTCGACCTTCTGCGCCGACAAGAGCTGCACAGCCTGTGGGTAAAGACCTAATTGCGCCAGTTCGTCGGCAGCGGCGATAAAGGTTGCATATCCTGCACTATCGAGCCTGAGCAACTCCTGCTTCGCGCGCCGGTACGTGACAGAATCCGAAGATGCGGGAGCATCTGCAAATGTCACCCCACACAATAATACCGGCAGTAGTGCCGCTGCAATCGCTTTCTTCATGAGTAAATAACTACTTTTGGCGGGTTGCCAGTTGAATGGCCTGTTTTATGAGTTGGCGGGCAATGGCTTTTTCCTGGGCGGCTTCGTGCGTTTTATTCTCAGATGCCAGCCACCGGTACTTTTCATAATGCTGCACGGCTTTTTCGTAGACTGTGCCTGCCGTCTTACTGTCTGATGTCGCGCACAGCACTTTTCCCCGGTCAAGAAGCGCTTCTAACTCTTCTGTTTGCGAAGGGGCGTCGGCATATACCGCGTCCAACAGCGCCTGAGCATCCAGCGCCAGCGTCATTGCTTCCCGGCGTTTGCCGGCAGCCAGCTTCTTTTTTGCAAGCTTTTGTTTTGCGCGTGCTTCCTCCAGGCTCGTTGCGGAAACTGATGATGCAGTCTGCGGGGCGGCTTGTTGCAATATATTATCGTTGCGGGCAATTAACGCAGCCGCATTGCGATCACGCACAAGCTTATTTTCTTTGCGCCGAAGCTGCGCCGAGATTTCATTAAGATCGCCAAAAAGAGATTCGCATTGACGACAGTAAAGGTTTACACTTGAAACAATGCAATTGGGACAGCTCGAACCGGATGAACTGCCGGTGCGAATATCTTTGCCGATTTTTTTCGACATGCGCGCAATGCGATCGATACGGTTTTTGAAATACGTGTCTTTGGCGTCAATGCTCTGGAGAAGCTCGTCCTGCTGTGAGCGTGATGCGGCGCCGGCGGAGCGCTGCAGCGTAGTGACCCGTCGAAGTTGCGAGGTAAACGCCGCATAGTGACGTTCGCACCGCTTGAATTTGCTTTCGCAACTGCGGAATTTCTGGCTGATCTGCGCCCAACTGGACGCATGCGCTCCTGCGGGCCAAAAGATGATCACGGCGCTGATAGCAATAATTGCGGTTACGCGCATACTTTTTCTCACTGTCGCAACAGGGTAGTGGGTGCGGTGTGTTGGCCGCTTCCGGATTGTATGGTAAGCAGATAGGTTCCGCCGGATATCACGTGCTTGTGTGAAAGCATGTCAATGGCGATTTCGGTCTGGTATCGCGGGAGTCGGCAATGATACAGGACGCGACCGGACAACGTGGTTATGATCAGATTTCGCCTGCCGACCATATCAGCAGAGAACGTCAGGTTGAGTATATGCTGATGATAGCTGATTTTAACCGGGCAACTCTTCTTGGGTCGTGATGCCGGGTGCACGTCAAGCTGTCCGTTCAGGCGAATACTGCTGAAGCGATAGCCGCCCTGCGCAAGCGATGTGTCACCATCAACCGCAACCATGCTGAGCACCGGAATACCGTTAAACTCATCGTAATAGTAATCAGCAGAGAACGGGGCTTTGCCGTTGTTTTGTATTGATGCGACGGTCCACTGTTTCGTATCGATGCAGTAGGTATAGGTTGTACTGTCGAATTCCAGAACCAGTTCAACCGTATCACCGGTGCTGTCCCGCAATTCGGCGCCGGCCTGCACCATTCTGGAAACCGGTTCGGCGGATAAAACCGGGGCTACCAGTATTGAATATCCTTCCAGAAGGCTGGAACAGCCTCTCGAATCAAGGGTGGTAAAGGTATCGATACCAATGGTTATCATGGCAGATTCCGGTTGGTGATACCAGTAGTGACCTGTACTGCGTTGCACATTGCAGGGATTACGTTTGACAATTTCGGCACTCGCGCTGTAGGTTGATATTCGGCTCAGAGAAATCGCCAGACTATCCACCACGGTCTGTGCATCAAAAACGACATTTTTGACGCATCGCAATGAAAAACCATCCGTTTGGGGAAAGGTGTTCAACCTGCCGATGGCTGAATCCGAAAATGAAAGACTGCTGCGCCAGGCATTGCCGTCGAAATCCGAAACCGTCTCTGATGCAGCCGATACTGCCGACATGCTCAATATTAGCATGCACAGTGCACCGGCGTGCAGGTCAGGGGTGCTTGTTTTTCGCTTCATAGTGCATCCCAATCATCCAGAAAAATATGCAGATATTACATTTTGTCAAGCGCCTGGTCGATATCCTCCAGCAGCAACTCAGCTTTTTCAATGCCGGCCGAAAAGCGTACGGTATTGCGTTGCACGCCAAATGTTGTACGCCGTTCTTCGGGCATATAAAGCATGGTTGTCAGGAAAGGAATGCAAACCAGCGATTCGGTCGCCCCCAGGCTGACGGCGTGGTATATCCGCTGCAAATTGCCGATGAAGCGCCTGGCGTCCTCCTCGGACTCGCCAACGTCAAAAGCGAGCAAGCCGCCGTAACCGTTTTTCATCTGCTTGTGTGCGATTGCATGCCCGCTATCGGTGCGCAATCCCGGGTATGACAGGCGTGAAATTTCTTTGCGGGAGTTAAGGTGTTCGGCTACCGCAAGCGCATTCTCGGACATACGTTGCGAGCGCATTTCGAATGTTTTCAGGCCGCGCTCCAACAGAGACGCCGAATAGGCATCGAGGGTTGTGCCGACGGCCTGGCGACTGAACCAGAGCTTTTCGTAATCGTCTTTGCTGCCGGCAATGGCGCCTGCCATCAAATCGTTGTGGCCGCCCAGAGCTTTGGTGGCGCTGTGTACAACCAGATCCGCGCCCAGTTCGAGCGGATTTTGATGAAATGGTGTGGCAAATGTGTTATCCACGACAAACAGGGCCCCGGCTGCATGCGCCGTTTGCGAAGTTTCTGCTATGTCAACGACTTTGCAGAGGGGATTGCTCGGAGTTTCACAGAAAATCATGCGCGTCGAGCTGTTGATATGGTCGGCAATGCTATCACTCTGGTCAGCGTCCAGCCAGGTGATGTCGATACCCATGCGTTCCAGGATGAGGGAAACTTTGTAATGTGCGCCATAGATATCATGAAAGAGGATGATATGATCGCCCTTACTCAGGTACGTAAAGTATATCAGCGAACAGGCAGCCATGCCGGACGTGCAGATAATGCAATCTTGCGCTTGCTCCATTTGAGCGATGATCGTTTCGACATTACGCACGGTGGGATTGTCGTCCCGGTGGTACGTGTAGCCGTCAATCACCCCGTCGGTGATCTGCCGCAGGACTTCGAATGATTTGTAATGATAGTTGACGGCGTTGACAATCGGTGTCACCATTGGTTTGTTACCGTACGGCGTTAACGGATCGGTCATCTCCGCATTTCCTTTCCAGGTATTCTGAAGTGGCTGCATATATGAGGTTGATGCGTTCGGAATGTGGCATGCTTTCGTATAAGCGCTTTAGATAGCTGCGTTGCCGGACAATTTCGAATGCTCGCTGAAAATTGATGTCAAAGACCCACGCCATTTGCAGGGCTTTGAAATCGTTTAAGGTTTCGACGTCTTTGAGCTGCGCGTTGTTTCCCCGGACGATTTCATCGAAAATCCTGTCTGATACCACCGGATCGTCCGCAAGGTCCAATTCGAGCGCGGGCACCCGGGATTGGCTATCACTAAGATAATATTTTGAAAGCACATGCAAAATATCTATCTTGTCGGCATCACGCAGCATTTTGAGATACATCAGATATTCATTGTCCCGGGACGGCGGGATACGCAGAACATTATGGTGAGAAATAACGTTCAAAATGAGATCGCCGTCGTCGGAATAAAGATGACGCATGACATCGTGGTTGACCAGGGCAATAACGCCCAGATGCGCATGATTTTTGGATTTTGCATCGGCGAATGTGCGATACTGTCGATATTGCTCAAATCTGCCGATGTCATGCAACAATGCCACTATTTCGGCAATGCACCGCTGCTCTTCCCTGAGATTGAGTGAGTCGGCAATGTCAAGCATTTCCCGCACGACGCGCCGGGAATGGTCCTCTTTTATCTTGATGGCTTCATTAACTTCCCGATCATCGCCATAGTAGCCCAGGACATAGTCGGCGAAAAAGGTGTGCAGATGCTGAACGTCTGTCCGGCTAACATTGTGCATGGTAAGAATTGCTCGTTGGGTTGATCACACGGGCTGTGCATATTCAGGCACGAGAAGTGCAAATGTCAAGCAACGTGCACCAGATGTCCGTCACCTCCTCTGCGGTCTTGCTGCCGTCAATTTCGACGACAGGTTGCATCAGAGATTGAGCCGTGCTGAAGACGGTATCATAGCGCACCTTTCCGGCAATCGCACTGCCACGCTGTTGTGCATCCCGAATGATGCGATCGGAAATCACCGGATTCAGATCGTATTTATTGATGCATACCAGCGCCGGTATCTTAAAATACGTAACGAGTTGCGCTACGCGCTTGAGATCATGTTCTCCGGACAGCGTCGGTTCCGTTACTATGAGCACCAGGTCTGCACCGGTAATTGAGGCAATAACCGGGCAACCGATGCCGGGCGATCCGTCGACGAGTATAAATTCTTTCCCGTCCCTTTCCGCAATTTCACGCGCTTTTTTTCTGACAAGAGTAACCAGTTTGCCGGAGTTTTCCTGGGCAATTCCGAGTCCGGCATGCACCATCGGTCCGTAGCGCGTGTCGGAAAGGTAGCAGTGTCCGTTAATTGCGTCGCTGAAATCAATTGCCTTATCCGGGCAGAACCAGGCACACACGCCGCACCCCTCACAGGCAACAGGATCGATGTGATACACTGCTTGCCTGGTTGTTCCTGTCGCCGGAATCTGCGAAATGGCCTCAAAGCGGCACAATTCACTGCATTTACCGCAGCCGGTGCATTTTTCAGCTATGATGGTAGCCTGCTTGCCGCCGCTGAATGGGTGGGTTTGCTGTACCCTGGGGGTCAGGATGAGGTGCAGGTCTGCGGCATCTACGTCACAATCGGCAAGCACGGCGTTTTGAGCAAGAGCTGCAAATGAGGCGACCAGGCTTGTTTTGCCGGTGCCGCCTTTGCCGCTGATGATGACAATTTCTTTCATAGTGAAGCGTATATTGAATTCCCGATTAGAGCCGGGGTGACATCTTGAATTGCAAACAACTCAACAAGTATTGAAATTCTTACCTTTGACGATAGCTGCGCATATAGTCCGGCGTCATGGCAGTGATGCCGGCCGTGCCGATCTGAGCTGCGCAGCTACCTTGCTCCAGAGCGACGTTGTCAGCGCGGCATATTCCGGTAGCTTCTGCGATGCAAGATTGCCGTTCGAATACACCTCGGCAATCTTTCTATCGTCGGGTATTTCGCATAAGATCGGAGCATTTCGCTCGCTACAAACCCGACGGGCACTTTGATTTTCGGGGCTATGCCTGTTAACGACAACACCAAACGGCAATGCTACTGCTTCCACCATGTCAATGGCGAGCTTGAGGTCGTGCAGGCCGAATGGCGTTGGTTCCGTTACCAGAAGAACAAAATCGGCTTTGCTCAATGAGGTAATTACCGGACATGATGTCCCCGGAGGCGCATCAATGATCGCGATGTTTTGGCAGCGCGGACCGGCCACGACCTCGCGTATAAGCGGGGGACTCATCGCAACACCGACGTCAAGTTTTCCCTGCGCGAATGAAATCGACCCGCACGCTCCTGATTCAACAACACCGATTGACCTGCTGCGCTCGGAGATCGCAAGCTGCTGACAGACTAAGCTGCAGCCCCCGCAGCCATGACACAGCTCCGGAAAAACCATTGCTTTGCCGCCCAGACACACAATCGCATTGAATTGACAAATTTGAGCACACTGACCGCAGCCGTCGCATGCACTCTCGTCAATAAGCGGCACGGGGATACTCACCTGGCGCTTTTCGGTGATGTCCGGTTTGAGGAACAGATGCCCGTTGGGTTCTTCGACGTCGCAATCCAGATAGGCAACGCAATGGCCCCGCTGCGAAAGCACCCAGGCAAGATTAGTTGAAACCGTCGTTTTGCCGGTTCCTCCTTTGCCGCTGGCGACCGCGATATTCATGAAACACACCTTTCGACCATATCCGTTTTTTTAAACAGACCTGTCCCGAATCTCATCGAATACAGTATAATGAGCATCAACTTTTTTGCGATTGCTGCTGGATTGTTGCGAGAGCATTTTGCGCACAAAGGTTTGCAGATAGCCTGCAGGATTCAAGGCATCTTTCAGGGCTGCACCAGCAATCGGTATGAGCGCACTCGCTATGCCGATGCGGTGAAAACGCAATCTTCCGCCAGGAGTGAAAAGTCTCCGGCATCCGCCCATTCTTCTGCCTGTTCCGGCGCCCCATCCCCAGGGTCCGGTTCCATCACCTCGGGGCATAGCTACCTCCTGTTTTCGATGTCTCTGTCTGGCGTGGTGTAAGACGTTTGTTGTCGTGATGCCGGCATCACCAAACTGCGGCTTCACGCCGGCAGTCGATGTGTATCCAGCATCAGTCCTGTTTGTATTGCGATGCAGTGTTTTCCAAATATTGTTTTGAAAATGTCAATAGCTGCTTCTCCCGAGCAATGTGTCGGGCCCACGTTTTGAATACCCAGCAGTCTGAGATCATGGGCAATTTTATGTATATCCGCAATCTGTTCCGTCATCAGATGGAAGCCCCCCATAAGCAGGCGGATTTCTCTGCCGGGGAATTCCTCCTGAATTCTGCCGACAACCCGGCATATGCCGGCATGTGCACAGCCGGTGATAATGGTTATGTCGTTGTTTTCCTCAACAATCAGTGCTTGTTCGGAAATGGGCGCTTGCTTGTATTCACCGGTTATCTCCCCGCTAACGTAAATATGGGGGGCAATTTCGATCGAATGCCGGTACTCCATAAGCTTGCCGCCTGCATGCTGGACCATCGCGCAAAATTCCGGACTGAATCCTTCGCATCCGTAAACAAGCAGGCCGTTTTTGTTTGCAAGCAGCGTTGCCAGCCCGCCGGTATGGTCCCAGTGATCATGTGATATGACCACTGCTGCTAATTTGCTGATGTCGACATTCAGCAAATCCATATTGTGCAGCAACCAGTCGCCGTTTTCGCCGGTATCAAACAAAATGGTTTCATCAATGAGGAACGAAACGCCCCATCCGATACGCAGACGCTCATTGCCGGAATAGTTATCAAAAAGTATCTTGATGTTCACGCGCACAATTTCCGTTAACGTACATAAAAAAACCTGTCGAAAATACCGCCGTCGCCGGCCGGAGTTTTATGTCAGACTTCCCTTGCATCTAACATCACTCAACGTGTCCCTCCTGCCGGCGCTGCGGTTTTATGAAGCTTGAGGTTGAGATTGCCGAATGGTCATGCTCAAAAGTGTGCGAAGTGAATACCAAAACCATTCAAAGCTCCAGAGCATTTTCGGGGCACTTCAGCACGCACACTCCGCATTCTTTACATTTGATATTAAATACGGCCTTTCCGTATTCAAGAACAACCCCGTCCACGACACATACTTCTGCGCATTTGCCGCAGCCGGTGCATTTTTCGTAATCAATGCGCAGTGAGCTTAATGATTTATTTACTTTGTTGAGTTGACCCATCATGTATGCTTTGGAGTCGTTGTTTTACTGCTGCAAGTTGGTTTTCGAGTACGGCTGAATGACTTTTCAGCATTTCCATTTCCTGTTCCTGCGTTGGAGCGGGATAAGCAACGCCGGGAAACCAGCCGGGCGTGCTGGCGCGTCCATATTGCATGCCACAACCTTTGCCGCGTCCGCCGCCGCGAAAACCACGACCGAAACCGTGCCCCTGCGCATAACTGGCATATCCCGGAACCGGTTTGCCCGTGCAAAAGCCTTCCGCTCTGCCTGTCATCGCACCCATTGCCCATGGTCCTGTTCTATCACCACCTGGCATGTGTACCTCCTGGTTGATTGAATATGTCTATTTCTGATCTGAACAAAACTCTACATCAAATTGCGTGCACAAACATGAAGAGTTTTGGTCGCAGTGCCCATCGACGTAGGTAAGTAATTCAAAATTATGAATTTACGTTTATGATACTGCTTGAACCAACTGGAGACGGTCGTGCACACACAACAACTTAGGTGATGCAAATGAAGCATAATTGATACATTCTCGCATTCTGTGTGATGCGTTTATGCATCGTCGTGTCTCTTCGTGTTTGGATTATACAGGCTGGACAGTCTCATTGCGGAACCGGCTGCAGGTAAAATTGAACTTCGTGCCTTCGAGTCTGCGTGACCGGCAACTATGAGTATCCCAATGCAACAATTTCATCGCCCCGAAAAGCTGGTCATCCGCCCGCCTTGCGAATGGCGCAGCATGCTCATTCGTTCCACTCGCGGCTGCAACTGGAATCGATGCATTTTTATCGTTGCCGGTGCGTGAAAGGAAAGTGCACTATGCGGCTGTGGGATCGGGCCTTTAACCGAAGGTCATCTCAGGTCGCTACTTTTTGCTCCCCAGGGCACGATCAAGATTAAATGCCGCACTTATCAAGGCCAGATGAGTAAATGCCTGCGGAAAATTGCCCAGTCCTTCACCGGTGGGGCCGGTCTCCTCGGCGTATAGTCCTACATGGTTTGCATAGCCCAGCATCTGCTCGAATATCAGTCGGGCGCGCTCAAGTCGCTTTCTGTCGAGTCGACCCGCACGGGTAAGTGCCTCCACCAGCCAGAATGAACATATGTTGAAGGTACCCTCTGTGCCTTTCAGACCGTCGTTGAATTGGTCAATGTTGTATCGGTAAACCAGACTGTCGGAGACAAGTCCGCCGTTCTGCGGCGATTCCAGAATTGCATCCAGCGTGCTGATCATGCGCGGATCGGTGGGGGATAAAAAGAACACCAGCGGCATAATGAGATTTGCAGCATCCAGTGTTTCGCTGCCGAAATACTGGCCGAAGGCAGCGCGTTTTGCATTCCAGCCTTGCTCCATTATGGTTTCGTATATCCTGTCGCGTACCGTGAGCCACTCAGAGCGTTCGGATGGAAACGAACGCTTATCCGCCAGGCGTATTGCCCGGTCAAGCGCCACCCAGCACATGACTTTGGAATACACAAAATGGCGTTTGCCGCCGCGGGTCTCCCACACGCCTTCGTCGGGCTGGTTCCAGTTTCTGCATACCCAGTTGGTCAGCCTGCGCAGATGGCTCCACAAATCATAAGATATCGGGCTTCCATATTTGTTGTAGAGATAGACGGAATCCATCAATTCGCCGTAAATGTCAAGTTGCAGTTGATTGTATGCGGCATTACCGATGCGCACGGGGCGAGAACCGCGATAGCCGTCCAGGTGATCCAGTTTCTGCTCCTCCAGCTTATGCTCACCATTGATGCCGTACATTATTTGCAGCGAGCCGTCGGGATTCAATTCGTGACAACGCGCTTCGAGCCACTTCATGAATTGACCGGCCTCTTCGGTGAAGCCAATGCGTAGCAGCCCGTAGAGCGTAAATGCCGCATCTCGAATCCAGGTATAGCGATAGTCCCAGTTACGCTCGCCGCCCAGTGTTTCGGGGAGACTGCACGTCGGTGACGCAACAATGGCGCCGGTAGGCTTATACGTAAGCAGTTTGAGCGCCAGTGCCGAACGATAGACCATCTCACGCCAGCGCCCGGTATAGGTGCACTGAGATATCCAGGACCGCCAGTAGGCAACTGTTTCGTTGAATTCGTCACCGGCTTCATTTGGTGTGATTCCCTCTGTCGCACATTGCTCGCAACGTTCCTGAAGTACGAATAGTACCTGCCCGCCTTCTTCAAGCGTAAATTCCGAATAGCAGCCTGCATCTGTAATGTCAAGCTGCACATTTGCCGAAAGCTGCATTGCCCGGCTGTCGGAAATTAAGGCTACACCGGTCGGAGTAGGCGAAAAAGTCATTTTGTCGCGGGCATAATTGAATGCCGGTTCACACGTCAATTGAAATGTCATACTCCCGCGCACCTGCTTAACCATGCGATACAGTCGCCGGTGATTGTGCGGATTGTGCGGGTCGTGCTTTTCGGATACCGCCATGAAGTCGGATATTTCACCCACGCCGTCGGGGCTGAGAAAGCGGGTTATCAGCACATTGGTTTCCGGCCAGTAAAACTGCTTTGGCGTGACCGAATCCTTCTTTGGAGATATCGAGAAGCTGCCGCCTTTTTTGTCATCGAGCATCGCAGCGAACACACTGGGTGAGTCAAAGCGGGGGTAGCAAAACCAGTCGATCGAGCCCGCTATGCTTATCAGCGCGACCGAATGCATGTCGCCGATCATTGCGTAATTTTCGATTTTTTGGTAGGCCATCTGCAGGTGATCCTTTAGTTGGAATTTCCCTCGAATATGCAATTTGCCCCGGTCCTCAGTGTAATGGGGGTGCGAGGAACGAACTCCTTGCGTATTCGAAAAAACTCAGTCGCCGCAATTGTGCGCACCTAATTCCTTATTGAGGAAATAGTTGAGTACGGTACGTATCGCAACGATTGAACCGAGAACTATCAGTTCCTCAATAGACGGGGTAATCACGGTGCGAATAATGTCGGCGGCAACCAGTATTTCCAGTCCCAGCAACAAATACGACCCGAGATGCAGCCTGATCAGTTCACGTGGTTTGCAAATGTTTATTCCCCGCGTCCGCTTTGTCTCCAGTACCGCCAACTGAATTATGCTGATGATAACTCCCCACACGATTACTGCAATGCCGATGCCGCCGATGGCGTATTCGAGTATTTCGAGATAATGTCGCATAGGTTACGTATCTGTTTTCATGATACAACGAAACTCTTGACGCGAGTTACAAATATACGAAAATGCAGTGCATTTTCCTGTGACCAAAGCCGATTGCCCGGTACTCCCGTTACCGAATATGCCGGTGGAAACGGGGAAAGCCGCCGCTGGATAGCACTGCGTGCTTTTCTCATTAGCAAGAGAAGGCGTCCATAAAAGTGGTAAATTCCGCAAAAGGAAAGCGGGTAGCGGTTTGGACGGGGCACGTGCTTTTTTCACAGCAGGTGTGAGCCTGCGCCTTGCAACGAAAAAGGCGGAAAGGAGCGCTAAGCGCTTTTCCGCCTTTCAGGGTTGATTTCAATGCGACGTGCAAAATGGTTACTGGATCTCGAACGCAACTTCCTCCATCACCGTTTCGGTATCCGGGTTGACGATTTCAACCTTCCAGTTGCCCGCAGAAAGTTCGTCCTTTTCGCGCAAACTGTAAGTGCGGTAGCTTGCGGAAGCAATAGTAAGCGGTACTGTACCGACAAGTTTGCCGTCGCGATACCATTTGTGATGTACCTTGGCTTCACCTTGTGCGCCGGTAATTTGCGAGAAGCAATAAATTTTATTGCTCTGGAGTTCATCGAGCGAAAATGCGTTTGCTTTACCTTTGGGTTCGTGGTTGGCTATCTCGGTGCAAGCTGCTGCACGAGCTACCTTTAGAATGTTCCCGGAAGCAGGCTTTTTGCGCATAGAGGATTTTTTGGCTTTTTTCATCTTTGCTTTTGGGGCAACAGGTGCTTTCTTGACGGCTTTTTTCTTTTCGGTCTTTTTTGCGGCCGTCGCCTCTTTTTTCATTTTCGGTTCGGATTTTTTGACGGAGGCTTTCTTGCTTTCCGTCCGGGATGCCGGTTTTTCAGCCGTTGCTTTCGGATTCTTTTTGGTTTTTTTCGCAGGAGATGATTTTTCTGGTGATTGTGCCTTTGCAGCTTCGGGCGCCTCTTTTTTCGCTTTGCTTTTTACCGCTTTCTCTGGTTTTTTTGAGTCACCGGATTTCTCTTCTTTTTTGCTCCCAGCCTTTTTGATTTCCTTTTTGGCTGCCTTCTCTTTAGCTTCTGGCTTGGCTTCGCCTTTTTCGGCAACCTGCGCCGGCTCCTTTTTCCGGGTCGTTTTTGCTTCCTTCTCTGCACGTGAGCTTACAGAAAAGCCGACAACTAAGAGTGCGCACAGCATTATAGTCTGGAAGCGCATGTTCCCTCCCTCGTAAATGGGTTAAAAGTTCCTCCGATGCAAAATAAGATAGTTGTTTCTATTCGGACGTGTCAATCTTTTATTCCGAAAGCGTTATCAATATCGAAGTAGAAGCATTTGCACATAAGTCAACAGCCTGGAACAATCTGCTTCCGCTATATATCCGCGTGTGTTTGCAATGAAGTATTTATTCAGTGGTTGCCTCATCTTCAGCGGCGGCCTGCAGAAGCCGGAATCCAGGCTGATTCACCTGCAGAACAGTACAAAGGAAAATACTATGTTAATAACCTGCAAAAATCTGACCACCGAATACAGGCTGGAATGGGATCGCGCCATCCGGCATCCCTTCCTTGCAGAATGCAAATCGGCATCGATTACGCCTGCGCAATTCAATACCTGGCTCGTACAGGATTACCTGTTCGTTACTGAATTTGCACGCATGGCGGGGCGTCTCCTGTCGGTTGCACCGGTAAAGCACATGGATACGTTGCTGGGCGGCATCGGGGCATTGAAAGATGAACTGATCTGGTTTGTCGAAAAGGCACAGGAGCGAGCTTTGGATCTCTGTACCGCTACGCAGAAAGCCGGTGCCGATTACAGAAAATTCATGGCTTCGCTGGGCAGCGAACCGTATGCGGCCCAGGCGGTTGCATTCTGGGCAATCGAAGCCGCATACAACCAGGCATGGCGTAAACCCGGTCCCATGTCGCCACCCTATGACGAATTTGCCGTACGCTGGGGGAGCGAGAACTTTGGTGAGTATGTCGCCGCCCTGGAAAATCAGGCGAATGAAGCGCTATTTGAAGGTGGTTCTGACAGCCAGGCGCGTGCAAAACATGTCTTCAGGACGGTTGCAGAACTCGAGAACAGATTCTGGGATATGGCGTATCAGGTCACGGCATGATCAGACGCTCTACTTGCTCATATAGTCATAAGACTTTTTTATCAATTCCTCCAGCACATTCATGTCAACATCTTCGAGCTTTTTGATATAGAGGCAGGATTTAGCCGTTTTATACCTTCCCAGCTTATTCATCAGGGTATCATGCTTTTCAAATCCCGGCATGATGTACAGTGTAAGATTTTGCTTGCGCGGCGAAAAACCGACCCGGAACCAGTCTCCTTCGCGGCCACTGGCGTATTTATAGCGGTACGTGCCGAATCCTACGATGCTGTCACCCCACATCGAAGGCTTTTGTCCGGTGATTTTCTTCATCAGTTTGTTGATGGTTTTCGAATCGTTTTTGCGTTTATCGTCGGATATGGAGTCCAGGAACGCGGTTACGCTTTGCTTGTTTTTTTGAGTTTTCAATTCGGCCATGTCCATCTCCTTGCTAAAACATGCTGTTTGCTCGAGCGGGTTGCTTCCGGGAAACCCGCATGCAGACTGATATCAATTAATATAAGCTCGGGATCAACGATGCGGATCGAGGAAGGCAGGCGGAGTAGCGTGATGCGCCGGGGGATTTAGAATGTCAATACAACTCCGGAAAAGCCCGTTTCAAATTCGAAGCTTCCAGAATCATTTCAAGCTGCTCGGTGAGATTCAGCAGCCGGACAATTTTGCCCTTCTCTTTGCCTTTGAGCACGATTCCCACCAGCAATCCTATAGACATGCTGTCGATGTATAAAACCTTTGCGAAGTCCAGTTGCACTTCGCTTGCGTTGCCCGATTCCATTTCAATCGAAACGGCCTCGAACAGTTTGATCGTCGACTGCTGCGTGCCCGAAAGTGAACCTCTGATAGTGAAAACGACCGTGTCTTCGCCGGATTCTTTACGTTCGATATTCATACCGTCTCCTGTCGTCAAGCTGAATGGCTACACGCAAATTGTATAGGATTTGTTCGAGCGTGTCAATCACTATTTCGTGCGACCGCCGCATTGTCGCAAGCTCATTCACCCCGCACTCGTGCGAAAAAAAAGCCGGCCTTTCTTTGGAGAAAAACCGGCTTTGCTGCGCACCTTACTTCAATCTTTAAAAATCGCCCAAATCCTTATCATCAAGCGGTATGACCTGCTGAGGATGAGATGCTGCGAGTTCGATTTTCTTTGCCGGCACCGGCCTTGTCGCCGGCTTGTCGGTGTTCCGGCGACCCTCGTTGTGGAGTGCTCCGCTTTGCCGGCGCGATTGCTGTGTTTGGGCAGCGAATCCGTCGACGCTGCTTCTCATTGTGCCCGACGAGCCTTCGATTATGCCGACGAGTTCGGCAACCATCTGGTTCAGGTTCTGCGCCTGACTGGAGAGTTCTTCACTCGCAGACGCTGATTCCTCCGAGTTGGCTGCATTTTGTTGCGTTACCTGATCCATCTGTGCTACGGCGCTGTTGACCTGGTCGATTCCCTGCGATTGTTCGCCGCTGGCTGCCGACACTTCGGAAATCAGTTGCGCAACTTTCTGGACGCTGCCCGTTATTTTTTCCAATGCCTGGTTAACGGCCGTTGATGTCGCTACCCCGTTGTCGGCATTGCGCTGTGAGCCTTCAATTAAATCGGAGGTGTTCTTTGCCGCTTCGGCTGAGCGCTGGGCAAGATTGCGTACCTCTTCGGCAACCACTGCAAAGCCGCGACCGGCTTCTCCGGCACGCGCCGCTTCAACCGCCGCATTGAGCGCCAGCAAATTGGTTTGCATCGCGATTTCGTCAATTGTTTTTATGATTTTAGCCGTCTCGTCGGAAGAGGTTTTAATCTTTTCGATTGCGACTGCCATCTCCTGCATGGCAGTCGTGCTTTCCTGAGCGGCCCCGCTGGCATCATCGGCCATTGTATTGGCTTGTTTCGCATTTTCGGCATTCTGTTTGGTCATCGAGGCCATTTCTTCGAGGCTGCTGGAGACTTCCTCGAGACTCGACGCCTGTTCGCTGGCGCCCTCCGACATTTGCTGTGAAGACGAAGAGAGCTGCTCGGATGCGGAAGCTACCTGATCGGCCCCGCTGCCAAGCCCCTGAATGATGCCGTTGATGGGTCTGGTAATCGAGCGCGTGATCAGCAATGCTACACCGATGATTGCTGCTATTGCCAGGAGCGTCACAACGCCGATGATCCATTGCAGCGACTTGATCGAGGCAAATGCTTCCGATTCGTCAATCTCGGCGATGGCGGCCCAGGTGACGTCGCCGATTTTTAACGGCGAGTAAACCGAAAGCACGGAATTGCCGTTGTAATCGGTGATTATTTCGTGACCGCTGCGCCCTGCCAGCGCCTCCTGCGTTGCTTTCGTGTTGACGCTGCCTTTGCTCGGATTTTTAAATGATGCCGCCACGCTATGATTGGTTGGGTCCAGATAAGAATCGGAACGCATCAGCTTGTCGGGACCTACCAGGTAGGTCTCTCCGGTCTCGCCCATGCCCGAGCGTTCCTGCATAATTTTGTTAATGGCTTTTAGCGGCATTTGCAATGCGACAACACCGATAGCGCGTCCGTTCCTGCGCACCGGCGCTCCGATAAATGCGGCCGGTTCCCCATTGCTGGGTGCATAGGGTTCGAAATCGGCAAAACCAATGTCGTTTTTTGATATGCGAAACGCATCGCCCAGGCTGCTGCTGGAGAGCGATCCATTAACCAGGTTTTCTCCGAAATCAGGTTCTTTTGCTACGGTATAAACAACATCGCCATTGGAGGAAATCAGAAAAAGATCGTAATAGCCATACTCCTCGTTGTACTGGGTCAACCATTCGGAATATTTGCTTTCCGCCAGCTTCCAGGTGGCGCCGCCAACCCGGTGGCCGTCTGCTTCGAAGGCTGCCGTGAATTCTTCCATTGCTTCGGTAACGGTCGGATTTGATGATAAAACCGACACATCGCCCATGCGTTCATGGAAATAACTTTCAATCTGGGCCTTTTTAATGCCCTTTACGGCGATGAGCTGCCCGAAGGCCTGATCGGTAAGGGCGCTGCTGCTGTTTACCAGCGCAACAATTGCGATAATCGCAAAGGGAATTACGCCGACGCACAGAAAGGTAGCCAGCAATTTGGTCCCCAGTTTCATGTTTTTGAACATCTTGTGCCTCCTGTGAGTTGTTGTTTATGTATGAAAATGTACGAATCAAAGTTTTTCGGCCACACTACACGTTCCCGGCAGGTAAGCATAATCTATTCGCCGTCACGGTTTTGTGCCGAAATGTGATACAAAACTGTGGTGCACTATGTATGAAAGTGTATCAGTATCGATGGGAAATTTACAGAGGGAATAAACGGGTACTTATCGGGTAGGTTGCATACCCGATGTACATGTCAACAAGTTCTTGTTTCTGCAACTAAGCACTTGTCTAAATGGGATCGAATTCCTGCAAAAAAGAAATCAGATTCGTCTTATTGTCTGCAATACCGAGCTTTTTGCGGATGTGCTTGCGTTGCTTTTCGACGGTTTGGGGCGAGGTGCCCAGCACGGCAGCAACTTGTTTCATGGTCATTCCCTGGCGAATCATGTTGCAGATTTGTATTTCACGCGGCGAGAGATTGAATTGAAACTTGGAAAGATTGCGACCCGTAGGCTTCGCCAGATGACTCAGGGTGCTTTTGAGAAGGTGGATTGTGTGCGCGTCTCTGACTTTCGGTTCGATCATCCGAATAATCGGCAACACCAGCTTTGACACATTCTGGTAGACATTCTCTTTTATCAACTCTTTCTCATGTTCGATATGCGCAATGACTTCCGAGAGCGCGGCGTTCTTTTTTTCGAGCAGATTTTTCATGTTTGCCTGCTCGGTGATGTCCCTGATAATATGCACCGCGCGGTTTGCTTTGTTGCTCCCGTTGAAAATGGGATACACGGCTTCTTCAAAAAGGCGGTCTTTGATTCCAAACTCCATACGCGCACTGGCGCCGTTTGCGGCCAGCTCAGCAAGAGGACATGCCGGCAGAGGCTTTCCGGCGCCATGAATGCATTGGCAACATGTTTTGCCGGCGACCGTGCGTGATTTGCCGCCAAAGCGTGCTTGGAAATGCGTATTGGCCTGCATGATTTTCCGGTGGCCGTCAACAATACACATTGGATACTCGATGGCATCGAATATTGCCTGCCAGGCGCCTGCAGCATCATGTCGTTTTGTGGTTGCCGTATGTGCTTTTGGGTCTGGCGGCATTGCGATTATACCGACATTGTTTAGCTAATCTTGAATTTGCCGACAATTTCTTTGAGTTCGCCGGACAAAACATTGAGCTTCTCCGCCTGACTGCTGACTTCATTGATGCCATTGGCAGTTTCTGATGCGGCTTCGTTGACGCCGTGAATGTTCTGTGACACTTCAGTCAATCCTGTTGCGGTTTCGGCTACGTTGTGGGCGATTTCATTTGCGGCCGAGCTGGCGCCCGTCACATTGCTTGATATTTCGTTGACGGTTGCTGATTGCTCTTCAACTGCACTGACGATTGTCTGTGAAATTGAGTGAACTTCGCTTATGATGCTCTCGACGCGTGAGATTGCGGAAATCGAATCCGAGGAAGCCGTTTGAATTTCTTTGATATTGTTCTCGATTTCGCCGGTTGCCTGGGCTGTTTGCTTGGCCAGTTCCTTGACCTCATTTGCCACAACGGCAAAGCCCTTGCCGGCATCGCCGGCAGACGCTGCTTCAATTGTCGCATTCAGTGCAAGCAGGTTGGTTTGGTCGGCGATGTCTTTGATTACGTCTATAATTTTGCCGATCTGCTTTGCCGTTTCACCAAGCTTGTCCATTTTTCCCGACGCATTTTTGGTCTCTGCGTCGGCTTCGGTCGCCTTTTCCGACTCCTGTTGGCAACTGCGCGCTACTTCGTTGAGAGAAGAGCTCATCTCTTCTATTGCCGTAGCGACGGTTGTCACGCTGGTGGACATTTGCGTTGCCGAGGCGGACATGTTCTGCACATTGGCGGTTGCCTGCTCCGTCGAGCTTGCAACCGCGTTGGCCTGTGTGCTCATTTCTTCGGCGCTTGCCGATATCTGCGTTGCGACACTTGACATGGCCGATGAATCTTGCGCAAGCGTCGATGAATTTCTGGTGAGATTGGTGATGATTTCAACCAGATTTTCCCGCATGGCGCCCAATGCCGAGACCAGTTTGCCGGTTTCGTCTTTTGCCTGTGACGTCAGTGATTGGGTCAAATCTCCGCTGCTTATCGCAGTGGCAAAATTTACGCATTGTTGTATTGGTTTGGTTATCATGCGCGTAATCGAGAGCGAAAGCAGTATGGCAATGGCCAGCCCGATTGCCGAGAGAATAATCAGCCCGGTTATAATAGCAGATCCCAGCGATGAGGATTTGCGCATCGCTGTTTCCATTTCACCTGCCGTATGCATTTCGAGTTCTTCCAGCCGCTCATTCATCGCCAGAGCGGCTTGCGTCATAGCTTGCAGATTCGTTGCAAGATTTTTTTGTATGTCGTTGAGAAGTTTTTGCGAATTCGTATAGAGATTACTGAGTTTTTCGTGCACTTCCCGGCTCATTTTTTTTGCCTGTTGCAGTTTTATTCTTTTGCCGTGCAGGGATTGAGCCGATTGCATATCGCCTGCGATAACATGCAGCTTTTCATGTGTGTCAATCAGGCTTTGTATTTCCCCGGCAATTGCCTTGTTGGGTGCAACATACGTGTCGATGAATTTGCCCAGTCTGCAGTTGTTTGGATTCACTTCGCCGGTAAACCGTCTGTTTTTTTCAACGGAAGCTTCGAGCAGTTCGACAAAGTCAGAATGGGCAATTTCCATTTGGGCAATAAATGCAGGCAGGTCTAAATAATCTCCCGACTCGTTGTAAAACAGCTCCATCTCCTTTTTATGCAGATCAATTGCCGAGTGTATGCTTGTTTTAAATTGCCCGTGCGCGGCGTCGGCTTGTTCGGCAATTTTGCGTATCTCGCCCCCAGACGCGGGAACTTCTATATCTATGCTCTGTGTTTGATACCGTTCGCTACTGGCCGATTTCTTGAATTCATTGCTGCTTGTCCCATGCCGGGCCATCATTAAAAACATCTCGATGTCGGCATTGTTTTCTGTTATTTCAGTTTCTATCCCGTCAAATTTGTCATATGCCGCCAGATATTTTTGCACCTGATTCATCGTTTTCTCGGCACTGATAATGGCTTCCATCGATATGTCGACAAAAGGCAGTTGTTCGGTTTGGATTTTTTCTGCGGCCTTGCCGACACGAAAGGTGCCATAGATTCCCGCCAGCGCCGATATCAGCGCAAGTGTCGTTACAATCCCGAAGCCAATGAACATCTTGGTGCGGAGGCTTCCCCCCATATTTCGCCACATGGCGCCCGCATTGTTCTTCCCTTGAGCGTTTTGCATAAGGCTGTTCCTGTTGAGGCCAAACGTTAATAATTCTGTATAATAAAAAAGCCGTTGTCTGTAGGTATGTGCACTGCATATCCGAAATGAAAGTGCTTTGCAATCCAATGATAACCTGATGTTGTCTGCAAGTCAATAGCCTGACAATGCGCCCTTCCCTTTTAAAGTCGGCAATTTCTGATGCGGAGGATGAAGTTGAGCATAGCATAAATTATTTATAGGATCGTAGTCTGGTATTCCGAAGAAACAAGGAGGCGCTTCGTGCCGCAAGATGATGCAAAAGCAAAAGTCAACCTCATTTCATCCGCCGGCAAGGGGCCGTTGTATCTGTTTGCATTGATATCACTGGTGCTGGAGGCCGGTTTAATTACTGCGGTATCGCTTCTCAAAGAAAATGTTATAGCCCAGACTATTCTGGTCGTGGGCATTATTGTCAGCCTGATTCTCATTATTTACCTGGTCGGCACCAAGGTGCTGGGCAAGGAGATCCGGGTACAGGAGAAATATCCCACGCACGGTGAATTGCTCGGCAAGACGGCGGTTGACGGATTCTACTACGGCGGACCGACGGAAATCCTCTACGGAACCTGGCAGGTCGAGTGGTTCGAATGGGACGAGAACCATCAACGTGTGCCGTACAAGGTGACCGTTGACGGCAAAGAAATTGACTATCCGCCGGATGAGGCAAATGTCAGAGTCAGGGGGCCGCAGATTTCGGTGCAGAGTACCGACAAAACCACCCGGTATGTCTATTACCTGGAAGGACGCATGTCAAACAAAAGCGTGGTTACCCTGCTGTACTGGAGCCAGCCGCGTGTCAAGGAGAGCGCGTTGGTCGGGGTTATGCTGCTCAAATTGTTCAACCGGTATGACGAAACGAAACTTGAGGGGACCTACACCGGCTACGATCGCAACGAACAAATTAAAACCGGCGAATGCGTGTGGACGAAAATCGGCAGGAGCGGGGGCAGCCAGTAGCAAGTGAACCATTTTCAAAAAGTTACTATCGCCGGCGCGTAACTATTATATTCTATACTAGTGGACGTATGCAATAGGTGCGTCCGTCAATACCTGGAATACAGTAAGGCGGGCAGCATGTCACGAGAGCTGAACTCGGGAGAGTCCGGGGCCAATCAGGGAGCAAATTACCGCAATTTGCTGGAAAATATGCAGTTTGAAGCCGAAATTATCAAGGCTATTCCATCCGGTCTCTTCATTTATCAATACCTCGATCCCGGCAAACTGATTTTACTGCATGCCAATCCCGAAGCCGAAAAGCTCACCGGCATCTCCCTGGATACCTCGATCGGAATGGAATTCAACGAAATCTGGCCTGCCGCCGAAGCGGAAGGAATTACCCGGAAATTCCTCGACGCCTTTGAAACCGGAAAAATTTACGAAACGGAAGAACTTTCTTATCAGGATCAGCGGTTAAGCGGCGCTTTTCGTCTCAGGGTTTTTAAAATTTCGCAGAGCAGGCTGGCCGTCGCATTTGAAAATGTTACCGACCGCAAACAAGCGCAGGACCGGCTTCGCATTAGCGAAGAGCGTTTCAGGTACACCGTCGAAGCGACAAATGACGGATTGTGGGACTGGGATCTGCAGAATGATTCAATCTACTGGAGTCCCCGCAGCTTTGCCATGCTTGGCTATGAACCTGGTGAATTCAGCATCAATTTTGATACGTGGAAAAATCTGGTCCATCCCGATGACCTGGCGGAATTCGAACCGGTTGTCATGGCTGCGCTCGAAAAAGCCAAGCCTTTCAGATTCGAATTCCGCTATCGCACCAAATCCGGAGGCTGGCTCTGGGTGCTGGGCCGGGGCAAGTGCGTGCAGCGCGATGCGCATGGTAATTCTCTGCGCATGGTGGGGACGCATATCGATTTGACCGAACACAGGCAAACAGAGGAAGCACTGCGCGAAAGCAAAGAGAAATTCGAGGCGTTTTACAAAAATGCACCCATTGCGTATCAGTCTCTGGATGAAAACGGATTATTGCTGGATGCAAACCCGGCCTGGCTCGACACTCTGGGATATGAGCGCAGCGAGGTTATCGGCAAACCATTCGAAAGCTTTCTGCATACTGATGATGTACCGCGCTTCGAGGAAGAATTCCTTCAATTTAAAAAGAGAGGAATTGCCTGCGATATTCAGGTAAGGCTCAAGCATCATGATGGGCATTATATTGATGTGTCTTATGAAGGACGTATCAGCTTTGCTGCTGATGGCTCGTTCAAACAGACGTACTGCGTATTTCAGGATATAACCGGCCGCAAAGAAGCCCAGCTAGCGCTGCGTGAAAGCGAAGAGCGCCTGCGTCAATCCGAGAAAATGGAGGCCATCGGGCATCTTGCCGGGGGGATCGCGCACGATTTCAACAATATTCTGGGCGGTATTATCGGATATGCCGACCTGGCGCTTGACGAAGCGAAACACGACAGTCGCCTGAACAGGTACCTCAATAAAATTCTCACGGCCGGCGAGCGTGCCAAAGAGCTGGTCAATCAGATTCTCTCGTTCAGCCGCCGCGGTCCCGAAACCAGCATGCCGATTTATGTGCGGCCGATCGTCAAGGAGGCAGTTCAGCTCTTGCGTGCGACGTTGCCGACGTCAATCCAGATTCACCGGAATCTGCAAAAGGACACGTTGCCCATTCTGGCCGATCCGATCAAAATCCACGAAATAGTTATGAACCTGTGCACCAATGCCGCGCATGCCATGAATGACAAAGGCGAGTTGCGTGTAGCATGCGAAGAGAAGTATATCGCACAGGATTTACGCGGGCACGTCGGCATCAGCAAGCCGGGATACTATTGCGTGATCTCCGTTGGAGACACCGGCTGCGGCATGAGTGAGGAGGTTCTTTCGCATGTTTTCGAACCGTTTTATACAACCAAAGAAGTCGGGCGGGGAACCGGCATGGGCCTGGCCGTCGTCTTCGGCATTGTGCAGGGGTATGAAGGCAATATCCTGGTTGAAAGCAGTCCCGGCGCAGGTACGCTCTTCTCGATTTTTCTGCCGAAAACCACCAAGTCCGTCAGAGAATATCACCTGGCTGAGGCGGATATTCCCGGCGGCAAAGAGCGTATTCTCTTTATTGACGATGAAGAGATGCTGAACACGCTGGTTGAGGAGATGCTCACCGGACTCGGCTATACCGTAACTGTTTTCAACGACAGCCAAAACGCCTTGCAGGCATTCAGGAAATCACCGCAATCCTGCGACCTGGTAATTACCGATCAGACCATGCCCGGCCTGACGGGAATCGAGTTGTCGCAGCAGTTGCTTGCCCTGCGTCCCGAACTGCCCATCATCCTCTGCACCGGTTACAGCAAATTCGTCGACGAGGATATTGCACGTGAAGCAGGCATTCGCCGGTTCATTATGAAACCGCTGCGCAAAAAAGAGCTTGCCCGCAAAATCCGCGAGGCACTTACCGGGATGCGCCCGGGAGTCTGAACCCGGGCCTGGACCAAAGGATGATTACACCGGCATAAAGCAGGAATCTACAAAATTCGGGGATAATACCGGGTTTTTATCGCGGTGGAGCACTATCGACTTTTCAGTTGAATTTCGCGCTGCTTCAAGCTATATTTTCTTTTCCCCGTTGGCATGTCGACAGGTGCGTTTCAGGCGAGTGTTGTTTCCGGTCAATCTTGTGAGTGCCGTGGAGTAAATGCTTCATACGGGAGGGGCCGGGAGATAAAATGTACGGTAAAGGAGATTCGGTAATTGAAACTGACAGGTATATGCATTGCCGTTTGCACGGTAGCATGTTTGCCGCTGTATGCCGCACAACCCTCGGTCATGCAAACGCTGGACAGCGCGTTGAGCGCGATGATGCAGGCAGACCAAACGGACGGCGCCAAAACCGTGGCCGTAGTGCCCTTCGCGGTCAAAAGCTCGTCATCCACCGAGCAGACCGGCATCATGGTGGCGGAATACGCTGTTTCGAAATTTATGCAGAACGATAGCTACCGCATCGTCGAGCGCGCTCAGCTCGAAAAAGTGATGCAGGAAATTGCCCTGTCGCAAACAGGCCTGGCCGATGAGTCGCAGGTGATTGAAGCCGGGAAGATGCTGGTGGCCGACCGGATTTTCACCGGGACGGTTGCAAGCGGGTTTGGCAAAGAGGTGGTATCAGCACGGCTGATTGAGGTTAAAACCGGAGAGGTACTTGCTTCATCGACAATCAGCCTGACGTCGAGTGAGTTGCAGAATTTTGTCAGCGATATTGCCGGAGACGTTAAGGTAACCGGCGCCATGCTGCGCAGCCTGCTCGTTCCCGGCCTGGGGCAGTTCTACACCCGCAAACCGGTCCAGGGCGTCCTGGCGCTGACCGCGGTTGCGGGACTGGGCGGCGCGACCGGCTACTACATCGCACAGACCGGCCTGGCAAGGCAGGAATGGAAAGACAGCGATCCTGCAAACATGTCCACCCCGCAGCAACAGAAATTGCAAAACGATGCTGCGCTGCAGCTTTTCGGCACGTCTTACAATTCGCTGAGCTTCGCCCAGACCGAACGGGTCGCTCAGCATATACAAAACGACGTCAATTCCAGAAAAAATGACTACGACTCGAAATACGACACAGCGGTACTTCTGGGCATTCTTACGGGCGCGGCCTGGGCTTTGAATATCGGCCATGCCGCCGTGCTGGCATCGCTCACTTCCCGAAATGTCGATTTGTATTTCAGCAGCAGTAAAGCCCGCCCTGTTGCAGCAGGAGTGTGCATTACCTTTTAATCCGGCTTAAGGAGAACCGTCATGAAACGGATCTGGTTGGCAGTAGCGATAGTAAGTGCGTCAGTGCTCTATTGCGTCAAGGAAGAAAGCAACGGCAATCCGCTTTCCGGGGGCACTGACGAAACGGCCGCGCGCGGATCGATATCCGGCTATATCGTTTCACAGATCGGCTCGCCGCTCAAGGGCATACGAGTCCAGGCCAATTCCGATTCGGCAACGCCCGCAATTTCCGACGCCAACGGGTACTTTAAAATCGGGCAGGTTATCAAAGGGGCTTACACGTTATCTTTCTGGGATAACGACTGGGTATCCGATTCGGCAATAACCGTATCGGTGGGCGTCGGGCAGGACCTGACATTGACTGATTCTATTGTTTTGCGCTATCGATGGGTGATGGTCAGCGGAACTGTTACCAAAGAGGCGTCATCACCGGTGCCCGGCGCCGGGGTGGCGGTTGAAGGACTCTCCCTGTCGGCGCTCACGGCAAGCGGCGGGAATTTCGTGCTTGACAAAATAGATCCCGGAATCCCCGTGAAACTGATTGTGGCCAAATCGGGTTTCGGCTTTACCCAGATTGATATAACCTCTGCCTTGCCGGGGGACACGACCAGAATCGGTGAAATAAAGCTTGACAAACAGGGCGGCAACGTCGAAGGTCAGGTGCTCGATGCAAACGGCAATCCGGTGTCGGGCCTGGTGGTTCAGGCCGTCGGCGGCGGCGTGGCCGATACAAGCGATGCGCAGGGAAATTATCGCCTGACTAATATGCCCAGCGGCGTTTCCGACGTGCGCATTTCGGTAATGGGCGCAGACTCGACCGGCGGCGCGCTGAGCGGCGTTATGGTATCGGAAGGCAAAACCATTTCAGGCGCCGATATCATTCTGCGCAGCAACGGCGCTTATGCCAATGATGCCGTTACACTCGATGTATCCGACCGTCTGATTTCGGATACGACGTCGGCCATCATTATCTATGCTACGGCGAGCAGCAAGTTCGATTCGATCGTCGTTCAGCAGTATCGATGGAGCGTCAATAACACCGCTCCGCAAACAACAACCGTGCCGGCATTGACGGTGAGCGGGCTGCCGGCCTACCCCGATTCGTTTACCGTATCGGTGGTTGCCGTTGACCAGTTCGGCGATTCAACCTCGCCCTACATCGTACATGTCAAGCGAGTCAGCGCAGAACCGACGATAACCTTGCAGGTCTCCAGCCGGCAAAGCGGGACACAGGCAGATTCGGCCGTGTTGATACAGGGCGAGTATGCCTGGTTCTTTGCGCAGGTAACCGACCTCATCGGCGGTATCGATACGGTGGTCTGGAATTTCGGGGACGGCAGTGCCGACCGCATCATCACCGGCGCGCAGTTTGCCGGAGACAGTATCATCAATTCGGCGCACCCCTACGATTCTGCCGGTCGCTTTACGGCAGGCATACGCGTGGTAGATACCGACAATAACCGGGATTCCGCTTCGGTTGTGGTGCAGGTCAATCAGAGCCCGATCGTTGCGCCGGTGATTACCTATCCCGCCGACGGAGATACCGTCTATATCCCGGCAAACGATTTGCGCGTGCAGTGGCAGGGCTCAACGAGTCCCGGCGTGAGCTATCGCGTCGATCTGGATCGTTCGGTCCCCCCGGCAATGGCGGTGCAGAATATCGGCACGACCTTCTACACTGCTGCCGTCGAGCACGGCAAAACCTACTTCTGGAAAGTATCCGCGGTCAAGGGCGACAGTTCGGCTTCATCCGCACTTTCAAGCTTTACGGTCGTCACCGACTCGACAATCCCGTCAACCGACATTCTCATAACACCGATTATCGACAGCATGCTGGTTGACAAGCAGGTCATGCTCGAATGGAAACGGGCCGATTCGCTGCAGTATAAAGTGCTGCTCGGGGCTGCTCCCTCCCAAATGACGGTGATACGCAATTATCTCGAATATCCGAATACCTACTCTTACTCGACAACCGACTCAACCGGCAGGCTCTCTTTTACCGTGTCCGGCAATCAGACCTACTACTGGCAGGTCGTGATCAAAGACGCCGGTAATCGTGAGTTCGCCGGGCCGATCTGGTACTTCCGCACGCCCAACAGTGCGCCGCAGAGCTTTGCGCTCGTTTCACCAACTAACAGGTCGACCATTCTCATCAATACCCCCCTCGAATTTAAATGGCAACATGCACAAGACGATGACGCCCTCGATACCATCCGTTATCTGCTCATACGCGATCAGGCCGACATCGCCACAACGGTTATTGCCGTGGATATCGATTCAAATCGGTTCGTGGATACGACCGGTTTACCGGCCGGGGGCGCCGATTACACCTGGCGCGTTGCCGCCACCGACGGCAAAGACACGACCTACAGCAGTCCGTGGAAAATCACCCCGAACGCACCGCCCGTAATTACAACGCTGGCGGATACGTTGCCCGACTCGTTGATCACCGGCGTTAGAACGTCGTTTACAATTGCGGCTTCCGATCCCGAAAATGCGACGGTCAGGTTCTCGTCGCCGTTTACCATGCCCGGCCTGAGTGCAACCAGTGCACAGATTTATTTGCAGCCGGGGTTTGTGGGGGATACCATTATCCCGATTGTGGCACGGGATCAATATTACGCGACGGCGGCCTACCTCGGCACGGATACTTTGTTCTGGCCGGTTTCCGTGCTGCCGCCATACACCGATACCGCGCAGAAACTGCCGGTTGACAATGATACGCTGTCACTTGACAATTACGGCAGGATGACGTTTACTTTCCTGCATATCCCGCACATGAGCAATCGCATTATGCTCGGCACGGAACCGACCGTCTTTACCGATACGATTGAATACGGTACTACCTATTCGTCACGTGCGCTGCGCACCCAAACGGTCGATACTACACATCTTGAAGGCGGACAAACGTACTTTTGGAAAATGGCGTATGTCGATACGATAAGCGCCGTGCGGCAGCAGTGGGAGAGTCCCGTTCGAATTTTTACCGTTGCCAACCAGGCGCCGGCGGCCAATTACAAAACCGCCCCGGCAGATAACTCGAATATCGTGCCGGGCACGGAAATCGTTTTCTCGTGGCTGCGCTCAAGTGATCTGAACGGCGATTCCATTACCTACCTGCTTTATGTCAAGCGAGACGCCTGGCCGCCCGACAGTTTGCTGGCCGCGGTACCCGGCGCGGCCGGCGATACTTTGTCCTACAGCCTGACCGGTGGCTTTTCACCCGGAAGGTACTACTGGAACGTCAAGGCAACCGACGGCAAGGATACGACCGATTATTATCGTAATCCCGATCAATTGCGCATAACGACCGCGCCGCAGTTCACTACCGACTCTGCAACCTTCACCACAACCGCCGAAATCAACCGGCTTTATCGGGACACCGTGGCGGCAACCGATGCCGACGGCGATGCGATAACCTACACACTGGTGAGCCGCTCTTCCGGCATGAGCGTGAATTCTTCGACCGGCGCCTTCTCCTGGCTCCCTGCAGTCGGTATGGGCGACAGTACGCATACCGTCAAAGTCCGGGCGTATGATTGGAGCGGCGCATCCGATACCATCACCTGGACGATTGCCGTTGCCGCGCCGGTTGGTTCATGGAGCGTGTTTACCGGGCAGCAGGGGTTCTCCAATTCCTCGATCACCAATCTCGACCTGTTTAAATACAACAGCCAACTGGTTGCCGGCTTCAATGACCACAACAGCGGCGGCGGAGTGCGCAATTACAACGGTGTGAGCTGGCGCAGCGACATCCCCGATCCGGTCGCCGAAACAATGTACTACACCAACTTCGCGTCGGACGGCGCGAACCTGTATTGCGCGGCCACACAGGCCGCGGCGCAAACGGATATTTACGTATTCAAGTATAACGGCACAACCTGGGACACGGTCGGCGCAGCCCCCATCAAGCATCGCGCCCTCGAACTCGATCTCGTCGTTCATAATGATACGCCCTATGTTGCCGCCAGGTCATATTATTCTCCGTATTCACTTGCGGTATTTACCTACTCCGGCACGGCGTGGGACACCCTGGGCAGCGTCAATTTCACCCCGGACGACGTCAATCGGGTCACTATCGACATCTACAACGGCAAACCGGTCGTTGCTTTTCAGGACATCAGCCTGGCGAGCAACGGCATCGGCGTCTGGGCCTGGGACGGTGCAGCCTGGGCGCCGATTGGTGCTGCACAAGTCTCCGACGGCTACGGCGATTATCCGGATTTGTCAATCGACGAATCGACCGGGCATATGTATGTTGCGTACTACGACACGATCAACGGCGCGACGGTAACCGTCCGCAAATACGACGGCGCAACCTGGTCGACGGTGGGCACGCGCGGCTTTACCGATCATAATGCCTATAAGTCAGGCAGCTACTCGAATGTGTCGCTTGATGTGGTCAACGGCGTTGCGTATGCTGCCTATACGATGAGCAGCGCGTTCGGTTATAAGGCTTCTGTTTATGCCTACAACGGCAGTGCCTGGAGCGTGCTTGGCTATGCGGGCGTTTCGCCGAACCGGGCCTACGATCACGATTTGCTGGTCGAGGGCGCGACGCCGTATCTGCTGATCCGGGACTACGGCGCCTCCAGCAAGGCGTCGGTGTTGACGTATACGCCCTAATCCGGACGGATGAGGGCATATTTACGGCTTTGCAGTGTTTAGAATTTTTAAGAAACGGCGGAAAATACCAACAGGCGTTTACGAGTTCTTCGGCAACAGCATTTGCATTATTTGCCGGCGCTCAGTTATCTGCAATGCGCCAATATTTGCACTAATCGCCATATCGTAGCTTTTCACGTTGACATAGCATAGAGTGCTTACGTACACGGCATGCAATTGCTGAGTGAAATCCGGGGATAGGTGCGGTTTTTTTTGCAGAAGCAGGTTGAGGGTGCACTCACAAAAGGGGTGACACAAATGCTGTTCAATTGTATACTGAAACTGCAGACGGCAGCGTTAACGTGGTTTTTCCAGGACCATAGAGAAGGACGCAGGGTTCGCTAATCGGGTTTTCAGATGATATATCGTTCCAGGAGTATCATTAATGCAAAACTTGTACCACACGAACATGGCTGTTTTTTGGGTGAATTATCGGCCACGCGCGCGATGTAGGAATGTATCATGAAAGATTCCAGTAGCGAATTCGCACATTCCAAATTTACGAAAGATCCTCATGCGGAACGGATTGGCGCCGAGGGTGACAGTAGTGAGGCCCGATTTAAAGCGATCTGGAACCAGGCCGAAGTCGGCTTGATGTTAATTGACTCCCGTCATCATGTAATTATCGACGCAAATCCTATGGCGCAATCACTTGCGGGCCGAATGCTGGATGATATCGTCGGCAAAGAGTGTCACCACTTTATTTGCAATCAACAAAAAGGCACATGCCCCATATCTGATTTAGGCCGGAAACTTGACAGATCCGAAAGCGAAATTGTGCGGGCGGACGGCGTTCGCGTTCCCGTGCTCAAGACGGTTACGCCGATGACCTTGCACGGAAGAGAGGTGCTTCTGGAGAGTTTCATTGATATATCAGAGCGGCTGCAGGCCGACCGACAACGCAAGGCTGCGCTGATACAATCCGAGAAAAGCCGCAGAGAAACGGAGGCTTTGCTGGAGGGGACGAAAGCGGTACTGAACGGCTGCGAGTTTTCATCCACGGCCCGCAAGCTGTTCGGTTTGTGCCGCTTGTTGGCGGATGCGGATGCAGGCTTCGTTGCGCTGCTTGGCGAGGACGGCTCCAGACAAGCTATGGTGTTTCTTGAGCCGGGCGGCATGTCTTGGCGTGGTGATGATTTTCTGCCCGCACCGGTGCGGGACCTGGTCGGGCGCGTGTATACAGCAGGTAGAACGGTTTATGAAAACGGCGTTATCGACAGTCAACAGGTAGAATCGGTATCGCCGCTGCATAGTGCGCTTGAATCAATCTTGCTTGCTCCGGTGAAAATTGACGGAGCATCGGTTGGAATTATGGGATTGGCCAATAAGCCGGGCGGTTTCGGAGCCCAGGACGCCCGATTGTGCGAAGCGTTTTGCGAACTTGCCGCCGTTGCGCTGCGCAACACCCGAAATCGTCAAAAATTATCCGAAAGCGAATCAGGGTTCCGGACGCTGTTCGAGGAAGCTCCCGACGCCTACTATCTTAACGATATGAAGGGCCGCTTTATTGCCAGCAATAAGGCAGCCGAAAAAATGACCGGATATGATCGGGCAGAAATGACGGGCAAAACCTTCAAGGAGGCGGGGCTACTCAGCAGGGCCGATGAAATGAGTGCAAGTCATGTGCTCAAAGCAAACCGGGCCGGTAAATCAAGCGGTCCGCACGAATTTACGCTGAAATGCAAAAACGGCGAGCATCTTCCCGTCGAAATCATCACGCAGCCGCTCAGGCTTTTCGGCGAAGCGCTGGTGCTGGGCGTTGCCCGGGACATCTCCGGCAGGAGGAATGCGGAAAATGATTTGCGCGAACGGGAGAAGGGACTCAAAGAAGCCCAGCGTTTGGCCAACATCGGCAACTGGACATGGAAACCGGATGCCGGCGAAGTGTATTTGTCCGATGAAATGTATCGCATCATTGGCTTGCCGCATTCGCCCGATTCACTTTCGTTTGCAAACCATGAAAAGTATTATACGCCCGAAACCTGGCAGCGTTTTCTGAGCGTTGTGGAAAACGCCCGCGTGACCGGGGAGCCGTATGAAATCGAGCTTGAAATTATCCGGGAAAACGCTCCCAATCGCATTGTCGTAGCGCGCGGTGAACAAGTGTTGGATGAAAACAGTCAGTTGCTCTACTTGCGGGGAACGCTTCAGGATATTACCGAACGGGAACATGCCAAAAAGCAAATTGAGCAATTGTCGCGTTTTCCCGACGAGAATCCAAATCCGGTCGTACGCATCGACACGCACGGGACTATCTTATATGCCAACAAAGCATCAGGACCGCTGCTTGAGAGCTGGGAGGTGTCTGTCAACCAACAAATCTCGCGTGAATGGCTCGAGGATCTGCTCGATATATTTGCTTCGGGCGACAAACGCGAAATCGAGCATGTTGCCGACGATTGTATTTACTCATTGACCGTTGCTCCAGTGTCGGAGCACAACTACGTAAATATCTACGGATTGGACGTAACCGAGAGCCGCGCGCTCGAAGAGCAGGCCCGACATTCACAGCGGATGGAGGCGATAGGCCAGCTTGCGGGTGGAGTGGCCCATGACTTCAACAACATTCTTGGTGGAATCATCGGCTATTGTGACGTCATATCGCTGAAAGCGGATCCCGGCGAGTCGGGAGCCTATATAAAAAAAATCAAGCACTCAGCTCAAAATGCGGCGCATCTGACGCGTCAATTATTATCCTTCGCGCGCAAGGCCAGGGTCGAGATGAATATACTCGGCGTGCATGCGCTTGTTGCAAATGTAAAAGATTTACTCGAGCGGACAATAGATAAGCGCATCACCGTTTCGTCACAGTTCGAAGCGACTCGTGACAGCATCGAAGCCGATGCCGGGCAACTCGAAAGTGTTTTGCTCAATATTGGCCTGAATGCGCGTGACGCGCTGCCGGAGGGCGGAGATATTGTATTCGGGACGCGCAATATCACCATTACCGATACGGATGCCGCTTATGGTACGTTTACACTTGCCCCCGGACAGTATATACGCATCGATATCAGCGATACGGGAACCGGGATGGATGAAGCTACGAAAAAGAGAATTTTCGAACCCTTTTTCACTACTAAAGAACCCGGCAAGGGTACCGGACTGGGGCTCGCAAGTGTGTATGGAACTATCAAGCAGCATCACGGATACATAACGGTCAAAAGTAAACAGGATCACGGTTGTACATTTGCGATTTACCTTCCGCTGGCGGGGGTGGATGCTCATTGCGAAGCACAAAGTCTTCCTGCGGTTTCGCGGAATGGCAAGGGTACGGTGCTGCTGGTCGATGATGACGAGTTGCTGCTTGATTCTTCTATGAACGTGCTGGTCTCCTGCGGCTACGAGGTACTTGCTGCTTCAAACGGTGAACGCGGGGTTCAGGTGTACCGGGAAAATCGCTCTTCGATAGATGCTGTTGTCATGGATGTTATCATGCCCGGGCTGAGCGGATTGGAATGCTTTCTTAAATTGAAATCACTTAACAATGAGGTGAAAGCTATTGCCATATCAGGATACAGCGACTATGCCCTTCAGGCTCAACTCAAAGAAGCTGGGGTCGTCGCATTTGTAGGGAAACCGTATGAAGGCGCCGATTTAGTGCGTGCGCTTCAAGAGATATTACCCGCTACAAAAAATTGGACACGCGGTGAATAGCGAATATAACATACTCGTGATCGATGACTCCGGCGAGAACCGCGACGGTGTTTGCGGTTTACTCAAAGTGGACGGCTATTCGGTAGAGAGCGCTTGTGACGGTGTAGATGCACTTGGTAAATTAGAAACGTTTGCACCGCACCTGTTTATTATCGATGTGGCAATGCCGAATATGAATGGTATTGAATTGCTCAAGAAACTCAAAGTCAAAGAAAATGCCTGGGAAGCGATTATCATGACCGGCCATGAAAGCCTTGAAGATGCCAAAAAGGCGATGGCGCTGGGGGCGTTAAGCTATATCGGCAAGCCCATCCAGTACACCGATTTGCGGCAGCATGTTGACAACGCGCTGGCCGAAATCAGGCAGAATGATCTCATGCGCAAGTACCAGGCGGAGTTGGAATTTCAAGTCAAGCAGCAAACCGGGGAATTGGAAGAGGCGTTGCATATCGTCAAGAATCAAAATGAGCGCTTCGACACTATCATCATGAGCATGGAAAATGGTCTGCTGGCCCTTGACATGAACGATAATATAATGATGGCGAACCGGGCCTTTGAAAAAATCTCCAACAAACCGTTTTTCAAGATTATCGGGTGCGATTTCAAAACGGCGCTTGAAAACGATGGTTTAGTTTTGCAGCTTGTGCAGGCGCTTGGTGAATTAGGCGATGATCGTAAGACAGAGCAGACTATTGAAATCTTCGACTCCCTTTCCGGCGACCGGAAAAGCTTTCAGGTGCGTGTCTCATTTCTGCGGGACCGTGATGAAGTTGTTGGCAAGGTGATTGTATTTAATGATGAGACCGAAAAAATTAAAGCGATACGCATGCAGAAAAGCTTTCTAAACAACATGTCCCACGAAATGCGCACCCCGCTGACGGCGATAGTTTCGATGATTGAAGCCTTGAGAAATACGCATCCCGATTCCGAGCAGGCTGGATACATCAACATTCTTGCAAGCTCGCAAACAGCGTTACTTGCACTTGTCGAGAGAATACTTGATTTCTCGCATCTTGCACAGCACTCAATCGATTTGCATCCGGTTATGTTCAGCCTGGAGCAGATGTGTCGAAAGGTTGCCGGTCCATTTGAGCAAAAGGCGGGCGATAAGGGCGTTGGTTTTAAATTCTGCTTTGCATCACCGCAAGGCGCAGAGGCTATCGTAATGTCTGATGAAGGACGAATACGAAGCGTTTTAAATAATCTGCTTAACAATGCAGTCAAATTTACGCATGACGGCAAAATTACGTTTTCCACACGAGTTCATCCCGTGGCGGAGAGCATGTTGTCGTGCGAATTTGCCGTGTCGGATACCGGCATTGGCATCGACCCCGACAAATTTGATATAATATTTAAAGAATTTACCCAGTTGGAAGATTCCCCGAATCGTCGCTATTGCGGCGCCGGATTGGGGCTTGCGGTGTCGCGCGGAATTGCGCAATGCATGCATGGCGATATCACCGTACAAAGCCGCCCGGGAGTGGGAAGCACGTTTATTTTCGGGGTAGATTTACCGACTGCATAGGAACACGGTTGAATATGAACATTAAACAGCATCTGGCAGCCGTCTCAGCAGCATGTGTCTCCGTCATTGTGTATGTTGCGCTCTTTTTTGCCACTTTTAAAACAGCAGAAGCCGGTGCTAGTGCGTTCAGCTTTATTCCGGTGTGTGTTATCGCTGCGCTGTATGGTTGGAAAGCCGGGCTGGCAGGAGGCGTGATGGTAACACTAAGCAATACGCTGCTCATTAACATTGCCTTCGAAACCAGTTCCATATGGGCCGTTGTGGAGCATAAGGGGCTTCCCGGTTCAATTACGCTGGCAATTAGCGGCGCTATCATCGGCTATCTACGAGATTTACGCATACGATTGCGCAATGAACTGCGTCTCAAGCAAATAATGCAGGCAAAACTCGATACTACGAATGAACAAATGAAACGGATACTTGACACCGCACCATCGGGAATTTTTACAACTGATACATCGGCCGGAATTACCAGTTGGAATTTGACGGCCGAAAAAATAACCGGATTAAGCGCAAAAGCTGTTATCGGCAAGAAATGCAGCGAAATCTGGCATTGTCCTTCATGCCTGGAAAGATGCGGTTTGTACGACGATTCGGTTGCAAAGCCCGTGTACGGGCTGGAGTGTCCGATCAGGCTGGCTGACGGACGGGAAATAGTCATATCGAAAAACATCGATGTCCTGCACAACCCGCAGGGAGTGGTCATTGGCGGAATCGAGCTGTTTGAAGATGTGACCGAAAAAAGAAAAGCGCGAGAGCACATCGATAAATTGCAGCGCGCCATAAATCAAAGCGGGGAGGGAATAGCTATAGCCGATACCGAAGGAATAATTACGTATGCAAACCATGCCTGGGCGCACATGCATGGTTACACGGCTGTAGAATTGCCGGGAAAGCACCTCTCGCTCTTTCATTCTGAGCAGCAGCTTCAGAAAGAAGTTATTCCCTTCAATGAAAAGGTGATGCACAATGGTCATTGCAGTGGAGAAGTTGGGCATAAGCGCAAAGACGGTTCTACGTTTCAAACGTATATGAGCACCACGCTGCTCGTCGATGAGAACAAAAGGCCGGTCGGCCTGATTGGCGCTGCTCAGGACATAACCATTCTCAAAGAAGCGGAAGAAAAGTTGCGCGAATCGGAAAAGAGCTTTCGCGCGCTGTTTAATACTTCTTCCGAGGCTTTGCACATCATTGATATGCAGAGCGGTACCTTTCTGGCAGTCAACCCTTCCATGAGTGAGATGTTTGGTTATACCGAACGAGAATTGCTTAACCTTTCGCCGCCAGACCTGGCCCCCCCGGGCGACCGCAAGAAGCAAGAGTCTGCGCTCAAAATAATCATCGAAGAAGGAGGGATACGCAATTTTGAGGGAGTACGATTGCGCAAGGACGGTACGATGTTCTATGCGCTCATCTCATCAAAAGTCATTTTCTGGCGCGGCAAGCAGGTGATTTATGGGAGCATTCGCGATATCACGCCGCAAAAAGAGCTGCAGTTCGAAATGCAGAAGAAAAATAATGAAATACTTCAATTTGCCAGAACCATCTCACACGATTTAAAGAATCCGCTTGCCGGATTGCAGGGCATACTTGATATTGTCAAGATGACGTATGGAGACAGCCTTGACGAAGATGTGAAAGATGTCGTGGCGTCGGGAGAACAGGCAATTGAATATTCACTGGAATTGCTCAATGAGCTTCTGGACATTGCCAAAATTGAGGCGGGAGAAAAGGTGCTGCAAAAGCGTGTTATAGATCTTCACGAGCTTGTTGAAAAGGTAGTCGAACGCCTGAAGGTGCAGGCTGCGGGCAATAAGGTACTACTGCAAAATGAAGTAACCGGGCATATCAATGCCGATCCTCAAGAGATAGGCAAAGTTTATATGAATTTGATCGGCAACGCTCTCAATTATGCTGCAAACGGGCATGATGCCTGGGTTATTGCAGGAGTAAGCCATACCCCGCAGGGCACGGAGCTGTTTGTCAGAGACAATGGCATCGGCATTCCGAAGGAGAGTATTCCAGTCGTATTCGACAAGTTTCAACGCGGCGCCAATGTCGGCACTCTACAGGGCAGCGGACTCGGACTGGCAATTTGCAAAAGCATCATCGAGGCGCACGGCGGCGCGATTCGTGTTGAAAGTCAAGCAGGCAAAGGTAGTACATTCTATTTCACGATACCCTCTTAGTCTTGTGTTTTTTATCCGAAGGACTGATTATGCTTCCACAAAAGGTGCTGATTATCGATGACGAGCACATGATACGGTTGACAACCAGTATTCTGCTCAAGCAAAAAGGAATTGCCGTCGTCAGCGCTTCATCCGGTCAGGAAGGCCTGGATATGGCGATATCGGAAAAGCCGGAACTGATACTGCTGGATATCATGATGCCGGTTATGGACGGGTGGGAGGTATTTGACAAACTCAGAAGCAGTGAAGCTACCGCCGCCATTCCGGTAATCATATTTACGGCAGGAGATTTTATCGAGGCGGAAAGAATTGCCGGAGAAAAGCAGGTGAGCGGCATTATTCGCAAGCCGTTTCATGTCGACGACTTGTTGAAAATGTTTGATATTTCTTCTTTGGAGAATTGATATGCCTGAGAATTCAACCACAGCCGCCCAATCAATTTTGCAAGCGTTGCCTGGATGTTGCGTACTGGCTTTCGATGAAAAAGGCGATCTGGTCGCTGCAAATGATGAAGCTGTCACGCTGCTCCAGAAAGTCAACCCCGATGATGTCGTATTGTCACTTCAGAATTTGCACGAATTCTTCAATCTTGAGCACATGCCCGCCGCCACGGAAGTGCAGACCGATGAGGTAAGCCGCAAAAAGCATGTTCTGCAGGTAGTGCGCAAAAAGGTTGACGAAGATGGATTTTGCGGTACGCTGGTAACGATCGCAAATAACACCGGGCAGCGCAAAAAGCTCAACACGGCTTATCGGCAGACTTCCGATTTGCTGTGGAAGATCCGCTCGCGCATAACGCCGGTCCAGAGCGCCTTGACGATAATGAACGAATTCAAGACCGGCCTTGATGAGCATTCCTTTACCGAGCTGGCCACGAGTTCCCGGTTTGAGATACAGCAAATAGAGCGCTATCTGGATATCTTTCGAGATTTGAGTTTGCTCGGCTCGAGTGATTTAAAAAAGAGCCTGGCTATAGAGTCGGTATCACTGGACCGCCTGATTGATACGGCTATTGAAAACGTCGGGCATTTGTTTGCGCATCACAATCCTGCTCCCTGCATGGTGAAGAGTGCTGTTGTTTCGGCAAACTGCCGGGCCGACGCCAATCGCCTGATTCACATTATAGAATCGCTGCTCATCAATGCTGCCGTATACTCCAATAGGCCTGCCGAGGTGGAGGTCAGTCTCGAATGCAGAGATGATTGGGTAGTCCTGGCGGTCCGGGATAATGGCTGGGGAATTCCCGACGCCGATCAGCCGCATATTTTTCGATACGGGTACCGCGGCAAAAACGGGGAGCGCACCGAATACAGCGGGCCCGGTTGTGAGCTATATCTCGCGCGTCAGCTTTTGCTCTATTTCGATGCCACCATAGACTTTACCAGCAAAGAAAATCACGGAACCGCCTTCGAGATCTCTTTCCACCAGAGGAAAGCTTGATGGAAAGAATTAATATCGAAGAACAGCTTGGGTCAATTGATTCACTGCCTACCATTCCGATGGTTATCCGCCAGATTCAAAAGGTGATAAACAATCCGCAAAGCAATATGAATCAGATTGCCGCCGTGATCGCCAAGGATCAAACGCTGGCCTCACGAACGATCAGGCTGGTAAACTCAGCGTTTTACGGTTTGTCAAAGCGCGTTACCTCAATAACTCAGGCTATAGTCATACTGGGCCTGAACACCGTTAACAATCTTATGCTGGGCTTGAGCGTGGTCAGGATGTTCGATGAGAAAGGATCGAGTCATTTCGATCACGAGCGGTTCTGGGAGCATGCATTTGCGACGGCTATCATGGCCAAAGAGATCGGCATCGAGCTGCATATCGACGAACCGGAAGATTGCTTTATCGGCGGATTAATTCACGACATCGGCAAACTGGTGCTGGAGCAATATTATCATGATGAATATGTCAAGGTTTGCGTGTATGCGAAGCAAAAGCAGGTATCGATGCGCACGGTGGAGAAGGCGCTCTTTACCTACAGCCATGATTGGGTGGGAAGCTTTCTCACGGCGCGTTGGAATCTGCCGCCTTGCTTGACTGCTGTCGTGCACTATCATCACGATATCGAAATTATAACTGATGAATTGCGGGTGCATCGGCAATTAGCAACGATCGTCGGCAAGGCGAACCAGCTCTCACATATTCACCGACTTGGCGACAGCGCAGAACCGACGGTCACAGCGGATTCACAATTCGAAACGCTGCAGATTAAAAAATCATCCTGCGACCGCATTGCCGAAAAGGCACGCGAGGAAGTGAATACGACAATTCAGGAATTTCGTCAATGAGCAGAAGCGTCATCGTACAAGCCGCAAATTTTGACGAAGCCCTGACTCTGGGGGCGGATCAGCTACAACTGGCACTCTCGGAAGTTGGCGGGGAGTTGGTAGAAGATTGCGGCGACGGGATGCTCTCCGTAAAGGTTTTCGCCAACACCGACGTGCTGAGCCGTGAATCGGAAGAAATGCTTACCCGGCTGGAAAAAGAGGTCTATAACATCGAAACGGCCGAAATTCTGGAGGGTTTGACTGCGGAGGAAATGCAGCAAAAGGGACTGCTTGGCGACGGGGAGCCCTTGACGGTCGATCGAAGCATGTCCTCGAGTGCGCGCAGGGAAGGCGAATACGAATTTGGCGAAGGAGTTGAATATGCAGTACGCCACGATGTCGGCAAAATCGAAAATGTATCGCTTGCAGATGTTGAATATCTGCATGATGTGAAAATTGACCAGCATATAGCCACGCGCAAACTCTCGGGCTATTCACTTGAGAAAAAAGGCGCAGATCCGTCGGCCTATCATAAGGAAGATTATTTCAGTAATAACAATGTCAGAATAGAATTTGCAGAAGACCGCTTTTATTATCATGCAAAGGTTAACGGCAAAGTTGTTCTCTTGCCAAAAGGCATTTATGTAATCGACAGCGATCGGGATGCAATTTTTGAGCTGCACGTCTCAGCCGACAGATTGACTGCCTTGATGGATATTCATCCGGCCAAAGGCACGGGACGGAAATTGACGGGTGACGCAATTACAAATGGTCTGAAATTGCACAATATTATCTATGGCATTCAGCGTGCTGCAATTGACGAGGCGCTGAAAATCGCCCAGGAAAGCGGAGATTCTCAATTAAACATTGTTGCGGCGCGCGGGAGCGAACCGGTCAACGGCAAGGATGCTCAGGCGATTTTCAGTTTTGACGATAAGCAGAATGATGAGGAGTTGAGAATTTTGCCGGACGGCCGGGTAGACTATCGCAAACGGGCCAATATAAAGACCGTCCGCAAGGGAGACCTGTTGGCAAGTGTTTCACCTGCAGAGGACGGTACCGACGGCACAGACATATACGACAAACGGGTCACGGCGCGCGACGGAGATAATAAGGTGCTCTACCAGGGTGAAAATGTCACCGTCGCCGAAGACGGCGCAAAATTTTTTGCCGCATGTGACGGGCAACCGGTCGTGAATAAAAATGTTCTGCATGTATTCAAGCACTATCACGTTCCCGGTGACGTAGATTATCGAACCGGTAATATTGACTTCTGCGGTAGTGTAACCGTCAAGGGCAATATCCTGCCCGATTTTGAAGTGATTGCAACCGGCGACATAACCGTGGTCGGCAATATCGATTGCGGCATGGTAAAAGCCGGACGCAATCTTAAAGTGCTGGGCGGCATCATAGGTAACGGTGAGACGGTGATTTCCTGCGGGCGGAATTTAATCGCTACTCACCTCCAAAACGCCATTGTCGAGGTGCAGGGTGATGTCGAAATACTAAATTCCAGCGTACACAGCAAAATTTACAGTACCGGCAATGTAGCCTGCAAGCACCAAAAAGGAACGGTCGTCGGTGGATTGATCAGCGCGCTCAAATCGATTGAAATAAAAATAGCCGGTTCGCTTAGCGGAACCAAAACGGAATTAACCGCCGGGCATGACTTCCTGATAAAAAAAGCGGAACGTGAATTCAAGACTGCCTTTGATTTTTGTGAACGGAATATAAAAAAGCTGGCAGATTTCCTCAAACCGTTTTATGCTCTACTCAAAAAGGGATCCAAGCTGGATGCCGGCCAGAAAATGCGCATCGCAACCATCGTACAAAAGCAAAATGAGCTGAAAAAGCACCGGGAGATTATGGAAGCAAAAATCAAGCACATCCGCATGCTTGCTACACGTTCGGCGAATTCCGAAATACTGGTTGCCAGGAAGGTGTATCCGGATGTAAAGTTGACTGTCGGGCAGAAAACCTTTCATTGCCTGCAGGAGTATGGCTATTCGCGCTTTTTTATCGACAACAAATCAAACGAATTGCAACGCAGCACGGGGCGATAACGTGTAACGTATCGAGGATGGGATTTGCGGCAATCCGCTCTTTGCACTTTGGACGTATATTTATTTAACCTGAAAAGGCACAGGTGTCGTTGGTCAAATACGAGCAGGAGGAATTATGCAACGATACAAAATCCATCTCAAGTGGCGGTGATAATCTTGGTCTGGATTGTGATAGAACGGCTCACGGCTCTGCACGGCACAATCTGGGTTATCAAACGAATTTGAAAATCGCCTATTCACCGACTATAAGCTCAGACAGGTGACCGGCTATGTGTGCAGCGGGACTTCATATATTTTATATATCCGGCGCAATTAAAGACTGAGGATGTTCATGAGCGGCACAATATTTCGCATAAGCTTGCCCAGCAAGGTTTCTCATGAAAATATTTATTCCATAAAAGAGCATCTGCTGGAAATGATACCCGAAGAGTGCGATACGGTTATCGTCAGCCTCCGCTACTTTCAGACCCTCAACAGTTCTACCTTCAAAATTTTAATTGGACTTCGTCAATTTCTCAAAGACGAGCAGCGCAAATTTTATTTGAGTGATGTGGAAGACGCCTGCCGGGCTCAGATCAGGCTGATGAATCTCGATAAGGTTCTGGTTGAGGAGCCGGAGACGTGATGCTGCTCTGCCTGCCGACGCTCAGGTCCTTATCGATGTCGTAGCTGTTAGCCCGATTTATTTGTCAACCAGCATCATGCGTCCGGCACATGTACGTTCCGAACCGGTGAAGCGGACAAGGTACATCGCATCGTGCAGAGAAGAGGGCACGGGCACGCGTATGACACCTGGCTTGACATACCGGGCATACACGCATCGCCCCGTCAGGTCGAAAATGCTGAACTGTCCGGGCATGCCGGTGCTGTTGACCAATGTTCCCGGGACAAATGAGAAGTGCGCAGGGAAATCTTTTTGTGCGGGTGAATCCGGCCAGTTTTTCTTAAAGGACGGCAGACTGCCGCGTATCAGCTCCACCCCGTTGCCTATTGCTTGCTGATAAAGCTCCAGCACTTCCTGATTGCGTGCCGACCACCACCAGCCGTGATGCATGATAATGTCTCCTTCTTCGATCGCCCGGTACAGCCGGTCGCGGTGTGCGCTGAAATTACCGTTCGATACGTTGATCACGCTTATCGCATCAGGAAAGAGGCGGCGGCGTGTAGCACCGGTTCCCTTGCCGCCCAGGTCCAGTTCCATGTAGTCGCCGACATAGGCCATATCCGATTCATGGGTAAACTCGGGAATGATAAAGACATCGGGAAATCGGTGTGCCAGTTCGCGATAGAGGTAGGTTTGGAGCTGCACATAAGTAAACTCCTGATTCACACCGACCCGGCGCCATTCGCCCGGCGTATCGATGTAAAAAAGCGAGCATCCCCAGCGGTCGATGCAGTACTGGATCTTGTCGGTCATCCGTTCAACAGTAGGGAAGAAGTCCCACCACGGCAGATCGCCGGCTTTGAGGTGCTGGTAGACCGCATGTTGGGTGATGCCGTCCTCGTGACCGCCATCGCTGCCGGTATTATGCTGCCACTTGTCCTTGCCGGAATGCCAGTAAACCCGCGTCGGGCGCAGGCAGACTCCTGCACGTAAACCGGCATCGGTATATTTTTTGAAGTACTGATCTGCAATCTCATCCATTTCCGGCGCCAGATGCACGGTCATGCGCGGATCGCCGACATACGTGATGGCTGCGTGTTCAGATCCTTCGATGTCCCACAGAATCATGCCCTGGCTGCCCATTTTCTGCAAGTTGGCAATTTCCCTGTCCGCCGCTTCGAGCATGCGCTTGTAAAATGCCTGCTTGCCCGAATCGGAAATTATATCTGTTTTGGGATCATTGAAATAGCCGCGCGGATTGGTTGCGGAAACGTGGCCGGAATAGCCGCTCGAATGGAAGATCATCCCGATAGGTCGACGATCGGGCCAGACATGCAGTGGCGACAGGGATTGCCGATACGGATCAATCAAGTCATCGAGCATGTCGAGCTCGGATGTTGCCGGATTATCGAAGCGAATGCTGATTTTCAGTGTGAGACTGTCACCCGCAGCGATGCGCGGCATCCCGTGCGGATGGATCGTGCGTTGGCTGGTATCCGGAGCCGTGATCCCGCCGGTAACAATGAGCGGACGTCCGCAACTGCCGCCGCATGGTTTGAGCTGCAGTTTCAACGGCGTATCGAACGAAGGTGAGGCGACGAGCGCTTTGAGCGTAGCATCAGTAAACCCATTGTACCCGAACCGGTCCAGCGTTGATGCAACGCCGACATCCTTCCAGCCGTCACGGTGTACAAAGTGAAGCAGGATAATATTGAAATTTGCGACAGTCTGTTGCGTGGAGTTTTTCAGCACGGCGGTAATGTCAAGGCGATCACTTTTCACATCATAGGCGACTCTGGCAGTTCCCCAGGAATACGCGCGAATGCAGGTTTTCGATGCTGCCTTATAACTCGAGATGGAAGGCGCCTCAGCGCTTGTCGACGTAAAATCATATGATCGATACGTTCCGCTCAGATCCATCTTCTCCAGGGTGACCGCTGCATGAGGGATGGCAAAATTGCCGGGATTGGTGAGGGGCGAGATGAGCTCAACGCCTGCATATTTGAGCGATTCGATTCCCTGGTCGGAGAAATCAGCGACGAGTTCAGCGTGGGCTGATGCGTACATTAACAGTACTATACTTGCCATACAAAAGGTATGTCTCATATCTGTGCGCCTTTCGATGTGTTATACATACACCCATTAATTTAATATTTCATTTGGGATTTGGAAACAATTGCAGCTACGATTTTGCGTGAATTGTAATTTGGGCCGGTTGTTTTTTAGCTTGTTACCTTATCCCTGTGGCGGAGATTCTCCTCCTGCAAACTCAAGAACTCTCGCTCCATCGCCACGGTAACCAGTCCGCTCCACCCGCAGAAATCGGGTGCTCCTTCGACACCCGTTTACGGGCAATGGAGCCCTTGACTCATATACGCACCGTTGACGTCCTTTCTATAATCGTTCCCTGAATTTCCACTGTTGGCCCTTTTCCCTGCACCGCGCGCAATCGACTGCCAGGTATATGGTCCAGCATCGCCTGCACCACAGCCGGGATATTGAAATCATCCAGGCCTCCCCGGATGTGATTCAGCGTGCATCTCATTGATGTAATCGGTTGCCGCTTACCCGCTCACTTCAGCCCAAACTTCATCAAACGACCGATGCGCGGCAATGAGCATATCCCCATTCAATCCGAGCTGATCCAGAATGCTTTCATCGAATACCGACAGCAGCAATTCATCCGAGAGCGTTTTCATTGAGATGAAATGTCCCAGCAAAATAAATGCGGCCTGTTTGCAAACGCCACCATTGAGCGGCGTGTGGTGCTTTTCAACCGCAGTTTGCAGCAGTTCGGTGAATTTCCACTTTGCACAAATCTTTTTGCCGATGATGCAATGGTCGATGCCGAGCACCTCCTTTTCATCGTTGACAATTGCTTCAATTTCCTGTTGTGATTGTGCATTAGTTGTTTTGAAGATGCGCTTGTTGGAGGCCATGATGATGATAAGGCGTCCGAGATCATGCAGTAACCCGGCGATAGCGACGACATCCTGCTCGTGTTTGCCGAGGTTTGCCGCTTTGGCTAGCTCGGTTGACGCGACGGATATCCGGCGTGAATGCGTGAAGTAATCGGAGAGGTTGCTGATATTTGTGAAGAATTCTCTGATTGCTTTATCGGAAAAAGAGATCGAGATGTAGTTGATGAGCTGTTGTACGCCGAAGTAGCGCACGGCTTCGTCGAGCGTTTCGACAGGATGATTGATGCCGTAATAGGCGGAGTTGGCCATGTGCAGGAGATCGGCGCAGATTGCGGGATCTTTTTTCAGCACCGGCAGCAAGGCTTTGAAGGTAATATTCGGATTAGCCGCCATCCGGCGCAAATGCCGAATTGTCTCCGGCATGGGCGGGAGTCGGTCGATAATACCGATAATAGAATCAGACAACGCACCGTGATCGGCCATGGCAAGTTCCGGAAGGGTTTGCTCACATTATATCGTATTGGTGACGTTTGTGCAAAGAAAACAGGGGGAGGATACTTGATTTGAGATTGGTAAATCGTGTATTGTCCGGGCTACGCGTCTGCGCCTTCTCTTAGATAGACAACATGCTCCGGCCCGACAATTGTGTCGAAGATTTCTTCGTTATGCGAGATCATGAGGAGAGCTTTGCCTGATCTGCGTTTCTGCTCGAGCAGGGAGAGGACTTTCCGGATGCTTGCGAAATCGAGCCCGTTGAGCGGTTCGTCGAGGATGATGAGGTCGGTATCCAGTGCCAGTGTGCGCAGGATGTTGAGGCGTTGTTTCTGGCCGCCACTGAGCCAGGCGACTTTTTTGTTGAGAAACTCCGGGGTAATGCTTATGTCAAAGAGTTGCTTCAGGTGCGCGGCGATTGCCTTGTCGCTCATTTTGAAACGTGTGGGAAGGCCCTTGAAAGTCTCCTTGACCGTTGCCTGCAGATTAAGCGCCTCGTCGGCATGCTGGAAAATCATTCCCGCCTTTTTGCCCCAGATGTGTTTGTGCCAGAATGCAACCGGCGTATCCTGATTAAGAGACAAACCGGACAGGGAAAGTGAGCTGTGTTGTGCTTTGAGCAGGCCCATGACAATTTTTGCCAGTGTAGTTTTCCCGACGCCGCTGGGCGCTTTGAGGTAGACCATTTCACCTTTACGGATGCAAAGATCGGCCGGCCGGCGATGCGCGGGATCGGCAAAAAGATGCAGCGACCGCTCAAATACGCGAAAGCTTTGCTGCATGTTGAGAACGATGTTCTGCGAAGAAAAGCCGGCGCTCATGCCGCTTGACTGCTGCAACCAGGTCGTATATTCTTTTGCTTTGAACGAACGCACCGCAACGTTGCTCCCGGCGCGACGATACAATTCTTTGTAGTGAATTGCACTGGTGAGGTCGGCATGATGCTGCTCAATTTCGCTGATAATCGAGTAATCGTGCGTTATAAGCATGACGGTGAATGGACGTTGACGAAACTTGTCAAACAGAAGTTTGAGAAATACGTTGCGATAGTTGTTGTCGAGGCTGCCGGTAGGCTCGTCAAAGACAAAAAAAGATGGAACCTCCGGATTGGTCGACTGCTGGAATACATTGATCTTTTTAAAGGCCATCGCAAGCAGAATGCGCTGTTTTTCCCCGCCGCTGGGTCGATATGGTTTGGGATACAGTTCGAGGATGGCGCTGATGGTCTTGTCGGATGCATGTTCCCAGAGCGTGTCGAGAATATGCTTTTCATTTGTATCCTGCGCCAGGCTGCCTTCGTGCAATTGATCGTTGAGTTTGATGAGGGGATTGAGGTGCGAGGACGGTTCCTGGAAGACAAAAAAGCTGTTGTGCATCACCTGTCTGGTCCAGGGTGAGCTCAGGTGGCTTCGATACGCGGCATTATTGACCGTTGTGTCAAGCTCGTCGGTATCGGTCAGACCGTAAACCGTGCGGGTCAGCAGCGATTTGCCGATCCCGGATTCGCCAAACAGGAAGGTGACGGCATTGGGCACAACGCGATATTGATCGGTCGCAACAATAACGCGTTTGCCGGATTGTATGGACAGCGCAAATACCTTATCATTCATAACCGGTGCCGCTCCGCATATCCGTCGGAAATATGATAAATTGACATGAGCGTAAATACAATCAGGAACGCGACGGTAATTCCCTGCAGGTGGCCGAAGAAGAGGTTGCCGATATAGCCGGGATTGGTCAGCGTATGGCCGATTGCGAGAATATCCTGTTTGCTGTCGATCTTTGCCAGCAGACTTCCCAGCGTATTGGGCAGGTTTACCGAGCTGACGCCGGATGAGAGTCCAACCGAGATGATGAAGTCGACGCTGCACTGCAGAAAGACAGCCATACCGAAAATTGAGATCAGTTTATTGAAGATATGCAAGCGGCTGTTTTTCAGCAGAATGTCGAAATTGATAATACGATTCTCGGCAATGCCGCATACCTTCATAGCATTGTAGAAGTCGAGGCGCTTGAAGTGCGCGATGCGGTCCTTCATCAATTCGACAAGTTCGATGAAAATGAACAGGCTCATGATAAGCGCCAGGATGATGAAAACCGTAAATGTGGAGCCGAAGTGACCTTCACCGACGGCAAATGCTACGAGGATATACCCGACGAGCACACCAACGATCTGGGGGATGGATTTGATCAGGTTGAGCATGAATGAGAGTGCGAGGTTGCCCGGATGAAAGCCTTTCATTTCGAAAACGTTGCTGAGATTGGTAACCAGCCAGGCAAGCGACAGCGAGAAGAGCGAAACAAGCAACGCGATAATAATGGTATTGAAAAATCCCGACACAACAAGCTTCAGGGCCGGTTTGTTCAGAAAGGCGATATTCCACACGCCGGCAACCAGAATGCCTGCAAGCCAGATAACGGTCCATCTAATGTCTTTACTCATTCGAATTTCCGCGTTCCATCTTTTCAATTGGCATATTTTCGTAGCTCACGGTGTATCATCGCATCCGCAAAGATTTCCGTTGCCTTGACAGTATAGAAAATGCCGAGGATGATGGCGATGACGATGTCGTAATTTTTATACAAAATCTGCCGGAGCATTTCGTAGCTCAGGTGACCATGGATATTCAATGCCATTTCGATGATGATCAGGCCGGTAATGAGAAACGATGCTTGTTCTTTTATCGTGCTTAAATACTGGTGGCGCGCATTTTCATAAATGTGCCCGAGTACGTGACCATCGAATTTTTTAGCGGGCCTGAGAATTGCTGAAAGTCTGATGCCGTCTTTGGAAGTCGGATTATACGTACCGGCGAGATTTTTGACCAGTGCGGTATACACATACCCCTTGCGACTTTCGGATTTCAGAAAGCTGTAAAATTTGTGAGCGTAGGTGATGAGCAGTCCGTTGGAGATCAGTGCCAGGAGAACGAGGAAGATCGTCGTGTCGGTGCGGAACTCGGTTCTGATCGAGTAGGCGATAACATAGGCGGGGGAGAAGAGAATAAACGACGCGGCAACACTCGATAATCGCCCGGCAATGGTTGTGAAAGGACTGCTTTGCCCTTTCTTTTCTGCACGTGTCTTGCGGCGCACGAATTGCCAGGTCCCAAGTGTTTGCACGCCGTAATAGGCTAGCGCCATGACAAGCAGGTAAACCAGAACGAATTTCACATACATGCCGGCAAGCTCTTTGAGTTTGGCCGAATCGAGTTCGTCCTGAACGTGCGCACTTTGGATCATGGCACCGAACTGACGATCTTTGTACGCCATGACGGCATTGTACACGGCCTGGGCCGAGTCGGCCTGCCCCGCAAAGTAAATGTTAAGCGTTTCTTTGAACAGCGCCTTGCCAAATGGAGAATTCAGATCGATTTCGGGGGAATTGATATACGGCTTTATTGACGCCAGTGCTTCCGCCTTTTGCTGCTCGCGCCGGTTGCCGGATATAACCAGCACGCCAATGAGCAATACGGTTACGATAACGGTGCTGAGGACGTGTTCGAGGAGTCTGGATTTCATTGGTTTTGGTGCACGGCGCTGATTGTGATCGTTTGGCCGTCTCTGGTAACGGTAAACGGCTTGCCGATAAAGAGGTTTTCGATTTCCTGCGCGACATACGTGGAGCTTTCTTTCAGTTGGCGCAATATGCTCTGCGGCGCGTGCAGGGAACAGGTTAGGCGGTTTTCCCGCTGTGCCAGTTGCCACTGTGGTGACGATTTGTGCTTGCCGGTCAGGTCGTTAAAAAAGCTGAAATAGTCGACGTATGTTGCATTGATCTCGGTCAACCGATGGCGGATAGTTTGAACTATGTCATCCGTGAATTCGACTGACGGACCTGAATCGTTGCCTTTTTTTTTGTGCCAACCGGAAGCGTTGCGAATGGTGATCCAGCCGTACTGCTTATCACCGGTAAGCAGCTTGCCGAAATAGCGATTCCCAAATTTGAAGATTCTCTGCACCTGCGCTCCGGCATCGACCGGGATTGCGCCGCCCTGTTGCGGATATTCGGGGTACAGCACGAAACTGCGGGAAGAGCTTATTTCGAAGGTGTCGTGTACTTCGCGGCAATTGTTGAATGTCCTCACATATTTGTCATCCGGATAGCCGGTAAATGTGCCATTCTTACCAGTTATGATATACGCGGTCTGTCCATCGATGCGGCCTTTGAGCGCGTATGTGAGCTGGTCACCCAGGAGCGCAGTTTGCTCGATGATTTCAACTGGAGCGTATGCCCTGATTGCCCGGTACCGGGCGTTGGATAGCTCCTGCTGGTATCTGTCACGTATGCGCAATTCGGTGTAGTCTTCGAAAATGATATAGTCGGCGCTCCGGGCTGTAAAGGCGCTGACAATAATCGTGAAGGCAATAAAGAGTTTCGGCATATGCTGTAATGTCGTATCGATAAATATTTCCCGGGGCTTCGATTTTGTTTGTCTTTGTTGTCCTGCCCGAACCGAATGTCGGCGCTCGGGGCGGCAAGTGGGACAGTGGTGCTGATTTCGGGCGGGCAACGAGGTTTCCGGCTTACAGACTCGGCTTTTCTTTCCATTGCTCAACAGTAGACAATTGCGATGCTACCCCATAGAGACTGATCGAGTGTTCCTCAAATTGTGTTCTGAAATAGGCAAGTGACGGAAGGGAAAACAGCCAGCTTCCCAGAGCTATTTCCTGGTCGAGTTCGTCGATGAATTGCGCGTAAGCCTGCTTGTCACCTACTTCGTGTGTTGACATGAATCCGTAGATATAGTCGAGCAGTTTCTTTTTGTTTTCGTATCTTTCATCAGATTCGGCGAGGTCGATGCGCAGGAAGTTTTTTGCGGCGGTAAAGCTTTCATCCATGACGACGCGCTGGCCATCCCGGTTCGTGCCTGTAACCAGATTGATTTTTTTGACGGCAAAATCCGGTTCTCGCAGAAAGAGGTCGTACAAGTCAAATAGAAAATTGCTGCGATAACCGCTGACGGCTATCAGGACGGCGTCGTAATTTCCCTGACGAATCACCTCATTCTGTACGGCTTCGACTTTGACTTTGCCTTTGAACAATCCCGGATCGTTCATGATGGTGACCAGCTCCTGCAGCTCTTCCCGAAAGCCGTAATTGACGCAGGTCTGGATGCGAACGGTATCCGGCAGTACGGTCAGGTCGGGATAATCGTAACCTCGATTCGGTATGACAATCTCTTCATCAACGTAGTAGGAAGATGTCGGAAACATGCTGTAGTTGAGGTAGTCTTCATAATTGTCACGATTACCCCGGTAATCGGAAATGTGCCGTTGCTGTTCGGTGCCTATTTTGAAAAAGCGTTCCATGATGCGCTCATGATTGAGCAGCTTGCGCAGTTCAATCCGCTGCTGTAGATTCAGTCGTTGGAAATTGTAAAGCACGGCAAAAAAGGTCGTGCTGACATTTGACTTGTGAAAGAATTTGGTTGAGTCTGCAAGAATAGGGGAGACGGCGCCGAACGGCGTGCTCAGGAGAGAATTGATATTTTTATTCTTGATTTCTGTGGTAAAGGTGCTGTTGTCGATATACGGCTTGAGCACCAGACTGGCAATGTTGGCCGTGCCGTCGAGATTCTTGTAATAGTAGATCACATCCTCATACTCCCCCGCCCGCATATACGGACCGGTGCCTTCGTTGTAGATCGGCGCATTGAGATCGGATGTTGCCGGCAGAATCTTGAATGAAAGGACTTCCTTGATATCGCTTTCGGTCCAGATGCGGTCCTGGCGGAACTTGAACTGGATTTCGTCATTTTCATCAGGGCCGCTGAAAGTAAATCCTTCGACAGCCTGGTTAACGAGGATATAATCCGGCGAGCGGCTGCCGAGTTGCTGGATGCGGCGCAGGGTAAAGTTGAGATCTTTGGCGGTAAACCCAACAGCCTGGTTCTCGGCAATCCGGGTGATCTTGTCTTTCTCCATGGTAATGCCGTAGCTCGAGTGCCATTTTCTGGCCGGCTTGAGCCTGATGGATACAACGTTGTCTTCCGTCAAGCCCATCAGCTCACCCAGACCATCTTCATAGGTTATGCCGCTGGGATTCGCAGAGACATTGAACAAGCCGTCGAACACGACTTCATCCATTTTGTCTGCCAGCGGAACGGATGCGGGGATATGGGGATCGATACGGGGTTTCTGGTGGGCGATATAGGGGACGACAATTTGACCGGAGAGATTTTTCCAGAAAAAGAAATAGTACAATCCACCACCGATGCCGCCGAGTAGTACCGCACTCAGAATTATGATCAGGGCTTTCTTCATAAATAATCCTCCAGTCGTTTAAATGAACGCATTCCGCTCAGCTTTCATTTCCGTTGTATTCCCGGCGAACGCTGTGCTTCCGCTGGGCGGGATGGGTTCAGTTCTTCTTGATAATCGGTTTTTGCACCATGACGCTGATATTGTGAACTCTGAACGAATTGTGTTTGAAACGGACTTCGAGATAGTTGTTTTTGTCCTTTTCAACACGCATCGGGCTGATCTGGCATTCGTAATTATTTGCTGCTGTTGGCGCGGTGATGCTGAAGCGACCTTCGTTTTTCAGCAGTTTCTTGTTCAGCGTCATCTTTTCATACCACTGCGTCGATCCGGCATTGCGGGCAATATCTTCGGGTAATTTGATATTGACATCGTACACTGGAAATTTTGCTTCGGTTTTGACGCGTATATTAATACGGAATACGTAGGTATTGGCGCCGCGGCGATTGTCGGTAATCGGCAGGGCAAACAGCCGGCGATATTCCTTGGGTTTGACGATCCACTTTGACGTCCACGGGTCGACCTCGCGGATGATGCGCTGAGTTTTCTGGTCCTCGCCCTCGTAATGCTTGCCATGTGCGACAATGGCGCGTGCCTTGAGAACGCCGTTGTCGCTTGGACGCTTGAGGAACCCGTCCCACAGCAGCTTGATTGCCTTGCGGGGAAACTCATTCTCTTTCATTTTTGCCAGATGCGCAACCAGTTCCTCTTTGCGCCGGTAAAGCTGGTTTTTGGTGCCGGTTGAAAACGAGATATCATAGCAGGGCAAAAACACGGAGTCGGTGTAGAGTGAGTCGATGTTTTCAAGAGTGTCAACATTTTCTTCCAGAAATTTGTCGACGCGATAGCGGGTAACTCGGTCGACGGTGATGTATAAGGTGTCTTCGAGCTCGTGCACCGCTTTGTGCTTTATGAGTCTGACTGATTCCGGATTGATGAATTGTATGTCATTGTGCAATGTCCTCAGGCCGGCCTCTGCTTCCCGCCAGCGGTATTCCTCCAGCGCGGCTTTGATCCGGCGTTCCTGTTCCGCTACCGACAGGGAATCGAGGTCACTGTATACGTCAAGCAAAAATTCCATTTCCGAGTTCTGCTTAATGAGCTTCAGCATCTCGCGATAGTCCTTGCGGGCCTTCAGGCTATTCAGGCCGGGAACCAGGGCGGCGGCTTTGTCAAATTCGGCAACCAGTTTGGTAAGCTCTTCGTTGAGACGGATAATGTTTTTGTTGAGCACCTGCGAACATGGATAATTCAAGTACTTGCCGTGTGTCTTACTGAGTGGTGTCGGCATCTTTTTTCTGAGGGCGGATGCTTTCTGGTGAATTTTTTTGAAGAAATCGTCATCCGGAAATCCCTTCATGCCGGTAATTGACTTTTGTATGCTCTGAAGCTCTTCAAATACCGCTTTGCCGCCGGTGCTTTTTTCCTGATAGGCAAAGACAAATGTTGAGGCTTTTTTAAAGATGTCGGGTTTTGCAATTCCCGCTATGTTATAGAGCACATCGGCATTTTTGAGCCCGTCAAGGTGAAACTCCTGGGGATCGAGCGGCTTGCCGTCGGGTTTGTCGCCCATTTTTTTGTCATAATACGGTCCGATTTCACGCAGGCGCACCTCAAGACGTTCCTTGCTTTCTTTGAGTACGTTTTGGGCAAGATCATCCTTGTTGCCGAAATAGGCGATAAAGCCTTTCGTGACATTTAGAAAAACGCCGGTATTGTCGCGTGTTTTCAGGTCGTTGTTAAAGAAGTCAAGCACCTGGGAGTAGAGTTTCTGAAACGCAATTTCTTCTTCCAGGCCGGATTTGAGATTTTTGAAATCGAGATAGGCCTTGTCTGAAGAGTTTTTGATGTGATCGGGGAAGATGCTCTCGATGTCAAGCAGCTCTTGCAGCACCCCTTCGAGCACATTGGTTCGCTGCGATACCTCCTGCATGTTTTTCGCAAAGTTGAATCCCTGAAAGGTGAAATTGACGCCGATAGAGTTGTAAATAGTTCGATCGGTTTTGTTTTTTTCGAATGTCTCTTTGTAGGAAGCATGGTGAGTTTCAAATTTGTAACGCCATTTGGGAACGTAGCGATATCTCATCCGAAGCTCGATGTCCTGCATGACATCGTCGATCATCCAGTAATACATCGGATTGCTTTTTTCGAGCGGATACGCACTGACCGTGTCGGGATGCGGGCTTTCATCCTCAATTTTGGCGCCCATCTTTTTCTTTTCGTAACTGTCAAGCAGAAAGCTGTTGTAGCTTTTTTTGTCGAGCAGGCTGAGAACGAGGTAGAAGTTGTCTGCCTTCGGGCCGGGAAAGGCGATGTAGTATTGTTTGCCTTTTTTCAGTTTGAAATTTTTATCACCCTTTGCGATTTGCAGGTACCCCTTCTCTTCGGGAGTAATCTCCGGTTTAGGCTTGATTTGTTTGTATGGTGCGCAGCCGAGCAGTATACCGAGAATAAGGCAAGGCAGGGTGTTCCGAAGCTTCATGTGCGTCCCCTTTGAAGTGACTGGTTCGGATTGAGCATGAGAGCGTTTAACGTACGAAAAACAGCCGGAATGGCATGGCACAGGATTACTTAGCTTAAAGTAAAATATTATTCGCCAGATGTTGAATCGCTATTCGCATCGACTCGTGATGATCAGCAGTGGTATCCGCGCCCGGCAGGTACTAATTTGGAATGATTTGACTGCGGGGAAAAAAATTGGGCCTTAAGTGGGGTCGCCCCGAATCAATATCCCCCATGCGCCAGTGTCGCCACCTGCTCTTCGGTTAGTACCCTTCGGTAAATACGCACATCGTCAAGCATGCCTTTGAAGGCGGTTCCGTGCAGCTCACTGCGGCCGAAAGTCAACGCTATGGCGCCCGGGTTATCGTCTGCTACGGTGTCCTGCGCCACTGGATTGCCGTCAAGGTAAATGCGTGATTGCCTGGTGAAATGATCCCAGGTGCAGGCAACGTGATACCAGGTGGACGGCGTGAGCGTGATCGTGGTGTCTTTGAGAAAATCCTGCTCGACGGCAAATAATTCGCTGGTGATGTTGCCTTCGCGAAGCGATATTTCAAATGAACTGGTGTCGGATGATATGATCCGATAGATTTTCGACGAATCGAGATCGCCGGGTCGCATCCACAAAGCAAGGGTGCCCCGGCGAGAGGGGGTAAGCTTCTTGACAATAGCTACCTGGTCGGATCTATTCGCAAAACGCATTCCCGTCCCATGCATCGCGCCGGCAAAGGATGCGCCGAAGATTTCACCATCAAAGCCGTTGCCGGTAACGTCATTGGCGGTTGAGCCGCCGGCGTCATCAAAATTCCAGTAGGCATCCAGGCCGGAAGTGATATCGGTAAGCCGCAACGTATCGAGCTGTATCACTCCCGGACCGGTTAAACTGCGAGTGTAGCGAACCGCAAAATGATTTGACGAGGTAACTCCCAGAAGATGCAGGTTGACAATTGCATCGGGCAGCGGGCCGAGAAGATAGGTGTTGTCGGGTGCTGCCTTGGCCACGCCCTCGAACCCGAACACGCGCACATACGCATCGAAATCCTGCCAGGAGCTTTGCGCAGAGATGAGGCCTGACAAGGTGACGGCCGGTTCGAGTGCCAGTGTATCCAGTGCATAGACCGACGTATTGAGCGACGCCGGTATCGTATCAGTAAAGAGTGCCGAATCGCCGCTGGTTACCGTGACGCGATACGATGTTGATTCGGGGATAGTGATTGAAAAGCCGCCCTGACTGTTGGTGACGGCGTCGATGCAGGTCGAATCGTTGCATACTGTTGCACCGGTGTCCGCCAGAAAATATACCCGGCGCGCGCGAACATCGGCGCCTGCCGCCGCTTCGCCGTCAGCATCTTCCACGAATGCAGAGACAATAATACCATTGGTGGTTTCGGTGCCGCCTCCGGATGATGAAACACTGTTGTTTGACGAGCAGCCAACCAGCAGCGCGGCAACAAGCAAAAGCAAAGAGCACGTTTGATTACTTCGTATCATTTTTCTCTTCCCCAAGAGTATACGATACCGGAAAAAGCTGGATGTTGCACTGAAAAATTTTGTCTGCAGTATCATCAGCCGACGCCATTTCCAGGATTTCCTTGCGCACCTTTTTAAGCTTTTCGCTGATGATCGGAAACTGATGTCCAGATATGCTGATTGTCAACGTGGAAATGTCACGCTCTTGCTTTGAAATGGTATCCAGTGCATCCTTTGCCAGGTCCATAGCCGCGCGCTGGTACTTATGAATGGTAAGCGATCGCCAGCTATCGCCCGTCGAAATAACGGAATCTATTCGTTCGTATGATGAATCTTCATTTTTTCTGATCAGCTTGAGGTCTACCAGCAGCTCCAGAGTCTGCCGGAATTCCGTTGGTGAGATTTTCGGCCTGATGTGTCTGGCGCATTCTTTGGCGTTTGCATCGGTAACCGGTATCAATGCCGTCAGTTCGCGTATCACCGGGGTATACCAGTGCGAAAAGTAGCGGTAGATGCGCGGGTCGATGAGCTTTTTTTCTTTGCGATGAAAGGCGACAAGTTTGCTGAAGTAGGTGTCTTTGTCTTTGTGCTTTGCGGATTGATTGTATTTAACGAGACTTTTAAAATATTCGGTGTCCCGGCGATTCAGTTTGAATAGCTTAGCTACCGGCTCGATAAGCCGTTCGGGCAGGTTGCGATCACCATTGAATATCGAGGTGATATGGCCGGGGGATTTAAGTCCCAGTTTTTCGATGATATAATTATAATTGAACGAACGACGTGCTGTGTGGCGCTTTCTATAGGCTTCCCGCAAAAATGCCCGATAGTCGAGATATTCTCTGATTGAAGATGTCATAATCACGGTCAATGTAGGTTCGCAGTCGTCGATTTCTCCCTGCAATATACATTATAATAGCACATTTTGGGCTGTTTTACCATAAATAATTGTAAAAAAAGAGCCGGTCGATAGGCGTGAATAACTACTTATAAAAGAACCACTTATGTTAACAATGCTCATGAATCGCATGATTGCTTCCGGCTTACAAAGTAAAAAAGGCAGTGTCGGTTGCCACGTGCGTGCAGGTCGATGGCTTCCCGAAGTCCTCGAGATAAAGGAGCACAATTTGTATATATGGCACCCATCGATACAATATATAGTTGCCCTCGTTCGCTTCGAAAAGACAATGCTGTTCAGGAAATAGTTATTTTAACCTATGCAGCTATTTGCAAATGCCCAAAAAAGTACCGGCTATGTGTCAAAATGGCAAGGTGCAGTTTGCAGGCCATTTTCATTTGGCGTAATGCCGCAAAACAGTCGCATGCGATCATGGCCCGTCAATTGCTAATTTGAACTATATTGATTTAATTAATTTCCGGTATATTTTGAGTTCAGTTGTGTGCATAATTTAACCTTGGATGAGTATGAGCTTAGGAATCAGTGATATTGCCGTCTATCTCCCTGCTTCCGCAATCGAAGTTTCTGAGATCATCGAAAAGCGTATTGCCCGGGACCCGCAACTTGAGGAAAGGTTGCGCAAGGCTGCAAAATTTACCGGCCAGCAGGTCATCCGCTTTCCGCAACCCTGGGAGGACAGCGCAACCATGGCGGCACAGGCATCGCTGCGTGTTCTCGGCCGGCAGAATGCTATTGAGACTAATGGATTCAGATACCTGACCGTTGGTACCGAAACTACGGTGGATCATTCCAAGCCGTTGTCCGCTTATGTGCAGGGCATGCTCAAAGGCGTAGGACTCGATACCGGAACCTCGATATCGACTTCACAAATTCAACATGCCTGCGCGGGCGGCATGCTGAGCCTGCTGCAGGTATCCAGTTTGCTGATGGCTGCCGACAATCCTTCCGACCGGGGCATTGTAATCTGTTCGGATATTGCGCGGTATGCCCAGGAAACGTCGGCCGAAATAACCCAGGGCGCCGGTGCTGCAGCACTGCTGGTCGAACACTCGCCAAAGCTGCTCGAGCTTGACATTGCCAATATCGGCCAGTTTTCACATGACGTAGATGACTTCTTTCGCCCACTGGGTCAGGATGTTGCACAAGTCCGTGGCGCCTATTCGGTACAATGCTATCGCACGGCATTCATCAAGGCATTCAAAGATTACTGTCAACGCCTCGATAAAGATCCACAGGAAATAATTGCCGGTACCGATTTCTTTGCTTTACACACGCCATTTAGAAGCATGCCGTTGCTGGCGATGGAAGATCTCCTTTCAAAGCTGGGGGGCATCGAAAAATCAAAATGTCATTCCCATCTTGACGAACGGTTTTTCTTTGACGGAATAGACGCGGTTGCCAAGGTGGGCAATCTGTACAATGCATCGCTCTTTTTTGTCCTGGCCCACATGCTCAAAGCAGCCTATGCAAAATGCGGTGAAGCTATCGTTGGTAAGAAGCTTGTGCTGGGAGCCTATGGATCGGGGGCAACCATGCTGGTACTTGGCGCCAGGATCTCTGCTGCAGCACCCGCCGTTATCAAAAACTGGCACATGCTTGACGCCGGAAGCTATTCGATGCAATCTTTTGATGAATATCAGGATTGGATAAGCAAAAAGGGAGTATACCGCGACAGTCACCACGCAGCGCCCGATGTGGATTCCAGGCTGTTCTTCCTGAAATCGGTTCGAAAGGACGGATACCGCATATATGACTGCGCCTGAATCAAGCACCATCAGCAAGCGCAAATCCCGCCAGAAAGATATCTGCCTCGAGCCTCCCGAGCCGATCGAGACGGCAAAGAACCGGTTCAATGATATCTCGTTGCTGCACCATCCACTGCCCGAAGTTGACTGGGACAAGCTGGATACAACGACGACCTTTCTGGGTGCAAAGATTGCACTGCCGATTTTCATCTCTTGCATGACCGGTGGCTCCGATAACGGCTTCCGGATCAACCGTGATCTGGCCCGGCACGCGCAGCAATACGGCATTCCGGTCGGACTTGGTTCAATTCGAGTGCTCTTCCGCCATGAGGAAGTATTCGATCAGTTTTATGTCAAGCCGCTTGCGCCTGACGTGCCGGTGTGGGCCAATCTCGGTGCGGTGCAATTGCGCGAGCTTGATCATAATGTAATCAACGAAATGGTAAAGCGTCTTGAAGTGCAGGCGATGGTGATTCATTGCAACGCGGGGCAGGAGATGTTTCAGCCGGGCGGCGATCTCAATTTTGTCGGTCTCTACGATGCAATCGGGCGGCTGTGCGAATCTTCGCCCATACCCGTAATTGTCAAGGAGACCGGCTTTGGAATGCGGGTGGCGGATGTCACCAGGTTGCGCCAATGCGGCGCCGCTGCAGTTGATATTGCCGGGTCGGGCGGGACCAACTGGATACAGGTCGAAGCACAGTGTCACGAACACAGGATTGCGCTGCGCGGCCGGGATTTCGATTTGTGGGGCAATCCGACGCCGGCGATACTGGCGGCCTTGCCCCGGGACCATTTACCGGTACTGGCCTCGGGCGGGGTTCGCACGGGAGTTGATATTGCCAAATCGCTCGCTTTAGGAGCCGAGCTGGCCGGCATGGCGCTACCATTTCTCAGGGCGCAGCACGAGCGTGGAATGGACGGATTAGCCATATTCACCGAATCGCTTATTCACTCTTTTAAGTCTGCAATGCTGCTTTGCGGTTGCCAAACGATCGAGCAGTTACAGGCGGCAAAGCTTATTTTATCGGATTCGTTTTTGTCTCTTGTACGTCAACATGCTGCGCATGGTGAGTGGCGATCGCTTCTATGAATTTTCCCCGCAATTTTCGAAAGATGACACCTTCAGATCGCCGGCAATGGCTTGCGGATTCAGTCGGACAGCCGGATTTGCTGGACGCACCGACGGCAAGTGCGCATTATCTGAATATGGCCGATACGCTCGTTGAAAACAGTGTCGGCATTGTGGGCATACCGCTTGGCGTCGCTTGCGGATTTATGATTGACGGAAAGGAGTATGCCATTCCCCTGGCGACCGAGGAGCCCTCTGTGATCGCCGCTGCTTCGTTTGCTGCAACCATCATTGCGCACGGCGGCGGTTTTGTAACATCGGCAACAGATCCGATAATGGAATGCACGGTCTATGTCGAAAATGCCGATGCGCAGATGCGGCAACACATCGAGTCGATGCGGGATGAGCTCGAATTTGGGCTCGTCAAGCTGCTGCATTCGATGTCCCGGCGCGGCGGCGGATTCAGATCACTTGACATCCTGGAGATGAGCTCAATACCGATGCTCAAAATTGTCTGTGCAATTGACGTGCGGGATGCGATGGGCGCCAATCTGCTCAATACCTGCGCCGAAAGCATTGCCGGCAAACTCAGCAATACTCTCGGTATCAATCCGGTCATGGGCATACTGACAAATAATGCCGGACAGCGCCGTGCGCGTGCCGAATGCCGGTTGAGCGCAAGCCGGGCGGCAATGCTGTGCCGGGGTATGTTTAGCGGCGGGGAATGCATGCGCCGCTTTGAGCTTGCATCAATGATTGCGCACCACGATAAAGACCGGGCGGTTACTCACAACAAAGGAATCATGAACGGTATTTCGGCGCTTGCGCTGGCTACGCTGAACGACACGCGCGCAGTGGAGGCCGCGGCACATGCCTGGGCGCAACGCGACGGGGCCTACCGCGGCTTGTCCGTATTTGCACCCGATGGCGATGCGCTCGTCTGCTCCCTGGATATGCCCTTACCATTTGCGACTATTGGCGGTTCGACCGGGACGCATCCTACCGCGCAGTTCTGCCTCGACTTGCTGCATAATCCGTCATCGCCGCATCTTGCGAGAATTGCCGCATCCGTCGGCCTGGCCCAGAATATTGCCGCAGTGGCGGCGCTGATCAGCACCGGGATTCAAAAGGGACATATGCCGCTTCACCACAAGAAGAATCGCACGGCAAAGGAGTGACATGAGTACGAAGAAATCGCTGCTGCACAAAACGGTGATCGCCTGTGCGCATCCCAGCCTGGCCCTTACCAAATATTGGGGAAAGGCATCATCGAAGAATAATATTCCCGCTACCTCCAGCCTGGCGATAACCCTCTCGGGGTTGACTTCTACGACACGTATATCGACGGTGAAAAAAAACAGCGTCGTCATTGTCAACGGAGAGCTTCAGCCCCCGGAACGCTACAGTCAATTTTTTCAGCATGCGGGCGCCCTTTGCGACGAAAATCTGGCCTTTAAAGTCGAGAGCGAAAATGATTTTCCCACCGGAGCGGGAATTGCCAGTTCCTCGTCGGGGTTTGCCGCACTTGCCTGTGGTATTGCAAAGCTTGCCGACCCGGACTATCCGCTCGGTGAAATTTCTGCGCTGGCCCGGATCGGCTCCGGATCTGCCGCGCGCTCGGTATTCGGGGGCTTTACCCTGCTGCGGGCCGGGAGCCACGCAGCGGAAATGCTTCACGACGCGTCGTTCTGGCCCGAGTTCAGGATAATTGTCTGTATTGTCAAGGATGCAAAAAAAGAGTATTCCTCGCGCCTCGGCATGAGTCTGAGCAAAAAAACTTCACCTTACTTCAAATCCTGGGTCCTGGATGCAGAAAAGACCTTCAAAGAGGCCTGCAGTGCGCTTGAAAACAAAGACATCGAAAAGCTGGGCGATCTTGCTCGGATCAGTGCCTATCGTATGTTTGGAACGATGATATCATCCGCACCGCCGCTCGTCTACTGGGAACCGCAGACGATCGGCTTGCTGAAGTTTATCGAACGGCTGCGCATCAACGGCATCGGCGCCTGGGAGACAATGGACGCCGGTCCGCAGGTGAAGCTGATTTGCCTCAAGGATGATGTACACCGTATCGAAACGGCGCTTGAAGAGCACTTCCCGGACATTCAAGCACTCGCTTGCCAACCGGGGGAGGGCGCTTCGGTCTCATGGTAGAAGCGCCGGTACTTTCGCTTTCGGTGCCGGGCAGCCTGCTGCTTGCAGGGGAATATGTGATTCTTGAAGAAGGGGGATTGGGGCTTTTCTGCGCAATTGACAAACGTATGAGACTCTCGGCAAAGCGTGATCACCGCTTTTCAATCTGTGGCGAAATTGCGGGCGCGTCCTATGTCTGGACGCACGGGAATGAGACTGCCAACTCGTTCATCGAAGCGGTAATCCGGGAGCTGCACGATACCTGCTCGGTTTCGATTGACAAGCTTCCTTTTGCGATCGGTATTGCCGGGGATGAATTTAGCAGTGCGAGCGGCAAAAAAATCGGCTACGGTTCGAGTGCGGCGGTAACCGTCGGATTGACCGCATTGCTGTATCGCCTGGCCGGGGGGCACGAGCCGGATGCCGACGAATTGTTGTTGCATGCCGTCAAAGCTCATCGCACGGCGCAATTTGGTAAAGGCAGCGGGTATGACGTTGCCTGTTCGATCTATGGCGGTGTTGCAATTTTCTGTGGCGGCCTTGAGCCGCAAGTACAACAACTGCCGCACGCGCATCTGCCTCCGTTCAAACTGGTCTGTGCGCCCGATCCGATAAAGACGGTTTCTGCAATCAAACTGCTGGAAGACTGGCGCAATGTCCACCGGGAAGACTGGCGCACGTATGCGGCACGGTCAAATGGGTTGGTTATGCACTTGGCACAAACAGGGGATGAGGAGTCCTGTATCGAGCTTTTGCGAAAAGCCGCGCGGCGCAGCGAAGTATTTCAACGGGAAATCGGGGTGTGGAATCCGTCAAACGACGTCGACATGTCGCGCTACCCTTTTTTCAAAGCGCTTGGCGCAGGAAATGAGTTGTATGCAGTGGGGTGCGATGCTCACGATCCCGATCGCATAATTGCTACTCACGAAGGATTGATATGGTATTGAGCGGATCGGGCAATGCCAAGCTGCTGCTCTTTGGTGAACATGCTGCGGTGTATGGTTATCCCTCGCTTGGACTGACCTTGCCGCATACCATTGACGTGCGCATATTTGACAAAGACGAGCAGAATATCGAACCGCTCGACAATCTGCTTACGCGCAACGATCTGGAGGCAATTGCACTGGCGGCGGAAAAAACCGGACAAAAAGCAGGTGACTTGTGGCGAAGCCGCAACTGGCATGTCAACATCAGCGCCGCCATGCCGTTAAGCCGGGGATTTGGATCGTCTGCGGCCTATTGTGTCGCTCTGGCAGAGTGCTTTGGCGGCAGGAAGGGCGAGGATCTTGCGTCGAATCTCGATACGTGGAAAACGGCCCATCACGCCGAGCACGTCTACCATGGCAAGCCCTCAGGCATCGATACCGGACTTGCTCTGGGCAAAGGAGTGTACCAGTTTAGCGGCAGCAGGGAAGATCTTCCCTCATACAAAAAAATTGTTCCCGAATCTTTCTACATCCTAGGCGGTTCGATCCCGCGCACAAGTTCGACACGGGATTTGATTGGAATGGTGCGCTTACATCTGGATCAGAATCCGGATTCGACACGAAAGGCTTTGGAACAGTTGGGGCAATTGTCAATCGCCGCTACCCGGGCATTGGAGCAGCGATCCAGTTGCGCCTCAACCCGTCTGGGTACATTTGCAAACCAGGCGCAGGACCTTCTGGAGCGCATTGGCGTCTCGACACCGGAAATGAATGCTCTGCTGAATGCGGGACGGGAAGCGGGCGCACTTGGCGGAAAACTCAGTGGTGCAGGGGGCGGGGGCGCATTTGTGTTTTTCGTCAAGGACGTTCGGAGCGGTATGGAAATTTTCGATACCGTGAAACATTTTATATCAACGCGCAGAGATATCACGCTTTCGTCGCTGTTCGTGTGCGAATGCAGTGATGGTGTCGCCGCAATTATTGATCACTAACCGGTACGGGTTTACATGACACACGACGCGGAAAAAACGTTGCGCAAGCCTTCATGGATACGAATAAAGCCCGAAGCGAATGAAAATTATGCCTTTATCAAGGGGCTGCGGAACCGCAAGGGCCTGCATACGGTATGTGAAGAGGCCCGTTGCCCCAATGTGCATGAGTGCTGGGGCAAGCATAAAACCGCAACCTTTATGATTCTCGGCGAGGTTTGTACGCGTCGCTGTCGATTCTGTTCGGTGAAGACCGGCTTGCCCACTGACCTTGATCGCGATGAACCGGTCCGGGTGGCCGAAGCGGTGCAGTCGATGCAGCTTCGGCACGCAGTGATTACCATGGTCAATCGTGACGACCTTGACAACGGCGGTGCAGACATCATGGCCGAAACCGTGCGCAAAATTCACGAATTGAATCCCGGCTGCAGCGTGGAAGTACTCGCGTCGGATATGATGGGCAAAAGAGAAAATATTGCCGTCATGGCTGAAAGCAACCCGCAGATCCTCAGCCACAATCTCGAGACCGTCAGGCGGCTGACTCCGCGCATTCGCTCCCGGTCCGATTACGACCGGTCGTTGATGTTTTCGCACTATGTCAAGAAACTCGATCCGGGCATGACGACAAAGTCAAGCATCATGCTGGGTTTGGGTGAGACGAAAAAGGAGGTCGTCGAGGCGATGGACGACTTGCGTGAGCATGATGTCGACATGATCAACCTCGGTCAGTATCTGCAGCCGACGCGCACCAATATCGACGTTCAGCGCTACTGGACACCTGCGGAATTCGACGAGCTCAAAGAGATTGCCTGTGCAAAGGGATTCAAGCATTGCGAATCCGGTCCGTTCGTACGTTCTTCTTATCATGCTGCAGAACAGGTCGGCTCGATGAGTTCTTCTGTGCAACTGGAAAGACGGCCGTGAATTCGCCTTATGCCGATCGAGACAGCATGGATCTGCGTGTGAAACAGGCGCTTGCACTCTCTTTCAGCGTAAGGTAGTCACCGGCTACACGATGAATACCGCTATTATCTCGAATACACAGTTATCGCCCAGTGCATTTGTACTTCGCTTTGAGAGAAGAAATTTTGACTTTGTGCCCGGCCAGTATCTCGAAGCGGGCGTTGCCGGGACGGTGCAATTGCGGGAGTATTCCGTGTATTCACCGTGCACGGCCGACTATCTGGAAATCCTCGTCAAGTATATTCCCCGGGGGCGGGTTTCGGAACTGCTGCACCACGCGCAACCCGGGGATCAGCTCCATATCCAAGGACCGTATGGCGATTTTGGCATCAGGGATGAGGCGATGAATTCCAGCCTGCTGTTTATTTCGTCGGGAACCGGAATCGCGCCATTCCACTCAATTACCGCAAGCTATGACGATCTTGATTATCGCCTGCTGCATGGCGTCGCCCGGCTCACCGAATGCTATCAGCGTAAAGATTATGACCGGGAACGGTATGTCGCATGTCTCAGCAGGGAACCGAAAGGAGATTTTCACGGAAGAGTCACCGACTATCTCAGGCAGAATCCGCCCGATCCGCAAAGCAAATGCTACTTGTGCGGTAACAGCAATATGATTTACGATGCTCTGGCGATTTTGAAAGAATGCGGAATTGCCAAAGAAAATTGCTTTGCAGAAATTTACTTTTGAGAATTTTCTATCCGATTTCAAGCATGCGATCTACCGCTTTTTTGGCGCGCACACGAATATCATCGGGAACCTCAACCTGATATTTCATTTCATGCAATGCCGCACGGGTATCCTCCAGCGTTATCTCCTGCATATGCGGACAGCGGTGGCTGCAGAGGCGTACAAGCTCTTTGCCGGGTGATTCGGCAATGATATTGTCTCCCATGCTGCATTCGGTCAACAGCAGAAATCTATCGGCGCCGGACTGCTTGACATAGTTGATCATGGCGTTGGTCGAACCGGCGAAATCAGAGGCGGCCACGACTTCGGGACTGCATTCGGGATGCGCAAGCACCAGTACGTCGGGAAACTGCCTGCGGACCATCTCGATGTCTTTTGGAGTAAACAACTCATGCACTTCGCAGCGTCCGCTCCAGCCGATCATGTGATAATCGATGCCCGGCTTTTGGCTCTGGAGGGCTTTGGGGGTCTTGGCTGGGTAGATTATGTGCTTGTTGGTTTGCTTTGCCACGTTGGCAGCCAAGAATTCATCCGGCAAAAATATGACCGTATCGGCATTCAGAGATTCAACTACTTTTTGTGCGTTGCTTGAGGTACAGCAAATATCGCACTCTGCTTTGACCTCTGCATACGTGTTGATGTAGGTGACCACGGGTACGCCGGGAAATTGTTTCCTGAGGTTGTGCACATCTTCTGCTGTGATGCTTTCCGCCAGGGAACAACCTGCCTTGGCGGAGGGAATCAGAACCGTCTTGTGGGGACTGAGGATTTTTGCCGTTTCGGCCATGAAGCGCACGCCGCAGAATACAATGACGTCCTTATCGGTGGTGGCCGCTTTACGGCTGAGATCGAGCGAATCTCCGGTGAAATCGGGCACCGAGTGAAACAGGGCCGGCTCCATGTAGTTATGTCCCAGGATAACGGCATTGCGCTTCTTTTTCAAGAGGTTGATTTCATAGGCTATTTCAGCTTTTATTTTTAATTCAACGTCCGGGACCACCTTCGACAGCTTTGCCTTCATTTGTTCGTACAAAGTCGCCACACCATGTGTTTTGTCAGTCATGTATGTATCCTTTACCGGCATCGTTTATGATCAGTCTGCACTTAGAAAATAACTTATCGAACTTGAATTCCGGCTGCCGGGGGGCATTTATGAAGAATGAGTGTGGCTTTTGCGCAGTATTACGGGCTGAATAGATGCGTGTGCATTTTTTTTGCCAGGGTATAGTTTTTGCTCCAATTGGTTTCTAGTTCGGTTGTTTTTAGAATATGGCTCCCAGTGGTGTCATCCCCGTGCAGGCGGCCCAACGCACGGTCGAGAATAATGCCCAACGCCTGTGCCTGGTCGCGTCGATGCGCGGGGGGCAGGGAGCTGCATTTGCGCGGCCTGCAGTCACTTGTGTTGCATGTTGTCAATTCCATTTTCATCGGTTATTATCTGACCACCAAAGGCCGGGACGCAGTTTGTGACATTCAAATGATCAAAGACGCAGGATTCGAAATTCTCAATGCAGATACTGCTCTTTGTGCATATCGCATCAAAGATCACGTAGAAGTGCTTAAAAGGTAAGGTTGCGTCGTGCAATTTACTTCCCGAATACTTGCAATGCGCAATTTGACGGAATCAACTTTTGTAATCCGTTTCGAGCGCGGTGATCTGGCATTTTGCGCCGGGCAATACGTGAATTTGGCGCCGGTCAATGATGAAGCACAACGGTCGTATTCTCTTTACAGCGCGGAACATGACGATTTTCTGGAGATATTGGTCAAAGAAGTTGACGACGGCTACATTTCAAAAAGGCTCAAAATGCACCAGCCCGGCGATCAACTGCGCGTCGAAGGGCCATTCGGCTTTTTCACCATTGACGAAAAAGATTACGATAAATCATTTCTCTTTGTCGCTTCGGGTACCGGACTGGCGCCGGTTCACTCTTTCGTAGCATCTTACCCGGCTCTGGATTATATCGTTCTGCACGGGGTCAGATATGCGCAGGAGGCGTATGAGAAAGATGATTATGATCCCGATCGCCATATTCTCTGCACGTCCCGTGACTCATCCGGCCGGTTTGTGGGGCGAGTGACCGATTGCCTGGCCGGGCGTGTCGTTGCACCCGAGACGCATTGCTACCTCTGCGGAAATCACCAGATGATCTACGACATTTACGAACTGCTGCGGGCCGGCGATGTGCACGAAGAAAATATCCACACCGAAGTTTATTTTTAAGATGGAAACGCAGAGCACACAGAGCGCACGGCGCGACTATCCGAAATCATCTGAGATCTCTGCGGGTCCTGCGCGCCTGCGCGTTCTGCACTAACTATGCCAAACGAATCGCATCTCAACTACCACCTGGTCACGCTCGGTTGCCAGATGAATAAAGCCGACAGCGAGCGCTTTGAGACGGTGCTGCATGATGTCGGGTATGTCAAGACATTGGATGAGCATAAAGCGCAGTTGCTCGGAATCCTTGCCTGTTCGGTTCGTCAGAAGGCAATCGATAAAGTTTACTCCCGCATTCACAAGTGGAATACCTGGAAAAACAAACGTAATCTCATCACCTTTGTATCCGGATGCATTCTTCCCGATGACAAGGAGAAATTTCTCAAGCTCTTCGATCTGGTCTTCCCGACAAAAGATGTCGATCAATTGCCGGAATTGCTCACCAGCTACGGCATTGTCTCACCGGTAAGCGCCCGGCCTTTCGTCAATGCCAAGGGCAGCACGGATGCACTCAGCAAATTCTGGAATGTGCAACCGTCTTACGCCAATTCGTTCGAAGCATTTGTGCCTATTCAAAATGGATGTGACAAATTCTGTACCTTCTGCGCTGTTCCTTACACACGTGGCCGGGAGGTGTCCCGACCCTCGCAGGAAATTATTGACGAAGTGGAAAAGCTCATCGAGAATGATTACAAATCGATTACGCTGCTGGGGCAAAATGTCAATTCGTATGGCCGTGACAAAAACGGCAGTGAAATCTCATTTGCGCAATTGCTTGACCACATCGGTAGTTTGGGTGATGTGGCCGGAAAGGAATTCAAAGTGTATTTCACGTCGCCCCATCCGCGCGATATGACTGATGATGTGATTGATGCCATTGCCGGATATGCATGCCTGGCAAAGCAGCTCCACCTCCCGTTGCAATCCGGAGACGACAAGCTGCTTATCAAAATGAACCGCAAACACTCGGTCGCGCGCTATAGGCATATAATTGATAAAATCCGTACGACGTTGCCTGGTGCAGCTATTTTCACCGACCTCATCGTCGGGTTTACGGGTGAGACTGAGGGGCAGTTCGAAAATACGCGCAGGGCTGTGCGCGAATTCGATTTCAACATGGCCTACATTGCGCAATATTCCCCGCGTCCCGGTGCGGCCAGTTCCCGATGGAAGGATGATATTCCTGCAGGGGAGAAGAAGCGGCGTTTCGAAACATTGACAAAAGATCTGGAAAAAATTGCGTATCAAAAGAATGCCTCGCTTGTCGGCAAAACGATGCGCGTGCTGGTGACGGGCAGAGATCGAAAGAACGAATATTACACCGGATATACGGAGGGCAGGATTCCGGCCAGATTTGTGAGCGAAAGGGATGATGTCGTCGGGACATTTGTTGATTTGGAGATTACGTCCAGCAGAGCGTTTTCTATTGAAGGTAATCTGGTGAATTGAACGTACTTGTTTTCAGAAACATCGCCAACTATTCAATCATCGAGGACTGCCGGCGCATGTCACTATAACCGGGTGCGGCAGGTTGCTTGATGCAGGTACCTGTCGGCGAACAGTATTTTCGTAAGCATTCAAAACAGGCTCTATTCGGATAATAATCAGGTAGACACTGCAAAACAGGACGACCATTATGACAACCACGCCACTGTGCAGTCCCTTTCCGCTCAGTTTCCAATGGCAAACGCAGAATCCATTCATTTTCTGCATTAATCACGAAGATTACTTCCCGGCCGGCAATGAAGAGATGGGACCGGCGGCCTCTGTTGAGGGCAGAGACATTGGTAACGATTTTGTCATCAGGGACGGCTGGCGAATGTATCATGGCGACAAAGTTCCCGGTTTTCCCGAGCATCCGCATCGCGGCTTCGAGACCGTGACGCTTGTCGAAAAGGGGCTTGTCGATCACGCCGACTCATTGGGCGCGGCCGGACGGTACGGCAATGGTGACGTGCAGTGGATGACGGCCGGCAAAGGAATACAGCACGCCGAAATGTTCCCGCTGCTGAGCCGCGAATCGGAGAATCCGCTCAAGCTGTTTCAGATCTGGCTCAATTTGCCGCAAGTATCCAAATTCGTGGAACCGAATTATACCATGCTGTGGGCCGAAGATATTCCCGTTGCCGGACACAAAGATGATTGCGGCAAAGAAACGGTCGTCAGTGTTATCGCCGGAACGCTTGATTCGGTCGAGGCCCCGCGTCCCGCTCCCGATTCGTGGGCTGCCGATCCAGCCAATGGTGTGGCAATCTGGCGCATAAGCATGCAATCGGGGGCAAGCTGGACGCTTCCGGCCGCTGATGCGAATGTCAACCGAAGTCTTTACTTTTTCAAGGGGACATCCATGCGGATCGGCACTGTTGAGGTTGCGGTAAACAACGGCATGATGCTTGATGCCGCAGAAGCGATGCCGCTAGTCAATGCTGATGGAGAAGCTCAATTGCTGATGCTTCAGGCAAAGCCGATCGATGAACCCGTAGTTCAGTACGGCCCTTTTGTCATGAATTCCCAGGATGAAATCCGGCAGGCATTTGCCGATTATCAAAAGACACAGTTCGGCGGCTGGCCGTGGGAGAGAAGAGATCCGGTCCATGCTCGCGGCAAAGGTCGCTTTGCCGGATTTGCGGACGGGACTGAGATTGTGCGTGATTAAGTAGTTGCCATTCAGAGGAAGCGGCATTATACAATTATTTCGCATCATGTTAAGATTAGGGCATGGTTGCTCTTTTTAGTATTCTGGCCCTGCTGCGAATCGCATTTGGCAAGCTGCTGTCACGGTTGAATGTCGACACGTCCAATCGCTGCATTATACAAGTTGAGTCGAAATTGACCCGCATTGGCACGGCGGCAAGTATCTCTCTGGTTTTGCTAGTGGCGGCAGGCGTGTATGTGCGTCCGGCATTGCATTGTCACGGACAAGGCGCAGCATACGCAAAACTGGCCGAGGATCCGTTCGATAGTACATCGCCAAACCCGGTCGGATACCGGCGTCTTACTCCAACCATCAGCTATGTACTTGGATTGCGCGGCAGAGGAATCATCGTTACCAATGTGCTCTTTGCCTGGCTGCTCCTGAGTTTGATGTACCTGTATTTCCGCGCGGTTTTTCCTCAGCCGGTCGATGCATTTCTGGGTACTGCGGTAATCGGCTCTTCGCTGGTGGTTCTAACTACCCTCTATTACGGCGGATATTGTGATGCGTTGACTTACATTATGGTTCTGGGAATGTGGCGATGGCGGGCAAATCCGGTGCGTGCGTCACTTTGCCTGGCTTTGGGACTTCTCAATCACGAATCGACATTGTTTGCAATTCCCTGGCTGGTGGCAATGTCCTGGCTGGAGCAGCGCGCACCGAAGCAAAAAATGCTGCTCATTGGTGGTATTGTGGCTGTTATTACCGGCTTTGTCGCGTATCGGTTGTGGCTGGGCAGAATGATGCCGGCTGTCTTTACGGTCGGGTACTATATGCAGCCGCTGCTTGACAATCCCGTCCTGTGGATACGCCAGGCGTTTCTCAACTGGTGGCTGGGATTTTTCACGGTATTTAAATTGAACTGGGCGGTTGTATTCTGCGCAGCTCTTATGGCCCGCAAAGCGGGGGAGCGGCGGGTAGTGCCGGCAATTGCGCTTATAGTATCGAGCGCCGGAGCACAGTTGCTGATCGCCTACGATACCTCGCGCATGTTGACATTGGCATTTCCCGCCATGCTGCCGGCGCTTGAATATTGCTTCAAGGAAAACTGCTGCGGCATGAGAGGGAAACTGGGATGGATTGTTGTAATTAATCTGGCGGTGCCGCAATTATATACCGCCTCCTATGCCGTTGAATTGATGGTCTCGCCGCTTTCCCTGTTCCTCTCAAAAGTGATGATGCAATTCTGAAGCCGTTCAGGCGTTTGCGCATGGTCGCCGCATAACAGAAAGCTTCTGCAGCCACTGCGCTAATCGTGACCGACGCCGAGTGTTGCTTTTATCGTAAACAGTCCTTTTTCTACTGCATTCGAAACAACGAGCTAAATTCGATCATTTTCATGGGGCTGGTGGTTCAACAGTAGTCGTGAGGCTGCGCTACCTGCGATTCCAAAGAGATCGCTTCGTGCCACACGGCCTATATCTGATTTATTTTCTCTTTAGATGCTCGATGCTTATTTATTTCTGAAAGCGCCTCTTCCATGTCGGACCATTCTCACTCATTAGCATTCGGCAGTTATGCCCGATTGGGTATCCTGCTGACGGTAATCGGCGTCATTCTCGCATTTGATACGCTGACTGATCTCTCCTACCTCTATCGTTTCTGGCCCCTGCTGGTAACGATACTGGGGATTGGCTTCATTGGCATATACGTACGCCGATCCCGCAAAGAAGCCGTGTATATCGGCATTGGAACATATCTGATAAGCTTCAGCGGGCTGGCGCTCTATTGCAGTTTGACGTCCTGGACTGCACTGGCGGATCTGTGGCCATTGTTTATTACCATGCTGGGCGTGGCAACGCTGTCCGGCTATCTGTACGGCAATCGTGAGCCTGTAGTGTTGCTCACCGGTTTGCTTTTCATGTCGCTGTCGATTCTCTTTCTTTTCGTATTCGGAACCAGGACGCATCTGTGGTGGACGGTATTCATATTGGCCGGTGTGAGCTTTTTTATCTTTGACAAAGTCAGGCAATCGTGATGCACAAACAGTCGATTGCCTTTATCGAACCGGTTGGCAGCGCTTCCAATGTATTTGAGAATTATATGCGACTGCCGCTTATGGGAACGCTGTATCTGGGGACGATTCTGCATAATTGCGGGCATGAAGTGCATATCTACAACGAAAACATTCTACCGCGTCCGATCGATCCTTTCGATATCAAAGCTGATGTATTCTGCATTAGTGCGCTGACCGTCAGTGCCAATCGTGCCCGTATCCTGGCGCATGAAATCAGAAGAATATATCCGCATGCTCGCGTTATTATCGGTGGTATTCACGCATCGCTAAGTCCGGAAACATTCGAGGATGTTGCCGATCATATTGTTTACGGCGAAGCCGAGGGGTTAATCGTCGATCTGGTGCAGGGACGGATTGCCGACAAACACGTGCACGGAAAGCCGGTGCAGGATCTTGACGAACTCCCGTTGGTCAATTATTCCCTGCTCGAAAACAGTGCTTCAATCGACGTCATTCCGTTGATGACCTCACGCGGTTGCCCGTTTGACTGCAATTTCTGCACGGTTACCAAAGTATTCGGCAAAAAGTTTCGCATGCAATCGCCGCAGCGCATACTGCGCGAGATACAAAATGCGCTTTCGTATTTCAGCACGAATGTGTTTTTCTTTTATGATGATAATTTTACCGCAAATCGCAAGCGTGTTGCCGAATTGTGCCGGGATATCGAGGAGGCCGATATCGACATTGAATGGGTGACCCAGGTGCGCTCCGATATAGCGCGTCATCCGGAGTTGCTTTCGTCAATGGCCAAGGCCGGATGCAGGTTTTTTTTCATCGGATTCGAATCGATCAGTGATGCAACCCTAAAAGCCATGCATAAATCGCAGACGCGTACCGACATCGAAAAAGCTGTCGGAGTGATACGCGCCCAGGGCATCAGTATTCACGGCATGTTTATTTTCGGCGATGATAATGATACCCCCGAGTCTATTCAGGCAACCGTTGATTTTGCAATTCAGCATCATATTGATACCGTACAATTTATGATTTTGACTCCCTTTCCCGGTACGCGCTACTATGCGGATATAGCCAGGCAAAAGAGACTGATTCACCAACGCTGGGATTACTTTAACGCCATGTACGCAGTCTTCAGACCCGCTCAGATGTCACCGTCGCGTCTGCAGGAGGAGACTATCAAGGCATACACGCGCTTCTATTCGTTGCGTAGACTGTCGGTTGACGTGCTGCGATTTATCATTAACATTACCGTTGATGCTCTGACCTGGAATTTCAGCCGCGCGTTCAATTACAGCCTCGACACCATGTTCCTCAAGGCCGGCGCACGTTTTCTCATCGGCCGCTATGCGCAAGCCTTCGAAGGGTACCTTGCTTTTTTGCACAAAATCGAGCAGGAAGCCGTTCTCGAAAACGCCTCAGATTCAACAATATCCCGTGAAACGACAATCCCTTTGCATCAGTGAGGCTGTTTGCCGGCACAAGTGCGGCTCAACCGCATCACGAGTCGATCGAAATCAATTCAACTTCGAAAATAAGCGTAGAATTGGGTGGAATCTGCTGACCGGCGCCGCGTTCGCCGTAGGCAAGTTCGGGTGGGATAAAGAATTGGTATTTGGCGCCGGGGCTCATGAGTTGCAGCCCTTCCTGCCAGCCGGGGATAACTCTGCCCACACTGAGCTGTGCGGGCTCGTTGCGTTTGTAGGAGCTGTCGAACTCTTTGCCGCTGAGCAAGGCGCCCTTGTAATGCACGGTCACTTTATCCTCAAGGGCCGGCTTGGGACCCTCTCCCTTTTTTATAACTTTGTACTGCAAACCGCTCTCGGTTGTCATAATATCTTCTTTTGCCTTGTTTTCCTCCAGAAATGATGCGCCTTCCTTTTCTGCCTTCGCTCCCTCAATTTTGGACTGCGCCTGCTGTTCCTGGCGCTGCTGAGCAAGGAAGGCCTGCATGAGTGCAGCTTGATCATCTCTTGCTATGCGGGGATCTTGTTCCTCAAGATTATCCTTCACACCTTGCAGGAAAATGTGCAAGTCAATATGGGAACCGAACTGCTTGAGTGAATTGCCAATATCCTGACCCAGGCAGTAGCTGACGGAGTCGATTCTGGATTCCATCGTTGTGTCTGCTGATGCCTGCTGTTGTGATTCGCAGGCGATAAACGCCGATGCAAGCATGAGTGCGACCGCACCGAATGTTATGTATCTCACGGGGGATTCCTTTCTGTTTGAAAAAGAGCAAAGTTATGATTTCGGGAACAATATACTTGTTGCGTACGCTGCCTTGTTGAAATAATCCTGAGCGCATTGCGGTTTTGGATTGCTGCATGCAATGCCTGACTGTCAACCGGTCTAAGACCATGCCGTTGATTTTAAGAGTGTTTTTGCCATACAGTGCTCGAAAGTATTCCGATTGGTAAGAAACGCAACAACCGCGACCTGGCAAGCGCGTGATTATTGAAGCTGTAGGTACTCATGCCGCGTCGCAGGGATTCGAGGCCATTGTCGAATGCCATGATCGAAATGTGTTTTGGCACTGCGATGCGACGGCGAGACAGATAATCCATGGGCATGCAGCCCACCTCATCATTGGCCAATACCCATGCCGTGATATCGCTTACCCAAGCGCAACTGCGCACAGATCTTCAACAATGCGCCGGAATGCAGCCCTGGGCAATATGCGAATCGGCAGAGAGAAGTCAAATACCGGGCGAATCTCTCGAACAAATTCGTCAAGCTGTCTGCTGCTCCAGCGAATGAACATCCGCTTAGGTGCGCCAAAGCCACACTCTTTGTTTGACTTTGCCTGATACTGTTGGTAAATCATCGCCGGTTTATTGTTGGAAGAAATGCAAACGCTACGGGCAGGATCGCGGGCAAATATGTTTTGAATACCTCTGAGGCGATTGTGTGACCAAGTCGCATCTCGTGCCCGTGCCGTCAAAAAAGGTGTATTCATGCAGGTTTTGCGGAATGTATGACCCGAATTTTGCACAGAATAGCTCAATTCAACATACTGAACCGGCTTCGCCGGAGAAGTCAGACGTCAGCCGGAATCGATCTTGATATATTGCGAAAAACATACGCAAAAATCGTAGAAGATACCAACTGAGAGTCTAAATGTTCATTCGTGCAAAAAAAAATTCGCATCATATCCTAAGCTGCCTGTTTCCAATGTGATACAGCGACATCATTTGGCCAAACTAATTTTTTTTCTTCTTTTATCCAGTAGCGATAAGAAATCGGCTATTGTATCAGAGCGTGCATCATGGCCACATCAATAACAATCAAAAATTTCTATTCCGCTTTAGCTAATTGCCGCATTTTCAAAGTTTTACGTGGAGGTAGCAATGCCGTCAAACTTTGCTGAATAATCCCCACTATGGTATGATATCACTAAAGCTATTTTTGGATCTTGTCGATGAATACATTATGAGCAATTTGTCCAAGAACGCTGTTAGCACACCTCAAATTGTCCTGGGGTACTCAGTGCACCCATATTTGTCAGAGGAATATCGTAGCGCACTTAAGTTTGCCGGACAAATCAGAAGTCTCCCGCTCAGTGGCTCTTTTTTGATTGAAAAGTCCATTCCACAAAGCTCATTTATGGATGCCAGAGGTGGTTACCCTCTCATGTGCTGTCAGGATTGGTCACTTTTACGAGCTGATTTTCGAGAGCTCGAAAAGGACCTCGTTTCAGTGGTCGCTGTCACGGATCCTCTTGCAGGGCTTTCATCAAGGGAATTAAGTGCCATATGGAACGCCGGTGTTATGCCGTATAAAGTTCATTTTATCGCAGATCTAACTGTAAATCCACTCCGCCTTTTACCATCATCCCACCTGAGGTATGTTAAAAAATCACAAAAATCCGTAAACATTAAAAAGATAACCCGCACGGATTATCTGAATGATGCCTGGGTGGGGCTGTACCAAAATCTTGTTGCCCGGCACTCAATTTCAGGAATTGCTGCTTTCAGTGAGTATTCTCTCAGAAAACAACTCGAAATGCCCGGTGTAAGTGTTTTTTGCGCCTATATCGATGAGAAAGTTGTCGGTATTTCTTTGTGGGTCGAAAACGGCAACCGGGTCTACTATCACCTGGCGGCCTATTCAGATTCAGGCTATCAGAATCGTGCGAGTTATGCACTGTTTGCCGAGGTAATTGATCACTACACTAAGGAGCGTTTCTCGGTAATAGATTTCGGCGCAGGCGCGGGAACTTTTGCCTCGGAAAACGATGGCCTGAGCCGATTCAAGAAAGGCTGGTCCACCAATACCGCACAAGCATACCTTTGCAAGCATATCAATAATCCTGAAGAATACAATCGGTTAAGTCACGGCTTAAAAACGGACTTTTTTCCTGCGTACAGGGATGCCAGACAATGAGAGAAAATCGTTCTCAAAACTATGCGAGGAACGAAAACCTTGAGAATTTACTCAAGGAGTTGTCCGAGCTGTTGGGTCCGGTAGAGGATTTTGTCGAATCCCGATTCAACGTTCCCCGGTATCCGATATTATTCGTCGTTGGAGGCCCCAGGTCTGGATCAACAGTTACAATGCAGTTTTTGGCCGCCAGTGGCGCATTTGCGTATCCATCAAACCTGCTTTCCCGATTTTACCGGGCTCCGTATGTTGGTGCTCGCATTCAGCAAATGCTTACTGACCCGGCCTATGATTTTAAGGGTGAATTTCAGGCGTTCCAGCACACCATCCCTTTCGATTCTGACCTTGGTAAAAGCAAAGGTGTATTAGCGCCAAATGAATTCTGGTATTACTGGCGCCGGTTCATTCCAATTGTTGAACCATCAAAAATGACCCCCGAACAAGAACCGAAAGTTAATACATTCGGGTTTGCCGCGGGATTTGCGGCAATCGAATCTGTTTTTAATAAGCCTGTTGCTACAAAGGGAATGTTGCTTGAGCAAAACATCCCTTTTGTTGATTCAATATTCTCTTCGGGAGCTCTCTTTTTAAATATGCATCGAAAGCCTTTTTATAACATTCAGTCTTTGCTGGAATGTCGGGAAAAATTTTTTGGCGATCGAAAAAAATGGTATTCAATAAAAACACCTCAGTACGAAGAGCTCTCTAAACTTGATCCAATTGCACAAGTTGTTGGCCAGGTCTATTTCAAAAACAAAGAAGTTGAAAGTGGACTTAACTCAATTCCCGATACGCATTCTCTTACAATTGCGTATGAAGATTTTTGCGAAAACCCTTCCCTTGTTTACAAGCAAATTCAAGTAGCTTATTCTTCATTTGGAGTTGAATTACCAATAGATTATACCGGCCCTGAGCGGCTAACTTCCGGGAATGTAGTGAGGCTTACTGATTCAGATGTTGAGGCAATTCGATCAGCCTGGAAAGAGTTTGGAGGAGAGGATCTGGACCTATGAAAAATCTAACCTGGGCACTTCTTGGTGGGAAACCGGCATTCAACGAAATGTTACATGTTGGGAGTCCAAATATTGGAGATGAGGAAAAGCTCATCGAACGAATTCGTTTGTCACTTCGCGAGCGCCGATTAACAAACAAAGGACCGCGAGTCCAGGAACTCGAGGAAAAGCTGCGGGACCGACTTGGAGTCCGTCACGTTATTTTAATGTCGAATGGAACAACTGCACTTGAAATTGCTATTCGTTCAACTGGGTTAACCGGAGAAGTAATTGTCCCCTCCATGACATTCATTGCGACTGCTCACGCGCTCCAGTGGCAGCAGATTAAACCTGTTTTTGCCGATGTAAATCCAGGCACGCTAACGATTAATCCTCTCTCTGTAGAAAAACTCATTACTCCACGTACAACAGGCATAATCGGCGTTCATTTGTGGGGTCGTTCATGTGATACCGATGCTCTTGAATCTATCGCAGCCCGCCACAGGTTAAAATTATTATTCGATGCTGCACATGCATTTGATGTAGAGGGTACCGGTGGAAAAATGATAGGTTCGTTTGGTGATGCCGAAGTTTTTAGTTTTCATGCAACAAAATTTTTTAATACATTCGAAGGCGGGGCTGTTGCTACTAACAATGATGTACTTGCACGAAAAATTCGACTGATGCAAAACTTCGGATTTGCCGGTGAGGATTCGGTTATATACATTGGAGTCAACGGAAAAATGAATGAAGTTTGTGCATCGATGGGACTGACATCGCTGGAATCAATCGATACCTTTGAGGCGTGTAACAGAAGAAATTATCATTCGTACCAACTCGAGTTTTCCAGAATTCCGGGAATTTCACTTATTGAACATTCAGTGGATAAAAAAACAAATTACCAGTATATTACGGTACGTGTAAAAGAGAGTGAATTTGGTCTTAGCCGGAACCAATTAATGCGGCTGTTGCAGGCAGAAAACATTCGCGTCCGACGTTACTTTTATCCTGGTTGTCATAAAATGGAACCCTATCGATCACTCTATCGGGTTTCTCCCGGTTCGCTTCCAATTACTGAAAATGCACTTGATGAAGTTTTAACTTTCCCAACCGGAACTGCAATTGATCAGGGAATCATTCAGAAAATTGGAGAGCTGGTTGAGACAGCATATATTCAATCTGAATCGTTGAAAAGCCAATTACTTAAAAACGAACCACAATCAATTTCTGATGATATGACTGAGGAGAACAATGTATCACGGCAAACTTCACTGGCATTCACCCCACTCGGTACTCATTGAATATAAACCGAATCGATTCATTTTAGCTGACATTTTGCTTTTTTTACCAATTAAAAATACAAGTCTCAGTTCAATTCAGGTAGCATTTAATACAGACAGTTTTAATAGCCAAAATTTTTCCGCACTATTGCGGGAATGCCGCCGTATTCTTTGTCCTGGAAAAACTCTAACCCTTAATAAAATTGAATTGAAAAGTGATTTTTCCGGAGGAGATCCCGTCGCCTGGACAGATCCGCCGCAAACAGGTGTCTGGGGAATTGATTCTCTGCATACAATGCTTCGCGCGGTAGGATTTGAAGTTCCATCGCAACCAGCAGGCGAGCAATTACAGGCAATAAGAACAGATCGGCGAAAATGTTCGGAATCCGGGTACAGGAACGCATTTTCTTCCAATCAGGATACGAACTATTCGGAACCCATTCCCGAGTCACATCCATTAGTTAGTATCTTGATTCCTGCTTACAAGGCTGATTTTTTTCGTGAGGCACTGGAAAGTGTATGTTCGCAATCATATAAAAATTGCGAGTGCATAATTTGTGATGACAGTCCCGATGATTCAATTCGTAACATTGTTGATGAGTATTCAAATTCTCCAATTTCGATTTCTTATTATAAGAATAGAGAACGAATTTGGGGAAAAAGAAATTATGCGCAGTGTATTGAATTATCGCAAGGAGAGTATTGCAAATTTGTCAACGATGATGATCTGATTGGTCCTGAGTGTGTAGAGAAAATGGTCACTGTGTTAGAACGATATCCAGAATGTACGCTGGTTACTTCCCGGCGTTCCCGAATTGATGAAAAAGGAGATGTGCTTCCTGATATTCCAGCAACCCTGCCACCTTCTGCAGGCGACGTCATTATTGATGGGGGGTCGGTTATCACAAAAATCGCACCGGGATTATTTAATTTTGTGGGAGAGCCAACATCGACTCTTTTCAGGCGTCGGGATGTCCTGAAATTTAACCCGCTTTTGGTTGGGTTTGCCGGCCGCGATCCAATTAGAAATTGTGATATGGCACTGTGGATTACCCTGCTGTCACAGGGAGATTTGTGTTACCTCGCAGAAACAATGTCTTCATTCCGAACCCATCCCGGACAGCGTCAGAACGATGTTTCATATCGCGAAAGGATCAGGGATGCGGTAATGCAATTCAGAGATGGTGCGCGTATTTTGGGATGTCTAAGAATATGTCCAGTGCAGGTTCTTCCAATGATGCCTCTGTCTGAGCCGGTTTCATCGACAGATCATCTGCAACCATTTCGTCAAATGGGGACTGCTCGAGCATTTTATAACAGAGGAAACAAATCCCGCGCGCTGAGATTGGCCTATGAAGCCTCAAAAAAAGTGCCCTCTTACCGTGATGCACTTATTCTGATGGCTGATATTTTCAACGAGGCCAAAGATTTACAAAGCGCTGTAACAACACTTACCTCAGTACTCACATTTTATCCTGAAGACACCTTGACTCTTTTTCGGCTGGCCCGGTTATTTGCGGATATTGGAGACCATGCAACGGTTCAGATATTATGCGATCGTATTCAATTACTGGTACCATACTGGGAAGAGCCGGCCACATTTTCACAAACGGTGAGAAATTTGTATTCTGATTCTCCCGAAAGTAATATCGGAAAATTTTTAGCGCAATGCAGAAAGAACCCTGCCACATTTGGAGAATTGCCCAAATTATTTATGCTCAGACAACAGCTTTCACAGCAGTCTAACTGATAGAATTAGATTTTTTGACTTACAACAATTAAGATACACTGCTTGACTATGCTGGAGCAAAAATTTTTCGGCTTTCCGGTGATTTCAGCGATTTGGGATTCAAGTCTAATCTTTCTGCGGTTGTTTCGGAGCCCGGAAGCACTCGTTTTGCGCGAAAAGGCAATTGCCGGTATCCGGGGCTTCACTGCGAGGAGATTATCAGATGCAGTTCCGTCAGACCGCGCAAAATCTACAATAGTTTGAACCTGAAAGGTTCGTACTCCTTACGTAGCAGAACGGAGTGACAAAAAATCCTAATCGAGTTGGGATTCGGTAACCAATACCGGGGTCCCGAGCCTTTCGAGCGGCGGTGGTCGAGGCGGTGCATCCTTGCTGAGATTGCAATGCCGAAGGATTTTCTCAATGAGGAGCGCGACAGGTTGGGAAAACTACTCTTATCGATGAATTCGGCAAGAAGTATACCCGTTATATATCATTGAATCTTGAAGATTTCGATACGAAAAAGCTGATTTCTCAGTCGTTCGCCGACACGGTAAAAGCAATCGAGCGCGATTCCGGAGCCAGTCTGCATGCGGATGACACATTGCTGTTTCTCGATGAAATCCAGGGGTGCCCGGATGTTATCCCCCATATCCGGTTTTTTCTGGAAAAATTGCGCCGTCTCCATTTGATATGGGCCGGCTCGCTGCTGGACGGTCGAGCGATGCTTGAGGACCACGTCCTCCAGTCCGTAGTGCAACTGATCTGCGACAGCCTGGCACACACCCGCAGAATCTTTAACTTGCAAAGGAGACGAATCGATGTGCAAAAAAGCTATGAAATCCGGTAAAAAGTGACCGGATAGTTACGAATACTATTTTATGGGTTCCGAGCAGAGAGGTGTTAAATAAAATCGGTCAAATAAAACAGGATGCGCTGGTCAAATTGACCTGATCAGGCACAAAGATTGAAAAAGTCGAAACAGAAAGCATGGGCAACATGAGATTTGTTGGGAAAAAAGTCTCTGGACGGCCAACATAACATTTCGCGAGCCCACACACTCCAAAACATGACAGAATTGTCCAAGTATACCAGGCGATCGCACGTAGATGCCTGTAGGCGTATAATGCATTGCCTATCACTTGGTCCTCATCAAAAACATGTTCGGAATGAAATTTGCGTCTTTTCAACAGGTGAACCTGAAGCCGTTTAATCTAAACGACATGGAGGGACCATGAAGTTAATGACGCAATTGATAAAACCTTTCAGCTTTAGTGCTTTCTTTGTTTTGTGGGGGTGTGATCTGGGGACCGACACTAATCCGGTAAATGCACCGAACAATAGCCAGGCAAATGATGCTCCTTCTGCTATTATCGTGGGTGATACAACGGCAAGTATCGGCGACACGGTGCAGCTTGATGGCGCTTATTCTTCGGATAACAATGATGATTCGTTGCGCTATCAGTGGTCAGTCGTTGAGCGACCCGCTTCTCCATCGGCACCGGCAATAAGCGACAGTGCCGACAGCCTCTTTCTGCTGTCTTTTGACTCGCTGGGAATGTACCGGGTGCGGCTGATTGTCAGCGATGGCATGTTGCAGGATACTGCGATGGTAACAATTTCTGTGGGGGTTGAAATCCTGGGCTCTATTACTGCGGACAGGACTTTGGTGGATTTGTTTGAGGATACTGCTCAGGCTGATTATTATGTTACATCAGATATTTCAATCAGTGCTATGTTGACCGTTGAGGCTGGAGTACGTATAGAGATAAGTAAAAACCGAACAATTCATATTGACCGGAACGGTGTACTTATTTCGCAGGGTACCGCCGGTGATTCAGTCATATTTACATCGCGCGATATAGCAGGCGGCGAAGTCTGGGGAGGGTTGCTGTATTCATCGAGTGACACGCGCAATGTACTTTCCTACACGAAAGTGACTCATGCCGGTGGGGCCGACATGTTTTGGCTGTATGAGGGGTATAATAGCAATGTCGCTGCGAATGTTGCACTTGACGATGATGCTCGTCTCAGTGTGTGGCATTCACGTATTTCTCACGGTGCGGCGTTTGGTATCCTGCTCAACGAAACTGCATCACTCGACTCATTTCAGGTAAATAGATTGTATGGGAACACGTATGCTGATATATTTATACCGGCAAAAGAACTGACCAAAATCAGTACCAATACCGTGTATGATGATTCAACGGAACCACCAATGTTCTTTGGTGAAGATATTGAAAATGATACTGGATATATCGACAGTTCAATAGATCTCTCGGACCATATTCGCAAGGTGGTACGGGTGTACAATTCCTCCGTGCCGGCGGGTGAAACCCATGTGTGGTCACGATTGGGTTCGAATGGGACGTATTATTTCTCCGGCAATGTCACGATTAACGGAATGGTAACGGTATCCGGCGATGCGGTGTTTGAAACTGCCGAAGACAAATTCATTTCGGTTGGTATAAACGGAGTGTTCATCGCCGATGGCGGGCCGAACCAGCCGATAACTTTTACCAGTGCCGGCAGGGAGGGAGATATTACGTGGGGCGGATTATATTTTGCATCAAGTGACAGCCGGAACCTGCTTGAATACACCCGTGTCGAATATGGCGGTGGTGACAATGCATTCTGGCTATACAATGGGTATAACACAAATGTGGCGGCGAATATCTCTTTGGAAGACGATGCCCGTCTGGCTGTGACAAACAGTTACGTCGGAATGAGCGATGCGATAGGATTGGTTGCCGATGACCAGGCATCGCTTACGTCTTTTGCGTATAATGTTTTTGAAAGTAATGGCACGGAACCGCTTGTGATTAACGCCGGTACTATGGCTGCAATTGACAGTATGACTCACTTTGAGAATAATGGTACCGATGCTGTGCGGATATACCGGTCATCGGTCAGTCAGAGTAGTGCTGTACGATGGGTTTCGCTTTATAACGATGTGCCCTGGTTGTTTTCCGGCAAAGTGACCGCAAGTGCTCCGTTGACAATAGCTGCCGGCGCGCAGTTGCATTTTCGGGATGATATTCAACTCGATGTTTCTCTTACCGGTTCCATAAACGCAGTGGGCACGGCAATGGATTCTATTGTGTTTACGAGTGCGAACGAAGCCGGCGGCACACGGTGGGCCGGTATCCGCATTGCTTCCAACGATGCTGCAAACAGCATGGAATTTGTTCGGGTCAGCTATGGTGGTGATGGCGATTCGCCTTTCTGGTTGTATGGTGCGTATAATCAGGATGGGCAGACAAATATCGGTTTAGATGAATCAGCTCAATTATCACTGACCAATTCGACCATATCACACAGCGGTAAGTTCGGTATTACCATCAATGAAGGAGCGCAGATAAACGGCCTGGACCATTCGGTTACCGATGGGCCCGCACAGGTCGCCGCTCAGAATACGTTTCAGGACAATGGGGCAGATGATGTGGCCTTTGAATAATGTTTGCAAAGCAAGGCGGGTTTCAGATCAAAAGCGTCAACGTTCCAGGCATTCCAGCTTTGGCCATCTTTGCTATAGATAATGCCGGCGCCATGTATGGCGTCATGGATCTGGCTGAGAGAATACATATGAAAGGATCACTTGCCGCGACGTCGAGGCTGGGAATCGTCAATCCTCGATTCCCCTTTCGTGCCATTAAGTTTGACCTCAACTGGTTCTCGTACCGGAAATTTCCCGCCCTTACGCTCAACACAGAGACTTGCAAAGATTTGAAAATGTGGGAATCTTTTCTGGCGTGACCTTGTCACCGTGACCAGCACCCATATCGCACCCAGCAGCCTGGGGCATGTCAAGGGCGATTTCCATTGGAGTATGTTTCAAGATGAAGTGGATGCCGATGTAGATTGGGCAAAAAACCGGTAGTTTGCAAGCAAACCGAGTTGTGTATTATGTTTCTTATGAATTGTGCAATAAGCTTGATAGCCAAAGAAATTCAAAGACAAAAGAAATTATGGAACAGATAGAATTTAGAGCATTTGTAGTTGAAGAAAAAGATGGAACGTTTATTAGAGGGGTAAAATCAAAATTAATAAGCGATTTACCGGAAGGAGACTTATTGATTAAAGTTACTTACTCGTCATTAAATTATAAAGATGCACTTTCTGCAAGTGGAAATAAAGGTGTTACCCGAAAATATCCGCATACGCCAGGAATCGATGCCGTTGGTACAGTTGTATCTTCAAATACAAATAATTTCAAAGCTCAGGACAAGGTTATTGTTACCAGCTATGATTTGGGAATGAATACAGATGGTGGATTTGGGCAATATATAAGCGTGCCTAAAGATTGGGCTGTAGAGCTTCCCGAAAATCTTAGTATGAAAGAAGCAATGACAATTGGAACAGCAGGATTAACAGCAGGAATGTCTGTTCTAAGACTTACTGAATTAATACAGCCAGAGGATGGTGAAATAATTGTTTCTGGTGCTACTGGTGGTGTAGGTGCATTAAGCATTTCCATTCTAAGCAAGTTAGGATATAGAATTTCTGCAATTACAGGAAAAGAAATAGAGCGTGATTATTTATTAGAACTTGGAGCGGATAATATAATCGTGCGAAAAGATTTTGAATCAATTGTTAATAAACCACTTTTAAAACCAGTTTTTGCAGGTGGCATAGACACTGTAGGCGGGGCTATTCTTGTGAATATGATAAAATCAATAAAGCCGATGGGGATTGTTACATGTTGTGGTAATGTAGCCTCACCAAAACTTGATTTAACAGTATTTCCTTTCATTCTAAGAGGTATTGCATTAATTGGCATAGACTCTCAAAATTATCCTATGGCATCTAGATTGGGTGTATGGAATAAATTATCTAACGATTGGAAACCAGACAAATTGGCAGAGAACTGTACAGAAATAACTATAAATGAATTAACTGAAAAAATTGATTTAATGCTTGATGGAAAATTAAAAGGAAGAACTATTTTAAATATGGAAAAATAAAGTACGTCATACAACATTTTGTATAAGCAATGGCATAGAAAGTTCTAAATATCAAGGTTTGTTGCCCGTTCGAACTGCCAGCGGTTTAACAGGAAATTGGCACGCAATCTGTGCTGCTCATACAATTAACCGTGTGGTCTTTTGATACAATGGGATTGGAAAAAAACAGAACGGGAACCTGATTTTGGTTACGATAGCGAAGATTTGAAGAAAGCCTATAAAAACTCTGTTATGACAATAATGGCGATTTTCGAGCAATTTTCGCTTGAAAATGAGAACGGAGCAATGACCGTGATTATGGGAATAGTTCGAATTGAGGATTGAGAATATGAAGGAAAAAAGGTCGCGCACGGTGCATCTCACTTTTCCGTATCGAATCCCGGACGCACAAATGCACGCGCATCGGGAAAAAATTCCTCGACCTGCTTGCGGATTATGGTGAGCGTGAGAATGTATTGCGCAATGTCGTTGCGTTTGTGGTGCAGGCACGAATGCATACTCTTCCAGGCGGCAATGGACCGATCGATGGCAATCAGGGCGACCTTGGCGGAGCCGTCACTGTCTTTGGGAAAACCATCATCTTCTTCGTAATCATACAGCACCCTGCCCTGGAAAGCACGCGTCAATTTGACATGGATGAAGAGGTGATAAAACCAGATGGCTTCGAATGCATCTTCCAGGCTGACTTTGCGTTCGTGTGAATCAATTTCCACGCCTTCCTGAGACGCGGCTATGGTCACACTGCCGTCTTCATTGAAGCTGATGAATTCGCACTTTTTCTGGAATTTGTCAATGTCAAATGCATACGCCCGTGATCGTATGGATATTGGATGGTTCTTCAGGGACTTGCGTTTCAGCTCCTGGTCGACTCCTTCCCCGAATTCGTCAATCTCAGACGAATATTCGCCCAGAATTGCTGCAAGCTCATCATCCTCGGCTTCTTCCAGTTCGAAATCTCCGGTAAGTCCGCCAGTCGGATTTTCGAAATTGTCGGTCGTCTCTTCGAAAGCCTCCCAGAATGCCTGGTTGAAATCGTCGCCTTTTTCGAGTTTGGCTTTAATCTTCACTTCGAAGGAAAAACTGCGGCAGCGCCTGGTAAACGGGCATCGCTCGCACCACCGATCGCAATAGTTGGAAATGCCGTCGATATAATCTGGAGAATCGGACATGGTCATCCTTGGCAAAAAAATACGTTACGTTACTCACGTATCTTAAAATTAAGTCGTGGCGGAAAAAATATAAAATGTGAGCAGGTTGAATAGGGGACGGGGTTAAAAACTACATTTTAGCACAGCTTGCTTGAGCACACTTTGCGCACGTGCCTGATGCCCTCATCGCACATTCCAGCCAAATTCAGCAAATTGGAATTGGGTGAGGAAACCATAGAGAAAAATGGAAATGCGCCGAAAATCTAGTAAGTGATTGATTTTACGTTGAGAAATCAGCCAATAATGCTCGAAAGGTGCTGATAATGCTTACCTTGTGACGGTTACGACCCGGAATAGCGGTTACGAAAGCAATTATATTAATAAGCATCATAGCATTTATTTGACTATATTCCAGCAATAAATGACATTACCCTGTAATTTAAGCCCTCAATTAATTTCTGGCTATTTTATCATTGAATCATGCGGAATGATGTGATGTTGCACCTGTCGTCTCTCTCAGCCCGGATTTGCCTGCTCGGCTGTCTTGTCGGTCACGGCGTAGTGATGGCCCAGCTTTCGCTTGGCGGCGTATCTGTTCCCAAAGAAAAAATAGTAACCTACATTTTCATCGGACACTCAAACATGGCCGGTCGCACCAATGATCCGCAATCATTTCGTCCAACATTTCACCAGACACACCCGCGTTGCTGGAATTTTAATATTGTAGATGATTTTACCGATCCTGCAGTCAGCAGCTATCATCACCAGTGGATTCCGGCCAAAGCGCAGATTCATCGTGATATGAACAGCTCGTCAAGCCAGACGCAGTGCGGGCCGGCGATGGCATTTCTCAAGGAAATGGCAACCGGGTTTCCCGACGCATACTTTGGTGTTACGCAGAATGCGGAATCCGCCGCGTCGACATGGAAGTATAGAAACGATACCAATCGCAATAACGGTCCGCCGTTGTATTCCCAGATTATCGCGGCCGCAACAGCGATTCAACCGGATGCAACCATCGGTGGTGTAGTTATGATGCTCTGCCTGGCGGATGGATTACGTCATCCCGATACTTATAAGCAGAATGTCAAAGAGCTGATTGCCATGTTTCGATCCGATCTGAATATGCCGAACCTGCCGGTTTTTATCTCCGATTACGAATATGGTTCTACCGGCCAACGCGATCCCGGTACTGCAGGCGCTCAGAAAGCCATTCAGGTTAATCAGCAATTGCCCGGAGAGGTTGACCATTGCTATCTAATCCCAACCAAATCCTGGTCGAATCAACAGCAGTACATGCATGACGACCATCACTACAATCTGAAAGGATATGTCAGATGGGCACAGGAGCTGGTTACGATCATCACCGAGAACGATTTGGGCCCGGCTGCGGTTGTCGATAACCAGCCGCCATCGCCCCCCACCGGGCTCAGCGCAACCAATGTCGATGCAAACAGCGTTCGGATAACGTGGAATGCATCGAATGACAACGACGCTGTGGAGAAGTACGCAATTATTATCGATGGTGATTCTGTGGCAACTACCGGGCAGACAGCCTACCTTGCCGAAAATGCCGGCCAGTGCCGTACCTATACCTTTGCGATCAGGGCATACGATTTTGCGGGTAATGTTTCGGACGCCAGCAACGCGCTGGGTTACAAATCTTTCTGCAGCTCCGATACGGTCCCGCCATCGGTTCCTTCCGGTCTGCAGGCCACCGATACGACGGCCCGCGCGGTAACGCTGGTGTGGAATACCTCCGATGACGGCGCCGGCATCACCTATCGTGTTTATACCGACGGCTCGCTCGATACCAGTGTAGCCGATACGACAGTTCGCATAGCGGGGCTCAGCCCGGCGACATCAGTTGACTTTTTCATCCGAGCCGTCGATTCCGTTGGCAACGTTTCGCTACCGGGTGATACTTTGACAATTACCACACCAAATACGCTTGTTGGTAATTTCCCGCTGAAAATCAACCTGGGCGGGACAGCCTATAACGAATACGTACCTGACCAGGCATACAGCAGCGATGTTGCCTACGGCTTTGTTACGCAGGGGCAGGTTACTTCCACCAATAATGCCATTGCGGGTACCGACGATGATGCGATCTACCGGACCATCCGCTACGGAGATTTCGATTATCGTATTAACGTACCCAGCGGCACGTACACTATTACCTTGCTGATGGCCGAAAGCTACGCCGGCAAAAGCGTGGGCGCCCGGCTGTTCAATGTCAAGGTCAACAGCAGCCTCCTAACCGATCAGCCTGTTGATATTTACGATAACGTTGGCGCAGATGCCGCCTATACATTGAGCGGGGAGGTCGAAGTCAGCGTTACGAAGATTGACATTGTATTCGAGCGGACGCAAGCTTCATCGTATTCGCCGATTTGCTCCGGAATCATTGTGCAGCAGGCGGCGCCCTATCGCATTACCTCTCCGGTTCCCGATACGATAGACGTATACGATACACTGGAAATCACCTGGGAAACCAATAACGGCCTGGTCAACGGAGCGCGGCTGTGGATATCCGCAGATGCAGGCCTGAGTTGGCACGAAATTTCTCCGGGGCTGCTCTCACGGCTGGATGCATCGTGGGAACAGTTCATGTGGGAAGTGCCGCCCGTTATAGAAGAGGACACGCTCAAGGGAAAATCCTGCGTGCTCATGATCTCCGATTACGATGTTGTCAATACTACGGTTGCCAATGAGCTTTTCTATGTAATGCCGGATTATTCAACAGCCCAACGTCAACAGACGATACCGTCTGCCCCTGTTCGTATCGGCAGTGTACCTCACCGACGGGCGCCGAGCATCAACCTGACCGCATCATCGCCATACAAGGTGGCGCTCAGCACGCCTTCCGGCAAAGTAGTTTACCGGTGCAGCGGAACGGCGCCGGCCCGGATTACGCTGCCGCAGCAAAGTTTAAATGCGCAAAAATTGTATCTGCTGAGTATCGAGCTTGGCGAGAGGAGGATTGTCCGAAAATTGCCTGGGGTCAGGTGAGCGACCCGGCCGGTCGGCGAAAACGGCCAACAGTCTCTGCAACAATACTCGCTTTCTGATTCTGTTTGGCGATTTTTTCACGCACCTTTTGCATTGTCTCGCCCTGGACGCTGACTATGGCCGGCTGCAGTGCCAATTCATTATTTTGTGTCGAAATTTCAAAATTCAGTCCGTCCAAAATTGCATTTGAAACAAGTTGACTCGCAGCAATCGGATTACGTACGCCGGTGCGAATCGGATTGACTCTGCGGAACCAGGCCGGGTTTTGTATCGAACATTTCGTATGCCTCGCGGTCCAGGCGGAGCGTGTTGCGCCGGTACCACAGATTGCTTACAAACGTTACAAGGGGATTGCGCAATTGCAGGATATTCGCCCATATTCTTCGTAGAATGCCGCCATAGCTATAAAAAGATCGATAGCAATCATCTTTCTCCGCTATCATTTCGCTCCACGAAAGATGGTTATAGCGGGCAACCGGGAAAGTTAAGGTGTAGTACATCCAGTCGCCGGGATACTTGTTTAGAATTATGCGATGTGAGGACCTCATCTCTTCCCAGAGAACAGTACCGGGAAGAGGCGTCAGGAACATGACATTGAGCGCATCGATTCCATAAAGCTGAGCCGCAAAAGCAATGTCTTTGCCGACATGCTTCTTGTCGATATCCAGCCCGATAATGAACGAACCAACTACCGAAATGCCATGGCGATGAATGCGCTTAACCGCGGGCTTGATGCCGGCGAGTTTGCGGATGTTGAATTGTTTATGAATTTCTTTAAGACCTGCAGACGATACGGATTCGAAGCCGACAAAGACTCCGATACACCCGGCTTTTGCCGCCAGCGAAAGGAGTTCTTCATCATCGCCGAAGTTCAAGGTAACCTGCGCTATCCACTTTTTCTTGATTCCCGACACAATTATTGCACGAAGCAGGTTTTTGGTGCGTTCTATGTGCTCTTTTCTGGTGCCGATGAAGTTGTCGTCCACGACAAGTACCAGCTTTTCGCGAATCAGTGCGTATTCTTTAATCAGGTCGGGAATCGGGCGATGCCGGTAGTGCCTTCCGTTAAACGCGGTAACACTGCAGAAATTGCAGGAGAGCGGACAGCCGCGCGTGGTCTGTAGCGAGCCGAACCGATACCCATGCGCCAACAAGTCATGGCGCGGAATCGGAGATTTCGAAAGACTGCCGTGCGTCCCGCTGTAAAGCGGCTTAAGGCGGCCTGTCGCAGTATCCGCTAAAACATCCGCCCAGACCTTTTCGGCTTCTCCGGTGACAATTGAGTCAACGTACCGGGATGCTTCTTCGGGGCACATGGTAGCGTGGATCCCGCCCATCACGACGGTAACGCCGCGACTTTTAAATTCTTTTGCCAGCGCATACGCCCGGTCCGCCTGCGAGGTAAACGCGGTAATGCCGATCAGGTCGGGAACAGGCAAGCCCGAGTAGTCCTTGCGTTCTACATTTTCATCAAAAATCTCGGTCTCCCAATCAGTGGGAGTCAGCGCGGCAACAACCAGAAGGCCCAGAGGTTTCCAGACCGTATAGCGATTCCATCGATTCTGTTTGCTTTTGACCACACTTACCATCGGGTTGTACGGATTTATCAGGTAGAGGAGCATTCTTTACGTTTATCCCTTCTGAGGCGGATGCATGAAGTGGTGTACGAACCTTTAATTTCCGGTATGCGTAACGGTGTATTGCCACCGCAATGATGCCGGCGGGTTAAATGACACCCGGCTATTCTCGTTTGTAAGCCATCTTTCTATATGACCGGCGTTGTGCCGGCAATGGCTGTCCACGTACCAAGCAGACTCAATATAATTGAATCGTCGTGCCCGAGGTCGGGGCAGGATTTTCGGCCAAGCGCCCACTCATCCAATCATCACCCTTCCACCTGCGGCTCGTGTAATGATCGCTTTGTCCCCACCCGTGCCATCAAGCCATATCTCGGCCCGAAGAGCCAGGCGAGTATAAACAACACTCCCGTTGCAAAAGCAATCATGCCCGAGGTATTGGTATTGTCGAAGCCAAACAGCTTGGGGATGGTAATTGCGCCAAGGTGTCCCAGAAAGGCGGCCAGTCCGCCAAACACGATGCTCAGGGGCAGCATGACGGAAAGCCTGTCGGTCAGCATATAGGCGGATACGGGCGGAACGATGAGCATGGCGATGACGATGATGCTGCCGACTGCTTCAAACGATGCTACGGTAGTGACGGCAACCATGGCCATGAGCACGTAGTGCATTATGGACGACTTCATGCCCAGAGTTGTCGCCAGGTCCGGATCAAAGGAGCTGATGCGCAATTCTTTGAACAGCACGATCACAATAAGTGCATTGAAAACAAAGACAGCGGACAGCACGACGGCGGCGCGCGGGACTGCAATTGACAGACCGGATATCGTAATAGTAAATAACGTATCGAGCGGCGTCAGTTCGATTGCGCCGTAGAGTACGCATCCCGGATCGAGGTCGACATGATCGGCGGCGCGTACGATCAACAGGAGGCCGACGGCAAAGAGTGTGGTGAACACGATACCCATCGAAGCGCCCCGGTCGACTTTGCCAAAACTGCTGACCCATTGTGTAAATACGGCCGTCAGCACGCCGACAACCGCGGCGCCGATAAACATGGCAAAGCTGGCCCGGCTGCCGGTAAGCAGAAATCCCAGTGCCAGCCCCGGCAATACGGCGTGGCTTATGGCATCACCCATCATGCTCATTTTGCGCAGCACCAGAAAGCATCCGGGGAGGGCGCAGGCTGCGGCACAGAGTATGCCGACTATTACAATCCAGGTATCGAGGGCAAACCAGCTCATGTGTATCGTCCTGCAGGTTCCGAGGTGGCAATGGTATGCGGGCTGTCCGGAACCAAATGGCGCAATCCGCGACGCGCCATCTCCTGCTCCAGCTCACGCACCATCGATGGCCCCAGTACGTGTTCTACCGCATCGGCGTCGCGGTGTACATGCTGGGGAGCGACCTCTGCGTGATGAAGCAGATACATCTCCCAGAGGCGGTGATTACGCGTGAGGCGGGCCGCCTCACCAAAGCCCGATTCGGAAAGTAATAACCGGCGGTCGCTTGAGCTTTCGATATCATCTTCTCTTTGAGCCTGGCGAATCAGCACGCGGATGTCACGTTCGCTCCAGGTGCGCTTTTCTATGAGGGTATCGAGTTTTACCGCAATGTTTGAAACAAATTGCCGATTACGTTGCTCGCTTTGGGCCTCAAGAATTTCATAGAGGGAGCGCAGAAAATTCTGGTGACCGATCTTGTGCTGAAACTGACGATGCTGGAGATAGCGCAGCAATATGCCGCGCTCGGCGCCCAGAATCATGCTGACCAGAAAAATCAGCGCAGCAACCAGCACAATCACTGCGCCTGCCGGCAAACGGGGGAGCAGCGCGCTCATCGACGAACCCAGCCAGCCGCTCAAGCCGCCGATGAATGCCGAGAGCAACAGCATTTTTTTGAGGTGCGCCGTCCAGAATCGCGCGGCCGCAGCCGGGGTTATCAGAAAAGCAATAATTAATATGAGGCCGACCGCCTGCAATCCGGCAACGGTAATCGAGGCGACCAGAGCCAGCATGATGATATCCAGCAGCGCTACCGGCCATCCCAGCGAATGCGCATATCCGTCGTCGAAGCACAACAGCGTGAATTCCTTCAGCAAAAATATTGAGATAAACGAAATTGTCACCGCGACGATGGTGATCAAAATGAAATCCTGAAGCACCATTGACGCCGCTTTGCCGTAGATAAACTGCTCCAGTCCCGCCGCACTGGCATTGGGCATCGACTGCACCATCCCCAGGATTGCCACACCGATCCCAAAAAACACCGACAAGACAATGCCCATCGCGGCGTCGTCCTTGATACGGGTTGTATTGCGGATGAGCAGCACGATAACGACGCCGGCAACACCGGTGATTATTGCACCCGTCAACAATCCCGCCAGGTTCTTGGCATTGCCGCCTGCTGCCGCCATAATCATAAAAGCAATGCCGATACCGGGCAGGCAGGCATGTGAGAGTGCGTCGCCCATCAACGAGCGTTTTCGCAAAAGCAAAAAGGCCCCCACCAGGCCTGCGGCGATTCCCAGGATCATCGTACTGAGCACCACCAGGCGGGTATTGTAATTGCGGAGCAGCGCAACTTCGACAATCTGCGCAAAAGAGGGCAATTCCAGGACGGTGCGTGAGAGCGATTCGAGTTTTTTTTCGGACACGACTGCGTTATCGTGAGCGGGTGCGGCCCGCAGAAAGCTCGCTGCAGTCAAGAGTATGCCACATGCAAAAAACGCAAGAGACATGCGCCGGATCATCTGCCCTCCCGGCTCAATGCTTTCCCCGCTTCGACCATGAGACTCAGGCGACCGCCATACGTATCGCGCAGGTTTTCGTGCGTAAAGACTTCATCGGTCGGCCCCGCCTTGACAACGCGCATATTGAGCAGAATTACCCAGTCAAAATACTGGCTGACCGTGGCCAGATCGTGATGAACGACCAGAGTGGTTTTACCCTGCAATTTCAACTCCTGGAGCAGCACAATTATGGCTTTTTCGGTAGCTGCATCCACCGCGGCAAACGGTTCATCCATAAAGTAAATCTGTGCCTGCTGCACCAGAGCGCGCGCCAGAAAGACTCGCTGCTGCTGGCCGCCCGAGAGTTGCCCGATCTGCCGGTCGGCCAGATGACCGATGCCCACGCGCTCCAGCGCATCATGGCCCACGTCACGATGCTCCTTGCGTACCGGTTTAAACCAGCCGATGCGGCCATAGGTTCCCATGGTTACCACATCCAGCGCACTCACCGGAAAGTCCCAGTCGACGCTTTCACGTTGCGGTACATAGCCCACCAGGTGGCGCTGGGTTTGGTAGGGTTTGCCGTATATCAACACGCGTCCGGATGCAAGCGGAACAAGATCCAGGCATGCTTTGATGAGCGTGCTTTTGCCTGCGCCGTTGGGGCCGATGATGCCGACCAGTTTACCTTCGGGAATGTCGATCTCGATATCCCAGAGCACCGGCTTGCGGTGATAGGCGACGGTCAAGTCGTCAATAGCAAGCGGAGCAGTCGGTGGATGGTGAGCAGCGCCGGCAGGTTGTGGCGGTTGGTCGGTTTTCTTTTGGTCAATCTTCATGGCTCAATTTTCCCTGCATGCCATCGCGCGGTGCAGTGCCGCCCAGGGCGCGTGCAATGGTCGTGACGTTGTGATCGATCATTCCAACATAGGTACCTTCGTAGGTCCCCGCTGCACCCATGGCATCGGAGAATAGCTCGCCGCCGATCGTTACTTCATGTCCTTTGGAGCGCGTCCCCTCGACCAGCGCGCGCACATTTTTATCGGATACCGATGTTTCCACGAATACCGCCGGAATAGCGCGCTCGACCAGAAAGCCGACGAGCTTTTCGATATCCTGTACACCGGCTTCGGATTCGGTGCTGAGGCCCTGAATGCCGCGTACTTCCAGACTGTAGGCCCTGCCCATGTAATTGAAGGCGTCATGCGCGGTCACCAGTACCTGTTGACCTTGCGGTATCGAACCGATGACTTTGGCGGCATAGGCATCCAGCTCTTCAAGCTTTTTGCGATAGGTTTCTGCATTGCTGCGGTAGGAATCGGCGTGTTTCGCGTCGAAGGCAATGAGGGCGTCCTTGACAACCTCAACAGCTTTGATCCAGCCGCCGACATCCATCCAGACGTGCGGGTCGTAGTGCTCGGTTTCGTCGGTCAGTACGTAATCTCCCTTTTCAAGGAGTTTCTCGGTAACCGCATGGACCGGCTTGCCCTGGGCCGCTACCTTGACAAGTACGTCGCCCATCTTGCCTTCGAGCATCAGGCCGTTATAGAAGACAATGTCGGCATTGCTCAGGGTCACCACATCCTGTCGAGCGGGCTTGTAGAGGTGGGGATCGACGCCTTCGCCTATAAGTCCGGTTACCGAAGCATTTTCGCCCGCGACATTACGGACGATGTCGGCTATCATACCGACGGTGGCAACGGCTTTGAGTTCGTTGCTGGTGGCGCTCCCGCCGCCGCATCCGGCAAGCATGGTGATGAATATGGCCGGAATTATCAGTTTGTGATAGTGTGGATTTAGCATATGTCAACCTCTGCTACGTAGTTGCGATTTTAAAGAAGGCCCCCCACCGCTGAACTGCTCTGCAATGAGAAATTTGATATGAGTACAATCGGGATAATATACATTTAAAAACAGGCAAAGTCAGTCTTCAATGCTCTAACTCTCTTCTTGACTTGACGCCTGGGCAGGTATCATATTATTAGCAATAACAATAACGATTACTGATAATTATGCAATATCGAAAAAGCAGGCAGCGCGAGCGGATACTGCAGCTTCTGAAAAGTACCGATGCACACCCAACGGCAGACTGGATATATAAAAAGCTCAAAAAAGAGATGCCGAGCCTGAGTCTGGGCACGGTTTATCGGAATTTGCGCGTGCTGGTGGAGCTGGGCTCTGTCAAGAAGCTGCCGCTGGGCAATACCTACGATCGCTACGAGGCGAAAATCGATCCGCATTATCATCTCGTCTGTGAACAGTGCGGGGTGGTGCAGGATTTCATGATGCCGCAGTATGCCGCGCTCAACAAGAAGGCTGAAAAATTCAGCACATTCTGCATACGCAGTCATCGTATCGAATTTTACGGGCTGTGTGAACGGTGTCGAAATCAGGCCGGCGCCAAACAATCACGCAAAAATTTCTAAGTTGCATTTTTACCTACAAACCCCGAGGAGGACACTATGTCCAGTATGGAGAATCTGCAGGATGCATTTGCCGGTGAAAGCCAGGCCAACCGTAAATATCTTGCGTTTGCCAAAATAGCCGAGCAGGACGGCATGGCGCAGGTTGCCAAACTGTTTCGTGCCGCGGCCGAAGCGGAGACAATTCATGCGCATGCACATCTGCGTGCCATGGGCGGCATCAAATCCACTGCTGAAAATCTCGAAGCCGCAATCGAAGGCGAAGGATTTGAATTCAAAGATATGTATCCGAAAATGCTCACCCAGGCACAGGAAGAGGGCGTGAAGCCGGCCGAAATTTCGTTCAAGAATGCCCTGGCGGTCGAAGAAATTCATCACGGTATGTACAGCAAAGCGCTTGAAGCCGTGAAGGCCGGCAACGACCTGCCCGAAACGTCACTTTACGTATGCCCGGTCTGCGGCAATACCGTCGAGGGAAGCGCTCCCGATAAATGCCCGATATGTAATGTTGCTGGTGATAAGTTTGCGCCGGTTGCGTAGTAAATTTCGACGATTGCGGGATCCGTGCTTATGGCGGATCCCCTTTCAGGCCTTGATGTCGAGCGTTTTACACAAAGCTTAGGCAAATAATCGATTCTCTGAAAAAGTCGCCTGATTGAATTCCGTTCAATTCTTACTCAGCGGGGGAGGAAGCATGCACCGAACATCATCACTTTTCCTGCTTTGCGCGGCTGCAATCTGCTTCGCCGATTCCTCAATTGTCAAGCAGCCTTCTGCAGGAACCTTTGCACTTCGCCCCGAATTGACGGGCGCACATCCGCGTTTGCACTTTACCGCACGCGACATCCCCGGCATCCGCCAAAACGGACTCAACGGGCGTTCGTGGTTTCTTGACAAAGCGAAACAGGCTTACGGACACTACAAAAACGGCTCGGTGACTGTACCGAACTCAAGCGATTGGAAGAATTACCTTTACGGCCTTTGGGGTCAGTTTGCGATGAACATGTTTTACCTGGTAGAGCAGGACAGCGCGGCCGCTCATACGGCAATTGACTGGGCGATGCATTATGCCGGGAACTTGAGCTGGCTCAAGGACGACTTGGTTCCGATGGACATAGCTTCCGGGATGGCGTTGACTTATGATATCCTTTACGATTTGTTAACCGGCGATCAGCGCCGCACGTTGCGATCGGCACTCAAGCAGATCATTGATTTCATGTATCCCGAATTTTTTACCGGCGAATACTGGACGAATGATTTTCAGAACAATCATTTACACAATAGAATGCATGGCTTTGCGCATGCCTGCTTTGCAATTTATGGTGACGATGCGTCGATTGACGTACAGAAAGAAGCCGATCTTGCCGTGGGTGTATTCGAAAAGGTTGTTGCGTGGTTGCCGGAGGACGGCAGCAATCACGAAGGGCCGGGGTACTGGGATTACGGCAATCACTGGGTCGTTCGCACCGAACATCTCATCGGGCACGTAACGGGAACGGATTACTTTGCACAAAGTGATCACTTTAAAAACGACTATTACTTTCGCCTGTATCTGACGGCGCCCGGCCGACAGAATACTTTTAATATCGGCGACGGCGGGGGTGGGGCGCCGGGCAATATCACCTCCTGGCTGCATCCGATAACCAGAATGCAGGACGGAATCGGGCAGGCCGTTGTGCAGGAGCTGATGGATAAAGTCCCCGGGGGGTTCTATCAACATGTCGCCTGGGGACTGCTCTGGTACGATAGCGATTTACCGGCGCAGGATTATTCCGCATTGCCGCTGTCAAAGTACTGGCCGGATCTGGATATGCTTTCAATTCGCAGCTCGTGGGACTCCTCGGCGACGGCCTTTGTCTTCAAGTGCGGACCACCCGGCGGACACAAGATGCAGCAGATGCGCGGCGGCGACTGGGTCAATGTCGCTCACGATCATCCCGATCAGAATCACTTCATGCTCTATGCGCACGGAACGATGCTGGCCGAAGATGACGGGTATCCCAAACAAAAAAAGCTGGCTCGCAGTCATAACACGCTCGAGATCGACGGCAAGGGCCAGGGCCGGGAAGGATCGGCCTGGTACCAGCCGTTTGCGTATGCTGAAACCGGCTACATGGAAGATGTCGTCATGTCGCGGGCAACCGCCTATGCAGCCGGCAATGCAAGCAGGTTGTACGAAGGCGCCGAACGGTTTGTGCGCCATATCGCATTTGTCGAGGGAGAGTACGTCATTTGCATCGATGATCTAGTTGGCGCCGATAGTACCGACCATGAATTCGACTGGCGCCTGCACAAAGACGGCGTCTGGAGTAAAGGTCAGGCCGGGCAGTTTTTTGTAGCAGACGGCGACGCGCGTCTTGATATTACCTTTTTGGAACCGGCCCCCCAGCAGGTAACCGACGTGTTTCTGCCTGCCGAATTGACGGCAAAACCGTGCCTCTCGATACAAACCACGGCGGCAAAGACGCGCTTTTCCTCGGTGCTCGTACCGCAGAAAAATCAGAGTCCGTCGATTGTCTCGGAGGCAATGACTACCTCCGCCAATATCGCCGTCAAGGCAACACATGGCGATGTCGAAGATCTCCTGTGCATTGCGGTTGACACCAGTGACATGCATTTCGGCACGGTCGCGGCACAAGGATCCGCAGCACTGGTGCGGACTACGTCAAACACGGCGGATATGGCGCTGCTTGTACGCGGGACGTCGCTTGCGCTTGACACTACGCAAATAATTACCTCAAACACGCCGGTTGATTTCGTCTGGCGCAGCACTGCGCACGGCGTCAGGATCGATGCCAAACCGTCGCATAACGAGACCGGGACGCTCACCAGCTTCAAAGCAGGTTCGCTTCAACCGGGCGCTGCCTATTCTGTTGCCGTGAACGGCGGGCCGGTGTCTTCGGCACGTGCGGACAATGACGGTATGGTGACGATCGAACTCGACTTGCAGGAGCCTGCTTCCATCGACGTAACTTTCGGCAGCAGCCACACCCGGCTCATCCCGCACCGCATGCATGCCGGTCCGGCTGCAAGAGTTTTTCGAAGCTCAGGCACGCTGCTGCTTGAGGTGCGCTTACCGGGTTACATCCCGGAGCGTATCGACCTGTACACTCTCAACGGACGCCTGCTGCGCACGATAACGCCGCTGCCTGATGCCGTTCGGAACGGCAGAGTTGTGCTGCTTGATACGCCCACGCACTGTCTGCGGGGAGACGGGGCATGTGTCGTCATGATGAGGACTGAATTCGGCCATGTGCGTCAAATTGTGCACTTGTTTTGAAGGTATGCCGCAGGATTGTCAAAAGAGTCCGAAATCGGCAGTGTTTGGAAGGCGGCATGTATTCGAGAGATGCTGGAGAGCAGTTCACGGCAGGGGAGTGGGGCGGAGATTGGCATTGTAAATGCCTGCCGCCGCGCGCAGGTTCTGCATGCTTTTCACATCAAAAAACAATGCAAGCGGGAGCGAGATTGCCGGTATGCTGAACAGGACTGCCGGCGCCTTGGGATTTTCATGCCGGGCAATCGCCGCCGCGAGGCCCGACACGGCGCCGACAGCGGTTAGAATACCGGAAATGCGACTCTGGCTTTGTGACTCTCTCGCAAAGGTCATGCTGTGACGATTTTTGGTGAGCAGATCATATACGGCTTGTGATTTGCCTGAAAATTGGGTCACGCGGAAGTAATTTTCACCGTCCAGGCTGTACTGCATCCCGCCAAACCAGTTTCCGCGCAGGTGAATACTGTCGCGGGCCGACTGAGCCCAAATGAGCGCCGGCAGACACAGCACCACAAGATATATCGGCGAGAATCTGTGCATGCATGCAAACACTTTCCGGCAGTCAAAATAGTAAATTGTCAAATTCGCTGCGCAGGTCGAAAAGTAGCGTGCCAATTCTGTCGTGTCGACGCCTGCCGCAAATGCCGCACGAGAAATGGGCCGGCTATTCGATTCCGGCACGTTTACCAAAAATCAAGCGCGCCCGTATCGAACCGAAGATGATTTTCGCCCTGACAGACACCGGAATGCGGTACTCGTCGTCGGTGAACCAGATCGTTACTTTGTCGCCTTTGGCAAAGACCATGGTTTTGGTTTTCAGGTACGGCTGCACGCGCAGGCAGCGGATGGGTTTGCCGTCAAGTTCGATGGTTTCGCGTTTGTGGCAGACATAATACATGCGATAGGTTTTACCCTCGACGAAAACGTTGACATATACCGTATCGCCGACATCCCAGGGCTGCGTTCGAAAGTAGTAAAATCCCGACACATACGAGTGCACAAATTCCGGTACCGAATCGGAACGGTGTTTGCTTTTGGACGCATGTACTCTGCCCTGCGCATGATCATAGACATACCAGCGATTTGCGCGATACTTGCGTCCTTCGCGTAAATGCTCCTCGAAAAAATTCGGATACCATCCCCGTTCGTCGACGGTGCTGTTGACAAAGTCGCGCACTTTATACAATGCCCCGACCATATGATGGGTAATGGCATAGGTGGATAGCTCCAGTGTGTTCGCACGGCGTCCGGGCTTGAGCGACAGGATTCCATACCCGCCCCTGATAAAGCCCCAGGTTACCTCATACACCAGATCCTCGGTCACGCCGGCAAATTGACTTTGCGGAAATTCGCGTAGCGGATGCTGATTGTCGACTTCGAAGGCCTTTTTCAACGAATCCGCAAAAGCGAGCGGGTAAGCCTTTTTTGTCAATCTGTCTTTTATTGCAAACAGATCGAATTTGTCGGACGTGACGTCATCCATCTTATCGGAAGCATACAGGAATTGATCGGAAGCGCTCGAGCACATCACCAGGCAAAAGCAGGCTGTAAGCAGTCTGTTCAGCATCGAAAATATGCGAAGATGAAGGTTGTCGTTATTCCACACGTACAGGAGACGCCTGCTTATTAAATATACATGACGTTTCTCCAAGGGACGTGGGGACTATTTTCTACTGATGATGGCGCAGTGTATCGGGCGAAACTTGGTGCTGCGCGTTGAATGATTTTTGGAGAAGAAGCAGGCAGAAAACTCTGGCTTCTGCATTCATCATTAATCAGTCAGAGCAGTATCAATGTGCCGGTCGTTGCCGGGGATGCAAGCAGCATACGCTCGCTCAGTGGTGCCATCGGAAACGAGACGTTCTCGCCGACCAAAACGAGCGACTCGGTCTGGACTGTCGCATTCACCGGCCTTGAGCATAACGTACACACCGAGCTCTCGGTTACTGCGGTCGACAGCTCGTATTACCAGAATGACTCGACAATTACTTTTACCATCACCTACGACTCGACCCTTACCGATGATGTCCCGCCAGGCTTCACCTGGAAAAGCGGGCCGGTGGCCGGTGCGCAGACAACGCGTTTGACCACCTCCACCGCCACAATCGTATACGCAATCGCCGATGCGCGCAGCGGTATCAAGCGGGTGTACTACACGCTCGATGGCACCGAAGTGAATGATGTGGCAAAGACAGGCGATGACTATTCGCTGACCGTGGATGTGCAAACTGCCGGCACGCACAAGGTTGTCATCCATGCCATCGACAACGCAACCAGCCAGAACCGCGACTCGCTGGTCTTTACGCTCGATTATAACACCAAACCAGGCTCTTTTGAGCTGAGTGCTCCCGCCGACAATGCAAACGATGTTGCGGTGCTGCCCACGTTCAGCTGGACTGCGTCCAGCGACGACGATGATGTGTTCTACCGGGTAAAATACGGCCAGTCGTCGACGGCGCTCACGACGTTGAGCGGCGAGACGGAAAGCCTGATCCTGACGCTGATATTAATTGGTATGAAGCAGTGCTCTACAGTAACGCCCGAAGCAAAAAAGAAGGTCTTGATACTGCCTATACGTACAGCATGATACTTTACGACATAGGTGAGACCCGCTTATATTTTGACGCGCTGGAAAATGTCCAATTAGTCCAAGCCGCTAATGGATATCGAATGCCCCTCGAAACAGAATGGGAGTATGCCTGCAAAGCCGGCGTACCGCACACATTCGATTACTACTGGCAATCCGGTTCGGCCGGGGACTATGCCTGGTATTCTGCAAACAGCAGTCAATACATGTTTATCAAAACTAAATTGCCAAATAATTTCGGTCTCTACGATATGGCAGGGAATGTCGAAGAAATGTGTTCAAACATTTTAGGTGATTACAATTACTCAAGCAGTACCAAAACAGATCCGATGATGAGCGGTAAAGTTCCGTCATCCAGCCTCTCCTCTGATCGCCCTATTCGGCGAGGGGGGGCATATAATAGCGACGTAAATGAGCTTAGATCAGCATACGTGTCGTTTGGTATTTCTGATTCAGAAATGAGAAAGAAAAGATCGTATGTAGGATTCAGAGTTGTGCGGCTGGTGAAGGAATGATAGGATTTTTGTGCACGCGTAGAAAGCGCACAAAATTATTACCGAAAAGCTCAAAACTAAAACCAGAAAAGCATAATCAGAAAAAATATCCGAAAACTTGATTGAACAGAGGCAATTCCCCTGCTTGCTTTATCCCTTACATATATGAAGAGCTTTGCCGTCGCGCATGTATGATATGTGTTGAAAATAATTAGAGTGCAATTTCATAGACAACATGCGATCTCGCCCATTACACTTACCCCAAACTGCAGGCAAACAAGACGGCGATTCCGGCCAGCGGTTTTTCAAATTCAGCTCGAAAAAAAATCGGGCGCCAGGCATATAGCTAATGGCGTCCGTATCTTTACTGCAAATTTTAGCAGTGTGAGAATCTCAACCTGGCAGCCGGTTAACATTACCGGACAATTCTACGATAAACCGTTCCTTTATCATTACGATGCCGCGCAATCATTACGCCGCCTATTTTGCTGGAAAGCGGACTGCTGTTGATATCAAGACGGCGACCGACAATCGAATACATATCGGAAGATTCAAGTGCTTGCATTGAAAATGTTTGCTTTTGAGCAATACCTGCAGGTTCCTTGATTTCAGTCGGATCGACGCCGCACAGTTTGTAGGGATCGAGTATCGCATGGCGCAGCGAATCCTGCTGCCGGCCAGTCCAGAGAACATGCAGACGTTTTCCATCCCGTGACTGAATTATCGACGGGTCGGCATTTTCGATCTTTATCTCTTGATTCCATATATCACTGAAGTTCAGTGTAATACCGGTATGCCACTTATTCGGGTCGAGCGGTTCAGTAGAAACCGCGACATTAATTCCCTGGCGAATCTGCCCATGCCGCGAGCCCGTGGCGATGTGATAGCCATTGAGCGGGCTGCTGGTATTGGTGGGGTCGAGGCTGACAAAGCTTATACCGCATTTAAATTCGATCTGCGGCTCGACATCCTCGTTTTCAATTTGCGTCCAGTTAGCGTCCCAGGTTTGACCACCATCATTTGTTGTCGAAAAATATGCGCCGCCACAAAAATTTGTTCTGGCAATGTACATGAGTTTCTGGTAATCGGGTGACAGTACCAGCCAGGTTCCCATGTAATGTTGCGTGCTGAGAGTTTCGATTCTCTGTGACGACCATTCACTGGTAGTTGTATACTTTCCCGCAGGAAGCTTGGTAATGCACGCATCGCCCAGCTTTTCGGGATCATTGATATCTGAGCTGGCAAACCAGACATCGCCATTGGGCAGCTCGATTGGCGGGTTCATCCCGAACGTCATGCGCTGACCATACAAACCATCATGATCCCAGTTGGGCGATCGGGTATAGGCATCAGACCACGTTACTCCATCATCAGTTGAGGTAACGAATCCTCCCTGCGTGCAACAGCCGGCCGTATAGTAGCCAACGATGATAGTTGACTGATTCTGATAGCGCGGCTGATAGACGATGCCGATATCAATGCTTTCACCGCCAGAAACCATGACCGGGTCACTCCATTGCCCCCCCTTGGGTTTGCGGGTAACATAAACGTCTCCGCTGCCTTCACTTCTACCAGCGTTGAACATGATTATGAGTGTTCCATCCCTGGTCTCATCGATCATTGCTGGGTGACAATATCCGAAATTGAGGGGAGAAGACCTGATCGATAAAAACTCCTGCTCGATAATGGCATCAGTTCGGTCCCCAAGATCGTTTGCTTTCGCACCCGAGAATTTCTTGACCCAGCTCTGCCCGAAACTCAGTGAAGCCAATACGGCCACGAATCCCATACAGTAAGTCAGACGGCGCATAAACATACCCCCTTCGAAAAGCAAAGCATTGCGACTGCAACACTGGATGACATACTGCGTTGCATAGAAACACCCTTTCTGCTAAACCACGAATGATATTGATTAGGTTGAACGTATAAGGCAGTGATTTGTTTTGCCGGTTCCTTATTGCTGAAAACATGCTATCCTGTTTTAAACTATTGATAGCATAACGCACAATGTACCATTTTGCATGTCTGGTTTGTGCAATTAAGTGTAAATAAGTGAACCGTTAGGCCGGTCAATAGAGTCGGTTTCGCATAATCATGCATACCCAAACGGCGGAAGCAAAGCACTGTGATCTCAAAATCTCTTGAAAAATCGCTGACTTACCTGTTAGAAGCGGGCGGGCGTCTCAAACAGGGTGCACATTTGCCGGGTATTGCTTCCTGCGCCCGGGAGGTTAACGTAGCATACCTTACCATGCTCAAAGCCGCTCATATTCTGGTAGATCAGGGGATTCTCGCAGGCGGGCACGGGAAGCGGTTTTCTGTATCAAAGCCCGGCCAGATTATGCGGGATGAGGCGCTTAAAACATTGAGCACGTCCAGTCCCGTACCATCAGCATCCAGCACG
>WJLW01000116.1 GCA_014728295.1 Chitinivibrionales bacterium | reverse complement strand
TGGTGTATTTGTCAATTTTATTGATTTTGGAATCAACACTCTTACCGACAAAGAACGAAATACCCAAACTGAATTTCGAAGCTGGGAAAGTGTAATTGGCTTGAGCTGGGGTTTCAATTTGCACAAAATCGGCATTAAAAATCACTACTGGGGTTTCTCCGCAAAAGTGTACAAGTCTGCGCTGGTTCCCGGCTTTGGCCCGGGTGACAAAGGTGTTGGCAGCGGTCTGGCGGTTGACGCAGGCTATATCTGGCAATTAACGCCGCGTGCTCGCGTGGGGATATCGTTTCAGAATATGGGACAACCGGTCTGGTACCTATCGCGCGACGAATCTGATCCCATACCATTTACGTTCAATCTGGCATTCGCCTATATGAACGATGTTACGATCAACAATATCAGGTTTGCCGCTGTGCGCTCGGAGATGCTGGTGCAGCGCGAAATCGCGCGCAACTACCTCGAAAATCAGCCCGATCCTTTCTGGAAAGCAATACATACCGATGTCGGACAGGCAACGTACAACGAAAATTTCAAAGAAATAAACTATAAGATCGGCGCAGAACTCTCATTTCTGAATACGGTTTCGTATCGCATTGGATTTTTGTTCGATCAGATGGGCGAACGGTTTGAAAAGAGAAATGGAATAGGCATACGTCTGCTGAATCATATACAGTTTGACATGTCACTCATCTATTCTCCCGAAGGCTATTTCAAAGAGGAGCTGCATAAACTTCATAAATGGTTGCCTCGTTTTGAGTACTATCCCCAAGGTAGCCACGGAATTCGCCATAAGCAATTGGGTTTCAGCCTGTCATTTTACGATCTTTTAAATTTTGGACCACAGGATCTGCGCTGGTGGGAATCAAAATAGCGCCGCGCGCTCACTTCATGCTGCGCGGAGTTCGTCGTCGTGTCCGGGTGAGCGTCGGTATTTTTTTGCGCGGTGCACTGTAGGCAAACCAGTCCTCGGCGGTTATCGGATGGAAAAAATCTGCTTCGTCAATGAGCACTCTGGCGGTAGTCTGCCGCACGGCGGCGATTTCAACTCTGACCCCCTCACCTTTCAGGTGATTGACCAGATCGACATAATCGGAATCGCCGGACATAATAATGATCGTATCGACTTTTGAAGCCAGTTGTGTTGCCTTGATTGACAAAGGGATATCAGCCGATTTGTGGCAGGGAATAACGGAGCCGTAATAATTCTCGTGCAGTCGTTCGGCGAATTTTGAAGAAATGGACTTGCCCTCCCGGAAGTAAATCAACCGGTTCAATCCCCGATCGTTGAGCAGCTTGGGGATTAGCGTGTCGAAGTTAATCATGGTGTGCTTTGCGTTAGACGCCTCGTGTATGCTGCGTTCGATGTTATTCCCGTCGCAGAGGATGGCTACCGATTGATTGATGAGAATATTTTCCATGCTGGAAGAAAGCTCCTGTTGTGAATGGTAAGATCCTTTTCAAACTACTTTATGCGAAGTAAAGATATGCATAATTCGGCTACAATGCAGCCCATCTACTCGCAACAGTTTTATCAGCTCTGCGGCATGCATACACCTGAATATAAAATCCGGACCCGGCCTGATCTCTTAAAGAGTAATCGCGTCGCACGATTGAACCGCCTGCGTGCAAAAGGTCACTTATATTAATGTGATAGCTATCTCCATAAATGCGTGAATTATGCATCAATGAAACGGGAAAGAAATATGCTGAATCATCGAAAATTATTCTGGCGTTTGTCCGTTATTGTGTTTCTTGCCTCCTGTGCCCGGCTCTGGGCGGCAAAGCTCGTCGATGTTAGCCCGCTTGACAACGAGTACCTGATGATCCACCTTCTGGATGGCGACGTCACCCACCTGGATAACGGGCAGGGGCAACATGCTTTCAAAGCACACCACCACATAAGGGGACAGGATACCGTCAAGCTCTACGAGCCGGCGGTGAATACCTCCGCTGCGACACAACCTGCAAGCTGGACACTTGCTTCCGCCGCCGATGCCGCCTACGGTATTTCAGGCAAGCACCCGCGCGCCTGTCACCGCAAAACAAAGGTGAACGGACACGCCGAAAAGGAATGGTCCGGCAGCGATTATGTCTACGAATACACCTATGAACATTTCCTTTACCTGCACCTGCCTTCCAAGCTCAAGCAGGGCACAACCTATACGCTAACTCTAGACCAAAGCATCAACAGTGACGTTGCCGCGCGCACATTCACCTTTGATATCTACACCGCAGTATCCGAGGCCGTGCACGTCAACCTGGTCGGCTACCATCCGCAATCCCCCGCCAAATCTGCCGACCTGTATGTCTGGATGGGCGACGGCGGTGCACGTGATTATACCGACTATGCCGGCAATACTGTTTACCTGTACGATGTTACCTCAGGTCAATCGCACAATGCGGGCGCCGTCTCGTTCTGGAAACAGAGCGGACAGGATGTCGGCTGGTACAATCTTACCCGCTCGGCGGTCTGGAACGCCGATTTTGCCGCGTTCGCAACGCCGGGCACCTGGCGCCTGGCAATCGAGGGTGTCGGGTGCAGTCAGGATTTTGAGCTGGGCGAGGACATCTACTACCAGCCCTTCCGCACGTGCGTGCAGGGATTTTTCTATATGCGCATCGGCCAGGATAGTACCGGCGGCATTCGACCCGTGCCGCGCCGGCCGCTCTACCTTCCCGACACCGATCCTCCGCAATGCAAAGTGTATCTCACTACCATGCATCCCTGGCACAACGAATGGTCGAGTTTTTCAAGCGGCGATGTCTGGGATAATCCCGACGACTGGAAGCGCTTTCGCAAATCCGGTAATCCTGCGAATCCACATGCCTGGGGAGGGCATTCGGACGCACTTGATTGGGATCGTCATCTAGGGCATATCAGCATCATTTACGACCTGTTACTGCCGTTTGTGCTGACCGGCGGCAGTATCGACAATGACGACCTCGGTATTGCCGAAAGCGGTAATGGCATTCCAGATATCGTGGATGAAGCGCGCAACGAAGTCGATTTCTGGTTGCGCCTTCGGGACGGTCGGGGCTATGCCCACGGACTGACCAATCCCAACAACCAGCACGAACTCTTCCAGGCAGCGCCCACGGCGGTTGCCGCCTGGGCAAATGCAGCAAACGCCGCAATGCTGGCGGACTGCTTTCGTCTGGCCGGCAATCAGTCGCTGATGGAGACGTATCGTGACAGCGCTGTAAAAGCGTTTACGTATGCATCCAACTTGTCAAATCAGATGCTTGACGAAAAACAGAATATCGGTGAATCGCAGATACGCGGACGCGATCTTAAAATGCAGGCGGCCGCTTATCTTTTCAATGTTAGCGGCGATACGTACTACGAAGATATCGTCAAGGAAGAAAGCGTCTGCACCGGCCCGCAGGCAATCCTGGACGACTACGGATCCGGTAGCAGTCTCAACCAGATCTGGGCAACTGCGGGTTACCTCATGACCCCGCAGTCTGTCAACTATCCCGGCCTCTATGCCTACATGAAGGCTTCAATCATACGCCAGGCGATTAACAAAGAAGCGGGTCTCATTGCATCCCGCCCCAGTCGGCGGGCAACCGATAAAAATGCAGGCTACTTTCGCACTATTCACCATGTCCATCGTACGATGATTGCGCATGCAATTACCGATGACGCATCTGAAAAAGAGCTATTTCGCAAAGCAATGGAGCTGGAAGCCGATTACGGTCTCGGGCGCAATCCGCTGAACATGATCCAGATGACCACCGCAACTACCCCCCTTGCCGGCAAACGCAGTGTTCAGGGTGCGTATACCTCCGGTCGCAATGATGGCTCCCCCGGTTTGCATCCCGGACACACCCCGTACATGAACCTTGACGACTGGTTCTGCGGTATGACCATGGGATGCCCGTCACGCCTGCATGAAAAAAGCTATCCGACCAATTTCAAAAATACCTGGCCGATTGGCGAGGGATATTTCAACACCCGGTATGTCTGGGCGCATAATGAATTCACCCCGCAGCAGACCATGCGCGGCAAGACGGCATTATACGGCTATCTGTATGGTTTGGGCTCAAAGGCAGGCAGCGTCTCCGAGATCGCATTTGACAAGCAGCGCGGAGACGCTGCCGTTGACAATAGCATTTGTTTTGCCCACAGGCGCCTCTCCGTGCAAACTCCGGGAGAGTACACAATCACGCTGCACGACCTCGCGGGAAGGGCTCTTTGGGTGGAGCGGCACACCATCGGCGCGCAGGGGTTGCACTATACTCTTCCCCTGCCGACGTCGTCACTTTCGCTCATGACGGTGCGGGGCAACGGCGCGCAGAAGACATTCCGGTTACTGGCGCTGAACCGTTGACGTTTTGCGGCGGTGTAGCGTGCCTGGAACCACAGGTCAGGCAAGGCATACTATTTGCGTTGTCTCTCCTCTTTGGGCGACAGCTCCACTTACCGGCGGAATCAAGTACATTCATAGTCTGGATTGAAGCAGAATTCCCAGCAACGTCGAGCTGATCCCTGCCACTGAATTAAAGGATTCACATGCTCGCATTCCTCGCCCTGATTCCAATTGTAGTCGTTAGCGTGCTCATGATCGGCTTTTTGTGGTCGTCCAGAAAAGCAATGCCCGTCGGCTGGCTTCTTGCGGCCGTGCTTGCCTTTGTCGTCTGGGATATGCCGGCAAAATGGATTGCTGCTGCATCATTTGCCGGTTTAATCAGTGCAATTGACATTTTGCTTATCGTTTCGGAGCACTGGCAATACTGCAATTGATGCGGGCCGGCGGGGGACTCAATGCGATCAGCCAGTCGATGTCGGGTGGAATGAAGGCACCCGGAAGCTACCTGGCAAAACATCTCTCCAGAATACTTCAGGCGGCCGATCGAGCAAAGAGTCTTGTTCGACAGGTTCTTGCGTTCAGTCGCAAAGGAGAAGAAAGCGAGTCTCCTCAGTACCTTCGACCAGTCGTAAAGGAAGTTGTGGACCTGGTTGTAGCAGACCTGGCAATGCCGTCCCTGACAGGTCTTGAGATTTCAAAGAAGATGAAGGGGATCCGACCGGCAATCCCAGTTCTCATCTCTACCGGATATAGCGAAACAGTCGATGAAACGCAGGCCCTGGCTGCAGGTATCACCGGCTATATTGACAAGCCGTATCGTCTGAGGGATATTGCACATAAAATCCGGTCGATGCTGGAGGCAGAAATTTCTGTTCAGACGACTGGAATTTAAGCGCGCACCTGGCCCCTGCACTTTTTCAGAGACACGCACTCCCCTGCCCCCTCGACGCTTACGGCGGAGCAAAAAACGCTGTGCGCAAAGGCATCACCCAAACCAATCTGGTCCCGAATCGCAGCATATTATCTTTTAACGGCGTGCATGCAATTAAAATGCTCAAGTCAATGCATACTGCAAACCGGCGTGATAGCGGGATCAGCCATATCTCAATCAAAAAAAACCTTCATCCAGAAATATGTCAGGCCGATCGGTTATAATGCCAAAAACACCCATATGGTGTAGTTTCCGACCTTGGGAGCGTTTATTCACGGTATACACAAATGTCTTCATGCCATATCGCGCCGCCTCATTCACAATTTCGGGAGTGACATATCTTCGATGAATATTCAGCGAACAGGGTTGCAGGGCCGCAAAGCGACGGATCTGGTGAAGTTGCACATCCCGTACGAGTGGGGCACGTCGCAGTCTGGGCAACAGTGTGCGTATCTTCTCGAGCTGGTCGTGAAGAAAGGATGAAACCATTGTATGTTTCATTATTCCAGGAAGCGATTGTTCGAGCACCTCAAGCTGCGTGACCAATAATTCGACGCAGCTCGTATCCTTGATTTCGATATTAACTTCGGCTTTTGGATACGCAGCTTTGAGCACCTCCGCAAGACACGGAATGCGCTCCCCTTTTCCGGCGTCAAGCCGGCGAATGCGCTTGAACCCGAGTTCGTGAATGTCGCCTTTTCCATTTGTTGTGCGATTGACCGTTTCGTCGTGTATTACAATAAGCTCATTGTCAACCTGGCGAATGTCAATTTCGATCCGGCTCACGCCCAGGTCAAGTGCCGTGCGTACGGCGAACAGGGTATTTTCCGGCGCCAGACCGGCCGCACCGCGGTGTCCGACTATTTGCATGTCGTGCCTTCCCGCCACAGACAGGTGCTGTCTGAGCAGTCGGTGTGCTTTCCGTTAAGTATTTTCATACCACATTTCAAATGACACTTTATGAACATACTCTTCATCAATTCAATCGGAACTCACAAATTCGGCGGCGGCGAAAAGTGGATGATCACAGCAGGCCGGGGATTGCGGGACGCCGGCCATACCGTCTGGATCGGGGGCAAAAAAAAAGGACGATTCGTTGCCGAGGGCGAAAAAAGTGCTTTTAGCACGTTTCCGATATCCATTCATGCCGACATCAGTCCTTTTGCGACATTGAGAATCGCTTTGTTTCTCAAGAAAAATAATATCGATATTCTGATTTGCAACCTGAACAAGGATGTGCGCGTTGCCGGTCCGGCCGCAAAGCTGCACAAGCAAACTGCCGTATTCGCGCGGCACGGGCTGCTTTTATGCAAAAAACGATGGAAATATAAAGTCACCCTCAAGCATTTGACAGACGGGATTATTACCAACAGCACATCGGTCAAGTCAACATACGACAGCTACGGCTGGTTTGATAACGGGTTCGTGAAGGTCATCTACAATGGCGTCGAATTGCCGCAGCGGGTAGCACCGTACCCCTTTGCCCAACGATTTGGCACAAGGAAAGTAATCCTGAGCGCGGGCAGACTGGCGGCTCAGAAGGGATTCACCTACCTGGTCGACGCCGCCGCTCGCTTATGTCAAGAACGCGACGACCTCATATTTGTCATTGCCGGGGAGGGCAAGCTGAAGGCGGACTTGCAGCGTCAAATCGAGGCATCCCGGCTGCAGCAGCGGGTGTTTCTCTGGGGGTATGCATCCAATATTCTCGAATTAATTGCAGGATGCGACATTTTCGTCTTGTCTTCGCTGTACGAAGGAATGCCCAATGCGGTGCTCGAAGCCATGGCGCTGGCCAAACCGGTCATTGCCACCGCTGTCAACGGCACCGTCGAATTGATCGAAGATGGTACGAACGGCATACTGCTGCCGCCCAAACGGGTTGACGTATTAATCGCACAAATAGCGTTGCTTCTGGATCAGCCGGCCTTTGCTCACGCACTTGGCAATGCTGCTGCGAACCATGTCGCCCGGTATTTTTCGCTTTCCCGTATGATCCACGACCTCGAAAACCTCTTTACTAAAACGATACATGCAAAGAATACAAGATACGCCGCAAAAAGCTCTTGAGCGCGGTATAAAACGCGCATTCGAAAAGGGTATGCTCACCCTGTCGGGACGCAGGAAAACACGGGATCGCCCGAACAATATCCTGCGCATCGCCCTGCTCGTCCAGGAAAAAATCGGCGATCAATTGCTGGTCACTCCCCTGCTGGTTGAGTTGAAAAAAGCCTTACCGCATGTTGCAATTGATGCATTTGTTTTCAAAAAAGAAGCGACCATTCTAGCAAACATGCGCAGCGTTTGCCGGGTCGTGTATGCACGCAACCTGTTGGCGACACTCATCGCCTATCGCAGACGTCCCTATGATGTCCTGTTCAACACCAAAGATCATCCGTCAACGACCTTCATACTGGCCTCCCTCTATTTAAAGGCCGAATATGCCGTCGGCATTTCACACCCTCAGCATTCGGGAATATACCACGCCTGCATTCAGACGGATTTTTACTCGCATGTTATCGAGAAGAATTGCAAGCTCCTTGACTTGCTCAACATAGCGTATCGCAAAGAGCAGGTGCGACCGCATCTTCCCCAGCTACCCATGGAGCAGGCTGCGAAACAATTTAAGGCATTCATGCTGAGCCTGCCTACTATTTGCCTTAACATCAGCGCCGGGGAGAGCAGCCGGGAATTGACCGACGCGCAGATTACTGCGGTCATTGCCCAGTCGAAACGTCAGTTCATTATTCTGGCGATGCCCGAACGTTTTGAGCTCAAAGCAAAACTTGAGCACGCCTATGACCAGGTCACTCCCACTCCGCAGACACAATCTATATTCGAAGCGGCGGCACTAATTGACAAGTGTGCCTTCCTGATAACGCCCGATACGGCGCTGGTGCATGTCGCCGCCGCGCTCAACAAACCGCTGATTGGGTTGTACCGCAGCGACAAGCTGCACTTCTCCCGGTTTTATCCTTACCGGGTGACCGCCGAAATCCTCCATTCACCAACCAATGAATTGTGCGGCATCTCAATTGACCTGCTGGTAGACAAGATCAATCAGTTTGCCAAGACCATTACCGCGGACCCCCCCGGCTGAATATGAAAATCCTTTTTCTCAATTCGGCAAAGAAATGGGGCGGCACCGAGCAGTGGGCTTGCCTGGCAGCACATTGTCTTGCGCACCATGCCAATGTCATGCTCGCCTATCGCAGGGAAACTGTCGGCTCACGATTCTCCATTTCAAAATTGAAAATGCCGTTTGCAGCGGAAATCGATCTCTTGACAGTGGCGCTCCTGATCTGGAATATCCTTACACGAAAGCTCCAGGTGCTGCTGCCAACGAAACGCAAGGATTATGTGCTGGCCGGACTCGCCTGTGCGGTGACGCCGGCGAAAAATATCATCAGACTCGGCATAGTCAAGCGGCTACAATCATCGCCGGCCCACTACCTGACCTATCGTCTTTTAGCGGATGCCTTCATTGTCAATGCGCACCGGATCAAGGACGAGCTGAGCTCGGCAAAGTACCTGAACGAAAGCGCAATTTACGTAATTTACAATGGCGTCGATATGCTTGCGCTGGATACGCAAAGCGCTGCGTATGCGTGCGAATGCGCAGGTTCGTTTCTCGTTACTGTTGCGGGCGAGCTTTCTCCCCGCAAATGTGCAGATCGTGCCCTTCGAGCATTCGCTGAATTTGTGCGCGACAAATCGGCTTCGCTACGACTTGCGGTCATCGGTTCGGGTTCGGAGCGGTTCCGGCTCGAACAGCTCGCTGATGAAACGGGCGTTGCCAGACAGGTTATTTTCACGGGCCATCTGGACAATCTCGCCCCCTGGCTGAGCAGCAGCGATGTGTTTATGAGCGCATCCACCAACGAAGGCATTTCCAACGCACTGCTGGAGGCGATGTATCTCAAAAATGCGGTCATTGCCTCCAGTGTGGGCGGAACGAAAGAGCTAATTGACAATGGTGACAATGGCATCTTGCTTACCGAATTCACCGTCGAATCGGCGGCGCAGCAGCTTGAAAAATTGTATGTGGATAACAAGTATCGAACTTCATTGGCTGCACGGGCACATGAGACGATACTCAAAAAGCATACGCTCGGAAACATGACCCGGCAGCTCATGCAGGTATGTACAGCCTATAGCAAGGAATAGATCGATTGCCGTCCAAATCGATACTCATCTTTTCGGAAGATTACCCGCCGTATCCGGGCGGCATTGCTCAATGGGCGGCAGGTGTTGCCGGGGCGCTGGCGTCACGTGACCTGCGTGTCACCGTAATTACCCGCTACCGTGAGAAATATCAAATAGTCGAAGATGCTGCCGCAAACCTCGCTGTCATCCAGATCAAAAAAAACAACTGGAAAAAGCTCCGCACGCTCTATTGCCGCCAGGCTCTGGCAAGCTTTCTCCACAACAACCCAGCGCCAGATGCTCTCATTGCCACGACTTGGAATAATGCCCGTGGGTTGATTTCATTATGCCGCAAGAATAGAATTACCCTCATCACCGTTGTGCATGGGCTGGAAGTGACCCGCTCGATGCATTTGCTCAAACGCATCTGGTTGCGCGGCACTTTGAGCTGCAGCCATAAAATCATCAGCGTCAGTCGATTTACTGCCAACCACCTTAAAACGCAGCTTTCGATTCCCGATGAACGGATTGTCATTCTACCAAACGGCGTCAATCCGAATCGATTCCGCCCGAATATTAATTGTTCGAAATTACGGAAACGCTATCATCTGGAAGGGAAAGCCATATTCCTGACGCTTGCGCGCGTTATCGAACGCAAAGGCCACGATTGCGTACTTAAAGCACTCCCGCGTGTCCTTGATTCCGTTCCGAACGCAAGCTACATAATCTGTGGACCGTATGAACCGACGTATTTCGCACAATTGCAGCAATTGGTAACCGACCTCAACCTTCACGACCGCGTTATCTTCACCGGCCAGGTTCCCGCCAACGAGCTTCCCTTCTGGTACAATTTGTGCGACGTATACATTATGACCAGCCGTAAGCTTGCGTCGGGTGACAGCGAGGGATTCGGCATCACTTATCTCGAAGCCAATGCGTGCGAAAAGCCGGTCATCGGCGGACGCTCCGGCGGCGTGAGTGACGCCGTCGAAGACGGTCTCACCGGGTTCCTGGTGGATCCGGCGGATAGTGATGAAATTGCCGATAAATTAATTTTATTGCTTTCGGATTGCGCACAGGCGACTCGTATGGGAAAAGCCGGAAGAAAGCGAGTTCTCAGCGCGTATACCTGGGAGCGCATAGCCCAAAGATTGGGTACCGAAACAGGAATCCTTGCCTGATTACTGCTCATGCGAAAACGACCACTCCTCAGCATAGTCATCCCGGTTTACAATGGAGAAGCTTATATCGCTGATTGCCTTGCTAGTGTTTGCCAGCAGACCGTTACCGATTATGAGGTCATCATCGTCGACGACGGCAGTACCGACAATTCACTCGATATCATAAAAAAAGCAGCATTAAAAAAGCGCATCTACCGCCAGCGCAACAAAGACGTCTCGGCGGCGAGAAACCGGGGAATATCGCATGCAATGGGTGAGTATATCGCGCTGCTTGACCATGATGACGTGTGGGTGCCAAACAAACTTGAACGCCAGATCGAAGCCCTGCATACCGATCGGTCTGTTGATCTGGTATTTACCGACATTGTGAAATTTTTTCCGTCCGGAAAAGAATCATACGGCGGGACGAAAACAGAAGTTGCCCGGGCAATCACGCCGGCGAATGCATTCGAAATGCTGCTCCAAAAAAACGTCCTCATGCCAAGTGCGGTCATGTTCAAAAAAAGCAGCTTTTATGCGGCCGGCGGTTTTGACGAGCGATTCAAAACCTGCGGCGACTACGAGTTGTGGCTGCGCATGGCATCGTATGGCATGCATTTTCACTTTATTGACGCGCCGCTGACCCGCTATCGCTACCACGGGGAGAATAATTGCCGCAGAACGGCAAGAATGCATCGCGATCGCGTCAAGGCGGTGCGCAAAACATTCATGCTGCCGCATCTTGACGAGAGCCAACGGTCAAGGCGCAATTCTTCTCTTGCCCGGGTTTATGCGCTTGGTGCGGGGACGTTCTTCAGCATAAAGCGGTATCGGCAATTTATCTTGAATTTCGAAAAGGCAATGCGGTATGATTATCGGGTGGTCACCGCAAAACTATTGGGGCGATATGTGCGAAGTATGGTATTTGCGAGCATGCTTAAAAAGCCCTGAAGCTCAGCAACAACAGCCGGGCATTTGAAGAAAACGTTCCGCCGTGAGGTTCGAGCGCAAAACACTCCAGAGCCAGTCTGCGTCCGGCAATCGGTAATCGCCGGCAAATGGTTTTCATTTTGTGCCCGGACCGTAGAGGTAATATTCGACGCGAGTTATAAGAGAATGAACAAGCGATTTTACCGTGATCTGACCCTGCATTCGTCAATACACCGTAGCATCCTTTCGGCCTGTCGTTGCCACAGGAAGCGGGGTGCAGATTGAGTAACCCGGCGGCGAAGCTCTTTTTGATATGAAGCGTCACTGACAAACAGCTCAATTTTCTGAGCACAATCATCTACATTTCCGGGCTCAAAAAACAGGCAGCCGTCGCTTTCCGAAACAAAACTTCTGATGGAGGGCAAATCGGATGCTATGACCGGTATGCCATGCGAAAAGTAGTCGAATAGTTTATTCGGTGCAGTGAGATACCGGTTATAAAAGGTATCCTGCAAAGGAATTATACCAAGATCTGCGCTGCGCAAATAGCCTTGTACCTCCCGATACGGAATCCACCCGGTACTGGTAACCCGATGCTGCAAATTCAATTTGTCAACGCGAGCCCTTGCATTTCTTATCTCTGCTTCATTTCTCCCCCCGATAAGCACGAGTTCAAATTTGCACTTTTGCACCCGCGCGCATGCCTGCAGAATTATATCAATGCCTTTTTTATGCTGCAGGCTGCCGATGTAGACCAACTGGATTTGCGTATTGTTCCGGGAAGGAGTACTCTTGTACGCAAGCATGCCCGCAGGCGTGCAGAAAACATTGGCCGACAAATCTTGTCTATAGAGTGCCGCTTGCTCTTTTTGCAGGCAGAGAATTCCATCCATTTTGAAAAGGAACGTTTTTTCGATGAGATGATATTTTTGAGCATTTTTAGGGTTAATATCGGGCCGACGGGAAAGATCGAGGTAGTAATTATGAGGTTGATAAAATACCGGTATCTTTTTCCGGTCGTGCAATCTTGCAAGATAAGGTAATGCGCCCGGATCACGTGAGATAACGGCTTGAAGATTCTCAGTGCGGCGAATCGCGCGAAAAACATGCAGGTAAAACCATTGATTTGTTTTGATCCCCAGCCAGCGTCTGGCCCTGATGAGATGAATAGTAAGATTTTTATTTTTGGTGAGACCAAAATTCTGCAGTAAAGTATCGGAAGCAAACAGGGGATCTTTTACCTGCATGTATAGATCAACCTGAGCGCCGGCGAGCGCCAGTCCATATCCATTGTGAAGAGAGAAGTTAACCGCAGGCAGCGTTGAATCTGCATAGACTTTGTTAACATAGGCCAAATACATTAGTGAGGCCTTTGGTTCCCATTTAGTCGACGACGATACTCATCCAGCATTCGACGCGTAATTGAAGCATAATTATATCCGGTTTCAATGCGTTTGCGCCCCTGCACGCCGAGTTGCCGCGCTTTTCGCGGATGTGAAAGCAACCAGGATAGTTTGCGCCGAAGCCCGCCTCCATCTTCCGGTTCGATGAGGTATCCGGTTACACCATCCTCAATTGCATCGGGAATACCTCCGCTGCGGCTGCCGATCACCGGGCATTCGCATGCATTGGCTTCCAAAAAAGTTATACCAAATCCTTCACTGTCACCTCGCTGCCGAATGTAGGTGCTGACCATAACATAAACCGAAGCCATGCTGTAATAGCGATTTAAATCGCACTGATCAACAAAACCGGTAAACACTACCGAATCCGATAAGTTGAGTGAATCGACTAATTCGTCAAGCAACTGTTTGTATTCTGTTCGCCAGGGCCCCGCAATAATGTAGCGCAGGTCGGGGAAATGCTTTTTGAGCTGCGGCAGGCAGCCAATGACGGTATCATGTCCTTTGCGTTCGATTACGCGTGCAAGCGTGAGTATCACCGGGCTCGCATGCGGAATGCCCAGCTTACTGCGCAACAGCTCAGTATCATCAACACGATGAAATCGCTTTGTGTCAACCGCATTTGGTATAAATACGACCTTACGGTGATCGTTTTGACTGCAGCGGTGCAAAATGGCCGTGCGGGTAAAGTTGCTGACCGCAATGGTCAAAGTTGAAGCAGCTATCGTTTTTTTGAATCCTGAAACGGGCTGTCGTTCGTTTATTCGCGTAATTTCCACTCCGTGTGCGGCCACAATAAGCTTCGCATTTGTAAAAAACACATGGAGAAATGCGAATGGCCGCGCCAGTTGCCAGGTAGTTGCTACGATTGTAGTGTTTGGGTGGCGGGTAAGCCGGATAAACTGGTGGATAAAACTGTAGATATATCTGAATCTGCGCCAGTCGTGTCCATGCATTTTCTTGACCGCAAACGCGCTGCGGGCGTACAAAGTCTCGGGTCTGTGCCGATGCTTCCACCGAGTGAGTACGATAACGTAGTGTCCGCCCCGGGCCAGTTCTTCGGCAATGCCCAGAGCCCATTCGGCAATGCCGCCACCTGCGCACGGGGGGAAATTTTCGGTAAGAATAGTAAATGATTGTAGATTCACGGGAAAACAAAACGGCAGCCACTACATGGCTGCCGTGCTCGTTGCAAGGGCAAAAAGTAATCTAACGTCGCGAAAAGCTCATCACAATACGCAGCACGTACCAAAACAACAATGCAACTGAAGCAAACAGCTCAAGCGATGCTCCCACATGCTGATCGGTACGGTAATGGTGCAAAACCTTTGAGGTATCATACAGAATGGCGCCGCCGGCAAAAAGTACCATCACACCGGAAAAGAGCAGGCCGAGATTGAAACCGATTATCGCGCTGGCCACGATCAATCCCAATGCAATAAAGCCTCCAATGGTAAGGATACTGCCGAGAAAAGAGAAATCTTTGCGGGTCGTAAACACAACTGCCGTCAGGCCGGCAAAGAGAAAGCCGGTAATGATTGCTGCATTCGGGATGATAGTCGGATCTTGCATGACTGCGGTGGCAAAATAAAGGATTGGTGCGAAGATAAACGCTTCGGCCACCACGTAGATTCCCAGCCCCAGATACTGCATCTGCTCGGATTTTTGATTGGCCGCCATCGAGCGCGCCAGCCAACCCGAGAGCATGAAAACTCCCAGAAACGCCAGCCATCCGATGCTGTTACCGGCAATAAATCGAGTCATGAGAGCAGGGATCGGCGACGTCAGCAGAAAGTATTCAACGACAACAAATGCTGCTACCGCTCCCGCCAGGTGAGTATATGTTTTGCGGATAAACATGGCCCGCTCGTCAGGCTGTGCATCCGCAACCGTAAACTTTTGAGCTTCCGCCCATGCGGTATTCATAATAACGCCTCCTGTTGAGTGAAACCTTGCTTTAAGGGAATACTTCAAATTAGTTCATTTCTAAATATCATGCAATAACTACGAATTGCGGCTGTTGATTATGGCGATTAATTGCTCGGCATCCATATCCTTCAAACTGTCCACAATCCGGTGCGCACGGGCAAGATAAGCGGCAGAGGTCGAATTGGTTACCGCCACACAGGCGCATCCGGCAGCCAGAGCAGCCTCGACGCCGTTGGGAGCGTCTTCAATGACCAGGCAGTCTGATGGAACAAGATGCAGTGCGGACGCTGCTTTGAGAAAGAGTTCCGGATGGGGTTTTTTGTGTGCCACGTCGCTTCCGGTGATCCAGGCCATGTGTTCGACGGGGATTTGGGCAGACGTGAGTACGGCGCCGGATTTTTCGCGAGTACTGCTCGTGGCTATCGCCAGCTTGATGTCGTTGCGGTTGCCTGCCTCGTCGATCATTTCTCTTACTCCCGGAAATGGCGGCAGTGGATTTTCGGCCAGCATTTTGAGGAAATAGTCCTGACGGGTTTGAGTCGCAACTTTGAGCTGTTGGGCGGACATATCAAAATTATGCACCTTTGCTGCGGCCCTCACATAATTTTCCGCCCCGCGTCCCAGTCCAGCCGCAAAATCAGCGCGCCTGACGCCGGTAAGCCCGAATACCTCTGCAAACATCCTGATGCTGGCACGGGCATTAACGGCTTCGGTATCCGCGATCACTCCGTCAACATCGAAAATGATTCCGTACATGTCGCTGCTCCGCGTGTGGGGATATAGGATAAATTAGTCAAGAATATACATTGCTCGTAACAAAGTGTCCTGCACATCAAATAAGCGCTTAAGTTGAGCGGAATGTTATATTTATGAGATGATTGATCAAGCGATTTTGCAAAAAGCGGTAGAGGCAAGCATTGACGGTGTTGTCATAACCGATGCCCAGCAGCACGACAATCCTATCATTTACGTCAATCCTGCGTTCGAAAGAATGACGGGCTATGCTCTTGCGGAAGTCAAGGGAACAAATTGTCGCTTCATGCAGGGGCCGGAGTCGGACCAGAAAGAGCTTGCAATTTTACGGGAAGCCATTGCTGCACGGCGGGCCTGTGTATTGACACTGCGCAATTATCGCAAAGACAGATCTGCCTTTTATAACGAATTGAGCATCTCGCCGATCACGGATACCGACGGCAAGCTGACCCATTATATCGGCATCCAAAAAGATGTAACCCGCCGCATCATTGCCGAGATGCGCACACGGGAATACCAGAAAAGGTTGCGTAATTCAAATATTCGATTGAGGGAACTATCGATACACGATAGTCTTACCCATATTTACAACCGGCGGCACTTCGATTCGCTCTTCAGCAGGGAGTGGCAGATTGCCAAGCGGGAAAATACTCCGCTGGCCGTGATTATGTGCGATATTGACTATTTCAAAAATTTCAACGACACCTATGGACATCAGGCCGGAGACCAATGCCTGATTCAATGTGCCCAGGCGTTGCTCAAGGGCCTTAATCGTGCCGGTGATACGGTAGCCCGCTACGGTGGTGAAGAATTCATTATTTTATTGCGCTATTGCGACCACAGAGAAGCCGGAAAACAGGCCCAGTCTGCGTGTGAGCGCGTAAAATCGCTTGAAATTCGTCACGAAACATCCGACGTTTCCGATATTGTCACCATAAGTTCGGGAGCGGCTTCGCTTATTCCTTCGCATTGCCAGAAGCCGCACGATCTCATCAAGATGGCGGATGATGCCTTATATGAAGCTAAATCCCGCGGACGCGATCGCGTGGTTATAAATTGACATATGCGTAATCCTTACTGCTGATGGAAAATGGCAGTAGAGAAGCCACTCCACAAACTGAAAGCAAGTATGAACATCAACATTGGAATCAGCTCCTGTCTATTGGGAGAAAAGGTTCGCTACGACGGTGGCCATAAGCGCGAGCGGTATCTGACGGATGTTCTGGGCAAGTACGTTACCTGGGTGCCTGTTTGTCCCGAACACGAATGTGGTCTGAGCATCCCTCGTGAATCCATGCGTCTGGTACGGACGGAAAATGGTATTCGCCTGGTTACGACACGCACGAAAAAAGATCACACCGACAAAATGACCTCATGGGCCGGAAAAAGGATTCGGAAGCTCCAAACAGAAGATTTATGCGGCTTTATTTTCAAAACAAAATCCCCTAGTTCTGCTATGAAAGACGCAAAGGTCTACAGCGCTAAAGGCGGAATGGCAGAAAAGAAAATGGCAGGCCTCTTTGCCGGAATGGTTATGGACAAAATGCCGTATTTACCCTGTGAAGATGAGGGACGTTTGAATGACGATACCTTGCGGGAAAATTTCATAGAGCGGGTTTTTGTTTTTGCGCGCTGGAAGGATGCCACGAAAAATAGCATCACTGCCGTAAAGCTGATCGACTTCCACAGCGATCACAAGCTGACCCTCATGTCACACAGTCCTGCCAGATTGAAAGAGCTTGGAAAAATCGTTGCATCGATCGACAAGAAAATGGTACCCACCAAAGGCGATGAGTACTTACGCGTGCTTATGGATGCAATGGCAACAAAATCAAGTGTGCGCAAGCATACCAATGTGCTTTATCACATAATGGGCTATTTTAAGAAAGTATTGACAAAAGAAGAAAAGCAGGAACTCGGTGAAACTATCGAAAACTACCACAACCATCTGGTGCCGCTCATTGTGCCGGTTACGCTCTTAAATCACTACACAAGAAAATATGGCGTTGATTATTTGCAACGACAGGTTTACCTCCACCCCCATCCGGCTGAATTGAAATTGCGCAACCATGTGTAGGCGACTCCGATGAGCCAATCGGAGCCGCCCTGAATCCGGCATGAAAATCATGATGCCTGGTACGCTGGAACAAAAACATCACTGACAAAGGCATCGTAGGTTGTTGGAGCATTGGGTTTGTTTTTGTCGGTCTGTGTGGGCCGAACAATCCCCTGCTCCAGACCATGCGATAATTCCACAAATGCTTCTGCCGTTTTCTGAGACAGTCCAAGACCTTTCAATGCTTCGAGCGCAGCATCGTCGGGAAATCTGACAAATGGGAGATCTTCCTTGCCAATCTTTTTGCCTATCAGCGCGGTAGCTTCCTTATAGCTGATTACCTGACCGAAAAGATCTTCAATGCTATGACCGCTGAAGGAAAGGTCGGCAAGCAATTCGGCCGCTCTGTTGCCGATATCCTGTGCTGCAATCATCCAGATTTTGGTATCGGGATCAATTGGATTGCCATTGATATTCTGATTCTTGATTACCGGGATATTCCAGAGAATATTTTCCATGAAGTATCCCGGCCTCAAAATGACCATGTCGATTGAGTCAATTGAGTGCAGTTTCTTTTCGACATCATGCAATCCCAGGACCGGACCGGTGCCTGATTCCTGATCGGCGCCAAGACTCGAAAGAAAAACGATTTTTTTAATGCCGGAATCTCTTATTGCCTGCGCAATGACATCCCCTGTTTCATTGTAGTAAGCACGCGGATCGGCAGCGTCAACCTTTGGCGGTATAAGTACATAGGCGCCTTGCGCATCACGAAATGCTTTGGTGAGAAAAGCAACATCATGTTGATCGCCTATCGCCAGTTCCGCACCCTTATCTTTCAGGAACTGCAATTTCTCTTCCGAACGGCCAACAGCCCGCACCTTTGCCCCCCTTTCGAGAAGCTTGAGAGCGGCTCGCGATCCGGTTTGTCCGCTTGCACCTGAAACAACGACCATGAAAACCTCCTAATTTATATGTTGATAAATTTTGTGAACTATAAAATATAATTTCATTTTTGCAGATGCGATTATTAGTCGCCGGTGGGAAGCAAAAAATTACAGGAATGGTCTCAAGTACCGTAAGGAGTAGACCGCTTAAGGGAAGCTGCAAAATTTAAGGAAACGCACGACCTGCCGAGCTTGATTTAATTGAGCATAAATCTGCGGATATCGCTGGCTGTTTCTGCCACGGTTCGCTCTTTTGAATTCAGGTAATGCTCTTCGCACAAAGTGCCCTTAAACTCCTCTTCAAACGCCATGTGCAGGGTAATCAGGTCCAGGGAATCTGCGCCGAGGTCTTTTCTCAGGCGTGTGTCAGGAGTTATCGAGTCGGTTTTTACCATTAAAACTTCCCCGATAATAAATTTTACACGATTAAATACATCTTGATCAACATAATCCTGAACCATGAGTGCACCTTGAAAAGAATGAAACCCTTCAAATCGCAAAGTAAAATAACAGTTGCCCGCATAAAATCAAAATAAAGACACGGTCAGGAAACCGTCACAGGACTACTTTTCCAATACAGAAATTTTCAGCTGACAGATTCAACAAATACGTATTCGGCATCGACTTTTGGCTCAAGAATATTTCTGAAAAATTAAAGCAGCTCAATGGCATCAACAGGGCAATTATCTGCGGCACATTGACACGATTGCTTCATCTCGGCCGGGACACGTTCGAAGTGGAGCATGACCTTGCCGTTTCCATCCACGTTAAATACTTCCGGGCACGTCGCAACACATATTTCACAGCCGATGCACAGATCGTTATGTATCTTTACTTTCAAGAATCGCCCGTTTTCCGTTGCCTGTTCTCCCGGGTAAGCGCATCCTGAACCGCATGCCAGGCCAGGGTGGCGCATTTGATGCGAACGGGATATTGCGTAATGCTTTTAAGTGCGGCAATATCACCCATCTCATCGAGTGCTTCTTTCTTCACATCGCCCCGCAGAGCGCCGATAAACGTCTGTATGATTTCGTCAACTTTCGCTTGCGGCTTGCCGATGAGCAGTTCACTCATCATAGATGCAGATGCCGTACTGATTGCACACCCATGCCCGTCAAACGTAACTTCCTCGATATTGCCGCTCTCCCCTACCGCTACATGCACTTTAAATGAATCGCCGCAGGAAGGATTTTCGTGCACAAACTCGTTGTTTATGAAATCAAGTCTGGCGGCATTGCGCGGGTTGCGGTAATGATCGAGGATAATTTCCTGATAAAGATCGTCAAATTCCATGTTTGAAAAATTCCCGTGCTCCGATGACTGCTTCGGCAAGCCGATCTATTTCTTCGGTAGTATTGTAGAAGTACACGCTGGCGCGCACCGTCGCCGGTATATTGAGCTTGCGCATTACCGGCTGTGCACAATGATGACCGGCGCGGACTGCGATTGCTTTGGCATCAAAATACTGAGCGATATCATGCGGATGCAAGCCGGCCAGAGTGAAGGACACGGCTCCACCGCGGTTTACTCGCGGTCCGTGAATGGTCACATCGGTAATTGCCGAGAGGCGGTCCAGGAGATAGCTGGTAAGCTTTTCTTCCAGTATACGTATTTTGTGCATTCCCAGGCGCTGCACATAGTCTATCGCCGCGCCCAGTCCGATCACGCCGGCGATGTTGGGCGTTCCTGCTTCGAATTTGTACGGAAGGTCATTCCAGGTCGACTTTTCCGGCCAGACAGCATTGATCATATCGCCACCACCATGAAATGGCGGCATTGCCTCGAGCACATGCTGCTTTGCATACAGCACACCAACACCGGTCGGACCGCACATCTTATGTCCCGAAAATGCCAGAAAATCACAATCAAGGTTCTGTACGTCAACCGGCATGTGGGGTACACTTTGCGCCGCGTCGATGAGCACGGGCACTTCGTGACTATGCGCAATGTCAATCACCTGCTTGACGTCGTTAATTGTTCCGAATACATTTGACATGTGCACCAGTGCCACCAGTTTGATGCGATCGCTCCATAATGTATCAATTGCATCATAGTCGAGCGTACCGCCCTGGAGAAAAGGAATGAATTTCAGCTTCGCCTTCTTTTCGCGCGCCAGGAGCTGCCACGGCACCAGATTGCTGTGATGCTCCATTTCGGTAAGCAGAATTTCATCACCTTCACCAAGGTTGGCGCGCCCCCAGCTCCACGCAACCAGGTTAATTGCCTCGGTGGTCCCGCGAGTAAAGACAATCTCCTGCGTACCCTTCGCGTTAATGAGTTCCTTTACGGCAGCCCGGCTGTTTTCGTAGCGCAGTGTCGCTTCCCCTGCCGTTGTATACAGCGCACGGTGCACATTCGATGATTCATTTTCATAATAGGATGTTATGGCTGATATCACCGAACGCGGTTTAAGCGTTGTGGCGGCGTTGTCCAGGTAGACAATTTTGCGGCCATGAACCTGGCGCTGCAAATGCGGAAAATCATTTCTGATCGAGGTTATGGCGGTTTTCTTTCCGTTTATCGGACTGGCGGCAACGTGCGTATCATGCATAATTTCTGGATTTCAAGAAAATAGTCCCATTTTCAGTTTTCACATCGTACGTCTCCACCGGTTTCGTAGCCGGCAGACCTTTCACTGCCCCGGTCTTGACATCAAATCCGGACCCGTGTTTGGGACAGTAGACCGTTCCATTCCAGGCATCGCCTTCCGATAACCGGGCATAGGCATGGGAGCATACATTATTGATGGCGTATATAGCGCCATCGTGACGGGTAAGCATTATTTCCCGGTCTGCAAGGCATACCGTAAGCTTTTCTGCCAGTTCGTTTTCCTGCGCGACCGCAGTCCACGATTCCATGCGACGTCCCTCTTTTAGAACTTGCTGCACATTAAAAAATACTCATTAGCGCTGCTCATCACTCACCAGCAAGCCGCTCTTGGAGTGATTCACGAATTTCCACGGCAACTTCCTCAGGAAGCTTCTGTAGGTGCTCCTCGAAAAAACCCATCACCAGCATGTGCCGGGCCTGCGCTCTGGATATGCCGCGGCTCATCAAATAAAAAAGCTCGTCTTCACTGATCTTGCCGGTAGTCGAACCGTGGCTGCATTTTACATCGTTTGTGTCTATCTGCAATCCCGGAATTGAATCGGCCCGGGCGCCGTCATTGATAATCAGGTTCTTATTAGTCAAATAAGCATCGGTCTGGTTGGCGCCTTTGTCAACTCGAATGAGTCCCTGAAATATCGACCGGGAGTTGTCTTTGACTGCGCCTTTATAAACGGCGTTGCTGCTTGCGGCGCGCGAGTTATGTTCCTGCACGCAGCGAATATCCATGTGCTGCTTTTGCGACGCGAAAAAGACTCCATTGAGCACCCCTTCACTGCCCGGACCGTTGAGATCGCAGATTAATCTGCTCTTTGTCAAATCGGCCCCGAGATTGACGTCCATGTGCTCAATGGCCGCATCACGCGCCACACGCGCCTCGGCATGCGAAAAATAAGCAGCCCCCTCCTTGAGTGATTGACAGGTGACATACTTGAGCTTCGCGGCATCTTCCACCATAATATGTGCGTAGCTGTTGAGAACAAGTTTCTCTGCGTGACTGTTGGCAATCTTCACGACAACCGACGCACGAGATTCTTTGCCGACACGCACAAAAATATGCGGAGTTGCAAGCCTGTGCTCACCCGCTGCCGACAACTCAACCGATATCGGATTGGTGGCAACCAGTCCATCCGGTATATCAATAAAAATGCCGTCGTTGACATACAGGTAGTGCCACAGGGCAATGCGATTGTCGGCGACGGCGAGCGAGGCGCTCAAGAGCGGTTGCAGCTCATTTTCGTTCTCAACTATCGCATCGCGAAAGGTTTTGACGGTTACGCCGTTCTGGGGAGCTATCGCGAATACTGGTGAGTATCCGGTGACAATCGGTTCAAAAACATCGTATTCAAACCGGGTCAAATCGGTACGTCGAAATTCCTCATCCCGCAATGACGGCCAGGATACCTCCTGAAACCGGTCCCATGCATCCAACCGAAACCGCTGCATCCATTCCGGTTCTGCAACGTTTTGCGTAAAAGAGCTGAACAGCGCCCGTTGCGCATCGTTTACGGTGTGTTCTTTTGCAGACATACTATCTCCCTCAACAGGGTGTGTAACGTGAAATCAATCAGAATGCATACCTATTTTATCCAACAGAACCTTCCATTTCCAACTCGATCAGCCGGTTCAACTCCACGGCATACTCCATGGGTAATTGCTTGACCAGCGGATCCAGGAAACCGTTGACGATCATCATGGATGCCTCCTGCTCTTTCAGGCCGCGGCTCATCAGGTAGAAGAGCTGCTCTTCGCTGATCTTGCTGACACGCGCCTCATGTTCGATTGACACATCCTCAGAATCGATCTCCATGTAGGGATAGGTATTGGTAGTCGACTTATCATCAATCAGGAGCGCGTCGCAGATTACGTGGGATTTGATGTTTTTCAATCCGCTCTCGGCCTTGACCAGACCTCGATACGATGCGATACCGCCGTCTTTGCTGATTGATTTCGAAGTAATCACCGACGAGGTATTTCCGGCAACGTGCACCATCTTCGCACCGGTATCCTGCTCCTGGCCTTTGCCGGCAAAGGCTATCGAGGTAACCTCCCCGTGGGCGCCCGGCTCCATCAGGTAGACCGAAGGATATTTCATCGTTCGTTTGCTTCCGATGTTTCCGTCAATCCACTCGACGGTGGCGCCTTCGTAGGCAGTGGCACGTTTGGTAACCAGGTTGTAGATATCTCCCGACCAGTTTTGAATCGTTGTATACCTGACGCGGGCGTTTTTTTTGGCAATAATTTCCACCACCGCCGAATGAAGTGAATCCGTCGTATAAACCGGAGCCGTACACCCTTCGATATAGTGAACGAAACTGCCTTCATCGGCAATAATCAACGTACGCTCAAATTGCCCGAAACTTTCCGAATTGATCCGGAAATAAGCCTGCAACGGTATGTCCACTTCTATGCCGGGCGGCACATAAATGAAGCTTCCACCCGACCACACCGCACTGTTCAGTGCTGCAAACTTATTGTCCATATACGGAATAACTGTTCCGAAATACTCCCTGAAAATGTCGGGATGCTCTTTGAGTGCAGTTTCGGGATCGAGAAAAATTACGCCTTTCTGCTTGAGTTCTTCTTTTATATTGTGATAGACCACTTCGGAATCGTACTGGGCTCCCACTCCGGCGAGAAACTTTCGCTCGGCTTCGGGAATGCCCAGCCGGTCGAAGGTTTGCTTGATGCTGTCCGGCACGTCGTCCCACGTACGTCCCTGTTCATCCATGGGCTTGGCGTAATAGTAAATGTCATCGAAATTAATGGACGTCAGATCGGCCCCCCAGTTAGGCATCCCCTTTTTTTGAAATGCCCCAAAAGCGCGCAGGCGATATTGGCGCATCCACTCCGGTTCCTGCTTGTGAGAGGATATCTGGTTAACGACTTCTTCATCTAAACCCCTGCGGGTCTTAAAAACGGAGCTGTCCGGAAACGAAAACCCCGCCTTGTATTCACCTAAGTCAATAAGCTGCGGTTGCGGGCTCATGCTGCTCCTCCTTTATACCGAATTTACCTTTAATATTTTCATAACCGTTTCTCTCGAGTTCTTCCACCAGTTCGTTGCCGCCCGATTCAACAACGCGGCCCTGGTACATTATATGCACGTGATCGGGATGGATGTGGTTCAGGATCCGTTGATAGTGTGTTATGACAAGGCTGCCGAATTTGGGGCCTCTCATTTTGTTGACACCCTTCGCAACAATTTTCAGGGCGTCTATGTCTAGACCCGAATCCGTTTCGTCAAGAATCGCAAACGAGGGCTTGATCATAAGCATCTGCAGAATTTCCATTCGCTTCTTTTCTCCACCGCTAAATCCGTGATTGAGATAGCGGTTGATGAAAGCCTGTTCCATGTCAAGAAATACCATCTGCGCGCGCAGGTGTTTTATAAATGCGCTGACATCAATCTTGTCGCCTTTTTCAAGCCGGGCCTCCAGCGCACGTTTGAGAAATTTGCCGACCGTGATCCCTGCGACTTCAACCGGATACTGGAATGCAAGAAACAAGCCCGCTCCTGCACGTTCGTTCGTATCAAGTTCAAGCACATCTTTGCCGTCAAGCACCACTTCGCCGTTGGTAACTTCATAGGCAGGATGTCCCATGAGTACGTTGGCAAGCGTTGATTTACCCGAGCCATTCGGTCCCATCAATGCATGCACTTCTCCCGATTGCAGGGTCAAATCAAGGCCCTGCAGAATGGGTTTGCCGTCGATATTCGCGTGCAGATTTCTTATTTCAAGCTTCATGCGAACTCCTTGAAGATCTTCTGCTATGGGTGATGTGGTTACCATTTCTTTTGTTTCTCGCAGCTTTCAAGCCTGATCTTGCTTACCATCATGCTTCAAGCCGAGTAGAATAGTTAGATTAGCAAAATACAGACCAATCTAATCGTAGCAAACGCGTTTCTTAAACGGCAATGAGCCTCCCACACATGAAAAAAGGGCGTATATCTAAACGAGACCGTCCAACAACTCGTTAAATTCGAGACACCGGCACGTATATCCAAGAAAACTGCCCTTTTTCTCTCATTATCGCTACATAGCAGCATCTTCAGCCCATCTGCTTGTCGGATAGAGAAGATTTGACTATTTTTTCCGTATCTTTAGCGGCAGCACCTACGTTTACCCGGGGTTGAATATGACACGCTATCATTCCGCAGTAATATTCGTTGACAATATCCAAAAATCGAAGAAATTCTATTGTGATATTCTCGAGCAGAAAGTCGAGGATGATTTTGGCAGAAATATACAATTACGCTGCGGCCTGTCACTGTGGGAACTGCGGGACGATCACATTATTCCGGCATCGCTTGAAAGGCGGCGCATCCGCAACAGCAGCAATCGTTTTGAGCTGTATTTTGAAAGCGACAATCTGGATAACGTGTATGCACGACTCAGCGACAACAGTATCGAATTTCTGCACGGAATTCATGAAGAAATCTGGGGGCAGCGCACGATACGGTTTTTTGACCCGGATGGACACATCGTCGAAATCGGCGAGCCGCTTGAGGTATTTGTCAAGCGATTCGCCGGCAAGGGTTTGAGCGATGAAAAAATAGCCGAAACATCATTCATCCCCCTGCAAAAAGTCAAGGCAATCCTCAAGCGCTGAAAGCTATTATCGAAAAAGCGAAAGCAGGACCTGGAATTTAAATTCGGTCAGCAATCCAGCCAGAAAAAGCAAAATACCACACACCAGAAAATATACGCCCATCGTTGCAAAGTGCGCCAAATCCGGCCTGTCGATATATTCGACAACCTCTCGCATGGTCTGAAATCGCTTTTCCCTGCTTCGCGCCATCATTTTGCGCAGCAAACCCACCGTCTTGCGCGAAATTGCGGAATTATAGCGGCGCGGGCTTTTAAAATTGCCTGCCAGGTGCTGTGAAAGTATTTCAGGCGGAGTGGCGCCGTTGTAGGCCGGCTTTGCCGTCAATGCGTAATACAGGGTTGCTCCCAGGGAATAGATATCGCTGCGTCCATCAATGTCGCGCAATCCTTCGACCTGCTCCGGAGATGCATAGTGCACCGAGCCAACCAGATTGCCCGATTGCGTCAAGGTCATGTGATCGGCGTCATGATGCATCACCACACCGAAATCGGTGAGCACCGGATTGTTGTCTTCATCGAGCAGAATGTTTTCGGGCTTTACATCCCGATGCACAATATCATGTTTATGCGCTTCTTGCAGGGCATCGGCGGTGGCCCTGACAATGTCGATTGCCGACTTTTCAGCAACGCCGTTACCTGCGTCGGCAAGCACCTTAAGCGTTGTGCCTTCCACCAGTTCCATGGCAAAGTAGTATTTGCGCTTGACCCGTCCCGCATCGTAAATGGTAATGATATTGGGATGATGTAACTTGGCAAGGGCACGTATTTCCTGGAAAAAGCGCGTGGTGTAGCTTTTGTCGAGCGAGAGCTTGTAATGAATGACCTTGATGGCAACATCCCGTTGCATAAATTCGTGCACCGCCCGATACACTTTACCCATACCACCTTCGCCCAGCATATATAAAAGGCGGTAACTGCCGAACTGTGTGCCTCCCTCACCCAGGCTGATCAATTCACGAAGCTCTTCAAGATCCTCCTCCTGCAAAAAGCCCTGCTTGATAAAAATCTCTTCGATATCATGCGTCAAACCAATTTTTTTGCTCTTGCGCAGCAGATCTTTGCACTGATTGTGCTGATCTTCGGTTATCAGCTTTTTTTCCAGCGCGAGCTTGATTGCCGGCGTATTGTATTTCAATCGTTCGCTCATATCCTTTTGCACGGAACATCTCGGGGATTGCTTCGGCAGAATTGTCAGCATAAAGATACATAAGAGCAGCCCGGCGCCCGAATGTATGCCGCCCGGGCGCCAATAGCATGGCTCGAATGAATCCCGAAGGCTAAATGTCATTATCGAGTGATACGGCAGGTAGCCGGTCCTGCACCGTCCTTGAGGCAATTGAAAAAGCGCAGATCCCGCACCTGTATACGCTATGCATTCTGTAAACCAACACGATTGTGTCAAGCAGCATTTGTATACAAATTCTGAGGACCATTCTTTTATTAAATGCACACGCGCAGGCGCCCAAGTCCGGCCTGCGGAGTCTGCCCAGCCCAGCAGAATGTGCGGTCATGTTTACACACCATCTTAATGATAGTTCTAGTGTAGTGTATCTCAAATACGAATATGCTACCACGGGCTCTTTTCATCCCTGTCTTCGTTGCTCATCAGTTGAATACACCCGGTATTCGCCATCTTCGCGCCTCAACAGGAGGCGAAAATAGCTCCCCGCACACACACACCTATTTGAGATACACTACACTAGCTTGCCAACTAACCGCCGGCAATTGGCCTGCATGGGCAGGATACGGCGATCTTATCTATGTGCACTAAGTTGATGCGCATATATTACTATTAGCAGCATGAAGGATATATATTGTAGCACAATGCTCGTGTAACGCAATATATGGCATTTAGTTTGCATTGTGCTCTAGCCCTCTCACTTTGGAAAGGATGATGCATATGGCCGTGGACATGATTGTCAAACGCAATGGCGACGTTGTCTCGTTTGACCGGGAGAGAATCGAGACAGCTCTCCGCAAGGCATTTGGTTCAGGGGACACGCATAAGCGGGAGTCGGCAATTACGGCAATTGTCGACGATGCCTGCCGGGAAATCAACAATCGTTTCGTTGATATCTATCCCAATGTCGAAAATGTGCAGGATCTCGTCGAGAAGTACCTGATGAAGCATGAATATTTCGATATTGCCAAAGCTTACATATTGTATCGGCACAGTCACAAACAAAAGCGGGAAAAAGAACACCAGAAAGCCGAGCGAAATGCGCGACTTGGCAAACTTAAAGTGACCAAGCGCGACGGCCGGGTGGTCGTTTTCGACCGAACTAAGATATCAGCGACAATTCAGCGGGTTCTGAACGGGCTGGATGATTCTGTTTCCGCAGAGTTGCTGTTTGCCGAGTTCATCAAAAACATCTACGACGGCGTTACCACCAGAGATCTCGATCGCGCCCTGGTTATGGCCGCGGTCAGCTACATCGAGCGGCATCCGGATTATGACACGGCCGCGGCCCGCTTTTTCCTGCAACATACTTACAAAGAGGCATTCCGGCAGTCTATCAACGAGGAGTTGTTTGAAAAAGAGTACCGCAGCATGTTTATCAACAACATTCACCACGGTGTAACGCTCGGTATGCTTGACAAACGACTGCTCTCGTTCAAGCTCGAAGCGATAGCCGCTGCATTGCGATTTGAACGCGATTGCTTGCTGGGCTATACCGGACTGCAAACGCTTTACCTGCGTTACTTTCTGAAGCAAGACGAAACGCGGATGGAATTGCCGCAAACATTCTGGATGCGGGTGGCTATGGGACTGGCACTAAACGAAGCAAACCGTGAAGAGCGGGCTGTCGAATTCTATAATGTCATTTCGACACTGAGCTTTATTCCATCCACGCCGACACTGTTCCATGCCGGGATGGGACATCCGCAATTAAGCTCCTGCTATTTGACAAAAATCGATGACGACCTTACCCATATTTTTAAATGCCTGGGTGACAATGCGCAATACTCGAAATGGTCGGGCGGTCTGGGCAACGACTGGACCAGCGTCAGGGCAACCGGCGCCCGTATCAGCACAACCGGCGTGGAAAGCCAGGGGGTCGTCCCTTTTCTCAAAATCGCCAACGATGTCACCGTCGCCATTAATCGCAGCGGTAAACGCAGAGGCGCAACGTGCGCCTATCTCGAAACCTGGCACCTCGACATCGAAGATTTCCTCGATCTGCGGCGCAATACCGGTGATGAGCGGCGCCGCACCCATGATATGAATACCGCGAACTGGATTCCCGACTTGTTCATGAAGCGCGTAGCTCAGAAAAGCCACTGGACGCTGTTTTCGCCCGACGAAACGCCCGATCTGCACGATCTCTACGGCCGGGCGTTTGAAGAGCGATACATCTGGTACGAATCGCAGGCCCGAATTGGCAAAATAATCAAGCACAAAGTTGTCGATGCCACCGCGCTATGGCGCAAAATGCTGACCCGGCTGTTCGAAACCGGGCATCCCTGGATCACGTTCAAGGACCCCTGCAATGTACGCTCACCACAGGATCATACAGGTATCGTACACAGCTCAAATCTCTGCACCGAAATCACGTTGAATACGTCGCGTGAGGAAAGTGCCGTGTGCAACCTGGGATCCATTAATGTTTCACGGCATGTCAATGAAACAACATTTGACCGCGACAAACTGGCGCAAACGGTGCAGACAGCCATGCGCATGCTTGACAATGTGGTCGATCTCAATTTTTACCCGACCGAAGAGTCACGGCGCGCCAACCTGCGACATCGCCCGGTCGGCATGGGCGCCATGGGCCTGCAGGATGCGCTGTTTGCACTTAAGATGTCGTTCAGCCAGCAGAGTGCGCAGCATTTCTGCGATTCGCTTATGGAATTCATCAGCTACCATGCCATTTTCTCTTCATCCCGGCTTGCGCAAGAACGGGGCCGGTATGAGTCGTATCCTGGCTCAAAGTGGGATCGTGGTATATTTCCGATTGATACAATTGCATTGCTGGAAAAGGAACGCGGGGTACCAGTAGATGTTGACCGTTACGAACGCCTGGACTGGAAACCCGTTCGCCGGCATGTTGCACAACACGGCATGCGCAACTCAAACTGCATGGCAATCGCTCCCACGGCCACCATCGCCACTATCGCCGGCTGCTATCCGTCAATCGAGCCGATGTACAAAAACATCTACGTCAAAGCAAATATCAGTGGTGAATTTACGGTAGTCAACAAGTACCTGGTAGCCGATCTCACCCGCCGCGAATTGTGGACCCTTGACATGCTGGAGCAGATTAAGTTTAATGACGGCAATCTCGATGCCATCACTGCGATCCCGGACGACATCAAGTTGCTCTACCGCGAAGCCTTTCAGATCGACCCGGTCGATCTGCTCAAGCTTACCGCATTACGTTCGAAGTGGATCGATCAAAGCCAGTCACATAATGTTTTCATGCAGGGACATTCCGGCAAAAAACTGAGTGAAATTTATACCAGCGCCTGGAAATTGGGGCTTAAGACGACCTATTACCTGCGAACCCTAGCCGCCAGCCAGATCGAAAAATCGACGCTTGACGCAAAAAAGTACGGCTTCACTCAGAAGCGTACCGGCGCGCAGGCGCAATCCCGGCCGGTAAGCAATGAAATCGAAACTTGCGACCCGACACCGGCTGCCGCACCTGTCGAGGTTCCGGCAACACAGATCGCCAGTGCCAAAATATGCGATCTCATGAATCCGGATTGCGAAGCGTGTCAATAGTCAACGATTGCATATTTTCGAATTGAGCAACATGGTATCACCGCGGTTTCGAAATCGGAGCCGGCATCATCAATTAATGGATAGCCCCGCTCCCGCAACACGGGAAAGGGGCTGACAAGCCACGCAAGCAAATAAAAACTCCAATTCAACATACAACACAGGGTGTATTGGAGCAATACCAAGACAGAGACAACAACAGAGGAGGCCCCCCATGGGAATCATCAACAATTCCAAAACCGATCCCAACAAAATTCTTCCCATGCGTTACATGTGGGCACGTCAGCATTACAAAGACGGCGTTTCCAACAACTGGACTCCGGAAGAGATTTCCATGCAGAAGGACATCGAGCAATGGAAAGACCCTGCGGCACTCACCGAAAGCGAACGGCGGCTGATCCTGTGGAACCTGGGTTTCTTCTCAACCGCAGAGAGCCTGACTGCCAACAACATCGTGCTGGCGGTTTACAACCACGTCACCAATCCCGAGGCGCGGCAGTATCTCCTGCGCCAGGCGTATGAAGAAGCGGTACATACCGATACATTCATCTATTGCTGCGACTCACTCGGTTTGAATCCGGACGAAATTTACACCATGTATACAACAATTCCCAGCATCCACGAAAAGGATGATTTTGTCGTCGAATTGACATCCTCGATTTTCGAACCGCATTTCACGACCGAAGGTGATGAAAATATTCGTCGATTTGTGCGCGACCTTGTTGGTTTCTACGTTATCATGGAAGGTGTTTTTTTCTACGCCGGCTTTGCCATGATGCTCGCGCTGAAGCGGCAGAATAAAATGATCGGCGTTGGCGAGCAGTTCGAGTACATTATGCGCGACGAAAGCTTGCACCTTGCCTTTGGCTGCGACCTGATCAATACCGTCATCGAAGAAACCCCCTCCGTCTGGACCACAAAATTTCAAAGCGAAATCCGTGATCTGATCTCGCGTTCCGTTGAACTCGAAAGAAAGTACGCCAAAGATGCCTGCCCGTCCGGGCTTCTGGGTATCAATGCCGAACAATTCTGCGATTACGTCAACTATATCGCTGATCGCCGGCTGGAACGAATCGGTCTGAAGAAACTGTATAACACCGAAAATCCGTTTCCGTGGATGTCACAGTCCACCGATCTCAATAAAGAGAAAAACTTTTTTGAAACGCGCGTCACCGAATATCAGGTGGCCGGAGCGCTGGAGTGGGATTAGCAGGTAGCGCGCATACTCAATTTCAAGCACAATTGGCGCTGCACGCGTCCAATTTGCGTGGTTGTTTCGAAGATGGCTTGTCGCTCAAAATGAGACAATAATAGCTATGGACGAATACTGTGTTGAAACACGTCAAAACAAGCAAGTGAACCTAGTGCAAGCGGGGCATGACTGCTGCAAAAGTGACGGGAAGATATCACTTCTGTCACTGAGTGCGTCGGTGCTTTTCGCAATAATCTTCAGCACCACTTACCAACAATCTCCCCAGCCGCATCAGGCAAAATTCCCGTCATCCGGGCCAGGTCAAGAATCGTCACCCGCGAGCGTACCTCATGCGCATGCAGCAGCGCCGTGATCAAGCGTTCCCGACTGCAGCAAATATGCTCGGCCGTGTAAGCGGCGCCGGCGCGTTTCAGGCAATCCCGAATCACTTCTGGATGACGAACAAACTCTTTGACGCGTGATTGCATGGTGCTCCAGTTTTCCGGTGCCGAAAGCTTTGCCTGCATCGCGTGCAATCGCACCTGCTTTTCATTGAAATGCGCAGTGACCTCATCCGTCAGCCATCCCCAGAATTGCGGATTGATGTCCGTCGCATACATCTTCAGCTTCGGCGCCGCCATGTGCATGATGCGATAATAAAGCTCCGATGCAATGATCGTTCCAATGCCTACCTGGCTGCCGTGGTAATAATGCGGTATACCGTCAATGCCGCTCATCATATCGAGCGTGTGCGAAATCAGATGCTCGCCGCCGGATGATGGAGAGGACGTTTCGGCCATGGTCATTGCCACACCGGTCAGCAAAAGCCCCTGAAACAGGGCTTCGAACGCCTGCGGTGACCGGTCGCGTATGCCTTCCGGATTGTCAAGGTACAGCGGCTCGATGTCGGCGATGAGTAGATTTGCACGCTCACAGTAATAATCACCATAGAGGAGGTGATTTACCACCCAGTCGGCGGCACTTACCGATTTGGCCAGAATATCTCCCAGCCCCGATGCGGTGAGTTCATTGGGCGCATTCATGATGATAGCGGGATCGGCCAGCACGGCGCGTGGCGCCCTGCCGCGCTTGACGATTTTGACTCCCTTGACGGTTGCGGCAATGTTGGCCGAAGCATAGCCATTCATGCTGGCGGCAGTTGCAACACAGACGTAGGGAAGGTCGAGTTCGAAGGCGGCCCACTTGCTCAGGTCGTTGAGCACTCCGCAGCCTGCGGCAACAATAATCGATGCATCGCCGACGCGGCTCTTGACATAGGCATGGGTCTCCTCATCGCATTTTGGATCCATGCCCGGTTCGGGATCGGGAACCACGATCTCTCTGGTCGACCATTCGTGAGTGAGAAGTTGTTTGGTCGCCTGCTGCCCCGCAACAGCACGTGTCCGCGCATCAACGATAACAGCAGCTTTTTTGCGTTTGGTAAAATGTTGCAGAATTTCGGGCAACTTGCAGAGCGCTCCTGGTTCATAAATGACAATGCCGGGATCGATATGGTGTGTTTTTCCGCATTCGCATCGAATAGTATCGCCATAAATTTCATGCGTCATTGGTATTCCTCAAATCGAAATGTATTGCCATTACGGCAAGAGCCAGCAGCCAATGACATAAAATACGCCGCGACATGCCCCCCCCCCGGTGCAAGGCCGCTATTTCATAATCATCAGCCGGCGGACCAAGCGCTTTGGCGCGTTATTTCCTGAGCCAGCAGCCTCCATGCTCAGCACATAGCTGCCGGAAGCGAAACCGGATGCCGGGGGGCTGAGTGTCAAGCGGTACCCGCCGAACATGGTTGCGGTATCGATAGATTGTGTAGCTACTCTGCGCCCGCGCACATCCAGTAAGCTGAACGTAAGGTGACTGAATTGACGATAAGGCAGGCTGTATGAAACAGAGATGTCGCCACTGGACTGGCTGTAGCGAACTGTACCGAGGGAGAGCGTGAGCAGGTGGGCTGTACTGCTAAAAGCGTTGACATACTTGCTGTCTCCGATAGCTACCAGACGGGTAACCCTGGAACGCGCCGGCACGGTGATGCGCACGATCGAGTCTTGCGGCACAAACCCGCTTTTCTCTTCGCCAAGCATTACAATCTGACACGTGCCGGGAACATTCTGCAGCCGTTCGAACACGCAGGCAAGGGGTGCTTCGGTTTCTCCTGTATTTACAAAAGCCAGCTCAAAAGTGTGCCCGTTTTTGTGTTCACTCCCCGTCACCAGGTGGCCAAAGTAGCAGTGTGAATCAGCGCTGTAAATAGCCGTTCGCACTTTCTCGAAAGAGGGCGGGAGCGGAATTTCCACTATTCCCCGAATATCTTCGCGATACGAAAAATAAGCCGGACTCAACTCCCGGCTATCCTGAATATACGTGTGTATTTTTATCGACCATTTCTGTAGTTCACGACGCTTTACAAGAGCGTTTCCCGATTGTGATGCCGGTGTAGGTGGAATGCGCATCACCTGTTCCTGCTTCGAGAAGTTATACACCGTATAGCCATTCGAAGCGCCCCCCGACAGCAGCGTATCCAGATTATCGAGCCCGGGTATAATCGGGCTGTACAGCACTTTCGAAATGTAACGGGCCATGCCCTGGGGGCCGGTATACTTATGCCAGTGATAAATTTCGATATTTTCCCTCAGATCACCGGATGCGGCAAGTATATCCCTGGCTTTTATGTCAAGCTTGTACGGAATCGAAAAGTCGGTCCATTGCAGGGAGGGCAGGTGCAAAGCAAACGTATCTTTCAGGGAAAGTGTCCGGCCCGGCCCCAGGGTGATTTTTGTTGTCGTACGCGCTTTGAGCCAGAGTAGCGCTCCCGGCTTCAGCTCGAATACCGGCTTGTCACTGGCAGAAAATTCCAGCCATTGATCAGCAGACCCGGCTGCAGCGCCGGCGTGCCATTTGAAAAAGCGGACAAAGCGTGTGTCGTACTCACGGTGCGAAGTGCTGTCCGAAGCAAACGATTTGAGCAATACCGAAGGAGAAGGATCATCCAGCCGGGCGGTCGAATACAGCGGCGTCCACTCCATGCTGTTGACAATCAGCACTTCCGACTGATCGCGATGAACACGACGTGAGATATTGATTGTATCGCAGTAAACCCCATCTTTGACAATAAGCAGTGCACGCAACCCCGTCCCTGCACCCAGAAACCGCTTCGGATACGATATCGTTACGGGCGCCGACGATGAACAGCTACCGCAAAAAACTCCGCTGTCACTATAGAATTGGATAAACGGGTCATTTCCGGTTGCGTAAAACACCTG
>WJLW01000014.1 GCA_014728295.1 Chitinivibrionales bacterium | reverse complement strand
CGTACCCGGTAAGAGTGATCTCGATGCTGGTCAGATCGAGATACCGTGCCGTAATGCGCAACGGATTGAGTACACCGCCGAACGTGAAAATCAGATCGGGGCGCACCAGGGTGTCGCTGATATTGTTGGGTGCAAAGACAATCAGGGTACACGAGTATGATTGGTCGACACTCTTGTAGGTATGCGCCGGATTATTTTCGGTTGAGGCAGTTCCGTCCCCGAATAACCAACGAACCGAGTCGACCGAGCCGGTTGACAAATTGACAAATTGCACGGCGGTAGCCGTATCAATTGATACCGGCGCCACCGGAGAGAAATTGGCAACGGGGGAAACAAATATCGTGAAGGTCGCCGTTCCCGGCGTCGACTGGACATTGCCGGCGTTGTCGGTTGTTCGGGATTGCACCGTATAGGTAGCTGCCGCCAAATTGCTTGCGGGCAACGCATAGGTCCAGTTGACATTCGCACCTGTCGAAATCCATACCGGCGCCGGGCCGGCCCAGCTCGATCCGTTCCAGTAACGGTTGTTGGACTGATCGTAGATCGAAATTTCGGTTTTGTTTATGCCTGCAAGAGCATCCGTCGCCGTTCCTTCGACGACTCCAAGCCACTGGCTGCTGTCGATGACGCCGCTGGTTGTGACCGTACTGGTCGGCCCGGTCGTATCATACGCGATTTGATCGTTGCGCCAGCCCGAGATATTGCCGACGTTGTCTTTAAATTGAATCCAGACAATTTTCGTACCTTCGCCACCACTGCCGATCGCGATGCTGTCCTGTGAGAGGGCGGCAATCCAGGCTGCAGATGCCAGGGCGATCGTATCCGCCGCCAGACCGTAGCGGATGCTGTCGGCATTGGTTGTTATGGCCGCAGATACCTTGCTTTTATTCGTATAATTCGCACCGTTTGCCAGTTCGATCCCGCCATCCGGAGTGGTCTGATCGTAGGAAAACGATCCGTTCGTTGCCGGTGACTGCCGGTTCCCCACCGAGTCTGTCGCCGCAGAGGTAAGCGTGTAATCACCGTCGGTGAGTGCACTTGTGTCAATCGGCAGCAACCACGACACGGTTCCATTGGCAACGGCGCTTGCCTGTCCACTCTGCCAGGAGAGTCCGTTCCAGTACCAGCCGTCGCTGACCCGGCTCAATTCGACATACACCGATTCAACTCCGGCCGAGGCGTCAGCGGCTGTTCCCGTTACGCCACCCACGGCATTCCACGAAAAGGCATTGTATCTGCCGCCGGTCAGAATCGTCGAAGTCGGGGCCGTGATATCATACATGGTAATGGCCTGTGCCCAGGCGGTACGGTTGTCAACCGAATCACGCAGTTGCAGCAGCACCCGTGCAGCCTGATCGGCGCCGACCGAAGCAATGTTGATGCTGTCATTGGGTGAAAATGCTTTCCATGCGAGGGTTGCCGTGTCAACGCCGCTGCCGGCAAGGGCGATACGCATCTGTTGTGCACCGGCTGCAGAGACGGTCAATCCCGCAACCGGGTCTGCGGTTACGCCGTTTTGGTCCACGACATCAAAAATTACATTTGCCGGCCCGGTGTTGTCATATGCGAAGAGGCCCGTGTCCGGCGGTGTCTGTGCATTCCCTGCCTTGTCGACACAGTAGGCGATGACCGTATAGGCATCATCCTGTAAATCAATCGCCAGCAAGGAATACGACCACGTTGTCGTACCGCTTGCTTTGAGCCAGACCGGGGTACCGCCCCAGGCTGAGCCCGACCAGGATTGACCGTTGTCGCGCTTGACCTGCAGGTACACAGTATCGACGCCCGAGCGGTTGTCGCTTGCCGATCCGGTAATGCTGCCGGTCCAGGTTGCGCTGTTGAACGTACCGCTCGTGGCGATACTTGACGCAGGCAGCGTCGCATCGTAAATCGTCGAATCGCTTTGCCAGTTGGTTGTGTTGCCGAAATCATCCTTGAAGCGTACATGCACCAGCTTCTTGCCCTCTCCCCCACCGGAAATGGTTATATTGTAGCTTGCGGCAAATGGTTTCCAACTTCCGGGCGATCTGGTGTCCAGGGTAACCAGCATACTGTCGGCGCCGGAGCCGGAAATCGAGAGCTGCGCAGACGCATTCTTGGTGTATCCGTTGCGGTCGACAATCAAGAACGTGCCGGCTGGCGCGGTATTGTCGTAGCGAAAGCTTGACGTTGCGTAGGAGGTCTGCACATTGCCCGCATTGTCGGTGGCACGCGAACGCAGGGCATAGGTCGCGTCGGCGAGGTTGCCGCCGTCGAGCGTATACTCCCAACTGGTCGTGCCGTTTGCTGTGTTCCAGGATTCCCCAACCACCCAGGACGATCCATTCCAGTAATTGCCGCTTGTCTGGTTTTGTATCGACACTTCGACGAGGGCCACACCGGTCAGATTGTCACTTGCACTTCCCGCAATCTTGCCGGGCCAGCTTGCGCCGGGGAAATCACCGGTGGTTGAAATTGAGGATGACGGACTGACGTTGTCGAAGGTGACCTGATTATCGCTGCCGGTGGAAGCAGTATTGGGATTGCCGGCCTGATCGTCGGCCTTGTTTGCATCGATACTCAGAATTATCGTTCCGACGCCGGTCGCACCGGATACAGGGACGGTATAATTGGCGCCCGAACCCGAAACCGTGCCGATAACCACGCCGCTCGCCGTACCGCCGACCGTAATATCACCGGCCTCGAATCCGCTAACCGCCTCGCTGAACGTAACGGTATAAGTGATCGGAAATGAGTTTGCCGGATCGGCCTGGCCCCCCGCCTGGTTGATGGTGACGGTGGGGTTGACGTTGTCGAAGGTTACCGAGTTATCGGTGCTGGTCGAGGCATCGTTGGGATTGTCTTCCAGATCGGTCAATACACCGGCGCCGATCGAGGGTACGACGGTACCTGCGCCCGTTATGGCAGTTACATCGATTTGATAGGAAGAACCCGATCCCGATATGGTATGGGTAATGCCGGTAGCCGTACCTGAAAAAGTAATATCGCTGCTGCTAAAATTGATGACGGTCTCGTTGAAATTCACATCAAATACTATTGGCAGGGAATTTGTCGGATCGGCCTGTCCGCCGGCCTGGTTGACGGTGACGGTTGGTCCTTCGGTATCGTAAATAGAGGTATCGCTCACCCACACCGAAGTGTCGCCGGCAGTGTTTTTGAACTGGGCGTAAATTGTAATTTTGCCCTGACTGCTCGATGATATGTCGAACGAGCTGTACGTGGCAGCGGCGTCAACCCAGGTTGCACTTCCAACGGGTGCTTCCAGAGCAAACCGCATGCTGTCGGCGCCGGTGTAGGTCAGGTCGAGTTTGGGGGTTGCAATGTCGGTTATGCCGTTGCCATCATCGATAGTGATCGTGCCAAAGACGGTTGCCGAATCGATGGTGCCGAAACTAAGTACACTTGCTCCGATTTTCTGTGTTTCGTAATTCAGTTCTACCCAGCTACTGGAGCGCTCGATATTGGAGATGCGGATTTCGTCGAGGGTGCCGGCGAATTTCTGGGTGTTTGCACCTGAGTGCTGCCCGAATTCGAGGCTGGGAGTGTCAGTATTGTCAACATAATTATCTTGATACGTTGAATTTGCATCCTCGCCTCCATTAATATACCAACGGTATTGTTTAGCTCCGAAATTATCAGCATAGGTTAAATAGTACCAGGTATTTGAATCCCAGTTAGTGAAAGCTGTTGGATTGACAGTATACCCTTCATCATCGTGCCTTGCCTCCAAAACAATCCTCCGTCCAGAAAATCCACTGACGTCAGAATTATTAATACTGAAGTCGGTTGAGTCATGGGATCCCTTGTTTATAATACGGCGATCACCGTCACTTGCCGTCCAATCTTCAGTTGGATACACCCAGAATTCAAACGAGAATCCATCGTTGGGATTTGCGCTGGTCATCAAATTAACCGCTTCAATTTCGCTGTAGGCGGGAACGGAAATTCTGGCACTATCCTCTACAAATTTGCCGCCCCTGGCAACGGCCCCATCAAAGTCATTTTCAACCCCGACATGCGACCCACTCGTTGCATTGCCGGTTGCGTCAACAATTGACGACGTGTTCTGCATATGCCACACCCCCACATAATTATTCGAACTGTTAAACACCGCCGAACCATCCGACAGGGATGTTTCAATAGACGATTTGCCCCAATACATGACAATTTTCTGATTATCGTCGCTCTGGTAAACCGTGTCCACCCGCACCCAAATTTCGCCCACAGCATTTGCACTGTCCCAGCGTTCTATTTCATAGCTTAGCAAGGTGCCATCGGTTTTCGCAAAACGCGTATCTTTTGCATCACCTCGAGCCCCGGCAAACACCACCGCATCGGTAACCCGGATCAGCAGCGGAAAATTGACAACATCCTCTGTCAATCCCAGCGTACTTGTCTGAATGGTTATTTCTCGTTTGTAGGCAAACTCATTCAGGCTTTGCGCGCCTGCCTGCGATATTCCAAGCAAAACAAGTACAAACAGGCCAAAGCAACCGCCGTCAGACTTTATCATCCGCAGTACCCTTATAATTGTCGGTAAATCATTCAAAACACGAGTTTGAGCAATCGCCACATGGGTAAAATAAGTCTTCCCCATTGAGTATGTCTAACAATCACGTCCGGTTTCGCCCGCTCATCCTGCGTATATTTACCTGTATTTTACAGTATAGTCGCCAGTGCGCACGTCCGGGATCAATTCCGTTCCGTTCCGGCAACTCTGTGTAGCGTATCGGCGGCTCAGGGCAGAAAAGTCAGCACCTGCTTGAATTTTCCTGCTTCCTTGCCGCTATCGCTGTAGGCCTTCATACTCAGAATATATCTGCCTGCGGCAATGGTGCGTCCGTCGCCAAGCTGACCGTCCCAGGCCAGTATATGGTTACCCGCGGTGAGGTTGCGGGTAAGTCGCTTTTTCCAGACAGTCCGCCCCAACACGTCGATCAGGGCGAACCTCATCTGATCGACACCGCGATCCGGAAGGCTGTAGTGAATCATCAGGTGGTTGCGGAACGGATTGGGGAAGGCCTTGATCAGGGCCAGTTTGGGCCGCGTCAGGAGCTTTTGCTCGAACCGGGCAAAGTATTCCGGACCACCGACAACCAGCCAGCGTCCGGCGGCTTTGCCGGGGGCTACCTCGACGGACCAGGCGTTGCGGCCCTGCTGCCATTGCTCGCGAGCAGCATCGTAGATTTGCATGCCGAAGTGATCGGGAATGCCGGGCGTGCCTTCAAGCGAGAAAGAAATCGTCTGCGCCTCGCTTTCGCCGTTGAGAAATCCCAGCTCGAATGCCAGGCCGTTGTCGAGCGTGCCGTGTGCAATGTGAGCGCCGTACATTCGCGTACGCTGCCGGTCGTAAACACCCACCATCACCTTGCCGAACGAAAGCGGACTCGGTGCATACGCGGCGTCGCCGTCGATGTTGCGATAGCCGCAATAGACCCGGTTCAGCTCTTCACCCGACTGCGTGCGTGACAGCACTTTGATACTCCAGCCGTCAAGCGAGGTTTTCTTCTTTGCCAGAAAGGGAGAGGCTTGCGCAGGCGACGGCGGAATACGCATCGTAAAATCTTCCTGATATAGATTATACACGGTATAGCCGATTATCGGCCCGGGTCTGAGGATCGTGCCCTTGTCATTGAAATCGGGAGAAACTATGTAGTTGCTGTAAATCACATCCGAGAGATATTTGCCGTCGCTGTTTTTCCGCCACGCATAGAATTCGAGCGAATCACCCCGCCAGCCGCTTGCTTTAATGATATCGCCAATCGTAATGTCGTACTTGTAGGGCAGGGCAAAATCGGTCCACTCCCGGCCGCGCACCTCTATCTCAAGCGTATCTTTATTCGACGGAGTAACAGCTTTGCCAAAGTCAACCTTGACCGCCTCGCGGGTCTTTGCCCAAATGAGCCGTCCCGGCTGCATGCTGAAGATGTCCTTTGCATCATCGGAGTACTCGAACCACTTGTCGTCGCGGTCGACATTGTTGCCGTTGGCCAGCCAGCGATAGAGCCGGAATTGCTTGATATTATACTGCCAGTCGCCGCCGTCCTCGTTGAGATCTTCGTAAGCATGCTCGGGCTCCTCCTTTTCGAGCCAGGCGGTAACACTGAGCGGCGTCCACTGCATGGGTTCGGTGGTAACGGGATCGGAATTCGAGCGATTGGCGCGGCGCGACAGGTTGATGCGCTGCAGGTACGAGCCGTCGCTGAGTTCCATGACAATGCGTACGCCGTTGCTCTCGGTGATAAACGCGGCCGGAATGGTGAATGAGGCGCCGTTCCGACCTTGACAGGCAGCACACACGTAGCCCGCGAGGCTGTTTGCCGGATCCAACGAATCGCCGTCCTTGGCATACCAGACCCGCCAGTGCACATTGCCGATATTATCATCGATGGTAAACGAATCGGTCAATGCCGAATCCGGATCGATGGCCGAGCCGGTATCGGTAGCAAACGCAATTTCGGGCGGATGGCTATCGGTCATGACCGCAAAAGTAAACGGATTGTCGTTTTTGTCGCGCAGCTTATCCGTGCGCGCCCAGACGAGGTTGTTGCTTTCGTCGACCTTAAAGCCATGCACCGCCTGCCAGATTCCGGCACTGTCGCGGTAGAGTCCCAGCGCATCGCTGCTGTAGCCGGCGGGAATCGAATCGTATTTCAAGCCTACCTGAAACGGCTGAAAAGCCTTGCTGGTAAAGGAAAAGCCGATACTGACCGGCGTCATACCATCGGGCACATTGGCAACACTTTGATAGATCAGCGTATCATAAACCGGCGCCGGGTACTTGTAGGTTGGATCTTTCCACAGAACAACATTACCGTTAAACGCGGTGACGGTATCGTATTCTTTCTGGTTATCGAAATAGGTAAGATCCTGCCACGAAAAGTCCGGGCTGGTCACCGACCCCTGTCCTGAGGCAGTAGGAGGCGCCCAGGGGCCGTTCGCCTGCAGCCAGAGCCCGACCCAGTAAGTTGTTCGGAATTTGAATGCAGCGCCCGGATCGACCGTTGCCGTTCCTTTTTCACCGGTGACGATGATGACGTTTTTGTCAATCGGCTCGGTGGTCATGGCCGTAACCGAATCTTCCGACCAGGCAATTCCCAGATTCAAATCCAGCGGCGGGATGGGATCGACGTCCCAGTCAATTTTGATTTTATTGGTCAGCGTATCAAACCAGATTTTTTCGATGGATGCCGTATTGGGAATTTTGCAGGTATCGCAATACGACGGAGTCGAATCATCATCCATGGCCTGCTGGGTAATCTTCGACCAGTGCAGGTGCTTCATGACCTGCATACCGAAATAGTAGCGCGTTTCCTTGTCCACTGCGATCACGGCGCCGGTGGCGCCGATATCCGGCGTTTGCTGATTGTAGTTGGCGATATTGGCCGGATTGGATGGAATGGGCGCTTTGCCCCAGAGAATGCGCACACTGTCGACATCGGAGATCTGGTTCCATTCAAGCGTGATGCGCGATGATGAAACGTTGCTGATGGAAAGCGTTACCGGATTATCGGGAAGCGGCCAGCCGACCAGCAGCGTCTCGGCAACCGCAGCGCTCGCCAGGGTATTGGCGCCGATCTGCACGATGCGAAAGTAAAGCAGGCCTGAATCGAGCGCAAACGCGGGATTTCTGATGCCGTAGACAAACTCGCTATTGGCCGTGCGATTGACAAAGTCATCAAAAGCAATGGTATCGGCGGCCAGGGCGCCGTCGCCGACAAAGCCATACTCGACGGCAACGCTGACCACGCCGGGCGCATCTATTTTGTCGGCATTTCGGATGGCAAAGGTGGCAGAATCGAGGGCCGAGGTGTCCAGCGAGATATCGGGCAACGTGGCGGTATTGCCGAGGAACTCGCCCGACACATTGAAATTGTTGACCGGCATCATATCGACAAATGCGGCATTTGCGGTGTTGAATTCATTCACCCCGTTATTCCACAGCGGCGCAACCCAGACCAGATATCGCTTGTGCTCAGTGGTAGCGGGCGCGTCAACCGTGACGTCGACCGTGGGATCATTGAGCAGGTCGGCAATGGCCAACTGGGTCGTCATGGCGCTTTGCGAGGTATCAGGCGGCTGCCCGTTCCGAGAAATCCACACCCCGATCTGCGTGGCATACGGCGGATCGAGCGAACTGGTCGGCACCGTGTCGACATTGCCTAGTGTCAACGAGAGTGTGGTCGAATTGGCATAGTTTGCGGCAACCGAAACAGGATTTGCTCCCATTTCGAATATGGAAATTGCATCGGTTTTGGTCAGGCTGTCGCGACCGCCGGGACCGCTGACAACGAGGGACACCGAATAGGTCCCCACGGCATCGTAAGTGTGGCCGGGGTCCTCGAATACCGATGTCTTGCCGTCGCCGAATTGCCACAAATGGCTGGAGATGACGCCCGTCGACGAATCGTAGAAAGAAACGCTCTGCCCGACCGCGGCGCTCGCTGCGGAAATGCCGAATTTGGCCGACGGGGAGTGGTAGAAATCGAATATGTTGTTTCCACTTGCTACGCTGCCTACATTGCCGGCATTGTCAATTGCGCGTGCCTGGACAACATACGATCCGTCAACCATTTTCGCTGTAGAGATTTCGAGCGACCAGTTGGTTGTGCCGGCTGCTTTGACCCAGCTTTGGTCCGCGACCCAGTCATTACCGTTCCAGTATTCGTCGACGGTTCCCTTTTTGATTGAAATTTCTATCGAATCTATTCCGGCAATGGCGTCGCTTGCCGTTCCACTTGCGCCGGTTCCGCTCCAGGTGGCAACGGTAAAGGTATCCAGCAGCGAATACGTCAGGGTCGGCGCTGTTTTATCGAAGGTAACTGTTGCATAGTCCCAGGCCGACGCCGTACCTGCATTGTTTTTAAAGCGCGCAAAGATGTTGTACGTGCCTTCGGTGTGAATGGTCTGTGAATAGGTGGTTGCGGCAGCTTCCCAGACCGCTACGCCGGTATCCGATTCCAGCGCAATCTTCATGCTGTCGGAATTTTCATACGACAAATTCAGCGCAACATCTCCCGTTATCGTATAGGCCGTATTGCCGGCAATGGAGACCTGCCCGGTGGGGATGGTGTTATTATAGGTAAAAGTGTGCTGAACAGCGGGCGAGACTTCGTTACCCGCGCCGTCGGAAGCTTTCATCGAGACCGTATACGATCCGTCGGATGGAATATTTGTTTTGTCAATCGCATACGACCAGTTTGCCGTACCGCTGACCGCAAGCGGCGTTTCGGTCGTCTCCCAGGTGGTTCCATTCCAGTAGCGCCCGGCCGGATTGCGCAGGCTTATCGACAGCGATGATACGCCCGACAAATTATCCGATGCGGTTCCCTGAATGGTTCCGGGCCAGGTATCGGTGCTGTAATCTCCGCCGAGGGCAGTGGCAATATCGGGAGCCTGGGTATCCAGCGTGGTTTGATCGTAAATCCAGGGCGATTCGTTGGCGCCGCCGGTTCGGAATTTGGCAAAGACACGCTTAACGCCCTGTCCTGCGCTGAGCACGACGACTTTATTGTCGGCAATGCTTTCCCAGGCGGCGGCTGAATTGGTGTCGGCAGTAATCCACATTTCGTCTTCGGTAGTGTAGATAACGTCAACCTGCACCGACGGCGTACTGATGTATCCGTTATTATCGGAAATGGCGATAGTTCCGGTTGAGCGAATGGCTCCAAATCCTACCAGTGAGGCATTGGTCTTTTGTGATTCATAATCGAGCTTTATCCAGTCATCGCTGCGCAACCCGTTCATGATGCGAAATTCATCAAGCAATTCTTTAAGTTGCTGGTGAAAATTCGAACCTGGCTGCATAACACCGATAGCCTTTACATTTTCGGATTTGCTCACCGGGGCAACGGCGCTGTCTGCACTGGAATAAACAACTGGGAGCTTTACTCCATTTCTGTATAAAGAAACTTTGCCTGCATCATTAATTTTTACGCCAAAATGGACCCACTCGCCCTGCGGAAGAAACTCCTCGCGTGCAATCGATTCATTTTGATAGGCTGCCGTCGGGCTGTTACCGCCGCGTATCTCAATGAGATTTCTCGGTGTTTCACTGCCCATTCGCATGCGTATATACCAGCCGGCTGAGTTCCAGCCCTCCTTTGAGCTGTAGACGCAATGGTCTTTCCACGACGTAGAGTTCCTGGCCAGCCAGAAGGTGGAAGTCACATTGGAGGGCTCCATGATATCATTATCGCCCAAGTCAATATACGCTTCAGTCGAGTTGTCGGTAACGAACAGCCCCTTGCCGATGTGGTCAACCTGCGTGGTTGATGAGATATAATCGTCGCCATGCAAGGCATTGGCAGTTGCATCCTTATAAACATCGGTTGCGCCGGTTCCCGCAGCGGTCTCATCAAAATGCCAGACGCCGATAAAATCGTTCGATGTCTGGAATACTGCCGCGCCGTTGGATTCACTGGAAGCGCCGGCACTGCCGAAGTGCATATTGACAAACTGCGAATTGTTGTCTTTGTAAACGGTATCGATGCGCACCCAGATTACGGCCCGGTTGTTCGCATTGTCCCAGTGTTCGATTTGATAGGCCAGCGGGATTTCCCGGTCGGATTTCGAGAAGCGAATATCCGAGCCGTCGGATTTGGCCTTGGTGAAAACTTCGCTGTCGGTAATGCGCAGCAGCATCGGATAATTGTAAACATTGCTGCCGAGAGCGAGACCGGAAGTTTTCAGAGTGCAGGCAATGGTGTGAGCAAATTCGGAATAGACAACAGCGTTGGCTTGAGATGCGAAGCCTAGAGCACACATCAACAATAAATTTTTGGCGTTCCTCAAACGAACCTCCCCTTCTATAAAGTATCACTGTTCAATGCAGACAGTACGTTTTGATAACCCCCCCATTGCTAAAGCGCTTAACTAACTGTCTCAATGAACGACCTCAGCAAAATCAGCTACTACTCTAATTGTAACTTATTGATTAATTAAAGGAAATACCAAAATTGATTTTTCCATCACTTCAGCATATTTCCTTGCATTCCTGGAACCACTTGACCGGAGCATGTGATAAGCTTCATTCGCACGAGTTTGCCGCGTATCGGTACTAAAGATACATGTTTGCGTAGAATGCTCGCTATGCGTGCGTCTTTTCAGATAGTCGCTGAAGTGCAGATATGGTTCAATCAGCCGCATGGAAACAGAACAAATCAACGGCGACGAGCCTTTGAAGGCAAGGGAACGGACAGCGCCAGCTTACTTCAGCAGAGAAAACACCTGTTTGAAGCGACCGATCCGTTTGCCGGCGTGGTCGGTCGCCTGCATGATGAGTATATACATGCCCGCGCCGAGTGCGCCGCCCCGAGAAGACGTGCCGTCCCAGATCAAATCGTGCATGCCGGGGCGGATTTTTCCTGTTAATGCGCAGTGCCAGCGAGCACGTCCCTGCACGTCGAATACAGCAAATGACAGGACGGAGACCCTGTCGACCGGCACGCCATACCTGATGGCAAAAACGCCGGTGCCGCGATTGCGATGCAAGCCGGCCAGGCAGAGCGGTACCGTGCGCAAAGCATTGCGTTGAAAGTCCTGCAGATAGGCGTTATCGCCGACAACCAGGCTTCTACTTTGCAAACCGCCGCCTGCAACCGAAACGGCATACTCGTCCTGCTGCGGCTCCCACATCATGCGCCCCTGGTCGAAAATCCGTACCTGCCAGTCATGGGGCAGTGCGCCCGGCCTAGTGAGCGAGTACTCGATACGCAAGCTTTCTTCCCTATTGTTGGTAAAAGCCAGTTTGAAGGCAATTCCGGTGCCATGAAGGCGATGCGCGATATGCGCGCCGTAAATTCGCTCTTCCGGCTCATCGTATACACCCGCGGCAACCTTGCTGAATGTCAACGGTCGCGGCGAATAGCTGCTCGATGCGCCCGAGGCTTTGCGGTAGCCGCAATAGATATCGTTCAGCGGAATGCCGTCCTCTTTATATGCAGCAACTTTGATGCTCCATCCCCGCATGCCTGCACGGGTTTTGGCAGTAAATGTCGTGTAAGTCGCGGGCGTGGGCGGAATTTTCAGTGCAATGGAATGGTGTGCGGAATTGTACACGGTGAAGCCCGGCGACTGCTTCCAGATCAGCGCGCGCGCTTTGTTGTTGATCTCAGGCAGGCTGATCAGATTGCTGTAGACCACCTCCGAAAGGTAGCGGCCGTCGCTTTTCTTCCACCGATACAGCTCGATCGAATCGCCGTCCGCGCCGGTTGCTGCAAGCAGGTCCCCGATGGCGATATCAAATCGATGCGGAATACCGAAATCTGTCCATTCCTGGGGCGGCAAGGTGACGGTCGACGTATCTTTAAGCGATGGGGTTGCTGCGGAATCAAAATCGATTTCCACCTGCTTGCGCGTCTTGAGCCAGATCAGATTTCCCGGCGTAAAGCTGAATATGTCCGCCTGACCGGACGCGTACTCGAGCCATTGACGGGAAGCGCTTCCCTGCTCGACCGTGTCATACCAGCGAAACAGCCTGAATTTCGACTGATCATACCACCATTCACCGTTATCGGAGGCAAGCTCATCCAGCGCCCGGTCCGGCGATTTCTGCCGCGGAACTGCCGTTACCTGCAGGGGCGCCCATTGCATTTCCGGCGCCGTCACCCGATCCGATTTCGTTCGCCAGACGCGACGCGAAACGTTTACTTTGCGCGTATACACTCCGTCGCTGTATTCGAGGATGGCCCGGACGCCGTTATCCGATGAGAGATAATCGGCCGGGATTTCCACGCCGGCAGTTCGGCCTTGGTCGCAACTGCCGCAGACATACCCGGTGGTTGAATTGGCCTCAGACAGGCGATCAGCATCTTTGGCATACCATAGTTGCCATTTGACATTTGCGATATTATCGGTCAAAGTGAACGTATCCTGCAGAGCCGTGTTTGCAGCATGGATCGCACCGGTATCGGTAAGAAAGGCTATATCCGGTTGCCTGGTATCTATCATCACGACAAACGAGGACGGCGGCCCTGCACTGCCCGGAATCCGGCCACTGCCGGTCCAGACTACTCCCAGTGCCGTGTCGACTGAAAAGCCGTGCGCAACGGTCCAGACGCCGGCGCTGTCGCGATAGAGACCCAGGTGCTGCGGGGTGTATCCCAGCGGAATCGAATCGTAGCGGATGCCGATAAACTTGGGCTCAAGCGACGTGCTGCGAAACGCGAAGCCGACGCTTACCGGTATCATATCATCCGGGAAAGTTGACGGACGATAGATATCGACCGTATCATTCGATGCAGAATAAGTTTGAGTAGAATCTTTGCGGAAAAAGAGACTTCGGTTAAAGGCCGTAATCGTATCCTGTGCTCTGGTGTTGGAAAAGGATCGAAGCTGCTGCCAACCAAAATCCGGGGTACGCAGGCTGCCAATTGCATCATGTGTGGGCGCTGCCCAGGGCCCGCCGCTCTGCCTGAGCCAGAGTCCGACGAAGTATTTCGAATTGAACAGCATGTCGGGACCGGGATCGATGGCCGTAACGCCGGCGTCTGTCATGAGTACATCAAGACTCGAATTGGACGTTGCACCGGGCGAAGCGCTTCGGGCCTGGGCCGAATCTGTCGACCAGGTAAATCCGATATCGTAGTCGATGCCACTTGTGCGCGCAACCGACCAGTGGACGATAAATGCGTTGGCGACATCGTCGAAACGCAGTGAATCAATTTGCGCCGTATTTTCGATGGTTAATGCAGGATCGACTGCCGGTGTCTGAATGGTATCTGCAGATTGCGGTGTAACGGCCGACCAGTGCAGATGCTTGAAGACCTGCAGACCGATATAGTAGGTCGTTTGCGCAGCGACCGGCACGGTAGCGCTGGTTGCGCCGATCGCGGGCGTGACGACGGTGTGGGCGCCGGCATCGGGATACTGCCCGATCGGATCGGTGCCATACAGGATTCGCAGACTGTCGGCGTCGCCGGCATCGCTCCAGGTTAAGTTGATACGCGAGGCAGTTGCTCCCGCAACGGAAAGAACGACCGGATTTGGGGGAAGCGGCCATCCCACGCTGAAGGTATCGGCAACACTGTCACTGATCAATTGGTTGCGGCCAATTTGCATGACGCAGGCAACAATCGTCTGTGTATCGCGTGCTATGGACGCATGGCGCAGACCGTGCGTGAATTTGCCGTCTGTCACTTTGCTTATAAATTCGGCAATGGCTATCTCTTCGGCTGCCAGCACACTTCCGTCATATCGTTTGTAAACCAGCTTGACAGCACCGACTCCGGGAGTATCCACAACGGCGGTGTTGCCGACGGTCAAGGTAACAGAATCCAGGGCCGCGGTATCGAGGTCAATCTGCGGAAGAGTTGCCTTATTGCCGGGATAGCCGCCCACCAGATTAAGGTTGTTAATCGGCGTCATTAGTACCTGCGCCGTATTGGCCGGATCGTAGATGCTGGGGCCGGTACTCCACAGCGGCGATACCCAGACACCGTAGTGCGTATGTTGAGCTTGTTCCGGTACGGGAATTGAAATTTCTTTATCCTGGTCTGCCAGAATGGCACTTACGG
>WJLW01000115.1 GCA_014728295.1 Chitinivibrionales bacterium | reverse complement strand
TCAGGCAAACTATGAGATCGGCATAGCCATAATCGATGTGCAACCGTTCATCTATGCATTTAGCATAGAGGTGACCCGAAGCTCTTATTCACTATTTTTGCCCACCCGTCTGCTCAGCATCGATTGCGACACACCCAGCATGCGGGCCGCGGCCGACTGGTTGTTGTTGGAAAGCCGGAGCGCTTTCTCGATGAAGAACCGCTCGACGGCATCCAGAGTGGGGAATTCACCAAGGTAGTATATCATGGGCTGCCCGGCTTGCGGCGCGCTAATTTCTCCCTGCGTAACCACGGTTTCCATATGCAGTGTGTGCTTGAGAAGCTCGATATCGACAACGCCGTCGCATGCGCGGCTTACCAGGTCGAATACAATCGATTGCAGTTCGCGCACATTGCCCGGAAACGAGTAACCGGCCAATATGCCAAGCGCCTGCCGAGGCATCTTGACGGCGTTTCTTCCTGCCGCCTCGGCTGCCTCGTTGCCGAAATGCTCCACCAGAAGCGGAAGGTCCTCCATTCGCTTTCGCAGCGGAGGAATGGATATGCAGTGGGTTTTCAGCCGATAATACAGATCGGTCCGGAACGTGCCTTCCTTGACCCGTGCCGACAGATCTTCATTAGTTGCAGCAATAATTGCCGCATTCGCACTTTTATGTGTGTCGGAACCCAGGGGATAATACTGGCGCTCCTGCAGAAGGCGAAGCAATTTTACCTGCGACTGATGGTCGAGTGTGCCGATTTCATCTAAAAACAACGTGCCTTTTGATGCTCGCTCGACAAGACCCTGACGGTTGGTATCAGCTCCCGTGAATGCACCTTTACGATGCCCGAAAAGCGTATCGGAGAATACATTGTCATCGAGCCCACCCACATTGACCGGCACGAATTCCCCCTCGCGGCCACTCGCATTATGTACCGCACGGGCAAACAGTTCCTTACCGGTGCCGCTTTCACCGCAGATAAGGATCGGTCGCATGGAAAACGAAATGGCCTCAATATAGCTGAAAATTGATTTCATGGCCGGGCTGTTCGTGATGATATGGTCAAACGCTTCCGGATGCTTCAGACCAGATTGAAGCATCTGGTTTCTGAGTGCTTCGTTTTCGCTGCGTAGGGCAGAAAGCTCCTGCGTATTATTAATGGCCGATATAAGTTTGCTTTCATCGATGGGCTTGACCAGGTAATCGTAGGCGCCCATTTTCATGCATGTCACTGCGCTGGTAACGTCGTTCATCCCCGTCGCGACAATAACCGGAAGATCCGGATAACTCGTGTGGATTAGCTCGAGAAGCTGCATGCCTGAGACATGGGGCATCGATAAATCAAGTACTGCTACGGAAAATTGCCGCTCCCCAAGCAGCCGTGCGACTAGCCGACTATCGCTGCAAAGCTCAATATTGTTAATCCGGTTCATCCGCAATGACATCTTGTACGACTGAAGAATATCCTCTTCATCATCGACAAACAAAACCGGATTTGAAGGGTACTTCGGGACAGCCATGTCCACATTCCTTTCCATTTTTATCGTTAGTCACGGAGTTCAGCCTCAACGCAGATTAAGGCTCCGCATTTCATTCATAGCGCTTGTGGCCTCGCCCGTGCGCTGAACCGCGCTGTTCCCTTTTGCTCGTAGTAACGCTTTCCACCACACCATACATAACTCACGATCCGGCAATTGAATTCTTACGCCGGGCCGCCGGGAATCCACTTCGGGTTGCAGACTTATACATAATGTACGCACGGCAGACGGATAGTAACGCATGTTCCTCGCCCCTGCTCTGATTCGATTTGCATCCTCCCACCATGCAATTCCACAAGGCGTTTACATATAGATAGTCCCAGTCCCATGCCGCCGGAGGTCTGCTTCGTGCTGAAAAAAGGTTTTTGCGCAGCCTGCAACATACGCTTGTCCATTCCTCTGCCCTTGTCTTTGACAACCAGGAGGATGGTGTTCGAAGCCTTATCCAACGATGTCGATATCAAGATTTCATCCTGAGGATTCAACAACGCCTGACGGGCGTTGTTGAGCAGATTGACTATCACTTGCTCAAGCCGTCGGGCGCTTCCTGAAACTCGCGGCAAATCAGCGCAGAGTTCAAATTTCACATTTCTTGCATTGCTTCTGAGCGTATGTTCGATCATCGCCGCGGCATTACGAATTGTCTGGTTGATATCTACCGGCTCGCTGTCGACATGTTCCTCCTTTTGCGCGAAACGTCTGAGGTCGCCAACGATATGCTCAATTCTCTCCGAATTGCGGCTTGTGCGTTGAAGCGCCCTGGGAAATTCTTCTCGTATTTCCCCATATGACATTTCTCCCACACAGAATTCTCCATGATCCAGAACATATTCGTCAAGGATCGGAACGATTTCCTTCCAGGACCGCTGAAGAGCATCGGCATTCAATCGTATCACATTGTTGGGGTTGTTCACTTCGTGGGCAACAGTGGAGACCAGTGTTCCCATTGCCGCCAGCTTTTCCGCATGAACAAGCTCCTGCTGCCGTTCACTGGCTTCCTGCTGCATTCGGGATGAACGTTGGGCGATTGCAATAGTCTGGGTGATAACAAGCGCAAGCGTACCAAAAGTAAGATACTGGGACATTGGCATGGTAAATGAGTATGTATAGCTGTCAAAAATATGGCTGGTACCCAAAGCGCCGTAGCCGGCGAAAAACAGAAATGCGCCACGCCTCTTTCGCATAAGCGCAACACCGAGCGCGATAACCGCATAGGCGGCAAGAACGGAGGAGCCACCGTTGATCACATGTTTCACCGGTGCGGTGCTGAGCAGGTGATTGGGCACTGCCATCAGGCTACATAACACCACAACGAGAACCGACAACCCAAGCACAACCTTCCGGGGAAACTCTTTGGGGAATTGCTCCCTGGCAAGAAAAATCAGAGAAAGTGCCCCAATAAGCCCTGATAGCCATCCTATCCTGTGATAGAGCCAATATGACGCAGCGGGAGATACAACTGTCCAGAGGTTTTCGAAAAAGGACGAGGTGTGGCAGATACCAAACAGCATGCAGAACATGAATAGATGCAACGCGGCGAAATCTCGACGAAAAAGGAAGAACACGACACCGTGATAGAGCCCCATGGTCAGTATTGTGCCAAGCAGGAAAGATGCGATGCCGACCGACATCTTTCTTTTCCGCCGCAGCTCGAACGGATGCCCCATACGAATCGGCCCGAACCCCGCGCTCGGTTGCTTGAACGCTCCCATGTGCACTACTATATGCAGCGTTTCGGCAACGGCTGAAAAGCATTCCATGCGATGATACAATGAAGGCACGTGCTCCCGGGGAGTTTCACCGATAACTCCTTCGGAAAACACTTCTCTGCCATTAACAAAAAACTGGTGCGCCATCACATGCTGGTGCATCTCGACAGCTAATACGCCCACAGTCGTGTCGATACCGGTAAGGGCAAGGTGATATGTGGCCCTTACGAAGGGATTGTCGGATTCTCGTTGCCGCTCGCTAAGCCAATGTGATGGAACCCGAGCAAGCGTTCGGGCGGGAATTTCGGCTTGGTAATCAAAAGAACGCGGATCGATCAGCGTATCCCACCAAACATCCCATTCTCCCCAAAGTTCAATCGCACCGTCGCGTTCGGGATTCCAGTTACTGAGTTTCATCAACCCTCTAACGGCGCCCACACCAGGATTGGCGTTACGACGACTGTAACCAGTGAGAAAAAAGAGCAGCACACACAATATGGCAATCAGCCAACTGTTTCCAGAAAAGAAACTACCCCTATGATTATTCTTCATTAGATGTATCTTTGTATCTTGAACAAATGCAATCTTGTTCCCGTCCGGGTCAATGACTTCCACCAACGGTCGGGCAATTATGCTGATTCGCAACTATAATCATTATTCCTTAAAAGTCTTTGCGAAATGGCATAATTGCCTTGTTGTTTATAGTATTGCCGCCTAGAAGAATTATCAAAAAAGCAAACAATAATGCCATATAAAGCTTATTTAAATACAGTTCTGACAATATCATCGATAAAGCTTAAAACTTTTGCCGGAGATGGCTTGTAAATAGCAGGATGACTGCATCTATTCCTGATATCCAAGCAATGCTCTAAAACTTGGCGCTCGCTTTTATCGAAAATATTTAGTTCTTCAGCTGCTAATAACACTTTGCTCTCTTTGAAATAGTCAAAATCTTCCAAATCATTAACGGTACGAGCATTATGCACATGCTTTTTTATAGCAATATTAAATTCTGCTTTTTTATTCAGACATTTTTTATTAATGACATTTATTGTTAAAATCCATAACATGATAATTGCTGATCGAAATGCTCCTGCATTAAGGCATTTTATAACCTCTTGGGAATATTCACGATCAGAATCATCCGCTAAATGGCCAAATATTTCAATCAAGCTAGTAGTGTCAACTTTTTCCGAGAAATGACTGCGGCTAATGATGTCAAGTGGGCTTACAATCACTTTAGGCTTTTCTAAACCAACTTTGCTATATTTGTATAGAGTGCTTGCGTTCCCGAAGCCAAGATTATCTAGAATAGAAATCAACGGGTATCCAAAGTCCCTTAAGTGAACCACAAATGCATGGCGGAGGTCCTTGATGCTAACTCGCTTATTTATACCTGCATTTTCAACGGCTCTTGAAAAAATTTTCTGTATTGATCGTTGGGATAAGGCTTCTTTATATCTATACCCTTGGAATAAAAACAAATTAGCTTTATGTTTCCGGAGATAACTCTTCAAATGTGATATTGCGTAATCAGATACAATTGAGCGGATTGTATAGGAACCCCGCCCGTTATGTATTCTAATGAATTTTCCTTTGAGATCTATATCTTTAACTTGCAAGCTAATTACTTCAGATAGGGAAAGGCCCGAAGAGTAAATTAGCATTATAATCAATTTATGTTTTTCATTTTCAATTGCATTAATTGCTTTAAGGACTTCCACAGGAGTCAATATTTCTGGCTCAAATGCTTTTGGCTGCAAAGAAGTTTTAACATCACTGAAATCAAAATCAGAATTTAGGAAATCGTTAAAATATTTTTCAATTGCGTGTATGGCTGTATTTATGCTACCATAAGCGAGCTTTTTGCGTTCTTCAAGGAATTTTATGAACTGCTTTATTTCTCTAATCTTAATCGAGCGCAATGGTTTGTTTGAATATAATGATGCTAATTGCGAAACACAGTTGATATAGTTGACTATAGTGTTTTGTTTATAATTGTGCTTCTTTAAATATTCTTTGAATTCTGAAATAGTAGCAGCATTATTCATGTTGGGTTATCTTCCGTATTTTTGTCTGCATTTTTACATAAGTGGCGGCAATATTGTAAAGTCAGCGTAGGAACGCCAGTTACCCAACGTCCCCGCCACAGATCCCGGCGTACGGAACTACCGTACCGGGCTGTTGATTCGCTTCGCTCACCCTTCGGGCTGCCTGCGGCAGTCGTCTCCGCTGCGCTCCGGCTCTCCGACACTCACTTCCGTGATCAGACAAGATG
>WJLW01000013.1 GCA_014728295.1 Chitinivibrionales bacterium | reverse complement strand
GTGATTCTTTCCGACAACCCGCGCATCGATTCAAACCATCGCTTGCCCTCGTCGGTTTTCGCACCCGTCAGGTTGAATATAAACCGTGAGCCCTTTGATGCATGCTGTATCAGCCACGCGATATCGCGTTCATCGATCCAGCCCATAACGGCGCTGAGGGGTGGGCGGCAGTAAACTATCCAGGTGCCCGATTATATCTCGGTACTCTGTTTCGCCAACAGTTTCGAAACATTTCACCACGATCTTACAGCCATCGATTTCAATCTGTCCGGCATAATCAGCAAAGCATTGGACCATATTTTGTGGCCACTTTCACATTGCGCGTGCCGCAGTGCTGTGGCGTTCGATGATAAAGCCGTCAATTTCTATAAGCTGCCTTTTATTTCGCTCGGCAAAGAGATTCGGTCGTGTAACATAATCAAAGATGGAATGCGCGGCGGCCGGCACATTGAAATCATAAGTGCTGATCCGGCGCTGAATTGCGCAGGGTTGATTGTCAAAGCCAAGCAGCGACATTTGTTCGGGCACTGCTATATCGATACTTGCAAGGTAATCGTTTGCCATTATGGCAATCGCGTCGTTTGCGCATACCCAGGCACTGATTTCTTTCATTGCGAGCGCTTTCTCAAATAGCTGCACGGAGATACGATGCAACTCAGCAATTGTGCAGCACATGGTGATTCTGTCTATTCCTTCGGTGTCCAGGTACTCATGCAGGTCGCGGGGAAACCGTCGTTTCCAGGCCTGCAATGCCGGCCAGATAGAAAGCGACTGGTAGCGATGATTGCTGGCCGACATAAGGTCCGACCACCGGGTTGATCCGTCATAGATGCATTCTTTGACACCATGCGGATAGCCGGCCGTAGCGTACAGCTCGCGCAATCCCTGAAGTCTGTGAACCGACCAGGCCCCGCCGTGAAATGGTGAAATGTAGGCAATTGCTTTATGCTCCAGTCCAAGCAGATATTGCGCCGCCTGCCGGCCGACACGGTTGGAGAAGGCCGAAGAAAATATTTTCACCCGGGCGCTTGAGAGTATATTGCGCGGCAGCGACCACTCTCCCAGCTCGTATAAAATCGCAACCGGCTTTTTCCGCCGGACAAGCATATTCAGCATTTCAAACTGCGCTTTGTGCGCTTTGCTGATAAAAATAATGTAGCCCACAATGCTCTCGTCGACGGGCAGCCCGCTCAAGGCTGCTTCCATGCCGCCTTCATAGCGGGGCAAAGCAAAAATTTCAAGCTTTAAATTTGATTTAGCACACTCGGTTTCAATCAGCTGCAAGCAGGCCTCTTCGCGCAGTGTCAAATCAAGCAAATGTGGATTGTGCGAACCGGCATGGCCGATCAGGAATATTTTATCAGCCGTATCCGGGTGGCTCAGCGGCGCAATAACTGGCTTTTTGCCGTCAAGCGTAACCGTTCCGTTCGCACTAAGCTCGATAAGGGCTTTCTTGACAGTGCGATAGCTTACTCCATAGCGACTCTGCAGTTCTTTAAATCCGGGCAGGACGCGGCGTGAAGAAAAAGCACCCGAAAGAATATCCTGCTGCATGCGGTTGTACACCCGCTGCCAGCCATACTGCCCAAGCTCTTCCCGCTGCCCGGCGCCGTGCTCAATAGCAGCAATGGCAAATTCCGGGTGTGCGCGATATTTTTTAGCATTTAAAACAAATCGTTTGCCTTGCCGCCCCTCAAGGATGCCTTCGTTTTTAAGCACCCCCACGGCCTTGATCATGGTAACGCGCGATACTTCCGCCCGACAGGCCAGTTCGGTGATGATCGGTATCGGCATGCCGTCCCCAAATGCACCGGAGCCAATATGTTCGAGCAGATAGTGCAGCGCTTTCCGCACTGCTGAAGAAAGCCTGGTTTTCATGAAAAATCTCCCGCGTGCAATAAGTATGCTAATCTATAAAATAGCCACTTATTTCATAGAATACAAATATCCTTTTGCTATGCAAGCGTATATTTTGCAAAAAGTGAATATTGCGACGCAGCCCTAGCGCCTTTGTTTTGCAAACAGAAGGAGTCCAGCTATGAATCCCAGCGCATTAATGCCCTCGCCGCTGAAACGTCATACAGCGAATCCAATAATTACGCCTCAGGATATGCCGTTTCCCTGCTACACGGTGATGAATGCCGGTGCAATTATGTTTGAAGGCAAAGTGCTTTTGCTTTTGCGCGTGGAAACCCGTGAGCGAACCAGCTATTTTGTTAAAGCAACCAGCGAAGATGGTGTTAATTTTAAAATCAATCCTGTGCCGATCAACTATCCTCTCAATGAGTATGAGAAAATTTTCGGTGCGGCATTGCGTTTCGATATGCGAATTACAGAATTTGACGGCTGTTACTACTGCTGCCATGCGGCATGGATGCCGACCTGGGGGTGTACGCTTGCCATGTGCAAAACAACAGACTTTGAAACGTTCGAGCCGCTTCAGTATATGTCTCCGCCTGCCAATCGCAATGCAGTTCTGTTTCCCGAAAAGATTAATGGATTGTACTGTCGCCTGGAACGCCCGCAGGGAGGGCGCATTTCCATGTGGGTGAGCTACTCGCCCGATCTTGAGTTTTGGGGCAGACACATGCCGGTGCATGACCTTCCCCGCTTTGCCTGGGGTAATAATAAAAATGGCGCCGGCTGCGTGCCGATCAAATCCGATAGAGGGTGGCTTGAGATCTATCACTCCACATCAAAAACCTGCTCTTCGGAAAATTATTATCTTGGCGCCGTGCTACTTGACTTAGAGAACCCCGCAAAGGTGATTGCCGCGCCCCCGGCATTTATTCTCGCCGCGGAAGCAGAGTATGAGGTGGCGGGCCAGACTCCCAATGTTGTTTTTACCGGCGGTGCAGTGCAGATGCCCGATGGAACATTGAATGTCTATTATGCCGGCGCCGATACCCGTATGTGCCTGGCGCAGACAACAATAGAGGATCTGGTGGAGTATTGTCTGGCGGGCGCCTGAGTGTCGGCGGCTGGAACCAGCGAAATTCCCCCATGCCCCGACATGCCATTTGAATTGATAAACTGAAAGAAGCAGGTTTCAAAGCCCTGAATTTTGGCCGACGGATTCTGCGCGCAGAAGATGCTGTCCCATTTTTAATCAGCAAGCTCTCATAGAAGTATCCTTATTTACATAAAATTCAATTTCTGTTATTTATAGCATCGTCTTTATTGTACAAATTTGCATATTTTAAAATTGTGAACATATTACACATTTTATGCAAACGGGATTAAAGCATTAATCTCTGCTTTGCAAGCGTTCTGAAGAAAGGAAGCGCACATGTTTTTAAAAAAAGCAGCCTGCGCCATTTCCTCGCAGTGATTGCCCTCTCTTTGCAGGCACAGGATCCGGTCATAGAAGTTACTAATCCTAAGGGCGGCGAAGTGTTTCTTGCCGGCGATACCGTGTATTTGAAATGGATCGGCGAAAACCTGACAGTAGATGCTGTCTGGATCGATTTCTCGCCAAATTCGGGAACTGATCTCTACGCCATTAATACCGATGGCATACATGTTTCAGATACGACCTGGAACAATTATCCCTGGGAGCTTCCTGCAATAACAAGCGATGAAGTCACTGTTGGCGTGCATGAGTACAATAGCGACGCTGAGCATTACAGCGGCCTTTTTTCAATAACGGAAGACCCTAACGATCCGCGGCTCACATCAGTTGGCACCATCGGAAGAAAAGCGATAAAGCTCGCGCCGGATAATCTGATTCGCACCTCGGCTAATGGCCAACTGCGCATGCTTCTTCCCTGGCAGGGCAAGCAGCAGATCAGCATATTTGATATCAACGGCTCCAAAGCAGGTGCCTACACGCTGTACGGCCCGAAAACAGTGAATCTCAACACCTTGATCCCATCGGGCAAATTTGCCGTGATTCAGATTGCAAAAGATGATCAGTTTATGGTTTTCACAATGCCAGCACCGGCAAAATAGCTGAGGCACACTGAACAATTTTGAACGTGCGCCGGATGATAAACCATCGGATAAAGCGGAAGTTCACATCCAGGCTGCATACACGGTGGCAATCTGGGAAAGCAATGGCCGCCTGCGCGTGAGAATGCCGCTTTCGCAGCAAGGCCTGCATGTTATAAAATTGAATAATCTGTCAACCGGGCTCTATTTCGTTTCGCTGATCAGTCCAGATGGGCTCGCAATGCACAGGCAGATGTTTTTGCGCTAGAGCCTGATTGCCTAAATTCCTGTCGCTTCTTGATGGGATTGGTCCAAATGGAGAGATTTTCAAGATTGTCAAGCCGGCCGATCGATTCGGGGAGCCGGGTCCGTTGGTTTTTGCCGACCTGCAGCATGGTCAGGCTGGAGAGTGCTCCGATACTGTCGGGCAGGGCGGTCAGCCGCGGCAAGTGATATCAGTTTTTCAAAGGCTGTGCTTTTGGCCTGACTGTCGGATTTGGCCTTGTTGTAATGAATCAGGGCCTCAAAATATTCCCGCTCCCGGGCTGGGCCCGGATTCCTTACGCACTATTCGACGTATCTGCTGCCGCCCTTGCAAAATTTCGACATATTTTTGCAGTTTAAATTTGTTAAATCTGACACCGACTCAACAGGTTGATAGTATCTGCCGATATACTCAATGGAATCCGTGAGGACAGGCTTATGGACAACCATGTACAAATTAAAGAGATCAGGCAATACCGGGAGGAGTTGATTCACAAATGCCGTCGCAGCATCTCGGAGAATGTCGCTGCACGGCTCTGGATAAAGCGTTATGCTGCGCAGTGGCGTTCGCAGCATCCGGCAATTTTTCGCATGCCGGCGAATCGGTGCACAAACGAAAATTAATCTTCCACCAGCTCGATATCCGGCAGGAACTCCCTGATTAAAATCCTGCTGAACTCCACAATTTCGCTGTTTGAGAGGTGTTGATTGTTGCGCAACTCATCCATCAGCAGCGCTGCCAGCATGCGCAGGCCATGATATGAATCTCTTTTCAGATACCTGATGCCGAATTCAAGCGGTCTCTTTTTGACCCGCTTGAACAGCCGTTTGCCGACTTTCGGCTCCGTTCTCCCGCCCAGGCATGATCCCAGCACCAGCAACGAGAGCTCTATTTTCATTTTGCGATCGAACCACGGCGCCTGGTTGAGTTTGTGGGCATAAGAACGTGCCAGCAGCTCGGCTCCGATCTGCGGATGGCGTACCGCAATGCTTATTCCTCTGGTGATGGAAGTTTTGGCACTCATCCATAGGCCCGTATCGAATATGACAACGGGATTAATATAGATGATGCTGGCAGGTGAATCCGCCCGAAGCGTAAATGACTTATTTTTCGGATAGTAATCATCATTTCGAGCCGTCCAATCCCCGAAGGCGCTCGAGACAACCACGGTGCGGGACACGACGCGCCTTGACAAACAAAATAACGCGAACCTCCGGCAAAGGTAACCAGCTATGGCGATGACCCAGCAATTAGACAAACCTATTGCCCGCAAAACAGAGATGCTCAACGAGCAGGAAGAAAAGCAGAAGCACATGGCGCTATTTCAGTGCAGACAGAAGATAAAAGAGAAAAACCTGGACATGCAGTTGGTGGAATGCGATTTCAAGGTTGACAGCAAGGTAATCACCTTCTATTTCACCGCCGAAAAGCGGATTGACTTTCGTGAGCTGGTCAAAGAGCTTGCCGGCATTTATCGCAAACGCATAATATTGCGACAAATCGGCGCCCGTGACCGCTCCAAAATGCTGGACGGGATCGGCGTCTGCGGTCGCAGGTTGTGTTGTTCAAGCTGGATCACCGATTTCAAGACAGTGACCATGCAGGCCGCGCGTGAGCAGCACCTGGCGGCTAATCCGGCGCGGCTGACCGGCGTATGCGGGCGGCTCAAATGCTGCCTCATGTACGAGCGGGATTTTTACAACGAAGCAACCAAGAAGTTTCCGCAACTGGCCAAACCGGTGGAAACGGAAAAGGGCCGCGGCTTCATCGATAGCATCGACGTCATCAAAGAAACCGTCTCCGTTCGCTATGACAACAGTAACCGGGAGGATTTTGCGCTCGAGCATTTTAAGAGCTTTTCGTATAATTGTAGCAAAAACTGCCATGCCAAACCCGCCAATCCGCAGGATAGCCTTTAAAACGCTGGGCTGTCGCCTGAATCAATACGAGACCGATTCGCTCGAGGCCCAATTCAGACGGGCCGGGTACCGAATTGTTGACTACCGCGACCACGCCGACGCGTACGTAGTGAACACCTGTACGGTAACCTCCCGCAGCGACCAGAAATCACGCAACAGCATCCATCAGGCCACACGGAGCAATAACGATGCAGTCGTCGTGCTTACCGGCTGCATGGCCTCTAACCGCCATTCGGTCTTTGATGCCGCGCGCCCCACCTATGTTGTCGGCAACAGCGGGAAAGCGGATATCTTTGCGCTGGTCGACGCGCACCTTAATGGTGAGACTATCGAAAGTGCATCGTCCGCAAAGTCGGTTTTTGACTACGAGCCGACCGATGCCGGCGTCCATACGCGGGCTATGATCAAGATTCAGGACGGATGCGACAACTTCTGCTCGTTTTGTATCATCCCCTACGTACGCGGCAGGGCCGTCAGCCGGCCGCCGGGAGAAATTTGTGAGAATATCCGCAAAGTGCTTGATTTCGGGTACAGAGAAGTTACCCTCACCGGCGTCAACATCGGCAGATACCGTCATGAAGATGCAGATTTTGAGGACTTGGTCGAAAGCATACTGCAGATTCCCGGGCAATTCCGGCTGCGCATATCTTCCCTCGAGCCGATCGGCTTTGGTGAACGGCTAATCGACATGTTCGATCAGGAACACCTGGCGCCCCACCTGCATCTGTGCCTGCAGAGCGGATCGGATAAGATGCTGATCAAGATGAAACGCATGTATTCGGTTGCCACCTACCGGAAAATGGTGGACCGGATCAGGCGCCGTCACCCGGACTTCAACCTGACGACCGACATCATGGTCGGCTTTCCGGGCGAAACGGAAGAAGATTTCGAGCGCAGTTGTCAACTTGCCCGTGACATCGGCTTCAGTCATATCCACACATTCAAGTACTCTCCCCGCAAAGGCACGCCTGCCTGGCGTATGCCGGGACAGGTTTGCGCTCAGGTAAAAACCCGGCGCAGCAGGCTCGTTCATGAGATTTCGAAATCCAATAAACAACGCTATTATGCATCCTTCATCGGCAGAAACGAGGTCATGCTGACCGAAAAGCAGGTCGGGGCAAAGCTGTCGGGCTACGGGCAGTATTATATTCCCCTGCTCATTGACCGGGGCGATTTGACGTCAAATCAATTCGTCACGGCGACTATTACGGGCATAACCGACGAATCCCCGCCCAGATTGATTGCCGAAATCGCCGCATAGCCGGCGCAGGTACTGTGTTATCATACTTCCCCAATTATTTTTACACCTCACCGGCAAATTGCCAAACCACGGGATCAGCTCATGCGCATGCACATCCTGCCCTTTCTGACCATACTCCTGATTTCTTGCACAGGCCGCACGAGCATTGGCGCCGGATACGTGAAACGCTTTTATCGCATGGATACGATTACCAATATAACACTGATCGTCAATGACCAGCAGCGAGACATGCCACACGTCTGGCGGCAGATAGACTCGATTCTGGTCTATTGGGAGCGCCGTTTCTCGCAGACGCATACCGAATCCGAAGTGCTGCGCGTCAATGAACGCGATGGCGACACAGTGAACGTATCACCGGAAATGGCCGCAATAGTTGGCACTGGCCTTGACTATGCCGATACGACCGGCGGGAGGTTCAACATAACGATCTTGCCGCTCAAACGCCTCTGGGGGTTCGGAGAGCAACAGGAACACCAGCAGGTTCCGACCCGGGAAGCAATTGCGGCAACCCTTGAAAAAGTCAATTACCGGAGCGTTACTGTCGTGCCGGACGAGAATCGGCTTGTGTTTGCTCACGATTCAACCCGCGTTGATGTCGGGGGGCTGGCAAAGGGTTTCGTCGTCAGAGAAATCGTGCAGCTTTTGCAGCGCGAGGGCATAAACAATTACCTTATCGAAGCCGGCGGCGATATAGCGGCGCACGGTGCGCGGCAGGACGGGAACGCCTGGAAGATCGGCATTCGGCACCCCCGCAGCAACGAACAGCTTCTGGCCGCGGTCCGTCTCGACAGCGGTTGTGTGGTCACCAGCGGCGACTACGAGCGTTACTGGATCAACGACGGCACACGCTACCACCACATCATGGATCCGGCTACCGGCTATCCTTGCACCGGCAACCAGAGCCTCACGCTGTATGGCGAAGATCCCGTTGAAACCGACATTCTCAGCACCGGCCTGTTCTGCATGCAGGCGGATGCAATACTCGATTTTGTAAACCGGCGACCACGCTTGAAGTGCATTATCGTAGATTCGAGCGGCCAGGTATACACCAGCACACGCTGGCAGGAACACGTAACATTTTATTAACAAACGGGAGGACTTATGCAACGTTTCGTAAGCGGCACGATACTGACAATACTGGCTGCCACCACTCTGCTCACGGCCCAGAGTATAGAGCAGCGCCTGGAAGTACTTGAGAGCAAGGTGAATCGGCTCGAAGCACGCCTTGACAGACTCGAAGGCGACAAACAGCCAGCCCCCCAAGCGTCTCAAGGATCTCCCTGGGATGCACCCGCACCACCCAAACCCCAAGCCGCGGCCGATGCCACGACGTATGAGGCCTCACCCATCAAGGTAGAGATCGTGGACAAAGGCCTGCGTGAGGTAACTTTGCCTTCGGGGAAAATTGACAAACAGATTTCATTTCTGCTGCTCTTCGAAAACACCCTTGCGCAAACAGTCAAATCCCTGCGCGGCGACCTGCACTTCATGGACAACTCCCGCAGAAAGATTATCCAGATGGAATTAAACATTAATCAGGAAATTCCTCCCGGTAAAAAAGCCAGTTGGAAGGGCGGCATTGGGGTCAATCCCGAACGTGAAGCAAACAAGCTTCTTTTGTCAATCGACAAGAGTAAGTTGCACGGACATTTTGCCGTGAAACAGGTGACCTATGCGGACGGAACCATAGAGCACTTTGCACCGAAGCAGTAAGGTCTCCCTGCAAACCAGTCCTAATTTGCCGGCACATAATACGCAAATGGGGCTGCGGTATTGAATTTGGAAAATAAAAACATTATGCTATATTATTACCTTAATAGGGGAAAGAATTCTCCCTGTGTATTTAACCATCACTATTCACCATTGAGGAGCACTTGTGGTTAACCGATTAAAGAGGGGGTTGTTTTTTCTGGGAGTAGCAACAGCAACTGCGCTCTTGCCGGGGTGCGCTACGACCCGGGGACGACTGGAGAATCTGCAAAGCCGCGATTCCGAAGCAAGAATGGAGGCGGTAATCGAGACGGAGCGGTCCCGTCTGGGGGCAAAGAAGGCAATTCCGTTGCTCATTTCCATTATTCAGCGCGATGACAACCTGGAAGTGCGGCGGGCTGCGGTTCGAGCGCTTGGCAAGATCGGATCCAAAGATCGCAATCGTACTACCAAAATATTATGCGACGTGCTGTTTGAAACGGATCCTGTGCTCAGACGGTCGGGTTTGGCAGCACTGGGCGAGCTGAAGCCGTTTCCTACCGGAGCCTTTCCCTCAATTATATCCAAGCTGGCCGATGAGGATGAGCTGGTCCGTGAGATGGCTCAGGGAACGTTGCTGGAATACGCGCCGTATTGCAAATTTGCGCTGAAAAATGCGCTTATTAATGACAGCGATCCCAAAATTCGCAGCATGGCCGCCGAAACCCTCGGCAATATCGGTGACGAAGGCAGATTCGCATTAAACGACCTGCGCTCCGCCCTGCGTGACAGTGATTCCGGCGTTCGCAGAAGCGCGGCGGACGCCATTCGCAAAATCGATCCGGAAGCGCGTATGAGCTTTTAAGTTCGGTGAGTATTGCTGCACCTGCAGTTGATGGCGCGCTTGCGCAGAATGTCGCATCGCTCATAAAAAGGACGGCTATAACTAATTTTTGCCGGGAGCGCTATTTTTTGGTATATTACCAGTTTCAGAGTGCTTGAAAAGAGAAGAAATTTTGGATGCAGGGGGATAACCAGCGCCAATCAGCCTGATGTGCGTGTCCAACATCGGGTAAACGCGCATACCTGAGCAGGTGATTTTTCGGAAGCGTTATTCCGGGAGGACAGTCCATTCCGAATGCACCTTTTATGTGCAATCGGCGCATATCCGTATCATGCCGCACAAGCAGCAGTGATTGTTTTCGGCAGGTAATACACCTTTAATCGCGAGAGGAATATTGTGAATTCGCACGAAATCCCGCTTGTGTCGTATCATACCAGATTTTTAATATTTTGTATTACCGTCTCCCTTGCCTCAGCTACCCTATCGGCCGACGACAAATCAGTCATTCGATCGATTCTTGACTCGAACAATCTCCATTCGATCCAGGTTGATGATGTTGCAACCTTTGAGAATAACAGGGCCACCAGGCTTAACCTGGCGGGTCGAAATCTCACCGTCCTGCCGGAAAAAATCGGCCAACTAACCGAATTAAAATTGTTGATTATTGACAACAACTATTTGACGAGGCTGCCCGATTCCATTCAGCAATTGACAAAACTGACCGGGCTGTTCGCCTATTCGAATGATATCGGTTCAATACCCGGCGGCATAGGAAAGCTCACAAACCTGACCGAACTTAATTTAAATGACAATAAGATTGCCGCACTGCCGAATGCTATGGGCGAGTTATCCAGCTTAAAATCCCTTTATCTCGATGATAATATTCTCTCCAACATTCCCGAAGCACTGGGAAAGCTCACGCAGCTTGAAATATTGAGCGCTTCAAAAAACATTATCGCCACCCTTCCCGTATCGCTTTCGCAAATGACTGGGCTACGCACATTGCTGCTTGAACAAAACCGGATAGCGCGCCTGCCGTCACAGATCGACGAATTAACCAAACTGCTGGAACTCAACCTGAATAAAAATCGGCTGTATTTCCTGCCGGACGATTTGAACGGCTTGTCGCAACTGAAACGGTGCATGCTTTCAAATAATGGACTGACGGAGCTCCCGGAATCGTTCGGCACACTGACCAGCCTGGAGAAGCTCTGGCTCAACAACAACGAACTGGCCGATTTGCCGGAATCAATAGCCGACCTTGACATCAGCTACCAGAGAACGCCTTCCGACCAGAAAGAGTACTGGTTGGATGTAAGTGTGAATCGCATCTGCAATACCACTTCCAAAGTAACGCGATGGCTTGATGTACATGATCCTGACTGGACAAATACTCAAGACTGCTCTCAACCGGTCAGGCGCCGCCGCATCGCTGATTTAAATGCAGGGATACACATTGTGTCACACGAGCCGCATATACTGGAAGTACACTACCGGCTCTCTGCAGCCGGGCAGGTCAGGGTAAGTGCGTTTCGGCCGCATGGAGCTGTCGTCGCAGTTGCCCGGGCCCTCCACAGCAGCCCCGGCAGCTATTCGCTGAAAGTACCTCAGGCATCCGGCGCCAAGGCCATAACTTATGTGAAGGTTAGCCTGCCCGGCAACGAAATTATTACCCGGCTCGTACCTTGAGCGAGTGGATTGCACAAGCGTAAAGTCTCAATGCAGCGCGTTCCAGGTCTCCCCCACCGTGACATCAACCTTGAGGGGAACTTTCAGTTTATACGCCTCAGCCATTTTTATCTGCAACCATTCTGCAAATACAGAAGCCTCGTTTTGTGGCGCTTCGCAAACCAGTTCATCATGCACCTGCAGCAGCATTTTAGCCTGCGCAAAACTCTTTGCCGCCTCCCGCTGAATAGCTATCATGGCAATTTTGATAATATCTGCTGCCGTGCCTTGAATCGGGGTATTAATGGCGATTCTCTCGGCGGCTTCCCGCAACTGACGGCTCTTTGAATTGATCTCCGGCACATAGCGCCGACGTCCGAGCAGCGTCTCAGTGTACCCGTACACTTTGGCGCGATCAACAGTGCGGTTAATGAATGTTTTGATGGTTGGAAACTGCTGAAAATAGGCTTCAATGAAATTTTGCGCTTCTTTAATGCCTATTGAAAGCCGGCGGGACAGGCTGGCGGAGCCCATGCCGTACATTAATCCGAAATTGATAGCTTTGGCAGTACGACGCATCTCAGGCGTGATCATTTCCGGCATTACCCCGTAAATTGCATAGGCAGTCTGGGTATGAATGTCCTGGTCATCCTGGAAGGCACGAATCATCAAATGATCGGTGGAGCAATGAGCCAGTATCCTTAGCTCGATCTGTGAGTAATCGGCAGCAATCAGTTTGCACCCGGCCGCAGCCCGGAATGCATCACGTATGCGATTTCCTTCCCGGGTTCGCACCGGAATATTCTGCAAATTGGGATGTGCGCTTGCCAGCCTTCCTGTTGCCGTGATCTTTTGCGAAAAAGTGGTGTGAATTCGTCCGGTTTTGGGGCTGACCGATTGAGGTAGTGCATCGATGTAAGTTGAAAGCAATTTCTGCAGTTCGCGATATTCGAGCATTTTTTGAGCAATGGGATAATTCGGGGATAAGCGCTCTAATGCGTCAAAGCCGGTGGACGCACCAGTTGCAGTTTTGCGCGGCCTGGGCAGATTTAATTTGCTATAAAGGATTTCACTGACCTGTTTGGGCGAATTGAGATTGAATTGTTCCCCGGCCATGGCGTAAATATCCCCGGCATAAGCATCAAGGCGGAAATGAAGCTCCCGGGAAAACCCGGCAAGCAACTCGGTATTCAGGCTAATTCCGTACCATTCGATATCGGCCAGCACCGTCACCAGCGGCATTTCAATCTCAGTGAACAGCTTCAACAAATCCCTGTCGTCAAGTTCTGATTCCAGCTTCTTTTTGAGCATCAGCGGAAGAATGACACACTCTCCGGCAAAAGCAGCCGCCTCTGATATCCCAATCGACGAAAACGGCTGCTTATTTTTTCCTTTGCCGACAAGCGAGTCTCGTGGGATCGCTTTTATGGAAAGGTATTCGGTCGCAAGAGCATCAAGCCCATAGCGTCGAATCCCGGGATTGACGAGATAGGCAGCGACACCGGTATCAAATCCAAGGCCCTTCAAAGAGAGTCCGTAATTTTTAAAAACCTGATAACAATATTTCAGGTTGTGTCCGAGTTTAACTATATGCCCGGATTCCAGGATTTCCTTGAGTACCATAAGCGTATCGCGCAGGTGTAAATTGGCATGCGAATCTTCGGAAGCATTATGTCCTACCGGTATGTAGGCTGCTGAATCCTCCGCCCATGCCAGCGCAATGCCCACCAGCCCGGCTTCCCGAATTCCGTCGCCTGCAGTTTCCGTTGCCAGTGATACAAATCCCGAATTCTTGATTTTTGCCACATATTCATACACTTCCTGCAAGTTGACCGGTTTCGAAACGGTGCAGGCGAGATGCTTTTTCACATCAAACATCGGATTGTCAAGCAGCGATTGAAAATCCATCTCCTTGAAAAATGCGATAGAGGCATCCTGACGTATCGGTCTACGTTTGAGATCTTCGAGCGCAATATCAAGCTCGGCATCATATCTCAACGAAGCCAGATCCCGGCTGATCTCAAGCCTGCCGATGTTGTCTTCGATTTTCTCCCGTAGCTTTGGATTGTCGATGGCGGCGAGGTTGTCCAGTATCTTTTGCAGCGATCCGGCCTGCAGCAAAAGCCGCGCGGCGGTCTTCGGGCCTATGCCGGGTACGCCGGGGATATTATCGGAACTATCACCCATCAATGCAATCAAATCACGAATTTGCTCAGGTGGAACACCCATCTTCTCGGCAACATCTTCACGTCCTATTTCGGCCAGTTTTCCATTCCCGTCCGGCAACAGCATGCGCACATTTTCATTGACCAGTTGCATGAGGTCTTTGTCTTTGGAAACCAGTGTAATGACAAAGCCGGCATGTTGTGCTGTGCGTGTCAGGCTCGCAAGTATATCATCCGCCTCAAGCCCCTCCCTGCTCAAGACGGGGATGTTGAACAGCTCGATCAGCCGCTTGATCAGGGGCATTTGCACCGCCATCTCTTCGGGCATGGTCTCACGATTGGCTTTGTACCCGGCATACAGTTCGTTACGAAAGGTCGGTTTTGTACCTTCGAATGCTACGGCAATATAGGGGCACTCATATTCCTGGAGCAATTTGAGAAGGTACAGGGCGAAACCGTAGAGCGCGCCGGTAGGCTGACCGTCATGATTGGTCAGGTTGCTGCGCATCATCGCAAAAAATGCCCGATAAGCCAGCGCATGCCCGTCCACAAGGTAGAGATGCTTGGATGACATACAATCTGTTTCGATAATGTTTGCGTTCCGGGGTCCTGGAGTATATCGCTACTAGGAGCTAAAATACAAAAATGCAGGAAGGAACTCTATAACAGATTGAAATGCAACAGGTAAGGGGATGCTGTTGACAAAAGACATCATGCCCGCCGCGAGAGTGGCGACAGGCATGATCCTTTCCTCCGCCAACACTCACCCGACAGCGAAATTGCGGTGAATTCCGACCGGGAGACTATTATTTAACAAGCAGTGACCGGACCTGGGTAGCATATTCAGACTCCACGACCAGCAAATACGTTCCATTGGCAAGATGTGAGGTATTTACCTTAGTTCGTACCGGCTTAGAATCTAACTGGCTACTCCGGGCTGCAAGCTTGCCGCTCTGATCATAAATCGAAATGCTTATGTGTTCCGTTGAACCAGGCTTGTCTATCATCACCTGGACGGCATTATTCTGCTGGTAGGTACGGATACGTGCAGAAAAGCCCTGCCTTGAATTACTGATAGCCGACGGCAGGTTGATAATCTGGCAGGCATCGAAAGTTGTATCTATGGTCAGCGCCGGAAAACTTAATTGCATATCACAGTTTCCCATTTTCCTGGCAGTACCTGCTATCGGAATGCCGGAGTAGGTAAAAACAAGATCTGCTGAATCGCAGTTTCCATCAATGTCAACAGAGTCTGAATGTATCGGAATTCCAGTGTATCCGGCTGCTTTGTCAAGCATGACCGGCAAATCATCTATGACACAAATATCCTGTGTCTCCCCGCGAGTAATGATGAGAAGCATCAGAATTATTGAACTAAGCAGATGTGAAGATTTCAAAATGACCTCCCTGCGTTGGGCTGAATTATATCAGAATACAAAAGCAAACGCATTCCGGTGATTGTGTAGTAATCTACTAAGCAAAACTGCAATTCGCAGGTTTTTTTTGCCCGCACGGCTTATCACAGGAGCAGGATACTGCCGAGCCGTCCTATCCTGCTATTTAACAACGCCTTAAGTATCCCGCTGGGGCGCGCTCAGCGACTCAGAGATAAAAAGCTCGTTTTGCAATCCCGGCCCCTTGGCTGTAAATACCTTGAATTCCACTATCAGTGCTTCCTGCCTGCAATAATCACATGAATTGTGTTGATTGTGTCCCGACTGCTTTGACGTATCCATACAAGATTGTTTTGCTATGCAGACGCGCAACCATAGATAATGGCTACGACCTTAGGATTGGAGTACCATTTTCAAGAACGGGCCACATGGCATACACTTTGCGTATCCCTCATACCTTAGCAAACATTCACCATCACCCGGATACGGAGGAAGACCATGGGAGTTCTGGTAGGTAAAGAAGCACCTGATTTCAGTGCGTCCGTTGTTTACAAGAATGAAATCAAGGATGATTTCAAGCTTTCTGATTTCAAAGGTAAGTACATTGTGCTCTTTTTTTATCCTTTAGATTTTACCTTTGTGTGTCCAACGGAATTACATGCATTCAATGAGAAGCTTGACGAATTCAAGGAGCGCGGTGTCGAGGTAATCGCCGCCAGTGTCGATTCGAAATACTCGCATTTTGCCTGGCTGAATACACCAGTCAACAAAGGGGGTATTCAGGGCGTGGCATACCCGATTGTCTCAGATATCAACAAGACAATTTCACAAGATTATGATGTCCTGGTTGAAGGTGAAGGCAAGGCATATCGCGGATTGTTTTTAATTGACGAAAAGTTTATCGTACGTCATCAGGTCATAAACGATCTGCCGTTGGGACGAAGTGTTGATGAGGCTTTGCGCATGGTAGACGCACTTCAATATCATGAAGTACACGGCGAAGTTTGTCCGGCAAACTGGCACAAGGGCGAAAAAACCATGAAAGAAAGCCAGGCCGGACTGGAAGAATATTTCGGGTAAAGCATAAGGAAAACTCCTGTAGTAAGGCATGCCGGCACAAGTTGGCATGCCTTTTTTTTCGCACAACATGCATTTTCTTATCTATTGTTATACACTTAGGTTACAGGCGGGCCGGCCGGTCCGAAACAGACTATGCAGTCAGCCAATGCTAAACGCGATATTCTCTATGGCAATCCACAAGGCTTTGAATTGCGGGGGAATCTGTATTCACCGGCAGCGGCATCTGTTGCGTTGCCGGCCATTGTGTGTATCCATGGGGGCGGATTCACGCAGGGAAGCAAAGATGATACAACTGTTAATGCTGTTGCAGAGGTTCTCATACGTCACAATTTCGTCTGCTTTGCGATCGATTACCGTCTTGCTCCCGACGCACGATTTCCCGCCGCTATTGAAGACTGCATGTGCGCAGTCCGTTTTCTGAGAGCCAACGCGGCAAAGCTTGGCATTCGTAAAGATTTTATCGGTGCCTGGGGCGCTTCTGCAGGAGGCTACCTTGCTGCAATGCTCGGCACAACCGGCAAGCAGCGAGTGTTTCGCAATTCCGGCGGTTGGAGCCATGAAAGTAGTGAGGTAACGGCTGTGTGTGACTGGTTTGGGCCGACCGATTTTTCTCAGCTCACGATCTATTCATCAAGCATAGATCGCAATCTGCCCGACGCGCCGGAAGCACAGTTTCTGGGGTGTCCCATAAATCAGAATCTGCGCCTGGTACAGCGCGCGAATCCAATTGCCTATGTCAATGCATCCAATCCGCCTTTTTTGATTATCCACGGCGATCAGGACACTTTCGTCCCCTTGCATCAGAGCCGGATTCTGGCTGCAGCACTCTCCAAAGCCGGGGTGTGCACCACCATGCACGTACATGCGGGACGCGGTCATGGAGATGGTTTTTTTGACAATCCTGATATCCTGCAAATGACTGCCGGGTTTTTCCGAAATCACTCAGAAATTTGATTCTTCCAATTCTCTGCATAAGGCTATTGCTTTTTGGCAAATTTTTTACGATTTTACAGGGTGAATACGATTTAATCAGGATGGGCAGGGTTATAGTCTGCATGAAAATAAAATCCTACTTAGCGATGCAATAAAAGGAATATATCAGGCTCGTATCCTTAAAAAATCAAGGGCTTAAAAAGGATTAACCTCTACGGTAAGGAGCGTAAGATGGGCAATTCCCTCAGAATACTTATTATTATCCTCTCTGCGGCTAAGATCGTTTCTGCTCAGCTCATTCCCTATTCGTCGATGTTTGAGCGCAAAGTAGACTCCACAAAAGTCCTTACCGCATACCAATTGACACCCTCCCAGGAATGCTGCTTTGATCCGGATATGCCGGACAGGGAATGCTACTGGAGCGCATGGGAATTGCTCGGCTCAAACTGCACTAACACCTTGACTGCTCAGGAAACCGTTATTGCGACAGCTCTGCATGCGGGACTGAACCACGCGAAGCATTTACCACAGCAATTCGAAGCTCAATCAAGCCCAGCGGGCGACATGCGCTTTGAAATACCGGTGAACGGGCAAACACAATCAACGGTTGAGATAATTGATATGTTTGGGCGAATAGTGCTCAGGCGCTCCTTTTCACGACCGGGTAGTTACACGATGCCAATGCCCTTGCATGCAGGCACAGGGATGCTTTTTGCTCGAATGAAGAATAGCAAAAACAACAGTATCAAACTTGTGTGTAAATAGGTAAAATTATCATGAAGGACGCAAGCACCATCCTGTGCAGACAACTCGATCGCCTCTGCGTATACATTGTCAATCTGACTGCCCGTGTGAGCAGCGTTGGCAAGGTGAAAGCATTGTGCCAGATGCCATAGAACTTGTCGTGCCGCCCAATCTTTCCTTTGCAAAATGGCGAACCTTCGGCGCAATGAGTCCGCGGTAAAATACGCACCGGATGCCCGCAAAACAGCAATTGAGACATACTTCACGGCGCAGCTTTCTTTCTCAACAGGAAGACGAAGTATCTGAAAAGGTCAATCCGGTTAGCAACTTGTTTTCCGGCAGAAAACGCTTTTACTACGCGATAATTTCATCCGCACCAATTCGTTGGTATCTTTTAAGCAGGTTCGAAATAAAATCCAACACTTTAAAAGGAGGTTCTATGCTTTTCAACAAAACGCAACGCTGGTGTTTGTTTGCATTGGCACTCCTCACAATTCTGATAGCGCGTGCATCTTTGCAGGCGCACAGCTTTCCCGTACATGAAATTGAGGGGCCGGTCTGTGTTGTCAAGGATTCTATTCTCGGCATTCCCGTAACGCTCTCGCCGCAAAATTCTAAGTACAATGTAATTGTTACCGATGGACTTGCTCATGTCACGCTTACCCAGAGGTATATAAATCCATTCCCGAATGTTAATGATATCGTCTTCGTATTTCCCCTCCCGCACGAAGGCGCCGTACATGCGATGTCGATGGAATATGACAGCATGCTTTACAAAGCCGAGATTATGGAAAAGCAGGTTGCGCAACAAAAGTATGATTCAACAGTATCGGCGGGCGGTATCGCGGCCTTGTTGCTGCAAAACCGACCAAACGTATTTCAACAGAGATTGGCCAATATCGCCCAGGGAGATACCGCCTATGTAAAAGTCGAGCTCAGTATGCCGATGATTTACCACGACGATGTTTGGGAACTCAGTATTCCCACCATGGTTGCGGAGCGGTATCAAAGCAGCGGGACAAGTCCGGTGCCGCCTTCGGGCAGTTTGTGGAACCCTCCGGCAAACATCGGCGGTCAACGGCTGGAGATAAATGTGCTGATTCAAACCGGGTTTCCCGTCTCGAATCTAACCTCACCAACACATCCGCTCAATATCACCCAGGTAACCCAGAGCACAACTGATGAATTGGTACATCGCTCCCTGTTGCGCAAGGATGATGTACTTGACATGCCATATAATCACCGCGGCATCCTGCATTCGTCGCAAACTTATCCCAACAGTGACTTCGTACTGCGTTTCAGCAGGATGCAAGCGAGTAGTGATTACTCCCTGGCCTCGTTTTATGATCCAGGAGAGGCAAAGGGATATTTCGCGCTTAATCTGTTCCCGGACGATTCCCTGTTCACCGGAGCCAGACCCGAGCTCGAAATCATTTTGCTTATTGACATCTCCGGCTCCCAGAGTGGCTGGCCGCTTGCGAAAGAAAAAGAGATCTGCAACTCGATTCTTGACCGTCTGCAAGCGAGGGATCGTTTTACCGTATTAAGCTTCAATACCGGCGTCACCTGGGGATTTGGCGATTCGAATCCGCGCGAAGCCAACGCTGCCAACATACAAAAAGCACGATCTTTTATACAGGGCCTGAGTGCCGGCGGCGGAACAGACTTACTGGCGGGAGTCCAGGCGTCGCTTGGCGTGCCCATGACCGGCGAACATCAAAGATACTTTGTCTTTCTTACCGACGGCTTCATTACCAATGAGCAAGCCATTTTCAGCGCGATCAAGAACCATTCATCTCAACCAACGGTATTCACTTTTGGTGCCGGAAACAACCTGAACAAATACTTTCTCGATGAAGCAGCCAAAATCGGAAATGGCTATTCAACCAAAATCACGCACAACGAATCCGTCGGTCCGCCGGTCGCCCTGGCCTGGAAAAAAATTGAAAGCCCGCAGCTCAGCAATATTTCCGTCGAATTCAGTGGTACGGGAATCAGTGATATCATTATGCCCAACGGCAATACCCTTTTTGTCGGCAGCCCGGTGACCATGTACGCAGCGTACACAACCGCAGGTCGGCAAAAAATCATTGTTAAGGGATATCGAGAAGGCAATCCGGTTTCCATTGAGTATGATATTGATCTGGCGTACCAAAGCAATACCAATCGGGTCATACCCAAAATCTGGGCACGTCAGCTCATCAGTCAATTGAGTATTGATCAAGGCGCAACCCATGTCAATAGAAATCAGATTATCGAGCTTTCTCTCGCCTATCAGGTACTCAGTGATTACACGGCATTTCTGGCAATCAATCCGGTCAAAATTGACGAATACAACAACCTGCACAGCTACTTTGCCACGCCGGTTGAAATTGACAAGACCGTTGTCAATGCATCGCTGCGTGTCGTCGTTGCACACGGCATGCTGACACTCTACCTGCCCGATCAGGCTAATCTGATTAAGCTTCAGGTTTACGATCTTATGGGGCGCCTGATCTATACACTGAACATGCACGGCGTTGCCGGCGCTCAAATTGTCAAATGGGACGGAATTCTGCAAAATGGTTCACGCTTGAAAGCCGGGAAATATATCCTGCGCATTACAACGTCTACCAGAATGCTGCCCAAAACGTTTACCTGGAAATGACCTCCTGGATTGCTGCACTTTTGAGGAGAAGGCCCGCGGGTCTTCTCTTATGGCATTGACTGCACTCCCGATTACAATCCGTTTACGGTCGTGCAATCGATTTTCGGTATTTTGCCGGATTTTATTATTGCATTTGTATTCATGGTGCTGGTGGGCACAATCAAGCTTGTTTCGAACATCGCAATTGGCGCTTCGATACCATTTGCAGGACGATTTGCAGAGAGTTTTGCCACGCTCTACCTTCTGTTGGCGCAGATGTATATACTCGGCAAGATGTATTACGTCAACCGGAAAGAGCTGAGCTGGTTCGGGGAGTGGGATCGCGAGCAGCATCCGCTCTCTCCCCAATCTTGCGAAAATGCCATCCTTTCTCAAAGAAAACGTGCGCGTGTACATCTATTTTTCCTTTAATATCATGAATATTGTCAATCGTCTATATTAGATGATTGCACTTTGACCTTGCCGTTGAATTTTCAGATTGCTTCGAAGACATGAGATTGTGATGCCTGAGCCCCCCCCAAAAAAACTCCACTTGCACAATGATGTAATCTGGGACCGACCGTATGAAGATCACGAACTCGATCTGAGGACATACAAGCCGTTCACCTCACCCCTCGTTTCTCAGAACCGTGATACAAATGGTGTCACCTGTGTGACGGCAAACGGGGAACGGATCAGGATCGAGCCGTGCGCGACTAATGTGATGCGGATCCGCTACTTCACGAGTGCAAATTCAGATGCGCTGTCACTGACCGAAAAGCTTGACTTACTGAGCACCGATTTCCCGCAAACAGATTTTGTCTTTGCTTCGACCGGGGATGCCTTTCAGATAACGACCGAAGCGCTCAAACTCGGGTGGAAAGATGCCGGGCGCGAAATCGACATATCAACCAGGTCCGGCAGCCACGTCCTTTCGTCAATCAATCGCGGCATTCGATTTTCAACCCAAGCTACGTATAGCGGCGGAAGCCGCTTCTTTGGAGAATTTGCGATTGACAGCGAAAATTTTTTCGGATTCGGGGGGAGAATTGCTCCACCCAACCGAACGGGAGCAACCGCTGATATCTTCAGTGTCAAGGCTGGAGTGCATTGGGGCGACTACGGCGGCTTTCCGATCCCGTTTTTTATGAGCACGAAAGGGTATGGTTTTTTTCTCAACAACCCCTGGCCGCACGTATACTTTGACATGGGCAAGAGCGATCCGCACACCTGGTTTATGCATGCGCCGGGCGGCGAATGTGACATGTTCATTATTTACGGACCGGAATTCAGCGACATTCTGGAAACGTTTACGCGCATGACCGGCCGGATCCCCGCTCCGCAAAAGTGGTGGTTCGGTTTCTGGTGCAGCAGCATCGCCTTTACCGGCGCCGATGAAGTCCTCAATGTCGCACAGCGCATGCGAAGGGACGGCTACCCTTGTGACGCCGTTGCATTGGACGGCGGCTGGCGGGGTGGCCCCGATTTTCTGCGTCAATATCGTGAAGGCAAGAAATATCCCAGCAACGATCTCAACTGGCATCCTGATTTCGGCGACGGTCCGGATATGATGCGCAAGCTGAAAGAGATCGGCACCAAAACGGTCCTCCACCTTAACTCGCGCAACTATTCGCCCGAGACACAGGCTCGAGGGCTCAAGGAGGGATTCCTGCGGCAACACGGGCAGGAAGTCGTGGTGAAATTGACAAGCCAGAGCGCGGAAAAGATCTACAGCAACATGGTGACCCCGCGCGTCAAAGAAGGCGTCGACCTGTGGTGGACCGACCATTCCGATCGGGTCGGCGGCGAAATTACCGGGGGTGTTCCTTCACGCAACCTCTTCGGCGCACTCTGGAACCGCCTTCTGAACCGGATCGGGTCGGAGTCTGGTGCAGCCGCGTCACTATGCCTCTCACGCGGGGGAGGTATCGGCAGTCAACGGTTCGCACTTCCCTGGCCGGGAGATACGGAATTCGGCATCGATCGTTTTGCCGAGGATATCTGGTTCTGCCTGAATGCGGGGCTGGCCGGGTTTCCGGTAACCAGCGTTGACATAGGGGGCTTCACGGTGAAGGCTGAAAGGTACGAAAACGACGAGCAGAGCTACGCCCAATCCTTTGACCTCGAAAACGTCGCCCGGCGCATGTGTCAAAGCATCATGTTTATCCCCACACCCCGCATTCACCACAACTGGTGCAGCCTGCCGAAATTTCCCTGGAACTGCCCGCCCGCGACGCAGCAGCTTTACAAAAACGCACTGACCTTTCGCTATGCATTGACCCCCTACATTTATACGTACGCCCTGCGCGCATCGCGCACCGGCGAACCAATTTTGCGCCCCCTGGTCTACCATCACCGCTGCGACAGGCGCACCTGGTCGATTGGCGATGAATTCTATCTCGGCGAATCGCTGCTTTTCGCACCGGTCACCGAACCCGGCCGGACTTCACGTACCGTCTACCTGCCGGCCGGCTCGTGGATTCACTATTGGACGGGAAGGCGCTTCGATGGAGAACAGAGGATCGAAATAGATGCGCCGCTTTTGTCAATCGAAGGTCTGCCGATATTTGTCAAAGCCAATTCCGTCATCCCGCGGCAACAACCGGTTCAGTTTCTTGATGAGCGACTTCCCGACGAATTGATACTGGAATTATTCCCATTATCGTCGGGCAGTTTTTGCCTGCACGAATCACCTGCACATTCGACACATATCCTCTTTAACCGGGACAAATCAACGCTCAATGTCGTCATCGACGACGCTTCCGGGCTCAAGCGCACGTTTCACCTGCAGGCAGCAATGCTGAGTGATTTCGATACGATAAAAGTCAACGGTGAAGCTGTGGATGCGCATCCGTCAGGCGATGCGCGCACTATGTATGCAAGCGTATCATTTTGAAGTACGCCGTTTTCCGGTGGGGGCAACCGCAGAGCTTCGGCGCTCGACAATAATACCGTCAACCTCGATCGCCCGTTTTTTGAATTGATACGCGTTGAATGCCTTCGTGTTGAGCACAAAGCCCAGCATCAGATGTACAATGGCGCGAATGTTGAAATTGAAGCTGGTAATGCCTCTGCGCAAGGTATTATACATGTCGTCAAAGCCAATCACCGATATCTCATCCGGGACACTGAGGCCGCGTGCCTTGAGAAACTCCATGGCCGGCACCGCAACATCGTCGTTGGCCAGCACCCAGGCTGTGATCTCTTTATGCTCGAGCGCCTTTTCAAACAATTCTCCAAGCTGTTCGCCCATTGCAGCTTTGGTCAATATGCGATGCGGCAGGTACAAGTGAAAATAGGGATCAAAAACATGCCGCACGAAATCAGGATTGCGCTGCTTCCATGCATCGTAATAATCACGCAATGCATCATAGGAGCACTGCGAATCCACTGCAGCCTGATACACCTCATGAATAACCGGAGGGTTTTCGAAAGTAAATAGCCGCACCGCATTTTCGAGACCGGCGCTTCGATACACTTCGGTCATGCCGCGCAAACGATTGTGCGACCAGGCAGCCTCGTGAAACGGTGAAATATAGGCTATCGACTTATGCTTCAAGTCAAGCAGGTATCTGCCAACCTGTCGACCGCTGCGAGGGGAAACCGCTACCGAAAACATTCTGAAAAATGGCTTGCTTAAACTCGGAGGAATCTGCCAGCCGCCCACCAGATCGAGAATAGCCACAGGTTTGCCGAAATGTGTTAGTTGACGTATGATACGTATCGGATCGATCTCCGGCGTAACAACCAGATAAATATAGCCGAAAATATCCTCTGCATCTTCAAGTTCAAGATGCTCTTCTTTAACCGATGTCCAGCGCAGCTTGTTGTCCTCTAAAAAATAGCCGAACACTTCGAGCGACAGACGCATGCGGGAGCAATAAGATTCACAAGCACGCAAGAGCTCTTCGTTGAGAATCTCCAGGTGCAGCTCTTGCCTGATGTTACCCCAGGTTATGAGCACAATGCGGCGGCCGGTCTTTTGCGGCACAATCAGCGGGACGGTATAGCTTTTTTTGTACGGCTTGATGATCTCCTCTTTGCACAGAAATTCCAGGGCTTTTTTCAAGGTCAGAAATGAAGCATTATAGCGATGCTGCAATTCTTTGAATGCCGGAAATATTTCACCTTCGCCATAAACGCCGTTGAACACGTCAAGACGAATCTGCTGCGCAGCGCGCTGCCAGACCAGATTTGACTTTATGTCAAATGAACCGGATTGCCGGGTGGCATCATGAAACGCAGCAACATCGAATGCCGCAGCGGGCGCAAACCGGAAACGCTTGCCGTGCACGCCCTTCAGTACTCCCTCTTCTTTAAGAACCGCAGCGGCCTTCCACATGGTCAACAGCGAGACTTCTGCGTGCTCCGACATTTCCTTTAATGACGGCGCAATACTGCCGCGTTGATAGGCGCCGGTTTCTATGCTTTGTAATACATGCAGTATCGCTTTCTTTACCGCGGGGGGATAAGTTCTAGCCACGTATGCTCCTGTGATTTTTAACTCTTTTACACTTACGCAAAATAATACAACAATGTAACTCAGGTATGCAAGTTCAGTGAGATTAGATTTGCTCTCAGAAAGGAATGAACACTATGCAGCAGAAATATATTTACCGCAATGCAGCGGAGACGATTCAGATCGAGGCATGGGTGCCGGATGTTGTCCGGATACGCGCCTCGGTGAATTCCTTTATTGCCGATACCGACTGGGCATTGCTTGCGCAGCAGCAGGCCGATGTGACACAAACACACCAGGCCCACGGCGATGTCATCCAATGCGGAATGCTTGAGGTATGCATCGACGCCGGAAAACGGCTTGCATTCAGCAACAATAGCAAGGGCACCCGGTTGCTCGAGGAATATCAATTCCCCGGCGTAGATGCATCCTCGGCACGGCGCTACCGCCCGGTCGGCGGAAATCTTTACGAATCATCAATTTGCTTCAAAGCACAGCCCGATGAGCGCTGCTATGGCCTGGGACAACATCAGCACGGCCTGCTGGATCAAAAAGGATGTGTCATTGAATTGCGCCAACGGTGCATGGAGGTGACCATCCCGTTTCTGGTCTCGAACAAAGGCTATGCACTGTTGTGGAACAATCCCGGAACCGGTCGCGTTGAGCTGGCGGCAAATCATACACGCTGGATCGCCGACGGTACCCGGCAATTTGATTTTGTGGTAATCGCGTATACGGATTATTTCGATTGCATGCGCAAATATGCGGATATTACCGGTCATACGCCTTTGTTGCCGGAATGGGCTGCGGGATTGTGGCAAAGCAAATTGCGTTACAGTACCCAGCAGGAGATGCTTGAGGTTGCGCATGAGTACCACCGGCGCGGCCTGCCGCTTTCGGTGCTGGTATGCGACTACTTCCACTGGCCGCACATGGGAGACTTTCGCTTTGACGAACAGCAATGGCCCGATCCGCAGGCTATGGCACGGGAGCTTGAGTCACTGGGCGCCAAAACCATGGTCTCGACCTGGCCGGCCTTCAACCGCAACAGCATTCACTTTGATGAATTGCGCAGCAATGGTTACCTGCTGCAGGCCGACAACGGCAGCAACGCTTTTATGGAGTTTATCGATCCCGACAATGAGGGTATGCAACATTTCTATTACTACGATCCGTCACAGCCCGAGGCGCGTGCATTCGTGTGGGACAAAGTCAGGCAGGGCTATTACACCAACGGCATCAAGCTCTTCTGGCTTGACGGATGTGAGCCGGCGATTGATCCGTATCAGCAGGAGAACGCGCGGTATGCTGTCGGCAGCGGGAAGGAAGTGGCCTGCATGTATCCCATGTTCAATGCGCAAACCTTTCACGACGGACTCAAAGCGGAGGGTGAGGGAGATGTTGTCTTGCTCAGCCGGTCGGCGTGGGCGGGAATACAGCGCTACGGCGTCGTATTATGGTCGGGCGACATACTCTCGAACTGGGAAGCCCTGCAAATCCAGGTACGGGCGGGCCTGAATACGGCGATGAGCGGTATTCCCTGGTGGACTACCGATATCGGCGGCTTTGCCGGAGGTGACATTGACGATCCGGATTTTCAGGAACTGATCGTACGCTGGTTCGAATATGGGTGCTTCTGCCCGATTTTCCGGCTGCACGGCTGTCGCAAATCCGACGCTTCCTCGACGGAAGTATATAAATCCGGAGCTGCCAATGAAGTCTGGTCATTCGGCACGCAAGCTTATGAAATTCTGGCATCCTGCATTCATTTACGCGAGCGAATCAAGCCGTACATCATGCAGCAGATGCAACGGGCGCATGAGCTGGGCACCCCGCCAATGCGGCCGCTCTTTTTCGACTTTCCCGGCGATGAAAAAAGCTACGTGGTCGATGATGCTTTCATGTTCGGTCCGGATCTGCTGGTTGCGCCGGTAGTGCAGCCACAGACACAGGAACGCAATGTCTATCTTCCCGAGGGCGCCGACTGGAAAAATGCCTGGACAGATGAAACATTCGAGGGTGGGGCTTCTATCCCCGTGGAAGCCCCACTCGAACAGATCCCGCTTTTTCTCAGAGCAAACACAATCCTGCCGATCACACCGTAATGAGCAGAAGTACAAGAATTATGCATTTATTGAAATTAATCGATATATTTCCCTGCGAAATCAACAGGAATTTGCATTAATCTTAGACTATTCCTTACTAAAAGACCCCTTTTAAAGGAATGCTTTTTGCTGAACACCCGCCATCCGTCTCCGTCTGAAGGCACTATTCAGACGGAGAACGGGTGCGGGACTCCCTCCTGTGCGATTTGAAACACCTCACCGTCATTTTCTATTTTCTTTCCTTAGCAAAGCAGGTTTTCTGACATTTCTCTTGTTTGCTTACCGGAAAAAGCATCCGGAAAGGAATATTCTATGGCTAACCCCGGTTACTATGCTGGCGATCACACAACCTATACGATAACCAACATGTTTCCCCCGCGCCCGTGGCGCAACTATCTCTGGAATGACCGTTTCATCGTCTGCCCCGACCAGTTCGGTTTTGGTGGAAGCTGGGATATTGCGCCCGACGGAACGAAATCATTCTGCGCCGGGGGAGCAGACAACCGGATTATTTACGTTCGTGACAATTCGTCGGGCGCCTACTGGGCCGCCAATCGCAATTATCAGCGCGAGCAATGGGATGAATTCCACTGTGAAGTCGGCTTGGGCTACTCGCGCATCGTATCGTTGACCAACGGCATCCGCACGGCCTTGAGGCTGTTTGTTCCGTCGCAGGGCCTGTGCGAATGCTGGATTGTCGAGGTAGAAAACACAGCCGATACCGACCGGAATATCAGCGTCTACCCCTATATGGAAAGTCACATTCCGAACCTGAGAATCCCTGCCTGCAACAGTGCAGAGTACGTCGACGCGGCGCGTGGCATCGTGCTGAGCAACCACAACCGACAAAACGACATCGAATTCTCGTCGATGTACTTTGCCGCCGAAAGCGCGCCGCACGCCTATGAAACGACCAACCGCCGTTTCCGGGGCGTTTACGCGCACAACAACGCTCCCGACACGCTTGAAGGTGACGGACAACTCGCATCCGCAAACACATCATTCGATTATTCGATGATGGCGGCGCTGCAATACAATGTCAAACTCGCCCCCGGTGAGAAGAGAACATTACGCTTCCTTGCCGGACTGGCACGCAACGCCGCGCATGCCGCAGAAATCGTGCATGACAAACTCGACGCCCGGCTTTACGAAAATGAACTTGCCCGATTGCACGACAACGGCCAGAAGCTGCTCAACTGCTTCCGGATCACCACGCCCGACGATGACATCAACGCTTTTGCCAATGTCTGGCTCAAGCGGCAGGTCAAGCTCGGAAAGACATTCGGCCGCGTCTCAGGCATCAGATTTCGTGACGTCATGGAAGATGTTGCCGCCTACCTCCCGCAGAATCCCGCCGAAGCCAAGGAACGCATCCGTTACCTGTTGAGCAAGCAATTCGAAAACGGGAATACCCCGCGTCAGTGGATTCCCTTTGACAAAAGCCTGTACCGCGACGGCTCGTCCTGGATTGCCGAAACCGTATGTCAATACATCAAAGAAACCGGTGATTTTGACTTTCTCAACGAATCGATTTCGTACCTGCACAGCGATGCATCGGGTACCGTCCTGGAGCATATTATGCGGGGGCACGAATTTCTCTTCAACGAACTCGGCGAACACGGCCTGTGTCTGTGGGGCAGCGGCGACTGGAACGATTCGATCAATGCCGCCGGCCTGCAGGGAAAAGGCGAAAGCGTGTGGCTCAGCCAGGCGCTGGTGGCCTCCTCACGTGAGTTCACCGAGCTGCTCGAAAAGATCGACGAACACGATAAAGCCCGCTACATCACCAAAAAAGCCGACGCCGTTGCACAGAGCATTCTTACGCATGCCTGGGACAGTGATCACTTCATCTGCGGTTTTAACGACGACGGGGAACGCATCGGAACCAACGAAAGCATCGGCGCGCAAATATTTCTTATTTGTCAGGCGTGGGCGGTACATGCTCAAATCGCACTCGGTGACACAGGACATGCGCTCATGGACGTGGTTGAGCGGCGCATGAAGTGTCCGTGGGGCTATATGCTCAGCCAGCCCAGCTACGACAACCGGCGCAGCGATAATCCCGCCATAGGCCGCATCACGATGATGGAGAAGGGCTCTTACGAAAACGGCTCCGTTTACAATCACGGCGCCTGTTTCAAGATCGGCGCGGATGCAAAACTGGGGCGCGGCCGCCACGCCTATGAATCCGTCAAGATGATGTTGCCGAGTAATCCGGCCAATCCTGCCGAGACGTCCGGATGCGAACCCTATGCGATCACCAACATGTATCTCGGCCCAGAAAACCCCTGCCGACCGGGCCATTCGATCAATCCCTGGACCACAGGCACAGCAGGCTGGCTGCTGCGCTGCATCAGTGAATTCATGGTCGGCATCATTGCCGATTACGACGGCCTGGCCGTCCGTCCCGTACTGAACAGCGCGTGGAAGGAAATCAAAGTGCGCCGCGAATTCAGAAATGCCGTCTACAACATCACCATCCTGAATCCGAAGGGCCTTGAAACCGGTAATCTGACCGTTAAAATGGACGGGAAGCCTCTGGATACAAATATCCTGCCGCCGGTTGGGGACGAAGAGGAGCATGAGGTGACGGTGGAGGTGAGCTTGCGCTAGTGTAGTGTATGGCCCGCCTGGTTGATCCGGGGCCGTATACGTCCCGCTGCTCCTGCTGATCGCCCCGTGCGATGCGTTCCATTCGACTGCGGGTTGGGCAGGAAGCGCATTCCCCTGCGCATCCTTGACCACGGCCTTGAACAACACGATCTGCCCGGCTTCCACGCTGTCGTTTTCGGGCGTGATGCTGATGGATGTCGGAACTGATGCTGAATCTACAATAATAAGATTAACGTCGTAGGTTGCAGCATTGCGGGCGCCACCGCCGGAGACGGTCACCGTCGTCGAATGCGAGCCGGTGCTTATGCCGGAGATGTCAACTTCATTTTGCAACGTCTGCACATTACCGCCGCCGCCGCTCTTGCTTACGGTCAGCCAGGTAGCGTCTTCTTCTATTGACACGTCCGATAACGTACCGCTCCCGCTGTTTGAAACGATGATATCCTGTCCGGCAGGAACATTGCCCCCTGGGGGCGCACTGAAATGGAGCGCTGAATTATCCAGCTTAATTTCGGGTGAGCTGCTTACATTGCCGATCCACAGGTGGGGCACACCATTGTTTCCGTCAAGCGCCTTGACTGCCTTTTTGTCATTCATCCTGATCAGGTAGACATGGTAGTCCCCACTGAAATCTGCCGCTTTTAGAGAGCCCGCCCCCGAATCCTTTAGCATACACCCGGATCGGATCACCGGCCTTGCTCAGTGATGAAAGATCAACCTCGAGTTTGTAGGTTTCACCCGGCTGATCGGGCCACCTGGCTTTGCAGTATCCGGTGCGATAGACGAGGTACATTTTGCCACTGTTGGGATCCTGCCAGAAGCGAGGGTCGAAGCCGTTGGCTACTTTGCGGGGCGTTGAGCTTTCTTCAAGCTTGCACAGGTAGGTTTCGGCCGTATTGTATCCGTCGCTGCAGTTGCCCTTGCTGCGAACGTTGTCAATTGCAAACGCAAAATACCTGCCGTCGGGTGACAGCATGGGCGATGATACATTGGCGAGAGAGGAGAGTCGCTTCGCTTCGAATGATGAAGCGCCGAAATCAATGAAATATGCCCGGGAATCAGACTTATTGACATAAACCAGTCGGCCGGTTTTGTCACTGCCGAGCAGGCTGGCGATCTGGGTTTTGGAAATGACAACACGTGCCGCGCACATCGAAGCGCCGATCAAGAACACCGAAACAACACATTCACGAGCATGATGCAGTCTGGACATGATTCCTCTCCCGCAAGGCGTTTAACCGATTAAACCTCATCCCACAAGACCCTCAGCTCGATTTCCTCACCTTTCAGAAATATATATATCTGCATCGAAAGAACAAATATGATCCATTTGGATGTGAGAAAGGTTCAAACTGGGTGTTTATTTCGAAGCAGCAACGCCTAACCCTTTCACAAGCGCCGACAGTGCCAACAAACAGCTTGCCGGGCAGCTATTGCGTGATATACGGAATACCGGAGTCGCTAGATCATTCTCCTGCGGCCGTGAATCCGCCGGGTTGCCCTTTGACTTTGCAGGCAACCGCATCATGGGCATGCAGGCTTTCCAGATGCTGCACATACACTTTGTAGTCGGTAACGGCATGCACATTTTCCAGAGCCGCAGCCAGGGCCCGCGCGGCGTCTTCGCAGAACATGAGGTTTTCGCCGTTAATGCGCGTGAACTCCTGCTCATCAAGACGCTTCACTGCTGTTTGTACGGGAGTATGCAATGCGTTCTCTGCAATGTCAATTAACCGGCGAAAGCCGACGGAGCCAAAGTCCCGGGTTCGGATCGAGATATCACCCAGACTGCGCTGACTGTGCGGCGTAGCATAGATGCCCGGTTCAAATTCGAGCCATTCAGCAATTGCGGCCGGATCGACCAGCGATGCTTCAGCGTATTTTTCTTCGAATCTCTCCCGCACCAGTTGTCGCGCCAAAGCCGTAGAGCAAGGACAGGTGCTGGAATATGCAATTTGCACAGAGGTGACAACATCAATGTCGCCATCGATCAGTGTACCCTTAACCTTGACCGGATAGCTGCGGAACCCCGTATTATCCGTAACCAGGGCATTGCGCTTGGTCAGGTATCGAAAGCGAACCTCAACCAGCGCATTGGCCGAAGTTGCCTTTTGAGAATGCTGAAATTTTGCCAGGATCCGGGCAATAGCGGTAGCCGAAAGCGGCGTTTTCTCCAGCTCATCAATCAAATCAAGGTAAAGCCGTGACATGTGAATACCTTTTTTAAGCGGCTGGTTAATGTCAACCAGCGCCGTTGCCTTACCCGATGCTACCTGCCTGCCCCATGAGGTGTCCTCGAGAATCACCGGAACTTCTATATGGTTCATACCAACCCAGTTCAAGGTTGTCGGATTTTCCGGGATCTGGTCGGTAGAAACGTCCGGCAGCATCTTCAAATCATGCATCATCGTCATTGTATTCATAGGTGCCTCACTTTGCGCATTCTGGGTGAACAACAAAAATAGATGAGCAAATATGGAGCCAAGAAACGGTATTCACCATCAAATCCGCAAGATTTCCTGTCACTGCTCATCCTTAGCCTGTTGCATGAAAATGCTACGGTGTATCGCAGTGATGTTTTCGATTTTTTTAGTCAGATGTGACAAGATATTATTACGCGCAATGAGGCAATTTTCCCATTATGGGAGCAATTTCCCGGTGTGCTTCACACTCGCTCAACGTGCCACGATTCTCCCACCCACAATCCAAGAATATCCATATCCGGATAGGTAACACTGAGGTAGGCGATTGCCCGTGAGAGCTGATCCATTTGCGCATCTTTTTCGCACGGGTTGCCGGCACAGTCATAATGCGCCACTACCCCTATCCCCTTCGAGCCATGTTTATGCACAGAAATATCCAGTCGCGCCAGTATAGAGTCCAGCAGCGAATGGGGGGATTGCTCTGCCAGAATTTTCACCGGTCCCGGCTCGGTAATAGTATCGACATATTCAACGGTGAAATATTTTTTCAGATAGGCATTGACCTGCACTTGCGTGCGGCCATCCATGCAGTTTACGGCGGTGCAAAACGTAGCGGATTGTGGCATGATACTCCTCCTTCGTCGGGTAAGAGCAAAAATAACTCGCGTCGCCAAATAACTTCGACGGGGGATTCGCAATATGCAGATCAGAAGTATATTTCTACTGGATGACGGAGTCGAAAATGACAGCATATTCGCGCAGAGATTTCATACAAAACGGCATCAAATTCGGTGCCGCGATGGTAGCTTCATCCCGGAATGTCTTTGCCGGAAAAAAAAAGGCAGCCCCATCCCCTACCGGCTACGTGCATGATGATCGCTATCTCGAGCACAAGCTGTTCGGCAATCATCCGGAATCACCGGCCCGGCTGATTGCGATACAGAAAGCCATGCGACGATCCGACCTCATCGAAGATGTGCTCCCGCTACCACTGTCCGGTGATCCCCTGGCTGCAATCAAGCTGATCCATACGCGCAAGCATATCGACAACATATCCGCTCGATTCAAAAAATCAGCTCCTATTGCTGAATTGGCCGTTAAGGGATCACTCTGTGCTGTGCAGGCCGTATCCGAAGGAGTCGTGCGTAATGCGTTTTGCTCTATTCGTCCTCCCGGACATCATGCCGAAAATACCGGCAGAGAAGAAGGATTCTGCTTCTACAATAACGTAGCCGTAGCAGCAAAGTACGCGCAACAGGTGCTGGGGTATAAGAAAATCCTGATAATAGACTGGGACTATCACCACGGCAACGGTACCGAAACCGCTTTTTATAGTGACCCATCCGTGCTCTTCTTCTCAACCCACGACAAACGCGCCTATCCCGGAACCGGCAAGCCATCCCGCAGAGGTAAAGGCGACGGTGAAGGATACAACATCAATGTCCATTTGAACTGCGGGGCAAAAGACCGCGACGTCCTGAAAGCCTTTGATGACATTCTCATTCCGGCGGCCGAAGATTTCAAGCCTGATTTTATATTGATTTCCGCCGGATTTGACAGTCGCAAAAATGATCTGCTGGGCTGCTTCCGCTTTACCGATATCGGCTTTCTCAAGCTGACCAAGCGCGTTATGAAACTGGCAGACTCATATTGCGACGGGCGTATCGTTTCTCTGCTCGAGGGCGGCTACAACGTGGAAGGTCTCGCCAATGCGGTTGTCGCGCATGTCAGCACCCTCGCCGGCAAAGCATAGGAGGGATGGGGCGAAAATTCAATTTCGCCCCACAAGGATTGGAAGAGGGAAAATGATACGCAAAACAACCTGCCATGCAACAAGCACGTGCTCAAATTCCGAATCGCGGAATCGGAGCATTTCTCTTAACTTCACGCTTTTTTTCGGCACGCAGTTTCCGGAAAAAGCGGCAAGCGACGGACCTGATGCGCCCACATTTGCATACAGTCTCCCGGCAGGAACCCGATCGCGCCACTCGCGCTTTTTTCTTCCGAATACTATATCTCTATCTAAAGGAAGTGATAGTCTCATTATTGCGAACCCGTTCTTAGCAATGCGACTTGCTTTTCTTGTTTTCGAAAACACTATTAACTCAAAATGCGTGCCGAAATGCATTGCCAAGTTTTAATTCTTTTTATTTCAAGGGATTACAAGGTTTTTAAAATAGAACCAATTGCTGCAAGCGAGTCGCATTTTCATCACCCGACTCGGGTAGTGGTAACAAATACGCAATTAATGCCAAGCTCCGTATCATCTGTAGAGATAAACACCCGCACCATGTATTTTCAATGAATTTCCTGCTCATGAAGATATGGCGAAAATTCACTACATCATCCAGGGCGCCGGTTCAATTGGGAGTGCTTTAGGCGCATTTTTGCATAAAGCCGGAATGCCTGTCACTCTGATTGCACGTAAGCCACATGTAGTGGCGATTCGTCAGCAAAAGGGACTTGCAATTACTACGCTCTCGGGCGATGAAATTGTCGCAGTGCAGGCAGCCACTTCATTCGAAGAATTGCCCAACCTTGACAACGCAATAATTTTCCAGACGATGAAGGCGCCGGATACACGGGACGGTATCGAACAAATAGCGGCAATAGGCCGTGACTTCCCGGTTGTCTGCTGCCAAAACGGCGTCGGCAGTGAAGAGCTGGCATCGACCGCCCTATCATCAGTTTATGCAGGGGTGATCCGTTTTACGGCCACACTCACTCAGCCGGGCGCGGTATCCTTTGCGGGGTCGGGAAAAATCATCCTGGGAAAATATCCGGCGGGCAGCGACGAGCTGGTTGAGAAAATCGCAGTGGATCTATCCAGGACACCCTTACACGTCATCACTTCCGCATCAATAATGGAAGATAAATGGCTGAAAGTGCTGGTCAATCTGATAAGCGGCATCAGGCCGTTAACCCGCAAAGTTCCCGGCGAAGAGCGCAAACGCACCCGGCTCTGCAAAAACGTTCTGCAGGAAGGCATATCGGTGTTGCACGCGGCCGGCATATCCGCGCGCTCAACGAACGGAACAGAGGACAGCGCGGAGGAAATGCTGGCAAAATTCGAAAGCACACTTGCACTGGCGGATGGCAAAGGCCAGGGCATGGCATTGCGCAATTCGACCTGGCAGTCGCTGGCCCATAGCAAAAAGACGCTGGAAAATGACTGGTATACGGGAAAGATCATCGAGCTCGGCGAAGCCCAAGATGTGCCGACGCCTTACAATTCAGCAGTACTGGAGGCCCTGCACGCCTGCACCCGAAACGAGCTGGGCCCGGAATCGGTTGACATAGATGATATACTTATAAAGGCATCACGCTTCACGACGAATCGAAAATGACACTCTTAATAATCATCCTGATTGTCCTGCTGCTGTTTTCATCCCTGTTTTCTGGAACAGAAACGGCAATCACTACCATCAATCCCATCAAAGCTCGCAGCATCGCTGAACAGAATTTGCGGGGATCGGCACACCTGCTCTGGGTCAAAGAGCATACCCGCCAGGTGCTTATTGCAATTCTGTTTGGCAATAATCTGGTCAACATCGCCGCAGCATCCCTGACTACAAAGGTATTTACCGATCTGTTCGGCTCGCGGGGGGTCGGTTATGCAACCGGCGTAGTGACCTTCCTTATCCTCGTTTTCGGTGAAATAACCCCGAAGAGCCTGGCCACCCAGCATGCCGAAGTTATTGCGAGGTATGCTTCCCCGCCGCTTCGTTATCTGACAATTGTGCTGTCGCCGGTAATCTTGCTCCTGCAGCGATTGTCCGATCTAATTACGAATTTGTTTAAATCGCAAGGCTCGAACCTGCTAACCGAAGAGGAGTTCCGCACCGTGCTCTCATTGAGCAAGGAAGAGGGGCTGGTTGCACCGGACGTCGTCTCTATGATGGAACACCTGATGGCCTTTGAGAGCAAAAAGATTACCTCGATTATGACGCCCAAAACCGAAATCGAGTATCTGGACGGCAATGCCTTGCTCAATGAATGCATTGATAAAATTATCCACAGCGACCATGATCAATTTCCGGTTTTTCAAGGCTCCCCAGAATCCATAATCGGCATGCTGTATGACAGCGACGTTCTGCGGTATATGAATCAGACCCGGTCCCAGGCGCAGGTCAGGGATTACATGCGGGACGTCAGCTTTGTTCCCGGCACAAAAGACATTGATGAAGTATTGCTCATATTCAAGCGTAAGAAATTGACCATCGCCATGATCATCGATGAATACGGATCCATTATCGGGCTGGTAACCGTCGAAGACATACTGGCCCAGATAGCCGGGGATGCATCAGAAGTCTATGCTCAAAGCCGCAAGCGCGTGAAGCTGCAGGCCGACGGCAGCCTGATGGTCGATGCGGCCATGAAAATTGAACGCTTTCAAAAGCTGATCCACCGGCCAATCCATCAGGACGGATTCAACACCATCTCCGGCTGGATTCAATACAATCTGGAACGTATCCCGCAGAAAAATGAAGAAGTAATTGTCGACGGAATCAGGATGCGCATACACGAAGCGACTACCAAGCAGATTCGCAAAGTCAAAGTTCTCTCATATGCCTAAGCTCTCTGGCCGGCGTTTTTTTTATGTGATGAAAAAAGTATATTCAGAAGTTAACACGAGCCCGGAAAATTCAACCTACATCAGTCTTAAGACAACGACCATTGATTTCATTTTCAGAATATCTTAAACGCCTGCCGCATAATCTTGTTTTTCAGCAACTGCTGGAAAAATCGATGCTGGAGCGAAAGATTATCTCCTCGTCGATGCTCACGGATATTGCGGAAGAATTCAGTTCCCCGGCATCGTTGCACACGCGTTTTGACGCCCTGTCATTGGACGGCCGATTTGCCTGCTCGCTGGCATATCTTTTTGGCGCACGAGGATTGCCGCACGGCGATACCACCCGCGTGTACGAAGAGCTGCGACAATCATTTCTCACCTACCGGGCTCACGACAGCGACGGGAATTCTTACAGCATCGGATTCCGGGAAGCGGCTGAAAAGCTGCTCGATAAGAATGCGCACATCCTGGCTCAATTCCTGCAATCCGAAAGCTCTGCCGAAGTTGCCTCACCGCTGCAGCACCGGTCGCTCAACGATCTGCTTGTCGTCATTGCACTGGCAAGTCAGCGCCAAATACGCCGCAACAAGGACGGCAGGTTGCATTTATCTACTCAGGCCGCCTTGCAGAAACTGCTGCACGGGTTCAACTCCCCGTGGGATGGCGATATCGATACGGTCGCAGATCTGCATTTTACCTACGGAATAGAGCGCAATTTATTCAACTTCAGAGACGGCTACTGCACACCCAACGAAAGTGTGGTAGCCAACTGGCTTTCGCAATCAGTCGAAATGTGCCTGAAAGATTTTGTTGATTTCAGTTGCCCCAACTGGTTTGATTTGCGCTTGCTGATGGCGGCGCTTGATCTGCGGGAAAATACTGTTTTCACTACCGCCCTCTTAAAGGGCAAAGCTTCCCTGCCGATGCTCTATGACATTTTGAAGGTGCTCAACTACCTGGGAATTTTGAATATCCGGCACGACAAAGAAGGCACTATTGCTTTTTCGCGGGCACCGGAATCTGCAGCACTCAGTATATCACCGGCAACGACCGCAACTTCAGGCATCATTATTATGCCGGATTTCACTGCGCTGCTTCCACAGGAAGTTCCACCACGCGACCTCTACTGGTTTGCCCGTATCGGGACACTCGACCTATTCGACCAGGTTTACAAAGGCAAGATCGACAAGAAAGTCGTCGCCGACACGATGGCAACGGCAATTCCGCCCGAGACGATTCTGCAATATCTGCACGCCTGGCACGCCCCGACCAATGTTGTTGAAACCGTACGGGAATGGATCCGGGAATTTTCCCGCTTAAGCATTTGCAGCGATTCCGTTCTGATTTGCTCGGACGAATCGATTAGTTCCCAGATTTCGGGAATACATGCAATCAACAAATACATCGAACCTCTGGAAGCAAGCAAAATTTTCAAGATTCGCAAAGGATTCGAAATAGAAGTTGAATGCGTCCTTTCGGAACTGGGCTTTGATCCGCGGCTTCCCCGCCGGCCCAAAGCCCGTCCGCGCAATGCTTCCTGGAACCTGCAGCATGTCGGCCCCGCACGCGAGCCCTGCTATCAGTTTGATCAACCGGACCGGGAACCCGCCAATGCCACGATTAAAACCGGAAAATACAGTGAAGAACTCAAGGCCCGGGATGTTACCGAAATGTGCAATATTATCGACTACGCGCTCTTAATGGGCTCTCACCTGCGATTTGAATACGCAGGCAGTCCCGGCGTCAAAAAAGACGTCTATACTATTGTTCCAACACTTTTGATCAAAAAAGACGAAATGCAGCTCGAGGGTGTTTCGGTACGCGCAAATGCAACCCGCAAATTCTACCTGACCAAAATAGAAAAGATTGGAGTACTGTCACCATGAGTACACCAGGTGATTTCATTCATCTCCACAATCATTCGGAATACAGTTTCCTCGACGGCGCTATTCGCATCAAGGACATGGTGGCCAAAGCCAAAGATTTCGGTATGCAGTCACTGGCGCTTACCGACCACGGCGGCATGTTCGGTGCGCTGGAATTTTTTGACAAATGCAAATCAGCCGAAATCAAGCCTGTTATCGGCTTCGAGGCCTATATCGCGCCCAGGGGAAGATTCGACAAGACATCAACCAGAGACGAGCGGTCTACCTACCACCTGCTGCTGCTGGCAAAAAACAAGACGGGCTATCAGAACCTGATGCGCCTCAGCAGTATCGGGTATCAGGAGGGATTCTACTACAAGCCGCGCATCGACACGGAGGTACTGCGTCAGCATGCGCAGGGCGTTATCGGCTCCTCCGCGTGCATTGGCGGGCACATCCCGCGGCTGCTGCTTGCCGGCAAACGGGATGAAGCCAAGAAGATAGCGCAGGAGTACATGTCAATTTTTGACGAAGGCGACTTTTACTTCGAGCTGCAAAACCACGGCATCGACGAAGAGCTTCAAATCTATGACGAGCTTATTTCACTGGGAAAGGAGCTGGGAGCACCATTCATCGTGGCGAATGACGCGCATTACCTCACCCGGGAAGATTCTCAATCACATGAGATACTGCTCTGCATCCAGACCCAGACTACCATGGATGATCCGAATCGCTATCGTTTCAGCACCGACCAGGTATATTTCAAATCGCCTCAGGAAATGCACGAGCTGTTTCCCAACATGGAAGAAGCTTTCAAAAACACTGTTGACATAGCAGATAAATGCAACGTGGAGCTTTTTGAAAAACCGCAGCTTCCGGGAGTGGATGTTCCCCCGGAATATACCGACCCGGACGATTATCTGTGCAAGCTGGCGCACAAGGGCCTGAAAGAAAAATACGATGAGGTAACCGATGAGCTGATTGAGCGGCTCGAACATGAATTACAGATTATTATCTCGATGGGTTTTTCAGGATACTTTCTGATTGTGCGCGATTTTGTTGCCGCCGCGCGCATAGAAGGCATCATGGTCAACACCCGAGGCTCGGCATCCGGCTCACTCGTTGGGCATGCCATTGATATCTCGCTGGTCGATCCGATGAAGTACGATTTGCTCTTCGAACGCTTCCTGAATCCCGAACGCATCTCCATGCCTGATATAGACGTTGACTTCCCGGACAAGGATCGCTATCGCGTCATAGACTATGTGGTTCAAAAATACGGACGGGAGGCAGTCTGCCAGATTATCAACTACGGCCGTATGAAAGCCAAGATGGTAGTGCGTGATGTAGCCCGGGCCATGGGCATTTCGGTTGCAGACACCAATAAACTGGCCGGCATGGTCAATGAGAAAACGATACAAAAATCAATCGATGCAAACAAAGAACTGGCAGATGCAATTAAGGGCAATCCGCAATATGAAGGTCTTTTCAAACACGCACGAGTACTCGAAGGCCTGGCCCGTCAGGCCGGCATGCACGCCGGCGGCGTTATTATTGCTCCCGGCAACGTTGTCGACTGGGCGCCGCTGTTCAAGCAACCCAATTCCGATTCGGTGATGACCCAGTTTGACATGAAATATGTCGAGGAAGCCGGACTCATCAAAATGGATTTTTTGGGCCTGCGCACCCTCACGCTCTTGCAGGAAACAGTGCGCCTGATTAAACAATATCACGGCAAAGACATTGACATCTGGAAACTTGCCGACGGCGACGAAAAAACCTATGAGCTTTACGGACGCGGCGAAACTGTCGGCGTCTTTCAATTTGAATCCAACGGCATGCAAGAGTACCTGCGCAAACTCAAGCCCACCTGCATCGATGATCTGATCGCCATGACCGCCTTGTACCGGCCGGGTCCCATGAAAAACATCGACACCTATATTCAGCGCAAGCATGGCAAAGAAAAGGTTGAGCTACTCCACCCCCTGCTGGGCGACGTTCTCAATGTAACCTATGGCGTTATAATCTACCAGGAGCAGGTCATGCGTATCGCTCAGATGATGGGCGGTTTTTCCCTGGGCCAGGCGGATATTTTGCGCAAAGCCATGGGCAAAAAACAGATGGACAAAATGGAAGCCATGGGCAAAAAATTCATGGCCGGCGCCGAGGAGAAAGGCATCCCGGGAAAAACTGCCCGGCAGGTATTCGACCTAATGGCAAAGTTTGCCGAATACGGCTTTTGTAAAGGTCATGCTTGTTCGTATGCGCACGTTTCGTATTACGCAGCCTGGCTCAAAGCTCATTACCCGGTCGAATACATGTGCGCCAACCTGACGTCGTGGCTGGGGAACCAGGACAATTTTTTAATTATCAAAAACGAAGCCGAGCGCATGGGAATCAAAGTGCTGCCACCGGATGTAAACAAAAGCGACAACGCCTGCAACATCGATGACGGCAACATTCGCCTTGGTATCGGAGCCATAAAAAATGTGGGCCAGGGGGCGGAAGCAATTCTTGAATCCCGGCAAAAGAAACCCTCTTTTGATACGATTTTTAATTTTTGCCGGAACATAGATCTACGTCATGCCAATAAAAAATGCCTTGAATCATTGTGCTATGCCGGAGCGCTGGACTCACTCAAAGGAACTCGTGCCCAGCTTTTCGAATCTATAGACCGGGCGATTGAATACGGCTCGAGCTTCCAAAAGGACCGGCTTTCGGGCCAGACGAACCTCTTCGACAACCTCCTCGATGAGAGTGGAAACGGAAACGATGGAGTTCAGATTCCCGAGCCCCAACTCAACACAGTTGAACCATGGCCGTACAATGAGCTGTTGACAAAAGAGAAGGAAATCCTGAATTTTTATGTCAGTGGGCATCCGCTCGATCACTTTCGGGATGAAGTTATCGGATTTTCTACCATCAGCCTGAGTCCGGATAATCTGACGACCCTCAAGGACGGAGACAAAGTAACCGTCGGCGGCATCGTGACTTCATTCAAAACCTATACCCAGCGTGACGGGCGTCAGATGGCCTTTCTCACCATGGAAGACTTCGACGGCCCCGTCGAGTTGCTGGTCTTTGGCGACGCATTCGAAAAATTCAAGCACATCCTTACGATGGACGCGATGGTTCTGATTCACGGTACCATAACTTTGCGTGATAATGAACGCGCTCCCAAACTGCGCGTAGAAAATGTTCTGCCGCTCTCGGAGACCCGGGAAAAGCTGACGCGTTCGGTACATCTCAAATTGCGAACCGACACACTCGCAAAAGACACGCTCCAGCAGCTTTCGAGCCAATTTACAGATGCGAAAGGCAACTGCTCGATTATTATTCACCTGGTGACTCAGGAAGAAAACGAGTATAATATCGTTTCGCAGAAATACAAAATCAATCCACAACCGGCAACCGTAAACACACTTCGCGAGCGAATTGGAAAGGATAATGTGTGGCTCAGCAAAACGGCGGCATAGCAGGTGCACGCATAGCATTTCATACGATTTTTGGAATACCTTGGATAATTGTCAGCACAACCATTTATGCAATCATGGCCATTCTTCTCAGCATTTTCTCTCGCAAAGCAGGCATGGTCATCGCCCGATTATGGAGTCGTCAATTGCTGGCACTGTGCGGCGTCAAAGTATCAATCGACGGACTTGATAAAATTAAGCACAGCAGCAAATTCATAATTGTCTCCAATCACCAGAGCCACCTGGATATTCCTGTATTAATGAGCGTGCTCTCACATATTCACCTGACATTTATTGCTAAAAAAGAATTATTCTTAATTCCGGTTTTCGGTTGGGGTGTATACATGATCGGTAATGTCAGCATCGATCGCAGCAGTGCGCGCAAAGGAAGAGTATCTCTTGCCAAAGCCGCGCAACGTCTGCAAGAGGAAGACATTTCGGTAGTTCTGTTTCCTGAAGGCACGCGCAGTGAAACCGGTGATATCGGGGGCTTCAAACGCGGCGGCTTTTCACTTGCAATTGAATCGGGTTTAACCGTCGTACCGGTCGCCATAATCGGCACCCGAAGCGTTTTGTCGAAAAAATCATATACAATTCATCCAGGCAGGGTAGCCGTTCGTATTGGAAATCCAATTGACGTAAGCGGTATGGGCCGGGGTGACAAGGAGATGCTGATGCGCAATGTTCGTGAGAAAATAGTGGAGATGTCGGCTTGAATTCCGACGTCTGCCTTCTACCCCCCAATTTGGCTCATCACCCGTGAACTGCAGGAAACACCGCTTTTAATTCGCTCGTTAACAGCTTCAAGAATACTGCCCGATATATTTTGCATATTAACTTTAATCTCTTTATCCGAATGCAAACACGGTTTGACGTAACCGTCGGCCGTCAGACGCAGCCGATTACACTCTTCACACGGCAGGGGACGATCGGTTGCAAGCGGCCCCGGCTGCAATTGCCGGTCGCTCAGGGTAAAATGACGAATTGTCTGCAAACGGGCACCTTTACCAGTGCAAAACTGCCGCATTCTGTCGACTTCTTCGGCGGGCGTATCATCAAAGACAATCATATTTACTTTGACCGGCGCCAGTCCGGCGTATATCGCAGCATCAATCCCCCGAAAAACGTGCCGGATATCACCGCCACGCGTTAGCGTGCGAAAACGTTCCGGATCGAGTGTGTCGAGACTGATGTTGACGCGCTGCAATCCGGCGTCCGTGAGCGCCCGGGCCACCTCACCTGTCAATAACGAAGCATTCGTCGTCATGGCAACATCACCAATTCCGGGCGTGTCGGCCACCAACCCGACCAGGTGCTCGATGTTGCGCTTGACCAAAGGCTCTCCGCCGGTCAAGCGGACCTTGCTTATGCCCAACAGAACAGCCACACGCACGATTTGAGCAATTTCTTCGTAGCGCAGGATTTGCGCATGCGGTTTGTGTTCGATGCCGCAGGCCGGCATACAGTATGTACAGCGATAATTGCATTTGTCGGTCACCGAAATGCGCAAATACGTGATCGCTCTGCCGAATTTATCAACCAGTTCCCTCATTGCCTCTCATCCTGGAATGTCGAGCGCAGATGCTTAGAAAACAAAGCGTTGACGTCGTTGCGCACCTCGCTCTGGTAGTGTTCCCACGCCGTCAAAAGAGCATCGCCAAATTCGGTCAATGCAGACTCCCCGCCGGTGCTGCCGCCGCGTGAGGTTGTCACCAGCCTGCGTCCCAGGCCTTGTTCGGCTCGCTTGATATCCCCCCAGGCTTTACGATAGGCACGCCCCAGCGATTGCGCCGCCAGTTGAATTGATCTGTGTTGCTTTACCGCCTTGAGCAACAAGTATTTGCCGTCGCCAAAGGCGCCTTTGTCCTGTTCGGTGGAAATATAGAGTTTGCAGTTGGGCTTTATCATATCAGGCAAAACATCCCAATTGACATTTGGAAATGCGAATATTGTTCTGGTTGCACATTCTGGTTATGTCTGCGAGGGCAACACGATGCTGTTTGGCGATACTGAACGCTGATGCACAATCAAGCTTTGTTTTGCCGTCTCGAGCGTAGGATTTTTCTTCGATTACTTTTTTCAGTTCCGCATCCTGCATAGGGATCTCCTTTGAAACGTTTTTTAAAAATCAAGCCACGACAGTATTTCTACCGACGCGGCTTTAAATGAAATATACACAGTAGTGCCGACCACTAAATTCAATCTGCAGAGCGACTGTTCTGTTATGGCAGCCAGTAGGTCAAATCCAATGTCAACCTCTACTTCAATGACTGATCCCCGTTGGCAGATTGACTTAATCACTCCCCGCATTTGATTGAGCATGCTCGAATCAAACGCACTTTGCGAAATAACGACATCTTTTGCCGCAATCGCTATGCGGGCTTTTCCGGTTTGCGAAGCGGTGAGAAATATGCGTGTCCCCCGATAATCCGCTACATACGTGCTGTCCCGGCAGGTGATAGCAACAGCCAGAATCGTGCAGAGATCTCCGGAGATTTTGCGGCCGCTTTCGAGCCGTGTGATTGTGTCGCCTAGACGATGAGCCAGATCGATTTGATGCGTGGTCAAAATGCAGGTAACCCCCCCGGCCTTCTGGCAAAACAATTCACGCTCGATGGCCTGTCGGGATTCCGGATCAAGATTTGCGGTCGGTTCATCAAGCAGCAATGCAGCAGGTTCGAGCGCCAGGGCTCTCGCCAACGACACGCGCTGCATCTCCCCGGCCGACAGCAGCTTGGCGGGCCTGCTCATCAGGTGCGCGATACGCAATCGCTTCACGATACTTTTTATGCGCCGTTCATCCGCTCTTTCCTTGCGCAGTGCGATACCCAAGCGCACATTCTGTTCGACGGTACCGTAAAAAAGATAGGGCTTCTGGAGACAAACGGCTATCGGCTTCATACCAGCGCTGCAGGTAAATTGTCCTGATGACGCTTTGTCAAGGCCACTCAGAATGCGTATCAATGTGGTTTTGCCGCTGCCGTTATGACCGATAATTGCGTGAATCATGCCTTGCGCCAGGTTAAGCGTATCAATATCGAGCGCAACGACATGCTCGAAGCACTTCTTAAGATTGGTGATTGTCATCATACCCTTTCTGCGGCCCTTCTTTGCAGGATGAGCAGGCGTCGCAGGCAAATATTAACGCCAAGCGCTATTGCAAGCAATATTCCGCCCAACTGAAGGCCGAGCACGAATTCTCCTTTTGATGTCTCGAGCGCAATCGAAGTCGTCATCGTGCGCGTGTATCCGGCTATGTTGCCGCCAAGCATCATCGACACACCAACTTCCCCAATGAGTCTTCCGAAAGTGGCGGCTATGGCGGCCAGGATGCCGTGCCTGGCTTCGGAGAGGACAAGCGCCCCGGTTTGCAAGCCGCTTGCTCCCAGTGTGCGGGCCGTATCGGAGACCTCTTTGCAGAGAGCCGCAATTGCGTTATATGCATACATGATCATTATCGGCAGCGCCAGCAAACATTGACCAATGACAATTGCCGTTTGCGTGAAAAGCAAACCCAGACTCCCCAGCGCAGCTCCTCGACAAATGAGCGCATACACCGTCAAGCCGACCACGACAGTGGGGATTGCCAGCAAGGTTTGCAGAACGATAATGAGTAATTCTTTCCCCTTGAACGAATTCTGCGCGATCACGACTGCAACGGGCAGAGCGATCAGGGCGCACAGCATCGTTGAGATCATCGACGTTTTAAGGGAGACAATAATTGCGGATGTTAAGGGATTCATTGACGTGTGGGTGAGGCTGCGGCCGGGTAAAAAAGCTGTTTGCCGCGCAAGCGGAAATTGCCGATAATTTGCTGACCTGCCTCGGACAACAGCCAGTCGATAAATGTCCGGGCCTGCGCTATATTGACATGAACGTGTTTTTCCGGATTAACGGCAATAACGCCATACGGATTATGCAGCAGCGTATCGCCTTCGCAGAGAATTTCAGGGCCAATTTTCTCCTCGAATGCAATAAAAGTTCCCCGGTCTGTCAAGGTGTAGGCCTGTTTTTCGTGTGCAATCATTAGTACCGCACCCATGCCCTGACCAGCGGCCAGGAATAATTTCCAGTCAGGTGCGACTCCTGCTTTGCGCCAAATGCTTTGCTCTTTTTTATGCGTGCCGGATTCATCGCCGCGCGAGACGAATCCTGAACCGGTAGATCGTATCTTTTTCAATGCGGCCACCGCATCCTTCATACCATCGATACCGGCTGGATCGCTGCGTGGGCCGACAATTACGAAATCATTAAACATAACATCATGGCGATAGATTCCAAAGCCCTTGTTAACAAAGGCGTCCTCGGCCCGACGGGCATGTACGAATACGACATCAACATCCCCGTTGCGGCCATGCTGCAGCGCTTTCCCCGTGCCAACGGCAATCGTGCGAACCTTTATGCCGGTTTGTTTTTTGAATTCGGGCAGGAGTACATCCAGCAAACCGGAATTCTCTGTGCTGGTGGTTGTGGCCATTTTGATTATTGCCGCATTCTTTGCTTCGGCGCACTTCACACCGGCAATGAAGAACAAGAGTACCGACAGGAATAAATTCATCGAACCCGGTAAGCTACGAACGCACATTTCACCATACTCCATAAATGGCATTGAATAAACATATGACCTAAGAAAAATAGGCTTCAGCCTTCTCGATATGCAAAAATGAGCATAACGCTTGAAACAGGGTAAGCCCCGAATTGAAAGAGCGATTCAGGAGTTATCGGCGAGCTGCTTCCACCACGACTGCCAGGCAGCAACATCATCACCGAAATTCCTGCCGGAGATCGAGCGCAAGGCTATTTTAGTTTCTGCAACGAGCTGCTGATCGGGATGATTAAGCAGGGGAATCAGCACCGGCACGGATTCTTTGCTGTGCTGCATACTCAAAGACTTTACGAGATCGATTCGAAAATCAATATCACCGGGATCGGACCGTTGCAATGCTTTAATCAGCGTTGCGGGAACCGTAGGCGCTTTCATCCCGCCCAATGCTGCTGCTGCGTAACCGCGCACATCCCATCGAATGACTTTTTCAATATTGTGCCGGGGAGCATGTTCCAGTACGGTGGATGTAAGTTCGGCAAGCGCGCGCTTATCTCCAATTTCACCCAGTGCCAAAGCTGCGCTGCAGCGAATCGGACGGGGAGCGGCTTGAGTGCTCAACGCTTCAATGAGCAGCGGAACAGCTTTGGTTACTTTCATATGGCCCAGGGCGATTGCCGCCGCTTGCCAGGGAGCGATTGCCTGCAATGAAGCCGCTCCGTTCGCATAACCGCTGCGAACTATCCGCAGCAGTTCGGGGATACTGGCCCGATCGCCGGAATGACCCAGCGTTCGGATTGCTTCGCTTCGAATGTCTATGTTGGTGTCATGCAGCGCATCCCGCAACACTGCAGCGACAGAGGTGGTGGGATATGATGCCAGCGAACGAATAGCCTGCTTTCGCACGAGCGGATGTGGATCGGCTACGCCCTTTTTCAGCAACGGCACAGCGGCAAGGTTGCCGCTGTACCCGGCGAGAAGCATGACATATCGACGAACACGATAGTCTAAATCGCTGCCGTGCACCGCGAGTGAGTCGATATTACGTATGCCAATATGGATCAACGCCGAATCAATATCATCTGTATACTCACCCGTTACAGGGTGTCGGCTTTTAATAAGTGAGAAAAGCGGCCGCAAGGCCGCCGGATCGCCAATTTTTCCCAGTGCTTTGACGACAGCGCGCACAATCTCACGCTCGCTCGAATGCAGCGCCGAAATGAGAGCCGCCACCGATGCTTTACTGCCAATCGCCCCGAGCGCACGGATTGCTTCGATGCGCAGGGACTTTGTTCCATCGGTGACCAATGGCGTGAGCGCCGCAACGGCTTCTTCGGCACGCAACTGCCCCAGGGCCTGCACTGCCATTTGCGCCGCAAACGTTGAATCATCGACAACAGCTTTGATGAGCATCCCTGTAGCACGCTTGTCTCCCAATGCACCCAGTGCACGGGCGGCATATCCTTTCGACAAATCAGAACCGGACTCGAGCATTTCTTGCAGCGGCGGTAAAGTAGATTCATCGCCCATAGCCGCAACTACCCGCGCAAAGCGCTCGCTGTTTACCGACTTGCCGCGCGTATGAACCAAATCAATCAATGCAGGCACCGCTTGCGGCCCGATTTTAATTACCGCCTTTTCGGCCGCACTTTGGACCAACTCGCTGAAGTCAATAAGCGCGGGAGCCAGGTGTTTGATCGCCCGGGGATCACCCGTCTCGCCCAGCGCCCAGGCAGCGCGCATGCGTACTTCACGCTCGTGATGCTGCAGGGCAAAGCCGAGTATCTTGACGAGATCATATCCCTGACTCGAAAGCCGGGGAATGATATCATCAAGCTTACTTTGCTCAACAATAGTAACCCCCGCATTCGAGCGATTGATACTGCGAATGACAAGCAGCAGCGTAAATACCGCAGCGACAATGACCGTTATAACCAGGAGCATTTTTTTCATGATCGTAGTCCTTTTTTGTAAAATACGATTCGCTGAATATTGCTTGCCGGACGCAGAGCTTCTCATCGGTGATGGCTGACGCGCAGTGTGTTATATTTACTGGACGATTTGGAGACAGAATTTGTTACGGAAGGATGTGCCGTGGATACTAAAAGGCCTGCTGCGATCAATGTGATCTGGCTGTACCTGATTTTAATTGCGATTGCCGTGGCAGGATTTACCGGCAAAATGGAGGAAACCGTCATGGCATCCTTCGATTCGGCAAAGGCCTCTGTCAACCTGGCCATCGGCTTGATCGGCATTATGGCATTCTGGCTTGGTTTAACCAAAATAGCCGAAGCCGCCGGATTAATGAATGCAATTGCCCGGGCAATCAAGCCGGTGATGGTACGACTGTTTCCGGGAGTGCCGGCCGATCATCCTGCAATGTCGGCAATGATCATGAATTTTGCAGCCAATGCGATCGGATTGACAAATGCAGCAACCCCACTGGGCATCAAGGCAATGATGGAGCTGGACAAACTCAACACGGAAAAGGGTACGGCAACTAATGCTATGTGCCTGTTTCTGGCTATCAACACATCCAACATAGCCATTTTACCCACCGGCGCCATTGGCGTGCGTGCTGCAGCCGGAGCCGCCAATCCTGCAGCCATCATTCCGACAACTTTTATCGCAACGCTCCTCTCGACCATTACCGCAATTACCATTGCAAAATTTTTTGAAGCACGGCACAAACAAACACCGGGCACAGTCGCACCGGTCAGCGACGAAAGTACGGAAGCACCAGCTCATCAGGGCCAGCAACGGGATGAACCAGCATTGACGCCACCGTCAACCGTGGCTAAAACAATCGCCCTGATGACAGTGTTCGGATTTGCAAGCTCGATTGTGTATCAGATTGTCACCGGCGACAATGCCGGCGAGTTCGGAGTAGAGTTGTATTCATTTTGGCTGCTTCCCGTTATAATTGGTACGCTGTTGTTGTATGGTTACTTCAAAGGGGTCAATGTTTACGAAACTGCAATAGAAGGAGCCAGGGACGGTTTTGAAACCGCAAAGCGCATCATTCCCTATCTTGTAGCGATATTGGTCGCAATCGGCATGTTCAAGGCCAGCGGAGCATTCGATTTGCTCGAGATGGCCGTCAAGCCCTTTACCAATCTTATAGGAATGCCTGCCGAAGCCTTGCCAATGGCGCTTATGCGACCACTCTCGGGCAGCGGAGCGTTCGGCATCATGGCGGAGGTGGTTAATTCCGCTCCCGACAGCTTCGCTTCGTATGTGGTTTCAACCATGCAGGGCTCGACGGAGACAACTTTTTACGTCCTTGCCGTGTATTTTGGCGCGGTAGGTGTCAGCAGATCACGCCATGCACTGCATACTGCATTAACGGCGGATGCTGTTGGTGCTCTGGCCTCGGTACTTATTTGCAGGCTGTTATGGTAACGGCACTATGGATATAATGGGCGAACCCAAAATTCAAACCTGGCTGAAACGCATTCAGCAGGCCGGATGCACCTGTCGAAAAATCACCCCCGTGCACATTCTTAACAAACGCAACGGAGAATTTCTGTTCGGCTTGTTTACAACCAGCGTCACCGATGACGAAGGACGTGAATTACTTCCCTACCTGCTCATTCGCGGTGACGCTTGTGTGGTCGTTCCGTTATTAAAAAATAGCGGCACCGCAGAGGAAAAATTCGTAATGGTGCTGCAGCGCCGTATCGGCAACGGGCATATGAGCCTTGAATTTCCGGCGGGGATGCTAGATCGCAATGTCGATACTCCCAAAGCGGTGATGATCTCAGAATTGCATGAGGAAACGGGTATCACCGTTTCAGAAGAAGCACTCATTCCACTCACGGACAAACCCATGTACACGTCTCCCGGCCTGCATGACGAGGCAATTCACCTGTACGCATGCGAAATTGACATGAACGATGCTGAATTTAAAAGCCTGGAGGGTCGCTTAACAGGCTCGAGGCAAGAGGGTGAAAATATTCAGGTAACGCTGAAATCGCCGCAAGAGGCCAAAGCACAGGCAACTTCAGCACAAGTTCGACTGGCACTCTTTTTATTTGAAGAATGGCGTTCAGCCCGATAAGCAATTACTGGCCGGTTATCTTTTTTTGCTCCTGAACAACCAGATCGACCCGCCGGTTTTTCTGGCGTCCTTCTCTGGTATCGTTGTCGGCAATAGGTCGGTGAAAGGCATAGCCCACAGCTTTCAGGCGTGATGCCGAAACTCCTTGCTCGACAAGAAACTCCATGACGTTGGCGGCCCGGTTTTCGGATAGTTTCTGGTTGAATTCTTCCGCCCCCTGATTGTCGGTATGCCCTTCGATGATTACTTTTGAATTTTTGAATACCAGCAGGATACCGGCAATCTTTGCCAGGCTGGTTTTGAGATCACTGGTAAGCGTCGCCTTGCCGATATCGAACAGAATATCCGACATAGAAATTATGGTGCCGCGTGCATCCTGGCTTACCTGAATCAGCGCACTTTGCAATTCTCCGAATTTTTTATTGGCCTCTTCTTGTAATTTCTGCATTTTTTCTTTTTCGGAATCGAGTTCGGCTTTAAGCTGTGAGGCGGCGCTGCGCTCGTTTTCGATGATCTTTTCTTGTATCGCATTGAGATCACTCAGAATCCGGGTCCGCTCGTTGTGTAAGCTTTCGATTCTGGACTCGTTTGCGGTAACGGCAAACTGCACCAGAGCCGCATGCGTCAAGAGTGAGCAGGCACAAAAATGGCCCCGCCCTTCCTTGCTGTCGGGTTTTTTCGCCACGATATCCCTTGAGGCTTCGATGCGGGCCGATGCTTCAAGGTACAAATCCGTTTCGTGTGCCGGTGCAACCGGAGCTATAGACTTAAACTCTTTGTCAAGCACATCCTGCATCTGCTGTAACGTCTCGAAGGTAGAGCTGCTCGGTCTGGCGGCGATAGAAGCAGCACCGGGCTTTTCATCCCAGGGCGACGCATTCTCTGCAACACTGCGATGCAGGTGCATGAATATCAAAAGCAATCCGATCAATAATCTATTCATTCTCGCCTCCCGGCTTATTGTCCATTCAGTTCATCAAGTACACGGCTGTAGGTTGCCAATTGCTCTTTTGCCTGTGCAATAGATGATTCGAGCGTCGCTATTTGCCTGGACGTCTCTTCGTAGCCGTGTTTGGCCATTGCAATGCGATAGTACACGGTGGCAATATACATGAAAGAATATGCCTGTTTACTTTTACCATTATTCATGAGTGAGGTTGCTAAGCCATGCAGCGAATCCGCCACGGCAATATTGGCAGAAGTGACATTATGCTTGACGCAATCATTTTTGAGAATTCCCGCTTTGACACTTTCGGCGCGTGTGAGGAAGGGATATTGTGAGCTGCAGGCCGCAAAGCATAGCAGACATGATGTTGCTCGAAGAAGTAACTTCATACGCATGAAATCCGACTCCATATAAAAGTTGCACGAATGGGAAAAGCAATTAAAAAATACCACTCCCTCAGACGGTAACACAAGCTTGCGGCCGGCTGAAGCGAGGAGGCAACTATGCTGTACTTAGTTTATTGCCACAGCAGTTGATTATGCTCTTGATGTGCGCAAACCCGTCCGTTTTATTAACTGCAAGCTCCAAACGCCCCAGTGCGGTGGGAATAAACTCCCGATACCACTTTTTGTCCTTGTGTATGGATAAATTGCCATAAGCTCCAAGGGCCTGCATAAGCCTTTGCACAGCACAAATCCAGAAAGCATCACGCGGCTGCTGAGAAGCTCCCTTGCAGTCGTAATAGTATGCTACCAGCGTGTTTACCAGGGCATTATCAATCTGCGAAATGTACGGATCAAACAGCAGGGAGGCAAGATCGTATTCGGCCGGACCCAGACGTGCTCCCTGAAAGTCTACAAATTTTACAGAATCCGATTTGAACAGGATATTCTCCGATTGAAAATCTCGGTGAATAACGACCTGCGGCAAAGCAGCCGCCTGCTTCGCAATTTCTTTACGTTCCGCATGCCAACCGCCATGCAGCAGGTGATCACAACCGAAATATTCGGTTACACAATGCGTAGCAAAGTAATCACTTTCCCATTCGAACATGCTCCGATCCATTGTTCTGGCGGTTATAGTTGTGCATGCTTTCGGATCAAGGCTTTGCCATAAAATCAGGCTGTCAATTACTTTCTTGTAGGCATCCAGCATCACATCCGAATTCCCCTCACCATTGCACATTTTGCGCAGAGTGCTCGTTCCGCAATCTTCTTCCAGAATGAGACCGTGCAAATCATCATGCGCATAAACCAGCGGCAGGAAATTCACCAGCTTGGAAACATCTTTTTCTATATGCAGAAAGCGATGCCAATCATTCTCGTGGCTGTTCCATACAACCAGAATAAACGAACTCGCCGCAGCATGATTAACTACCCGAATGAAATGACGATCGGAACCGGCATACCCGGCAATTTCGGTATGCCAGGTGTCCACGGTAAACGAATCGATTGTTTGGGAAAGGAAATCAATCTGGGCAGGAGTCAGGGTAATCGCGGGTTCAGGCAAAGTTGAATGCTCCCCAGGGCGTAAGCATGGTATTCTCGATGGCAGGTAGCTTGGGTATGTTCACCTCAGGTAATATAAGTGATTTACGTATGCTGATTACCCCGGGAAGTGAACGGCATTCGCACCATGCATATTCCTTGAGCGCGGAGCGTTCTTGTTTGGCAAGGCGCCGGTCAAAAGCAATTTTTTTGCGGGTATCAATTTTCAGCTCATCAGTCATATCAAGGGCAACTTTTTCATCCAGCAGATCGAAATGCAGTTCGGCAAGATGTGCTATAGTACCGATATCCTTGACATACGATGGTTGTGCCTCGATAATTTTAACGCTGTGCCCGGCCGCCTGCGCCCGCTTCCAGACAGGCAAAATAGAGAAGTCGTCATTTTTCAAAAGCCCCAGAATTTCTCTGCGATACAAGGCGATGCAGAGGTAATCCGCAGACGACAGCGAAGGTTCGGGGGTGAGTTCGGTGCGCGGCCCGGCATATTCACGGGATTGCTTGTCATAGTAAATTGTCCCGTTAGATCCGACCGGTCGAGCGACCAGCGCACCGAGACAATCGGTCCGCTCGAATTGGGCAATAATCGAAGCCATATCGACATATACCAGCGGTTCCGCATTGGTAACACAAAAGGTATCTTCTCCGGCCAGAAAATCCGCGGCAAACCGAAGCCCCCCGCCCGTACCTAAAATTTTTTCTTTTTCGTGAAAGAGCTCGAACGCGTGCGCTGATGTCTTGCGAAACGCAAACATCTGGTCGGCGAAATAATGCGCATTGACGCCGAATTGTGAAAACGGAAACTGCGACAGAAACTCAAGCCGCCGTTCAAGTAGCGGCCGCCCTGCAACCGGAACGAGCGCTTTGGGAACATGTTCCGAAAGCGGCTGCATACGCGTACCGAATCCTGCACCAAGAATAAAGCAAATCATGCGGATTCTTCCTTATAGCGGGCGCAATTTCCACAATATTTTTTAAACTCCTGATATGAATGCCGCCACATCTCGACCAGGGATACACGAGTGCATCCGTCAAGCAGAAGCTCGCGCCACGTGCTATCACCGGCGAGAATGTCAAACGGCATTTTGCCGTATTCGTATTCGTAGGGCGGATTGTTAAAAGCAAAGTGGTCGCCGCCAGCGCGTCGGGCACTATCAAGCAACGCAAATGTTGTCAGCACCGGCCGGTACTCACGCGCATTCGTGACATGCACCTGCCATCCAACGCAATACCCACCGGCCCATTTCTGAAACGTCGGCTGAAAATCATGCGCCCGCAACCGGCAGGCGGGAAGATTCCAGCTCTTGAAACAGAGCTCAAATTTCTCACGATCAAGATACGGTGCACCGAAGAGCTCGAACGGCCGGGTCGTACCCCTGCCTTCCGACAAAGTAGTCGCCTCCAGCAGCACCTGCCCCGGATAGACAAGCGCCGTGTCGAGGGTAGGCATGTTGGGAGAAGGCAGTACCCAGGGCAATCCGGTTTCATCCCAGAGGGAATTGCGATACCAGTCCTGCATTTCAACCACGGTGAGATCAACACCGGGAAAATATTCCTGCTGCAGCATTCGGCCAATTTCACCAAGTGTCATGCGATGACACAGAGGCAGATGGGCTCCGCCGACAAACGAGAAGAACTCAGTCGATATCATCGGGCCGTCGATATCGATTGCGGCAATTGGATTGGGACGATCCAGAATCCAGACTGATGTACCGGTTTCGGCGCATGCTTCCAGGCATAGCTTGACGGTCCAGAGGTAGGTATACGGACGCGCACCGACATCCTGCAAGTCAATTACCAATGCGTCAAGCGGTTCGAGCATAGTGCGGGTCGGTTTGCGCTTGGCGCCGTATAGGCTGTATACCGGAATGTTGAGCACGGCATGCCGGGCACCTTCCCACTCGACCATGTTGTCCTGTGTCTGGCCGTGCAACCCGTGCTGAGGACCGAAAACAGCAGCAAGGCTGCAGGACGGCTGCTCATCGAAAACGTCAATTGCGTGCACTAGGTCCGACCGAACCGAGGCTGCATGGCAAAGCAAGCCAATCGTGCTGCCGCGCAGCTTTTCGGGAAACGATGCCGAAATACGATCGAGTCCGGAGCGAGTTTTCACAAATATTCCTTTGTTGCCTGGTACGTAAAGCATTCAATCACGCGCAGCTGAAAAAATAGATATTAGCGTCGCCGGCTGACTAAATCGGCCTAAAATACACCCCAACTTCAACTTTATATCTTGCATCCGCATCGAGGAGTTTATCCCGTTTTATATTTTTTACTTCATCCTGTTGCGGCCGACGATGAAATTTCGCCTTCGGCGAGGGGGGCGCCTTCATTGCTTCCCGTAATGCGTCAATTGTCACAAGTCACTCTATACTTCACGAAAGCGAGAACGCATGGCGAAAAAGCACAAAACGGCAATCACCCCCACACGGCAGGACAATTATCCCGAATGGTACCAGCAGGTGATCAAGGCGGCTGATTTGGCGGAAGTCTCACCGGTGCGCGGCTGCATGGTAATCAAGCCCTGGGGCTACAGCCTGTGGGAAAACATTCAGCGGGTACTCGACGGCATGTTCAAGGCAACCGGACATGTCAATGCTTACTTTCCGTTGTTTATTCCCAAGAGCTTTCTTGAAAAAGAAGCCGAACACGTAGAGGGATTTGCCAAAGAATGCGCAGTGGTTACCCATCATCGCCTGGAAGCGGGGCCGGACGGCAAGCTTATTCCGGCCGGAGAACTCGAAGAGCCCTACATTGTGCGCCCGACTTCGGAAACGATTATCGGGGCCATGTTTGCCAAATGGGTGCAATCGTATCGGGATTTGCCTCTGCTTATCAACCAGTGGGCCAATGTCGTTCGCTGGGAGATGCGTACGCGCCTGTTTCTGCGGACCGCCGAATTTCTCTGGCAGGAAGGGCACACCGTTCACGCCACCCGCAAGGAGGCGGAAGAAGAGACTGCTCGTATGCTTGAGGTTTACGCCGACTTCGCGCAAAACTATATGGCCATGCCGGTCATCAAAGGCGAAAAAACCGCCCAGGAGCGCTTTCCCGGGGCGGTAGCAACGTATTGCATCGAAGCCATGATGCAGGATCGCAAGGCATTGCAGGCCGGCACATCCCATTTCCTGGGCCGCAATTTTGCCGAAGCATCCGGCATCACATTCCTCAACGACCAGGGAGTTGAAGAGCTTGGCTGGACCACGTCATGGGGAGTTTCGACCCGGCTGATCGGTGGATTGATAATGACTCACAGTGATGACAATGGTTTGCGTCTGCCGCCGCGCCTGGCACCGCACCACGTCGCGTTGCTGCCGGTAGTTCACCAGGATGCAGCGAAGAGCGAGGTACTTGAATACTGCACAAAGCTGCAGCGAGAAATCCAAGACCGGCATTTCAACGGAGAGCCGATCCGGGTTGAGCTTGACACAAGAGAAGCGCGCGGCGGCGATAAAGTATGGTCGTGGATCAAAAAAGGCGTACCGGTCTGGGCCGAAATCGGACCGCGCGACATTGCACAGGATGCAGTATTCATGGCCCGGCGCGACAAAGAGCGCTGGGGCAAACAGAGCATGCCGCGTGCTGAATTTGTGGCTTCCCTTCCCGGCATACTCGATGACATTCAAAGCACCATGCTCACCGATGCGCTGGCTTTCCGGCAATCACACACGCACGAGATCAACAGCAAAGACGAGTTTTACGAATTTTTTACTCCTGCAAACAATGAGCAACCGGAAATCCACGGCGGTTTTGCCTCGTGCCACTGGAGCGGCGAAGCCGAGGTGGAGGAGAAGATCAAGAATGATCTGAATGTAACGATCAGATGCATTCCGCAGGATGCACCCGAAGAAACCGGTACGTGTGTGATCAGCGGCAAGCCCAGCAGCCGGCGCGTCATATTCGGGAAATCATATTGACTATGGCGACGCTCTATGTTATCGCCACCCCTATAGGCAATGCCGAAGATATCACCTTTCGTGCCGTACGGATCCTCGGCGAGGTCGATGCACTTGCTTGCGAAGATACCCGCAAGACAACATTCCTGTTCAATAAATACAATATTGCCGTTCCTGCGATTGTATTCGCCTATCACGAGCACAACGAGCAATCCGCCGGCAAACGCATTGTTGACTTGTTGGAGAGCGGCAAGAATATAGCACTGTGCTCAAATGCAGGCTATCCATCGATCAGCGATCCCGGATATCGCGTCATTGCTGATGTTGCGTCGGGCAATCACCGCATCGAGGTGATACCGGGCCCCTCGGCCGCGCAGGCGGCGTTGGTCATGTCCGGGTTGCCTGTGTCAAGTTATACTTTCATGGGATTTCCCCCCAGAAAAAGCGGTCAACGCAAGAATTTTCTGAGCGCGGAAAAAGCGGCGCCACACACGCTTATTTTGTATGAATCACCTTTTCGGATCCACCGGCTTCTTGGTGATGCATTTGATGTTCTGGGAAATCGCAGGGCGGCGGTATGTGTTGAGCTGACGAAAAAGTTTGAGCGTATCTACCGGGGCTGGCTGGCAGAACTAAACACCCAGCTCGACGGCAAAAATATCAAAGGTGAAATTACGGTAGTAATCGCGGGAAATAATAAGAAATTCATCAAATCGTCACCGGCTCAGGATGCACAAAAAGTATCGTAACACACTCTTCATCTTTCGCCGCGATCTGCGTGTCGAGGACAATACCGGCTTGAATGCCGCCATGCGCGATTCCCGGCAGGTAACGGCCTGTTTCGTCTTTGACGACCGTCAAATCAAGGACAATCCCTACAAAGGTGCTGCTGCATATGATTTCATGATCCACTCGCTCATCGAATTGAAAAACGCCATTGCCGAACGCAAGGGCACATTACACTTTTTTAAGGGGGTGGCTCACGAGGTTGTCGGAAAAATGCTGCACGCTCACGCGTTCGATGCCGTCTATGTCAATGAAGACTATACCCCGTTCAGCCGAGCTCGTGACAATGATATTGCCCGGACCTGCAGGCAAGCGTGCATCGATTTCCATACGTTTTCCGACGCGCTTTTGACGAGTCCGCAACAGGCAACAAAGGGCAAAGGATCCCCGTACCGCGTATTTACTGCGTTTTACAACCGGGCGCGTCAAATTCCGGTTAATCTGCCAAGCACCGAAAGCCGGCATCACTATGCCAGCGCCCCTCTCTGCGGCAGCATTGCGTTTGATACCGGGATTATGACCAAACCGGACGCGGCAGGCGGACGCACGCAAGCAATGTCGATTCTAAATCGCATCGAGGATTTTGTCCGGTATGCCGATGAAAAAAATATCCCCGCCCTGAATGGAACCACC
>WJLW01000114.1 GCA_014728295.1 Chitinivibrionales bacterium | reverse complement strand
TTGAGACCGTATTTGAGACTGTCATGGTCAGGTACTCCCTGATAGATGGCGGCGCGTCGTATGCGCGACATGGTGCTGTAAGCAAAGTATCGAATTATATGCCAGTTCGGGCGGTGAGCCGGTAACCAAACCTGACACCCGCTTTTTGCTGCGATACGAGACGGCCTCTGTCCCCCATGACAATTCTTTTCCTGAATTTGCAAATTCCCCCTCGAATTCGTGTCCGCAACCGCAATCGACGCGTTTCGCATTGTATAGAGAAAACGTCTTTTTCACTCGCCAATAACGATCGAAATTCGAACCGACACGTTTCCAAACGAGAGATTTCGATTACGGTTACGAGCATGAGCATGAGCATGTGAAGGATGACGCAGAGATACGAATACACAGCACGAATAGCGATACGCATAGTGCGATTTTTTTGCTCTGGAATAAAAATTGCGGGTTACATCGGGCTGTTAGTTGCAATCGAGCAAAGGAAATCCAATGTCGGTTAAAAACCTCGAAAAAATTTTTGATCCCAAGATCATCGCGGTTATTGGTGCAAGCTCCCGCCCAAAAAGCGTGGGATACGTCATCTTCAAAAATCTGATCTGCTCCGACTACGACGGCATCGTCTTTCCCGTCAATCCCAAACACAAATCCGTGCAGGGTATTCAGGCGTTCGCTTCCGTCGATGACGTGCCCTACACGCCGGATCTGGCCATTATTGCCATCCCGGCAAAGGGAGTTCCGGAAACCATCAGGCAATGCGGCGAACGCGGAACGCAGGGGGTGATTATTATCTCGGCGGGTTTTGCTGAGATGGGCGAAGAAGGTAAATCCGCACTACAAGCCATCGAGCAGCATCGAGATACATTCGGCATGCGTATCATGGGACCGAATTGCATGGGAATCATCCGGCCCCAACTGTCGCTGAATGCAAGTTTTGCCCTCAGCAACGTGGCGCCGGGACCGGTTGCCTTCATCTCGCAGAGCGGCGCGCTGGGATCGGCTATCCTGGACTGGGCTGCTGCTCGCAATATCGGTTTGAGTCATTTTGTATCCTTGGGCAGCATGATGGACGTTGACTTTGGCGATTTGATCGATTACTTCGGCTCGGATCCGCAGACCGGCAGTATTATCCTTTATATCGAATCACTCTCCGATCCACGCCGCTTCATGAGCGCGGCGCGGGGATTTGCCATGAACAAACCGATCATTATCGTCAAGTCCGGGCGCGTAGCGGAGGGAGCCAAAGCTGCAGCTTCACATACCGGCGCCATGGCCGGAGAAGACGCTGTGTATGATGCCGTTATGCGCAGGGCGGGCGTCGTGCGGGTCAATAAGATCGTTGACCTGTTTCACGCATCCGAAACACTCTCGATGCAGCCGCTGCCGGCCGGAAACCGGCTCTGCATTATCACGAATGCAGGCGGTCCGGGCGTTATGGCGGTGGATACGCTTGTTTCGTGCGGCGGCGCACTTGCAGAATTGAAGGATGAGACGAAGCGTAAACTCAATGAAGTCCTTCCCGAATTCTGGTCACGCGCCAATCCCGTAGATGTGCTGGGAGATGCCGGCGCCGATCGTTATGCGCGAACACTTGAAATCTGTCTCGAACAGGATAATATCGACGGAGCGCTGATCATTCTCACTCCGCAGGCCATGACCGAACCCGAAGAGACCGCGCGGTACGTGGTGGAAGCGGCCGCTAAATTCGACAAACCGGTGATAAGCTCGTGGCTGGGCGCCGATCTGGTCGAGGCCTCGCGTGGTATCCTGCGTCAAGGCAGCGTCCCCTGCTATACGACACCCGAAGAATCCGTTGAGATATTCATGACAATGTATCGCTACCGGCAAAATATCATTGCGCTTTACGAGACCCCGGAAAATATCGATGAAGAGCAGCAGCCGCAGGTCGATGAGATTCGCACACAGCTCAGGGAGATCGCCGCGCAGGGCCGGACAACGCTTTCCGAACGCGAGTCGAAAGGGATCTTGCAGCACTATGGTGTCCCAACGACCATGCCCAGGCTGGCCGAAAGCGCACACCAGGCCGAAGAGCTTGCCGAACAGACCGGATTCCCGGTCGTGATGAAAATTCAAAGTGCGGACATTTCACATAAATCCGACGCCGGTGGCGTTTTGCTCGACATTGCCGATGCACACCAGGCCGCTGAAGCATTTGACAAGATTGTGAAAAATGCACGCGCCTATAATGAGCAGGCCCGCATCGACGGGGTTACCGTACAGAAGATGATTAAAGGCGATCAGTTCGAAATTATCATCGGTTCCAAGCGTGATCCGGTTTTCGGCAGCGTTATCCTCTTTGGCGCCGGAGGGGTGACAACCGAAATATTCAAAGATTCCGCCATCGGCCTGCCGCCGATCAATCAGACGCTGTGCCACCGTTTCATGGAAAATACCAGAATCTATCGGCTGCTGAAAGACGGCCATCGTAACCGTAAGCCCGCCAACATGCGCAAGCTGGAAAGCCTGCTGATTAGCTTTTCCCAGATGCTGGTCGATCTGCCCGAACTGCGCGAAATCGACCTCAACCCGGTACTGGTTGACGAGCACGACAGTATGGTGGTGGATGCGCGCATGCTTCTGGATATCGACACGATTCAAAGCCAAAGCCGAAGCCCGAATCACTTGTTGCTTTCACCATATCCCCGCCATCTCATCAAACAGATCACCGTTAGCGGACAGGAGATAACGCTGCGTCCGATCAAGCCTGAAGACGAACCGTTATGGATTGACATGTTCAATTCCTTTTCAAACGAGACAAAACGCTTTCGCTTCTTTCATGCCATAAGTGACATATCACACCAGGAACGGATCCGATTTACTTTCAGCGACTTTACCCGCGAAATTGCTATTGTACCTGTTGTCAACGAAAACGGCTCGGAAAAAATCCTAGGTGTAGGCCGCATGCAGGCAACGAACCGGGAAGATACGGCGGATATCGCCTTTGCCCTGCGCGATGAATGGCAGAGCCGGGGACTGGGGGAGGCATTGTACGATTATCTCAGTAAAATCGCCCGCGAGCGCGGCATAAAAAAACTGCATGCACAGGCGCTGGCCGGCAATACGAAGATGATAAACCTGTTTCGAAAGAAGGGCTGCGATCTGCAGCGATTACCCGATGAGGGGTTGTATAGCGTTACGTGCGTATTGCCGGAAATTGGAGACTGAGTCTCCTGGCAAAGGGGCTATCTTGGATACATGCAATTCATGTTGAGCGGAATTATTTTCTTTCGAGTTGGTACAGTGTTTCGCTCTTTTTATTAACCCGACACTTTTGCTGTCTGAATGCCGTCGCGAATTAAGCGCGAGCGCATTTCACTGAGATGATGTCAAAAAATCTGCTTCTTTTTAATCCCGGCTCGGGACAGAAATTCATACCGGCCATCGTTCCCGAAGGGGTAAGAAAAATCCCGGTTACTGTCGGATCCGTGGGGGCGGAACCGGTACTCACCAAGCTGCAAACCACGCTTCAGTACTTATATCGTGCCGGATTCAGGGATGTGGAAGCGCATGTTACGCGGGATTATATGGACGTGGTTGACAAATGTAAGGCTGCCGTCGGCCGGCGGGTAGATACCGTCTTTGTTTTTGGCGGTGATGGTACCGTTAATGCCGCCCTGAGCATCCTGCGCAATACCGGTATTGCCCTGGGGGTATTGCCCGGCGGAACGGCAAATGTCTTCGCCCGGTTTCTGCATATTCCCCTTACTGTGGATGATGCCGTGAGCGTATTGCAGCAAAAGCGGCGCATGAAAGTTGACATTGGCGCGTGCAACGGCGATTATTTCGGGTGCGTAGCCGGAATGGGCTTTGATGCCTGGGTGATCAAGCACACTCCACAGCGGGTAAGGGCCATAATTGGCAATCTGTCGTTTATTATAACAGCGTTCAGGGCCATTGCAAAGTATCGATTTAAAAAATTCCGGGTGATCATTGATGATAAAGAGTTTGATGCTTTTTCGGTTATTGTACAGAACGGTCCCTATTATGGCGGCGATGTCGTCTTTACGCCTGATGCTTCGCTTACCGATGGCTATCTGGACTGCATTGTGTTCAAGGACAAGCGGGTTGCGACCTTGTTCCATTATTTGTGGGCCGTCAGAAGAAAGCAACAACCCGATACGTCACGGGCACAGATTGTGAAGGCCCGGACTATTTCGATTCCCGACACTTCAGTCTACTATCACCTTGACGGCGAACCTCGTGAAAAAAAACCGGTCACGATTTCGGTGGAACCCCATGCCCTCAATGTTTACGCCGGCGAGGGAGTGAAAGCCTGATGAAACCGCCGCCTGCACTGGTTGTTTTCGATCTGGACGGCACCCTGACTTCCGAGTACAGTGCCGAGCTTACGCTCTTCAAGCATCTTTTCAAAAGCGGCTTTATTACCCGCTGGAATATTGCACAACTGGCGCTGGGCGTGTGGCATAAAGAAAACCGGCTTACCAATATTTTTCTGGGAAACAAACGCTATTTGCGCAACAAACGGGAAGAGGAGCTGCATTTTCTTATCAGTGAGTTTTTTAAGCCGCACATTAAACAAATCGTATTCAAGCGTATGCGGCGCCGGATCGATGAGCACCGGCAGCAGAATCAAGTCCTGACCATAATATCCGCATCACTCCAGCCGATCGTGGACTGTTTTGTCAACGAACTCGGTCTGGATGCCGGACTGGGGTGTGGTTTACAAAAAAGAAACGGCCACTTGACGGGAAACCTCGCCGGTGTTGCCCCGTATAGCAAAGGCAAAGTGGTCGCCTTGCATGATCTACGGCGCAAACTCAAAATCCCTGCCGCGACCCCCCTGATCTGCTACGGGAATCAGTATGCCGATCGTCATATTCTGCATTGCGCTCACGAAGCCGTGTGCGTGAAGCCGACCAGAAAACTCAGGAAGCTCGCACTCAAAAAAAACTGGCGAATTATTGAAAATCCTCATCGGGAATAGCGCGAAAACGTCAAAGCCGGCAGTACAGGCCTGATTTCAGAAAAAAAACGTCAAATGTGCAGCATCGTGCACGATAATGCAAAAAAGATGTCAATCACGCAATATCATGCGTGTTTTTGTGAAAATGACGTCCTGCTCCGGCACTACATGTTCGAAAAGCGTGTGAGAAAGTGGTTGGTGTGCAATTTCTATCTCGATCTTCTGGCATAATATTTCCAGTAACAACGTTGCATGCCGGAATGAGTGATTATCCACTCAACCGGACAACTGCCCGGATGAAGCCGGTTGCTGATATAGGTTATTATGAATTTTGTGAGAAAGAGTGCTTCGTATGGTACAAATCTATAACGACCGCGTCGAGGCGGCAAACATTCTCTCCGAATCCCTGCGCGCGATGCGCGACCATGCCGACATCATCGTCCTCGGCCTGGTACGTGAAGGCATGGCTGTTGCAGCCGAAGTGGCGCGAGAACTTCATTTGCCGCTCGATATCTTTCTGGTCCAAAAAATCTCTTCTCCCCGGCTCAAAGAACGAGCGATAGCTCCGGTTTCGGGCGGGGGAGCGGTTGTGTTGACGGATGATACCTGTAAGCGTTACGGGCCCGGCCGGGAGGAGATGGCCGGGCCGCTCCGGAGCGAATACAACCTGCTTGTCGAACGCGAGAGAGCTTACCGCAGCAAGTTTTCCAAAATGCCGGTTGAAGATAAAACGGTTATCATCACCGATGACGGCATGACGACGGGCAACAGCATGAAAGTTGCAGCGACTGCATTGCGGGAGGAGGGCGCGGCAAATGTCATCGTTGCGGTTCCGGTCGCATCCCCCGGGGCGATGCAATCGCTGCAGGGGTGGGCCGACGATGTCAAGTGTCCGCTCACTCCCGAAAAGTTTGCTTCGGTTAGTCGCAGCTACCGGCATTATGCCGAAATGACCGACCGGGACGTTGAGGTGTTGTTACGCGCAGCGCGCTGATAGCGCCGCATTCGGTGACGAGAGACCGGAATTTCGTGCCTTATTGAATTCTTCGTCTTACTTTCTTATTTCTGCAAAACGCGGTGCAACCGATTGTCAGAAGTGATAATTACCGGCCGTGACGGCTGTGCCGGGGCAGAATGATCCTGTAAACTGCGCGGCATGCCATTTGCGATCTACCTCTTTAATTGCACGCTAACGGTGAAATTGACAGGAGCTTGATTATGTTTTTTATGATCGGACTGATATTCTTTATCCTCGGCTGCATTCCGCTGGCAATAACGGTCATGCTGTCGGGCAGGACGACTCCCGAAAAATTCAAACGCAGCCTGCGGCGATCTTTGTATGTCGTCATCGTCGATGTGCTGATCGTTATCGGTTTCAACGTATTCGGCAGTATATACACCGACGTGCTCTGGTTCAAAAATATTGGATATGCGCAACGTTTCTGGACGGTACTGGCATCCCGGTTTGCACTGTACGGAGTGGGATTGCTGATTGCATTTGTCTTTCTCTATGTGAATTTGCGCATTGCCCTGAAAAAGATGCCGCAAGGGAAAGGATTGATTGCGTTGTTCGCATCGCTATTACTGGCCCTGTTCCTGGCAACCAGCCTGTCGGGATTGTGGGAAGAGACACTGCTTTTCATTAATCGCATTCCGGGTGACCTCAGCGATCCGGTATTTAACAAGTCCGTCGGGTTTTACCTGTTCAGCTTTCCGTTTCTGGTCAATGTAGCGGCATGGCTGCTTTCGTTGATAATCATAACTGTCATCGCAATCTTCTCCGGATATTTCTATGGCTACGCACGGTCTGCTTCCAATGTTAATGATATTTCATCGATCGATATCAAGAATCTGGGCGGCATCGGCGGGCATGTGTTTTTCCTGGTGAGTCTGCTGCTTGGTTTGTTGGCATTTAATTCCTATTTGAACATATATCGCCTCATGTACTCCACCGAAGGCGTGGTAACGGGTGTGGGCTATGTTGACATGCACTTCCGGCGGCTTGCCCATGTGATCGGCATTATTGTGTACGGCGTATTGGCAGTACTCACATTTGTCAGTTCCTTTTCGCAAGGATTTCGCTATGCCGTCTTCGGGTTGGGTAAGCAGCAGCACCCGATACGGTGGGGGAGATTGATTTCGATTCCCCTCGTTGCCTTTGTCGTGCTGGTCACCTTTATCGGCATTATTCCCCAGATTGTCAAAGGGGTGGTGGTATCACCCAATGAGATCACCCTGGAAGAGCCGTATATCAAGCACAACATCGCCTTTACCCGCCGCGCCTACGGTATTGACGAAGAAAATATTATCAAGAATCAATTTAGTGCCGGACGTAATGTCACCAGATCGGTTATCAATCGGAATGAAGCCTCGATTGAAAATATCCGGCTGTGGGACCCGCGTGCATTGATTGATAATCTGAAAGAGCAGCAGGAGATCCGGCTCTACTATGAATTTCAGGATGTTGATATCGATCGTTATTATTTTGGCGGTGATTACCGTCAGGTCATGCTTTCAACCCGTGAGCTGTCTAAAAACGATCTCGATCCCCGTTCACAGACGTGGGTGAGCCGGAAATTCAAATATACGCATGGATATGGACTGGTACTCTTGCCGGTGCATGAATTTCTTCCGCAGGGCGGCCCCAATCTACTGATTAAGAATATCCCGCCCCGGATCGAACCCGAAGAGTTCAAAATCGAACGTCCCGGCATCTATTACGGCGAGAAGACCAACGATTACATTTTCGTGCGCACGGCGCAAGAGGAGTTTCACTATCCCGCGGGCGATGAAAATGTGTACACAACCTACGAGGGCGGCGGCGGGGTTGACATTGGCTCGTTCTGGAAAAAGGTTTTTTACGCCTGGAAGTTTGATGATTACCGAATGCTGTTTTCGGGTTATCTTAATAGCAAATCGCGTATTCTCTTCAATCGCAATATCATTCAGCGCGTACGCAAACTGGCGCCCTTTCTGGTCTTTGATGACGATCCGTATACGGTTATCAGTGAAGACGGTCACCTCAAATACATTATTGACGCGTATACCGTTTCGGGCAGTTATCCTTACTCCGAAAAATATCGTGGCTCGTTGCGCCGTTTCGGCGGCGCCAACTACATTCGCAATTCGGTCAAAGTCGTTGTTGACGCCTACGACGGCAGCGTTGATTTCTATGTTGTCAATCCCGACGATATCCTGATTTCGGCTTATGACAACGTATTTCCGGGATTATTGAAGCCGTTTGATAAAATGCCCGACAATTTGCAGCGCCACATCCGCTATCCTGCCGACCTCCTGGTAATCCAGGGCGAAATGTACAGCACCTACCATATGCAGGATCCGGCCGTGTTCTATCAGCGTGAAGACGTCTGGGAGTTTGCCACCGAACGGTATCGCGAAAACTTCCAGAAAGTAGACCCCTACTTTGTTATGGTTGATTATCCGGATAAGGACGGCATTGTGTTTTCACTTATCATGCCCTTTACGCCGCGCAATAAAAACGTCATCCATGCCTGGCTGGCCGGTATTTGCGATCTGCCCAATTACGGCAAGCTCCGAGTCTTTACCTTCCCGAAAGGCGTCGAGGTGATTGGTCCGCGGCAAATCGAAGCGCGCATCGATCAGAATACCGAAATGTCCCAAGCCATGACCTTGTGGGGCCAGCGCGGCTCCGAGGTTATCAGAGGTAATTTGCTGGCCATTCCATTATTTGGAGAAGAGGGGCTTTATCTACTCTATGTTGAACCTATTTATCTGCAGGCGGAAGATGCACAATTGCCGGAAATAAAACGCATTGTCGTGGCCGACCAGGAACGGGTTGTCTGGGCGAAAAGCTTCGATAAAGCGCTCGATAAACTGGTCGGCGCCGGTGGTGCAAAAGATACGCAAACGCCGACGACAAAAATACCGCCGTCCGAAGACATGCCGCAACGAACCGAAGCGCTGTCCGAGCAGGCTGCGATGCAAGGCAACTAATGGCGCTGGTGTACAGGTAGAGAACGCAAACCGTATAACGCAAGCAATCAACTCGACACCACCTAACCAAAAGGAATTGCACATGGGCAACGGGACAAAGCCAGGCAGTGATACCAAAACGGTGGAAAACCGGGAGTGGATTGAATCAATCGATTATATCATCGAGCATGAAGGCGCGGATCGCGTTCATGAATTGATGCGCACCATGCAGGTGCGCGCGCAGCAGAAGGGAATTGCCTTTACCTGTCCGGGCACCACCCCTTATATCAATACGATCCCCCGGGAGAAACAGTCACCCTACCCCGGCAGCCTGGAGCTTGAACGGCGTATCCGCAAACTGGTGCGCTGGAACGCAATGGCAATGGTCGTGCGCGCAAATAAGGAGCTCAGTGGCATAGGCGGCCACATATCAACCTTTGCATCACAAGCAACACTTTTTGAAGTTGCCTTTAATCACTTTTTGCGAGCTTCCAGCGACGGCAAAGACGGCGACATCGTTTTTTATCAGGGGCATGCCGCGCCGGGCGTCTATGCACGTGCATTTCTGGAAGGGCGCCTCTCGGAAAAGGATCTGGTCAATTTTCGTCGTGAGCTGAATCCGCATGGCGGTCTGTCATCATACCCGCACCCTTGGCTAATGCCCGAGTTCTGGGAGAATCCCTCCGTCTCAATGGGGTTGTCGCCGATTATGGCGATTTACCAGGCGCGTTTCAACCGGTATCTGCAGGATCGCGGGCTCAAAGACCTCGGTGATCGAAAGGTATGGGCCTTTCTGGGTGACGGTGAGATGGACGAACCCGAATCTATGGGCGCGATCACTCTGGCCTCCCGGGAGAGCCTCGACAATCTCATCTTTGTGGTCAACTGCAATCTGCAGCGGCTGGATGGACCGGTACGCGGCAACGGCAAGATCATACAGGAGCTGGAAGCCGCCTTTAGCGGCGCGGGCTGGAATGTCATCAAGGTCATCTGGGGCGGCGACTGGGATCCATTGCTGGACGCGGATGAAGAAGGCGTGCTGGTCAGCCGGATGGAAGAGCTGGTTGACGGGCAACTGCAGAAATATGCCACGGTAAGCGGTGATTACATTCGCAATGACTTTTTTGGAAAAGACGAACGCCTGCTTGAATTAGTCAAGAATTATTCGGACGAGCAATTGACTCGAATGCGCCGCGGCGGACACGATCCCGAAAAAGTCTACGCAGCCTATGATGCGGCCATGCGCACGACGGGCAAGCCAACGATTATTCTGGCACAAACCATCAAAGGCTACGGCCTGGGCGAGGCCGGTGAGGGCCGCAATGTTACCCATCAGCAAAAAAAGCTCAATGAAAAAGAGTTGCGCGAATTTCGCAGCCGCTTCGGTATTCCCATATCCGATGAGGATGTCGCCAATGCGCCGTTTTACAGCATTCCACAGGAGAGCGAGGAATATCGTTATCTGCACGAGCGGCGCAAGGAGCTGGGCGGCTCTATTCCGAAGCGCAAAAACCGGGTCGAGCCGATTACTTTGCCGGATGACAGTGTTTTTCAGGAATTTTTTGAAGGCAGCGGCGATCGAGAAGTCGCAACGACAATGGCATTCGTGCGGTTGCTGGGGAAGCTGCTCAAAAACAAATCAATAGGCAAACAGGTTGTACCGATCGTTCCGGATGAGTCGCGCACCTTCGGCATGGAATCGCTGTTTCGTCAATTCGGTATATATTCGCACATCGGCCAGAATTACGAGCCGGTGGATGTGTCGAGCCTGCTGTACTATAACGAGGCAAAAGGCGGCGCCATTCTGGAAGAAGGCATCACCGAAGCGGGATCGATGTCTTCCTTTATTGCCGCAGGCGCCAGCTATGCAACGCATGGAATCAATATGATACCATTTTTCACTTTTTACTCGATGTTCGGATTTCAGCGGGTTGGCGATCTGATCTGGGCTGCGGGGGATGCGCGTGCACGTGGATTTCTGGTTGGCGGTACCTCGGGGCGCACGACGCTTCCGGGCGAAGGCCTGCAGCATCAGGACGGGCAAAGTCACCTCTATGCTTATGCGCCGCCTGCCTTGCGTTCCTACGATCCGGCTTTTGCCTATGAGATAGCCGTGATCGTTCGTGAGGGCATGCGCCGCATGTTTGTCGAACAGATTGATGAAATGTATTACTTCACGATTATGAACCAGTTCTACTCTATGCCTGCCAAGCCCGACGGTGTTGACGAAGGCATCATGCGCGGGTTGTACAAATGCCGTGAATCCGACAAGGATTCCGGGCACAAAGTACATCTGCTGGGCAGCGGCGCCATACTGCTCGAAGCACTGCGGGCGGCCGGTATACTTGAGGAAAAATTTGATGTCGCCGCAGACGTGTGGAGCGCAACCAGCTACAAAGAGCTTTACAAAGATGCAACCGCCGTCGAGCGATACAATATGTTGCACCCGGGCGATAGGCCGCGCACGTCGTACCTGCGGCAATGCCTCAAGGATAAAAAAGGCGTCTATGTCGCGGCCAGCGATTATCTCAAAGCGCTCCCCGCGTCAATTGCCCCGTGGATGCCGGGGCGATTCATGATTCTGGGCACCGACGGTTTTGGTCGCAGCGACGGCCGTACCGAGCTGCGCCGCTTTTTTGAAGTGGATGCCGAATCGATTACGATCGCCGCACTGCGCGGGCTGATGCTCGAAAAGAAGATCGACGCCGAAGTGGTTAGCAATGCACTGGCGGAAATGGGCATCGATCAGGAAAAACCGAATCCGCATTTCAGTTGATGCAAATAACGGATACATAATTGCCAAGAAAATCTGGGAGATTTTTCCATGACCGAAGATGTTAAATTACCCGAAATATCCGAAAACGTCGATTCTGGTGAGGTGGTGAACATACTGGTTAGTCAGGGCGACACCGTTTCCCGAGAGCAACCGCTCATGGAGGTGGAGACCGACAAAGCCAGTTTCGAAGTACCCTCGCCGGCCGAAGGCACCGTTGCCGAAATTAAGGTTGGCAAGGGCGACACCGTATCGGTCGGTCAGACGATTCTGCTGGTCGAAAGCGGCCAGGGAGGCGCGTCCGGTAAGGAATCTGAAAATAACAAGCAACCCGAATCGGAAAAACAGACCGGATCCGGAGAAAGGCAACAACCCCGGCCGCAAGAAGAAACCGGGCCCGCCGAAAATAAGCAGGAAAAAACAAAGCCGCAACCCGGAGGGGATGCGAAAAAAGAGAAACCTGCCGAACACAAACCGGAGCCGTCGGCTCAAAATGAGCATCCATCTTCGGCGGCGTCCGTTCCCGCTGCACCTTCGGTGCGCCGGGAGGCACGCGAGATGGGCATCGATATCACGCAGGTCGAGGGCAGCGGCCCCGAAGGCAGGATTGTCATGGACGATCTTAAAAAGCACGTGCGCCGGCATCTCGAACAGCAGGCGCCTCCAAGCGGTGTGGGGCCACAGCCGGAACTTCCCGACTTTGCGCAATGGGGTGAAACGACGCGACAGTCATTGTCGAAAGTTCGCTCGATTACCGCCGATGCCATGACTGCTTCCTGGACAACGGTCCCGCAGGTGACCCAGTTTGACGTTGCGGACATTACCCGTCTGGAAGAGTATCGCCGGGCGCATGCCGAAAAACTCAAGAAGCAGGATGTCAAGCTCAGCGTTACGGCGGTGCTGGCAAAAATCGTTGCTTCGGCTTTGAGTCATTTCCCGCAGTTCAATGCCAGTCTTGACATGCGACAAAAAGATATCATTTACAAAAAGTACGTTAATATTGGCATCGCGGTTGATACCGACCGGGGCCTGCTGGTGCCGGTGGTGCGCGATGCCGATCGCAAAGGTATCATCGAAATCGCCCGTGAGCTGAGTGACCTTGCCGGCCGGGCCCGCGGCAAAAAAATCGATCCGGCTGAACTGCAGGGCGGCAACTTCACCATCTCCAATTTAGGCGGTATCGGCGGAACTAATTTCACACCGATCATTTATCATCCGCAAGTAGCGATTCTGGGCGTGGCGCGGGCCGGAAAACAGCCGGTTATCCGCGATGGTGAACTCGAAGAGCGACTCATGCTGCCGCTTTCACTTACCTACGATCATCGCCTCATTGACGGTGCGGACGGTGCGCGCTTTTTGCGCTGGATTGCCGAGTCGCTGCAGAATCCGATTCATATGCATCTTGAAGGGGGACGCACATAATGGCGCAACAGAGCAAGCAAGCTTCCGTTGCCGTAATCGGCGCCGGGCCCGGTGGCTATGCAGCGGCTTTTCTGGCTGCCGATCTGGGCATGGACGTGGCGCTGATCGATCCGGAAGCCAATCCTGGCGGTGTCTGCCTCTATCGCGGCTGTATTCCAACGAAGGCGCTCCTGCATGCCTGTTCGGTAAAACGTGAAATGGAACGCGCACGTGAGTGGGGTTTGAGTACTGAGAAGCGTGATATTGACATCGACAAACTACGCTCGTGGAAAGACGCCGTGGTCAAGAAGTTGACCTCCGGCCTCGGGCAGATATCCGCAAAACGCAGTATCCGCTACATCCGCGGAAGAGCTTCATTCAAAGACGCGCAGCACCTGGCCATTCAAACCGCAAACGGCAAGAATGAAGCCCTTGCTTTTGAAAATGCAATCATAGCGACCGGCGCGTATCCGGCATCCCTGAAGGGATTATCATTTGATTCCCCGCGCATTATGGATTCTGCGTCTGCTTTGAATATCGCGGATATCCCCGAGCGTCTGCTGGTTATCGGTGGCGGCTATATCGGGCTGGAGATGGGTACCATTTATGCCACACTTGGCAGTAAGGTAACGATTGTGGAAATGATGGATCAACTGTTGCCCGGCACGGATGCCGATCTTGTCAAAACCTACCTGAAAGCGGCAAAAGACGTCTATGAATCGGTTCACACCGGCACAATCGCAGAAGTCAAAGAATCGAAAAAGGGGCTCGATGTCACGCTCAAAACAGGCGAAGAATCGCAGAAAGCATCATTTGACAAAGTGTTGCTTACCGTAGGGCGCAAACCCGCCACGAACGGCCTGGATCTGGAAAACACCGGGGTAAGCACCAATGACAAGGGCTTCATCGAAGTTGACACACAGCAACGCACGCACGAGGCGAACATCTTTGCAATCGGCGATGTATGCAGCGCTCCGTTGCTTGCTCACAAAGCCGCCCATGAGGGACGCACCGCGGCTGAGGTCATTGCCGGCAAAGCTGCTGCGTTTGCCCCGCATGCCATACCCGCCGTCGAATATACCGATCCGGAAATCGCCCAGTGCGGCATGCGCCCGGATGAGGCTGAAGCACAGGGGCTGGAAACTGAAACCAGCTCATTCCCCTGGGCAGCATCAGGCCGGGCATTGACCCTGGGCAGGCCGGAGGGATTGACGAAATTGACTGTTGAAAAGGGTACCGGACGTGTGCTGGGAGCCGGTATTGTCGGCGCCGGTGCGGGAGAGTTGATTGCGGAAGTGGTGCTTGCTGTGGAGATGGGGGCAACCGTAGCCGATCTGGCCATGACCATTCATCCCCATCCTACGTTGTCCGAAACAATTATGCAGGCCGCAGAAATGTTCGAGGGCACGGCAACCGACATTTTTAAACCCGGATAAGAGCAGCAAGGAGCGCCTATGCCATCTCGCGAATCCTCCCTGGCCGGCGGAATACTCTATACTGATTTTTATCAACTGACCATGGCCCAGCTTTACTTTCGCATGGGCATGCATGAGCTGCCGGCACGCTTTGAATATTTTTTTCGCACCTGTCCGGATTACGGTATGCATCGCGCCGGATACTGCATCAGCGCAGGCCTGGGCTGGTTAACCGAGTGGATGAAATCCGCGCGTGCCCACGACGGGGTTATCCGGCGGCTGCGTTCGCATACCGGTAAAAGCGGCGCGCCGCTCTTCAGCGAAGAGTTTCTGAACTGGTTTGCGCAAAACGGCAATTTTGACGGCCTTACACTCTACGGCATGGCCGAAGGAAGAGTTGTGCACCCCGAGCTTCCGGTAATCGTTTCGCAAGGCCCCCTGGCCATGACCCAGATCCTCGAATCGCCGTTGCTCAATTACATGAACTATCAAACCTTGATTGCCACCAAGGCCTCACGCATCAAGCGGGCCGGCGCCCACAATCTTACTATCGAATTCGGCATGCGACGTGCTCAGGCAACAGCTTCAAACGCCGGGGCGCGGGCTGCCTTGATCGGTGGCGTTGATTTTACCTCCAATACCGGCATCTCCTACGAACTGGGAGTGCCTCCCAAAGGAACTCATGCCCACAGTATGATTCAGGCCTTTCTCTCACTGGGGCAGACCGAGTTGGATGCCTTTCGGGCGTATGCCGACTTGTATCCAGATGATTGCATTCTGCTGGTCGATACGATTGACGTGTTAAAAAGCGGTCTGCCCAATGCTATTACCGTTTTCGAAGAATTGCGCGGCAGAGGTCATACGCCGGCAGGCATACGCCTGGATTCGGGCGATCTCGTTTACCAGATAATCCAAAGCGTGCGCCTGCTCGATAAAGCCGGTTTTGACAATGTCCCGATAGTGCTTTCCAATCAGTTGGATGAATTTGTTCTGCTCAATCTCATTTCCGAGCTTAAAAATGACTGCCACGCTGCAGGACTCGATCCGCATAGCGTAATCAATCGCCTGACCTATGGCGTCGGTACCCGGTTAATCACATCCTGGGGCGCGGCATCGCTTGATGGCGTGTACAAACTCACGGCGCTCCAGCGCAATGGGGAATGGGCCCCCGCTCTTAAGCTATCCGAAAATCCCGATAAAATATTGAATCCGGGAAGCAAGCGAGTCTGGCGTCTTTATGATGCTCAAAGCAAGGCGATCGGCGATTGTCTGTCGTTGCCCGACGAAGATATCGGTTCATATTCGCACCTGGAGCTTTACCCGACCCGCGATAATGATCGCCGCGTTAATATTGACGCAGGCGATATCAGCGAGATTGAGCCGGTGCATGAAACGTTGTTTGAAAACGGCGCAACATCCACGCCCGCCGACTGGCTGGATTCGGCCCGAAAATTGCGAGTTACCGATGAGAGGCGACTTAAAGATGAGATAGTACATTTGACAAATCCGCATACCTATCCGGTATATCTGACCCGCAAATTGCGTGATTACAAGCGGGAGCAGATAGCTTCGGTTGTGTCGGAGAATACACACTAACAGAAAGGTGTTGTCATGACTTCGCAATCATATACTTATTGTATCGTGGGCGCAGGACTGGCCGGGGCGTCGGCGGCAAAAGCGGTGCGCGAGATCGATCCCGGCGGTTCGATTGTCCTTATCGGCGAAGAAGCACATCCGCCGTATCATCGCCCCCCCTTGTCAAAAGATTTGTGGATGGGCGAAAAGCAGGAACGCGATATCTTCGTGAATGACGTTTCCTGGTATGAGGATAACACCATCGATCTTCTGCTGAAGACGCGTGTTGAAGCTGTTGATGCCTCGGCAGGAGCCGTCACTACCGATTCAGGAAAATCGATAGGATACGAAAAACTGCTTCTTGCAACCGGAGGCAGGCCCGGAACGATTCCGGTGCCCGGCGGCGATGATGAAAGCATCTTTTACTTTCGGACACTGGAAGATTACCGGAAATTGAGCGCCACAATTCATAAAGGTCAAAAGGCGCTGGTGATCGGCGGAGGTTTCATTGGTTCGGAAATGGCGGCTGCGTTACATACGCAGGAACTGTCGGTTACCATGATCTTTCCCGAAAAGCACATTTGCGGCATGATCTTCCCGCTCGACCTGGCGCGGGACATCCACCGTGAATACGAGGAAAAAGGCATAGCCATACGTGCGGGCGATACACCGGAGTCAATTGAGCATGTCGACGGGTCCTATCGCGTGAGGACGAATAGCGGCACGCAGATAGAATGCGATATCATTGTTGCCGGTATCGGGATCATGCCGCGTCTGGAGCTTGCCGAGAGCGCGGGTATAGAGCGGGATGACGGTATTATCGTCAACGAATACCTGCAATCAAGCAATCCTGCCATTTACGCGGCTGGGGACAATGCGTCATTCCCTTATGCAGCCCTGGGCGCCCGGGCTCGTTTTGAGCATTGGGACTGCGCTGCAAGCCAGGGTGCAACTGCCGGAAAAAACATGGCCGGTGCACAAGAGTCGTATCGCTATCTGCCCTACTTTTTCTCCGATCTCTTTGACTTCGGCTACGAGGCCGTGGGTTTGACATCATCCCGAATGAGCGCGGTTGAAGACTGGGAGGGCGACAAAAAGGGAGCCATTTACTATCGCGACGATGGGCGCATACGCGGGGTCATGACGTGCAACAAATTCGGCAAACTCGACCGTGCGCGTACACTCATAGAGCAAACCGGATCCACCAAAGACGAAGAACTCAAAGGATACATTTAATCACCTGCAGGAGCAACGGCAGCAACGCGATAAGGAAGGGCCTGTCGAAGCGGAATTTGAAGAAGTAGACAAAAATAACAATAACTAATCAACCGTAACGAAAGGACTGGAAATGACCCTGGCAAAAAAAATCATTGGTATCGGAGCAGTCGGGGCGGCCGTCACCGGCGTCGTGGGTTTTTTAAGCGGACTCATCAGGAAAAAAGAGAGCCCATATGTCAAGTTCGGGCGGGATATCGATAATGTAGTCGTCAACGCCGTCAAACGCATCGAACGGGCCGCCAGACGCATTAAGCACCAGGCGTCAAACGGCAAGGCCGAATCGGTGGCGCGTGAGGTCGACAAGGCTGTTGATGAAGCCAGATCGGATCTTGATCGGATCTCCGGCGAAATGAAAAACAAGCTCGAAGCGCCTGCGCCTTCGTATTGAGTGGGGCCGCAAAGCGGTGCCCGGTTTTCTGGAAAGCAATCCGGGCGTAGCCGTGTACCAGATGCATGATCCGGTTCAGGATCGGCTTATGGTGGCAAAGATAGCTTATTTACGGGTTAAGTACCTGCGTTTACCGGCTGCCTATCGTGCTTTTATCAAACGCAACCTCGAACCGGGTGGCGCCCTTCTTGTTTCTGACTGTTCATTTCAATGGCCGATGCATCGAATTGACGAAGGCCATTATTTCCAATTGGGCGGATACGGAAGCGTTTCTCCACAGGAGTATAGAGAATGCAGTGAGCGAACGGACACATTTCTCAGCGAGCAGGAATCAACGTTTACAAGCTGGAAAACGGGTCGCATAGATGGCCAGCGGCCTGAAGCGGAGTGGGGTTTTGTCCGCTCACTCTATGACGATATCCGCAATACCGGGGCATCTGTGGCAAAAGTAGCCTATGCATCACCGGAAGATTTGAGCACCTTTGTTGCCGACTGTCATCACGCCTGGTACCAGGCGCGGGGCATATCGCCAACAACCTTGCTGGTCGACTGCTTTGCCAATATAGACCCATACACGGCAATGCAGGCGTATGCTGTTCCTTACTGGCTGGTTTTCAACACCTCGATATCCAGGGAAGCACTGCAGTCCTATACTGCATCGCATGCGTTCGACCGCGTACGCGTCGTTCTCATGGCAAACGGGATTACTGGCATTGGCGCGGTAACGATACAGGAGTGGCAGAGTGCATTACAACAGGCTTCTCATGATATCAATTTTGTGGGGATTGATAAAGATGCATATCCCAACGATCTGGCATCATTCGGCTCCTACGCCAGGGAAATGCAAAGTGAACTTGCTCCACTGCACCATACGCCGCGATTGCTGCAATGGGATGAGTTGGTGCAGTTTATCGATGAACGCGGCGGGGATTATGCATGTAGCTGGGAATTGCACCGCTAACGCGGTAGTATTACCATCCCGGGGCCAGTACCCAGCCGAATCGCCACTGATCGTCAATACGCTGAAACGGATAGGCATAGTAAAGCTGTAGCACCAGAACACTCAGCAGGTTAAAGCGCGTGAAAAAACCGGCACTGGCAACGGGGATTCGTCCGGGGTATTCGGCACGGTAGGAAGCATTGGGTAAATCTCCTGCTGTCCAGGCAACTCCTGCATCGGCAAAGGCCCCGATGCTGGTGGGCAAAAATCTGAAATCAAGGAGTCCGTAGCCCCCGACACCAAACAGGGGAGCCCGGGCTTCGATATTGCCGACAACAATCCGCGAGCCAAAAAGCCGGTCTAGCTGCCTGCATCCGGTGAGGCCGTCGCTATCGTCACAATCACCCAGACCAAAGGTCCACGGCTCATACCCCCGGACCAATGTCGGGTAACCAACATGTAAAGGAGATAGTCGTTGATTTTCACCATCTTCGAAATAGCGCCCGTAATGAAATGCTTTTAAGGCTATTGTCAGGGGACGGAAATTGAAATAGTGGCGGTAATCGGCAAGCAACGTGACATAATTAAGCGATCCGACTGTTGGCTCAATTTCCAGACGATAGCGCCGTCCTTTGACTGGTGAAGTCAGTCCGAAGATCGAGTAATCGCTGACAAATGCGCCTGCCGCCTGTACCAGATTAAGTGCATTCGGCTCGGGCAAGTCATCTTCGAATGATTCAACGACATCACCGTCGTCATCGACCATATAGGTGGTACCCCTGGTCTGTGACCAGATGTGCGTATAACCGCCTGAAACTTCAAAGCGCTGATTAATATTTAGAGGAAATTCGATGCCACCGATGATGCGTTCGTTAAAGGTCCGTTTGTCAGTTATGGTTATTCTCTCAACCTCGGTTTGTTGGCTGTCAATAATCACCGTATCCGTTCCGGTGGAAGATATATCCGCATCTCGAAAGGGGATGTGGCCAACCCCGGTCAACCAGTTGAGCCGCCCGGCGCGATTGTGGTAGACGACCTGGGCCGCGGCATCTTCGAATGAACCGCTGATCTGTGCCCGGATCCCCACTAAATGCCGGCCCAGAATATCACCCAGCAGGAGATGCGCGCCGCCGGCCAGCCCAACGCCAAAACGGTCGACGGTCCCGCCAATGGCAATCCGGCTGATAGAAACCGGAGACAGACCGGGATCGTAGCGATCCGTGGCAAAGCCCACATACGTTTCGTCAACCTCTCCGGGATCGTCGAGCAGGTCATCGATCATGCCGATTGTGCCCGGTTCAAACGGCGGCAATTGAGTGATGGCGGCAAGATTTTCGTGAGATGCCGTGTCGGTTACTTTTTGTTCGTCAATGCGGTCCGGACTCAGCACATACAGGTTATATTGGCGCTTGTCAAATACCGTGAAGGCAAGAGTATTGGTATGTGCAGCCACGCTGAGCGAAGGCGACAGCGCGGTCAATCCGGTGACACCGGTCGCGATGCGGGTAATGCGGTAATAGGTTTCATCGTCGAACGAGTAGCGAAAAATGTCGCTGAAACCGTCCGGAGCCGCGACAAAATACAAGCTTGTGCCGTCGGCGGAAAAATGGGGACTGACATGTTTACTGTGTGCACCAAATCCAACGGTAGTAATGTTGTTTCTGTCAAGGTCGTAGATGCCAATCTGCGGTTCGCTGAATACCAGCCTGTCAAAGCTGGTAGCCGGATGCTGATCGGTGATGAAAACAATTTTTGTGCCGTCCGGCGACCAGGCCGGTTGTATCTGCGCAAAGCGGTCTGCGGTCAATTGCGTCAGGCTGTCATCGGGCATGTTGTAGAGGTACAGGTCGCCTATGGCGCCATGGGTGCCGGCTATCGCCAAGTTATCAGCGTCGGGTGACCAGGCGATGCCGGTGATCGATTCTATTTTGTCAAAACTGTAGGATTCGCCTGCATCCAGTGTCTCGATGTCGATGGTTCGGATCGAATTTTTGCCGTTCTTGTATACGATATAGGCAAAACGCTTGCCTTGCGGCGACCATGCGCCGACGCTGTTCATGAAGCGCAGAGCGTCGAAGTGCTTGTTGCTTTGCACGTCGATCAGCTTTTTTACGATGTTGCCCGTTTCGAGATCGGCAAGATACAGCGAGAGGTTGAATACGTCTTTGCGGGAAAAGAATGCAACGTACTTGCCGTTTGGACTTACTGCAGGTGAAAGATTGAGTCCGCCTTTGCCGGTAATAACCGGATTGCCGTATCCCGAAGGATTGATTCTGCCCTTTAAATCCGGAGACAATCGCTTCTTGACCGCCTGGTGCCACCGGGTCGATAATGAATCTGTTTTAAACCCCAGTTCTTTTTTGACTGCCCGATCGAAGCCGTTTTTCAGGGCTGAGAAATAGAGCCGGGGAATAATAGTATCTCCTTTTATTCCAGCGATAAATGCCCAGAGCGCATGACCGTAGCGATACGGAAAGTATGCCGGGTTTCGGGAAATCGTGCGAATATCCGGCAGGTCGTTGTTGATAAGTGCGTCGCGCAGCCACATCGCGGTTTGGGGTCCATGCGACCCGATTGACAGATACTCACTCATGCCTTCGATGAACCACAGCGGTAATCCGCGACCGGAGCGTATACCTTCGGGCAGTGATTTCATGATAGCATAGTGGTAGACGTGCACCAGCTCGTGACCCAGAACATGATTGTTTTCGGCATACACGCCGGTTAAGGGGATAACTACCCGGTTCTGTATCCCTTCGGTAACACCGCCGGTGGCCTGGGGGATGAGTCCGGAAATTACATTGGTTTGCTGAAAGTCGGCGTGATTTGCGTAGAGGATGATTGGTTGATTTTCGGCAACGCCGTTGCCGAAGAGTTCAGCATACCGTTCGTTCCAGCGCCGAAGCATGCGTGCTGCATCGTACACCGCGGTCGATTCGGACTTGTAGTAATGAATGTCAAACGGTTGCGCCTGCATGACACGAAAGGGAAATTTTTCATACTGTACTTTATTGCGGCCGAAATACTGGGCTTGGGCCCCGAGCAGGAGGCCGCCTATCAGGATTGACAAAATGCGAGTTTGCATATGGAACGGATTTTATAAGTGATAGTCTTTTATAAGCTCATTATCATCATTATAGTAAGCCCGGAAGCCGAACTCTCGGGGATAACCGCTCACCTGAATTTTGCTTTCGACGATATGGGCTCCGCCGTCAAACGCTTCGCGGACAATGGCATTGCGCTCGAAGTGATTGTCAACTTTGCCGCCGATATGGGCGATGCCGTCTTCCACTCGTATAGTAACATCATTGGCCTCGGTATACCAGTTCCAGTAGAGCTGGTCCTTTATGGCGCTCTTAATCTGCTCATCCCGGGCCTGTCGTTGCTGCTTTGCGTAGCTGACCTCATTTGATACGTCGGCCACACCGGTTATATTCGATGCAATTATTGCCGCGCGCTGCTTTTCGAAAATGTTGTCGACTGCGCCATAGAGGTACACTTTGCGATTTCTGACTTGGGGCGTAATTTCGTGGCGCTCAAGAATCGGATCCCAGATCAATGCATTTTTGACGTTGCGGGCAATTTCCTCGTCACTGAGGGCAGCCGGAGTTACGGTGATCATGTTGTTGACGCTAATAACACCGCTCGTGTTACGCGCCGTTTTGCCGGCGGCCTGCTTTGCAGCCAGATTATCAACCAGCCCGTCAAGGGTAACAATCATATTCTGCACTTCGACCTCGATATCAAATTCACGCGTGCGAATGTTCCAGGTCAGCGCCGATTTGAGGGCGCGCTTGATTGCGTCATCTGATTTTAACTTAAACTTAAGCTGCTTCTGCATGGTGTCTTCCAGCTCGGCATTGACCGCCAACCCGGAGTCATCAACCCTGTTGACACCGTTAACCAGACAGTTGCTGTAAGCATAATTTTTTTCGATAGCACTGCCTACGGTACCGTCGAGCACGACGTTCCCGTTGGCAACCTCGACAGTTATCAGGTAGCCGGAAACGTAGGGATCGAGCTTGAGTTTTTTTTCAATCTCGTTTTTTATTTCGTTGTCTGAACGTTCTACCGTAAAATTAATGCTGATATTGTTGACGATTTTTCGCACACCTTTAACCGATTTGGTGACCGTTTTGCATAATTTTTTTTCATCCCAGGATTGCACCTCGCCCGTGAGTGTGGCAACCCCGTCGTCAACATTCACCCTAACTTCGTATGACTCGGTAACCGGATCGACCGCCAGGGCGGTTATGACATCTCTGCGAATTTCATTATCGCTGCGCGCTACCGGCTTTACCAGCAGACGATCAATCACCGAGCGTACGCCTTTTACCGACTGAGCCAGCTTCACCGCACGTTCTTCTGCGAGAATGTTGTCTACCGTGCCGGTAAGCGTGGCAATGCCTTTCTCGACGCCTATGTCAATCAGATGACTCGACACTGCATCATCGATGAAAAGCTCCTGATGAATGGCATCGGTGATTTTCCCGTCGGTCAATTCGGTTTGTTGAGCAGCTATCGGGCAGGCAAAAATGACGGTACCGATCAGGCAAATGGTGATAACGTGCCTGTTGAGCTGCATGAAAGGTGAATGACGGGGTGAGAGCCTGAGCGCTGCCATAATCGTACCTCCTTATTCAGTTGCAAAAAAAAGCGCATTCATACGCGAAACATGATTCGCTCGGTGATTCGCTCCGTAGTCAAATGCAAGCATTATGCCACCGGCTGAAAAGCGGGCCGCGCGGGTAAGCGACGCTTTTACGAAAAGATTTTGGAAGGACGCAGTGAGAAAAATCGGCTTGCATTCCCAAATCCGCAGAAATGCTTGGCAATTGTGAGAAATGAAGGGCGGGTAACTTTATTCGGCACGAATGTTCGGCACGAATTCAAACGCGCTGTTTGCCAACACTGACGGGCATAATTTTTGATAAAGTCTATTCGCGTGCTCTATTTGATTTTTCCACGATTCTCAACAAGGAGCGGCTTATGCAGGTCAAGGAAGTTATGACCAGTAACGTACAGACCGTCAAACCTGATGCAACCGCGCGGGATGCTGCAATAGTAATGAAAGAGTGCAACATCGGGGCATTGCCCGTAGTTGAAAATGATGAAGTTGTCGGGATGATAACGGACCGCGATATTATTGTTCGGGTCACGTCAAATGACCTGTTCCCGGCGCATGTATCGATTGCAGAAATGATGAGCAGAGACATAAAAACATGCACTCCCGAAATGAAAGTCGAGCAGGCTGTGCTGATTATGGAGGAGCATTGCGTTCGACGTCTCATTGTAAAACATGAAGACGGGAGGCCGGCGGGAATTATTACGGTTGGGGATATCGCTCGAAAAAGTGACACGCTCTTGACGGGTGCAATGATGCGCAAGGTTGCAGAGGGCGAAGCTCAGAAGTGTGCGGCTTGACGGTATTATTCCGTGCACATATGCAGGCGGATACAACAAAAAGTCGGGTCAGGAAATTCTGATACTGGAACAGAGGATGCGAAACAGTTTTCTGGTTTCGATCCACGACAGTTCGGTATTTTCGATCCGGCCTGTTGCCCCCTGCGATTTAAGCCGGGCCAGTTGTTGTAAATCGCTGTTGATTTTGGTGTGCAGCCTTTGAATTTTAGTGTCGATTTGGCTGGTGCTCATACCCTTCATCATCATCATTGAGCGCAGTTCATTGCATTGTTTTTTCAGCATACGGTATCGCTCTCGCATGCCTGCTGCGAAGACATCCTGGTGGTGTTCCGACATCATTTCTGCTTTGCCTTTCCAACGAATCCTGCTCCGCTGTTTAATAAAACAGCGCAGCGCGCCGGGAAGATAACGCGCGCATATTTTGGGGGATACCTTGTGGCTATGCCTTCTACCTGTCGCATCCGGCAGATTCAGGCATAACCACGCGGTAACAGTCTCTTTACGGCCGCGGTCAACCCAGTTTCTGTTCGGCCATCCAGTAGCCGTGTATATTGCAATTTTCTACTATCGTAACGTGCGACGCCTGCGACTTTATGTGAAAGCATCCGGCAGGATGAAGCGCCGGGGTCAGATTGACTCTGCCGATGTAGCGCTTCTCTTCATAACAGTCGATGAAGCGTATGTGGTGCTTTTCCTCCATAGGGTGCGGAGTTTCACCGATACGTACCATAAGGTCCGAACATTCTTTTTCGGGAAAGAGGCCGCACTCATTGGACACTTTGATCGAAGGAATATGCTTTGGTGCAGCTTCCTTGCTTTTTTCGGCGGATTCGGTAAAGATGTTGTCATTCTGCTCAAAGGTTTGTGCCCTGCATTGCGGGCAGGAATCGGGAGCGGACTCAAATTCAATGTGACCGCAGGAAGTGCATGCATAAATGCTCATAGGGTGCTCCTTGTGGCAAAAGTGAATACGCGCAGAGTGCTCAGTCGCATATAACTGGTTTCTGCAAATGAATTTATTCGTTTCCGGATGGTTTTTTATTCTTCAACATCAAATCCGATTTTTACCGTCGACTGCCAGTGCTTGATTTTGTTGTCCTCGAAATGCCCCCGTACGTTAACCAACTCCAGCCAGCGCATGTTTCTGATTGATTTTGAAACCTGGGCAACGGCATTTTCGATAGCGTCTTGCATGCCTTGTTCTGAAGAACCGGTGATTTCAATTTTTTTGTAGACGTGATTTTCCATACTTATCCTTTCAAGAAATAACAGATTACGTATCTGCATATAAGCGCAAAACCTGTGCCGCAATATGCGTAGCACAGCACAGGTTTTTGCTGAACTTTTTTGCAGAAATAGAAAAATATTCGCAAATTCAGGGAAGCCGCAATCTATCTTAATTGGCCTTATAGGCCACAAAAAGCTTGTTTCCGTCGCGTACGACGGAGAACATTACGGCATCTCCCTCATCAACCCGACTCGCCAACTGTGCATAATCTTCCACTGACTCGACGGATTTCAGTTGCGAACCGGCTACCTTCATTGCCTGAATGACATCACCCGGCGCAAGGTTACCATAAGCTGATGAGGATGCAGAGACATCGGTTACAACAATGCCCTTGACCTTTGGATCGATATCGTGCTCCTGGCGAATAGTGTTTGTCAGATTTGCTACGGTTATGCCGATCAGCTCTTCTTTTTCCGCCTCGACATCGCCGGGTCGTTTATCTTGTGCCTTCCCGACCCTTTGTACCATTTCGGAGCTTCGTTCGACAACGGTTACTTCAACCGTCTTTTCTTTGCCCTCCCGAACCACGGTGAACGTTGTCTTGGTCCCGGGTTCAATTGCAGCAACGACGTTGCGCAGATCGTTTGGGGAGTTTACTTCTGTTCCGTTGATGGAGATGATGACATCACCGCGCTTGATGCCGGCTTTATCGGCGGGTTGTCCGTCAAATACATCGCCGATCAAAACACCGCGCACACCTTCAAGCCCCATAGCTTCACTCATTGCATCGCTGACGGGTTGAATGGTTACGCCGATCCAGCCGCGGGTAACCTTGCCCTTATAAATGAGATCTTGCATAACCCGCTTGGCCATGTTGATGGGAATGGCAAAACCGATGCCCATGCTGCCACCGGTGCGACTGTAGATCAAGGTATTGATGCCGATAACTTCGCCGTCCAGATTTGTCAAGGCGCCGCCCGAGTTGCCGGGATTAATGGCGGCATCGGTCTGGATGTAATCTTCATATTTGTTGGCGCCGCGCACCGAACGTCCGAGGGCCGATACAATGCCCGACGTTACTGTCCAGGAAAGGTTAAAGGGATTGCCAACGGCAACGACCCAGTCGCCGGGATGTAATGAATCTGAATTGCCGAGGTAGGCCACGGGCAAATCATCGACTTGACCTTTGAGCTTGATAACGGCGACATCCGAAAGTGAATCACTGCCCACGATAGTGGCCTCAAACGTGCGTTTATCCTTCAGGCGAACTTCGATTTCATCCGCTCCCTGCACCACGTGATAGTTGGTGAGAATGTAACCTTCTTCGGAAACAATCACCCCGGAGCCCATGCCGCTGCGACGACGTTCGCGTTTTTCAACCGGCGGTTTCTGTCGCCCGCCGCGTTCCTGTCCCCCGCGATCGAAAAACCGTTCAAGCGGTCCCTGGTCGAAAAAATAATAGAACGGATTTTTATAAAAGGTTACCGTATCTATCTTTGTGGGAATTACCGATACTACATGCGGCACGACTTTTTTGGCGACATCTCTGAATATGGTGCTGAAGGCAGCCTGATCCATTGCCGCGGTGGATGCCGGCTTTGCAGGCTTGTCTGCGCCGATTTTTATGCTTCCCTCTGTCGGACGCTCAGACTCTGCATAGGTGCACGAGCAGTTCGTCACCGATATCAGCATGGCGGATGCAAACAATGCCGTGAAACAGACTGCCATCCCGTTGTTAACCAACCGTAACATAGTATTCCTTTCTTCCCGTCAGGTTAAGGGTACTCACCTCTCACGGCAGACGGATATGCCGTGTAGTGCTATTTGTAAATGTTGATTTTTTATTCAGCTTCTGAAGCGAAGCGCAACATCCGTGCCATCGTGCGGTGTGTCATTGGCATAGCATTTGCAGTTTTGGCTTTCGGCGCGCACGTTGTTGCGTAGTTGACGTGTGCGTCAGCGCATTGTTGTACGTAAACTCACTTTTCTCGAAAGCACACTATGCCCGGCATTGCCAGCAATACATGGAGGCCAAGGCAGCTTATTGCCCGTTTTCAGAATTTTTACAGCATGATCTATCAGACTGTGGGCGGTATGGCAAAGAAACCTTATTACAATTTTGAAACCGTCTCTCAGATGGATCATGACGGCTGGGGTTCGCTCGCAATTGTGGTGACCGTTTCGGCATTTATCGGCATGGCCTTGTCCCTGCAATTGATAACTGAATTGTCATTTATGGGATTGAAAATGTATACCGGCCAGGTAATCGGTACCTCGATTATCAGCGAAATCGGCCCGGTTATTATTGCCATCGTCTATGCCGGACGGGTTGGGTCGGGCACGGCTTCGGAAATCGGCTCGATGAAATTGAATCAGCAACTGGATGCTTTGCGCGTCTACGGCGTCGACCCGCTCAAAAAACTGGTTGCCCCGCGGGTGATCAGCGCTGTGATAATTCTGCCCGCGCTGACGTTCATCGGTGATGTATCTGCGCTGATCGGCGGGGCCTACATCGCCCGGTTTTCCGGCAATCAGAGCCCTCTGGTTTACTGGGAGCAGATCCGCCTGGTGCTGCACCCGCGCTGGATAGCTCCGGGGGTAATCAAGCCCATAGTGTTCGGCACGACCATCTCGATGATGGCCTGCTATACCGGACTTTCGGCAACCGGGGGAGCCAAAGGACTGAAAAAAGCGACTACCCATGCATTTGTCAACTCAGTTATCCTGATCATTGTGCTTGATTTTGTATTGACAAAGGCAATTCTCTATATCATGGGATATCTGTCATGATTACATTTGACAAGGTGACATTCGCGCGCGGAAAGCGCCACATTTTGAATGAGGTCAGCTTTGAAGTGCAGTACCATGAACGTGTTGCTATTCTGGGCGGCAGTGGGGAAGGAAAAACAACCGTGCTGAAACTGATTGTCGGCCTCGAGGCTCCCGACAGCGGAACCATTCGCATCGATGATGATGTGCTTCATAAGAAAAGCGAAGGGCAATTACAGAAAATCCGCCGAAAGCTGGGAGTGGTTTTTCAGCAGGGGGCGCTCTTTGATTCGTTAAATGTCAGTGAAAACATTGCCTTTCCGCTGCGCGAAGCGGGCATGACTGAAACCGGGTTGCTGCGCAAAAAAGTAGAATCATTGCTGCACAAAGTCGGCATCAAGCATGCCGGCGGACTGATGCCCGAGGAATTGAGCGGGGGTATGATACGGCGGGTGGCCATTGCACGTGCCCTGGCTACCGAGCAAACAAAAATGTTTTTGTATGATGAGCCGACGGCCGATCTGGATCCGGTCAATGCCGGAATTATTCGCAATATAATGGTCGACATTGCGTCTGCCGGCAGAGGATTTATCGTGGTTACGCATAGTGTCCCCGATGCATTGCACACTTCCGAGCGCTTCATGTTTCTCGAAAAGGGCTCCATTACTATCGACGGGGACAAGGAGGCGTTTCAATCCTGTCAAAAGGAGTCCGTTCAAAATTTCATACAACAGGCAACCCTGAGCTAAACTCATGAGCGAAGCAAACGCACAACTATACAACCGGAAAAAAATGTTGACATGGTCAGGCCTGAAATCAGGTTTGATTGTCACTATCGGGCTGGCGATACTGCTTGTGGTCATTTTATTCTCAGGTATTTCGCGTATGCTGTTTGTACCTCAAAAGACTCTGCAGGCCCAATTTGGCAATGCTTCCGGACTGCGTAAAGGGTCGCCGGTATGGCTGCTGGGTGTAGAGGTGGGAACGGTTAGAGATATACGGTTCAGCGATACGTCTACCATAGCCACACTCTCTATTCGCAAAAAGGCCTTTGATCATATTTATGCCAATGCCCGGCCATCCATTATGAATATGGGACTGCTGGGCGATAAGTATGTCGAACTGCATCCCGGCGACATCTCAGCCGGAAAAGTATCTCCCGATGCTATGCTGCATGGTGAAGCAGAGGGAACTTTTGACGAGATACTGCGCACAAGCACAACATCTATTCAAAAGGTACAGGAATTTATCACGCAGATCAACAGTATCATTGCGCTTATTGACACCGGCGGGGGCAGCCTGGCAAAATTTATTCGCAGCCCGGAGTTTTATGAGGAAGTGTATGGGTCAATCAACACATTTTCTGCATTGCTCAAAGAACTGCAACGTTCAAACGGTACGATGCGCAAGCTCATTAATGATCCCTCCCTGTATGATACCTTGCTTGCCGCGACACGCGCGGTAAAGCAATTCAGCCATGAAATGGGTGATACCGGCGGGACCGCATATCGACTCTTGAACGATACTTCACTCTATGCCGATGCACGCAAGGGTATTGCCCGTGTGTCAGACCTGCTCGATTCGGCGCAAAGCGGTAAGGGCGTTCTCGGGCAGCTCAGTGCAAATGACTCCCTGGTGCTTGACATGCAAGGTGCGATCCGGCGTATGAACATCTTGCTCGATGATATCCGGGAAAATCCAGATAAGTACTTTTCTTTTGAATTGTTTTAGTTATGTGATAGAATGGAGCGTTACTGATGACTGAGGAAGCTTCTCAAAAGAATCAACGGAACGACAGGAAAGAAGGCCCGGCTAGCACGCAGCAACAAAACGGCGCTCAACCCCCCCTCTGGCGTTATGCGATCTGGTTTGTTGCGGCTTTATTGCTTGCCAGCTTTATTATGAATCGCTACAGTCAGGCCGGTTCGGTTCGTATCTCTTATACCCAATTTAAAAAGCAGATAGAAAACGAAAATATTGCCGAGGTTACCTTCCGCGGCAACAGCATTTCCGGCACCTTTGACCAACCCTGGTCAAAAGGCGGGGATGAGGACGGCGGCGGACAGCAGCACACAAAATTCACCACCGTCAAGCCACCGGTTGATGACAGCGAACTGATAACCATGCTGGAAAACAATGATGTCACCGTCAGTGCAAAAGCCCAGGAGCGCAATTTATTCACCAGCGTTGTCATCATGTTGGTGCCCTGGATTCTGATTATCGCCGCATTCGTCTACTTGAGCAATCGCGCTCAGGGGCGCATGAAAAACATGATGGGCGGCGGCGGTGGCGGCGGGGGCCTGTTTAATATCGGCAAGTCCAAAGCAAAGCGTTTCCGTGAAAAAAAGGCCACAACCCGGTACAGCGACGTAGCCGGTTTGCAGAATGCAAAAAAGGATCTGGGTGAAATTGTAGCGTATCTGAAAAATCCAAAAAAATTCCTTTCACTCGGAGCACAGATTCCCAAAGGCGTGCTTATGATGGGTGCACCAGGCACGGGCAAGACGCTGCTGGCACGTGCGACTGCAGGTGAGGCGCAGGTTCCCTTCTACAGCATCAGCGGATCGGAATTTATCGAAATGTTTGTCGGTGTCGGGGCTTCACGGGTACGGGATATGTTCGAGACAGCCAAAAAGGAATCACCGGCAATCATTTTTATTGACGAAATCGATTCCATCGGGCGCTCGCGCGGAACCGGCCTGGGCGGGGGCCACGACGAACGCGAGCAAACACTCAACCAGGTACTGGCCGAAATGGATGGATTTGAACCGCACCAGTCCGTCATCGTTATTGCGGCCACCAATCGTCCCGACGTGCTAGATCCGGCGTTGACGCGACCGGGACGGTTCGATCGTCAGATCACACTGGAACTCCCGCAAAGAGAAGCGCGCACCGAGATCCTGAAAATTCATGCACGCAATGTTCCGGTTGCCGATGACGTTGATCTTGATAACATCGCAGCCCGGACGGTCGGTTTCTCCGGCGCGGATCTCAAAAATCTGGTGAATGAAGCTGCGCTCCTGGCAGGACGCAACGAACGCAACACGGTTAAGCGTGAAGATTTCGATCTTGCCAGCGACAAAATTCTGCTTGGCGCCGAACGTGAGGATCAGTTTACCGATGATGAGAAAAATCTGATTGCCTACCATGAGTCGGGTCACGCACTAACGGCCAAATTGATTCCCGGAGCCGACCCCCTGCAGAAAGTGACTATCATCCCGCGTGGCCGTGCGTTGGGTGCGACCGAGCAGATCCCGGAAACCGATCGCCACAATTTCAAACGCTCCTATCTGCTTGATCGCATTGCGGTCGCTCTGGGCGGGCGTGTGTCGGAGCAGATCATATTCCAGGACATCACCAATGGTTCTGCCCAGGACCTCAAAGGCGCAACTCAAATTGCACGCAAGATGGTCTGTCAGTGGGGGATGAGTGAAAAAGTCGGGCCGGTTGTTTTCAAACGCGGCGAAAGCCATGCCTTTCTGGGACGTGAGTTGACACAAGAGAAAGACTTTTCGGAGAATACGGCAATGGTAATTGATGAGGAAATCAAAAATATCGTCGGCGAAATGGAAGACAAAGTTCGCAAATTGCTTACCGATAACAGACAGACCCTGGATAAGCTCGCTTCACAACTTCTTGAGCATGAAACGCTCACCAAGGATGAAGTTGACGAAATCATTGGAAACGGTAAGAAGTGATAGGTGCAGGTTACAGAGGGTGCGTCCAGAATTCACGATGAACGGCATGGGGCGCAACTCCCAGCTCCTGCAATTGCTCGTCAAGAGGTGTCAGCGAATCTTTAAGGCCGCACACATACATTGCTGCGTCGGCAAGGGGGGTATATTTTTTTATCAGCTCAGCACGCAGCTCACCGTGCACAAAGTGAATCGTACTCAGGCGATGGTGCTTCAGATGTTTGCCCGAAAAAGGATGCTGTGAGATCACCACTGCCGAAAAGTCCATTGAAAAGTAGAATGAATCCAGAAGGTGCAGATAGAAAAAATCTTCCGGCGATTCATTCCACCAGAAAAGCGTGATCGGGGGAAGCGCTGATTCTGCCCTCTGGTAATGGCGAAGTACGCTCAAAAATGGTGCTATGCCTGTCCCCGCCGCAATCATGATGATTGAGGTATGCTGTTCCAGCCGGGAGCAGAATGCACCGAACGGACCGGTGATCAGGGCACGTTGTCCCGGCTGCAAGGCATGCAGCCGGTTGGTAAACAGGCCGCGCCGTTTTACCGTCAGCCAGATGATGTCGGAGCCGGGTGCATTAGCAACAGTAAAGGGGTGCGGCTCGCTCCATGTGCCGTCCTGTTGCAGCGAGACCTCGACATATTGACCCGGTTTTCTGTCGAGAAACTCACGCTTGCTGCCGCATCCCCTGAAAATTAACGTCTTGACATCTGCTGTTTCTGACTTGAGTGCCAGCAGCGGAAATGGCTCGTGCTCATGTGTCATAAGGGGTGCCTCGAACCGCTATTAGCGTTGTTTTTACTTGTCGTGCATTTTTTTGTGGAGCGGATAATCGATTGATTTACCTATGATAACTGCGATATAGCCGCCGGACATGGATATTTCCGGTCCACCGGTAACCTCCGTGCCTTGTTTCTGAAGCCAGCGGTCGTGCTCGATGACATCAAATACGTATCCGCCACGTAGACCGAGCGTCAACTTTTTGCCATGCCAGATCGGCAACAAATATTCGGCCGCACCGCTCAAGGCGATTAAAAAGGTGTGCTGAAGCAGCTTTACGCTGTAACCATCTGATGCAAACGCGCTGCTGAAGCTACGCTTGTGATCGTTGATGTCTAATTTGAGCACTCCGTAACCCAGCCCCAGCAGGGGATAGATACGGGCATCGAGATGCGAAGAGAGCACATTGAAACCCCAGTGCGACATGACCGAAAAACCGAACAGGCCGGTCTCCACGCCATGCGCATACCGGCTCTCCCAGAACATGAAATTCAACTCGCCGGTCGATACCATGCGGCCGGCATAAAAGTTTTTGCTTACATTCAGGGTTGGTGAAAATGTTTCGAACTCGGGAATGTCGCGTATGGCCCATTCATCATTGAGCTCTTCGAGATCGAGAAAAGAGATGCCCGGTGCGATGACAAATGCGCCCTGCGCGTCCTTCATTTTTTTCTTCATGCCGCCGGCTTGCACCGAAGGGACAATGAGCATGCCTGCAATGAGCAGAGCCAGACGGCTCCGGGTTCGTGAATTGAAAGCAGTGTGAGACATAAACGACCTCCTTTACTGGAAAAAGTGATTAGTGATTGAAGAATACGTTGCTGCGGGCATATAAAACAATAAACATGCCACATTTCATTTTCCGGACTCAGGAATCAGATCAGTAGCTGCTTGACGCCTTTGATACGCATCTCGACGGCAACGGTCGTGAGCAGCATACCAATCAGCCGCTCTAATGCGACAAGCGTTTTGGTGCCCACAATAGGGGAGATAGCTCCGGTGAACATGAAGCATATCAGCACGGCATAAGCAATCAGCATCCCCGGATGACAATTCTGGTCTGCCGCGCCGTGTCATTTTATTCCGTGCAATGACAAAGAGAGATACATTGCCGACCGTGTCCATTACCATAAACAACAAAATTGCAGCGGTTACCAATGACATATCTGGCTCCTCTCACCAATATGAGTGCACATATTACCGCTATGCCAGTACAACAAGGCGTATTTTGTTATAAAGCCGAATGCAACTCCGGCACGCTAGACCACGAATGGTATGCTAATCGCGTGCCCAGAGCCTTTCGTTGTACCGGGCTACAGCGGGCCTATCGAACACCACATATGGCACAAGTATTGCAGAATTACACGGGAGGATATTAGCCCTGTTGCGCGGTTCACTTTAGATGGTCTGGATCATATTTTTATTCCAAGGAATGATAATGCAATTCCTGAAAGTGAGAAGCGCAGGAAAGAGCATCCGGCTTACAGGCGTTAATTTATAAAAACATAATCGATTTGAGAATCGCAACCATCAAGCAATTCCAAGGAGCCGCACATGGCAATACGGAAAAAGGACGCAGGCGACAAGGCGCAAAAAGGAGCCGGAAAGTCATCGGCAAAGAGTGCTAAGAAAAAACAAGCGACGTCGGGTTTATCTTGTAAAACTGCTGCAAAGAAAGCAACAACAGGCGCCGGGCCCAAATGCACACGCGCCGCGGCCGAGCAGCAGTTTCATATGCCGGGCTTGCCTGAAAATTACGGTACCAACTCGATGTATCTGATGGTGCGGGGTCCCTTCTGGCTCTTTACCCATTGGGAGATACAGCAGGAATGCCAGGCACAGGCTCTCGGCCAATTAGGCAAGTCGCTTGACGTTAACTGGCTTCGGTCAATCGAGGAAAAGAGCAAAATTTTCCCGGCAGTCGATTATCACCGGTATTGTTGACCTGCACCATGAAACACTCAGGTAGGCATAACAAGGAATCGAATGAACACAAGCCAATCGTCCTGAACGGAAAAATCCTCTCTCCGGGATTGGCGCAGGGGCGTACCTTTGTCTATAGAGACGTATTGACGCGCTTCGATGAATTTTATCAGATCGAATCATCACAGGTTGATGAGGAGCTTGAACGTCTCAATGCTGCCCTTGCTGCAACTGCCAGTGATTTAAACGTGCTTGCCACTCGAGTAAAGGAAGAAATCGATCCCGCGCTGTCGGCGGTGTTTCATGCGCAGAAAGCAATTATACAAGATCCCGGTCTCGGTAACGAAATAGAGCAGGAGGTCCGCGATGAGCTGATCAGTGTCGGTGCTGCGGTCAAAAATGTTTTCAGCAAGTGGGAGCAACGCTTTCAGGTAATGGAATCTGATGTGGCGCGGCAGAAGGGCGATGACATCCGTGACCTGGCGCGGCGGGTAATTTCATCACTGGCGGGAATCCAGTCGCATGCACTGGAGAAATTGCCGCCGGGCAGCGTGCTGGTCTCGCGACGGCTATTGCCGTCCGACACCGTTTACCTGAGCAGGCGAATCGCTTCTGCCGCCCTGCTGGAAATGGGCGGCGCGGGATCGCATGCCGCACTGTTTGCCCGTGAAATCGGCTTACCCTGCATCAGCGCTTTGCACGGAATTCTGGATACGATTCCGCACGATGTCCCGGCGCTGGTTGACGCACGCGAGGGATCGGCAATTATCAATCCTCACAAAAAACACATTGCCACATTTACCGGGAAAATCAAACGCAACGAAGTTGAGGCGCTCAGGGCCAAAGAGCGGGCACACGGCGAGGCAGTTACCAGAGATCGTACCACCATCCAGGTGCTGGGCAATGTCGGCACTCCTGAAGATACCCTGCAGGCGCTTGACAATGGCGCAGAAGGAATTGGTTTGTTTCGCATAGAGCACGCCTTTCTCGGTCATCAGGCTCCACCGAAGCCTGCTGCTGTTTTAAAGCAGATACAAGAGACGCTTGAGCCTGCCCGGCATCTTCCCGTTTGCGTACGCTTGCTTGACATAGGCGCCGACAAGCCGCTCGAATTCATGGAGTCGTTTCGAGAACCCAACCCCGCACTGGGCAGGCGCGGCATACGCTTTCTCAAGTTCTGGCCGGAGCTGCTGCAGACCCAGCTCGAAGCATTGCTGGAGTTGGCGTCGCAGTTCGACCTTCACATCCTCGTGCCGATGATTACCGTCGTCGAAGATTTTGAATATGCAAAACAGCAGATGGAGCAGGCCGCACAACGAACCGGGGCGCAGGTGCTACCCAGACTGGGCGCGATGATCGAAACACCGGGAGCGGCATTATGTGCAGGTGAAATTGCGCAACGTGCGGATTTTCTCAGCTTCGGAACCAACGATCTGACCCAATATCTCTTTGCCGCCGATCGTGAAAATGCTTCGGTCGACGATTATTTTGACGATACTCATGAAGCCGTATTCAGGATGCTGCGAATTGCCGCAGAGCAGGCTGGGAATACACCGCTCTCCGTCTGCGGTGAGCTGGCTGCACGCCCCGACGCCGTTGAGCGCCTGCTGCAAATTGGTATAACCTCGCTGAGCGTGGCTCCGCCGGCTATTCCGTGGGTCAAGGACGCTGTCCGTGCTTCGAGCGTGCGAGCGAAGTGATCGTACATTGTGTGTTGCCGCAAAATGTGAATCTGAATTCATTCGGGTGAACACCAGTCCCCGCCACGGGCTGGATTTAATCCGGGGCGTGATCGAAGCGTATGGTGAATTCGCTCGATCTAGAGCCCACTCAATTTGTCCCACGCTCCCAGAAATTTATTCCCCATCCCCGGCAGTCGAAGAAAGCTCATCGCATAGTGCAACAACGTCGCGGTTTTTCCCGAAACCTTTCGCCCCAGCGCAATACCGCACGAATCGCCTCCTGCCGTGGGAACCAGGTAACCAAGGTCAAAAAATTCGAACCTTTGCACCGGTTTGTTCTCTATCGTTGCCAGAACATTTTGAGCGGCGCATTTGCCACCAGTCAACGCAGCCTGCACCGCCATGCGATAACAATGCTGATCGATTTCACGGCAGGCACAATCTCCGGCTGCAAATATGCGTTCATGAATGTGCAGGTCATCATGCACCGTAACACGCTTGCGTTCCGCACCGGGCGGCTCCGTTGCAATGTGCGGAAGATCCGCAACCAGACCCGTTGACCATATCAGCATGGCGTTTGGCAGTTCGGTTTCGTCGGATAGCTTGACGCGTGCGCCATCAACGTCTGCGATCCTGGTGTTGGTGCGCAGTTGCACACCTTGACGTGCAAGGCTGCTTCGGCTATACTCCTTCATCCACTGTGGCATCGTGGTGAGAATATCTTCCTGCATTTCGATGACACATACCCGCTTGTCAATGTTGCGTTTGTTTAACGCCTTCTGCAAATGTGTCGCGATCTCTATGCCGGTGTATCCTGCGCCACAAACAAGATAGTGCTGGTGCCTTTTTTCATCGAGAACCCGAACAATCCGCTGCGCGTCTTTGACTGTATCGAGGGAAAAGACATCGCCTCCCTTTTTAACGAAGCCCGGAACCGGGGTTTGTGAGCCGGTGGCCAGAATCAGATAATCATAGGAGCGTGGTCTGTCATTTTTAAGATTGACCCGCCGTTGCTGTGGTTCGATGCCGGTGACCGCCCCCAGTTTGAAAGTATAGCGCGCGTCGGCCACTATTTTTTTTAAAGGATAGGTCAACCGCTGCGCCCGAATGCTCCCGCTGACAACATCCGGGACAAGTGGACGAAATTCCATCGAGCTGTTTTTATCTATCAACGTAATGTCAATATTACGATGAGTGCCGGCCAGGGTGCGGGCCGCGCAAACGCCGGCAAATCCACCGCCGATTATAACGATGTGCATACACGTTGCTCCCCTATCGTCGAGTGGCAGAAGTGCCTGTTGTTTGCATTAACCATGACCCGGTCCGGCCAGGCGATATTTCGCGGTGAAGAGGAGCGCCATTCCCATGCCGGCCAGAAAACCGCCAATGTGGGCCCAGAAGGCAACACCGCCCATGCCTCCGCTTGACGTCGAGGCGGACAGTAGTTGCAGAACAAACCAGTATCCCAGCATGAATGCCGCCGGTACGCCGATGCGCGTGATGAAAAACCCCAGAAAAACCAGCATTTCAATCCGCACTCCGGGAAACATGAGCGCATAGGCGCCCATTACGCCGCCGATAGCGCCGGACGCACCCACCATTGGTGAAGTGCTTGCCGGTGCTGCTGCAATCTGAGCTCCGGCCGCAGCCAGTCCGCACACCAGATAAAAAATGACGAATTGCGCCTTGCCGAATCTGTCTTCCACGTTGTCACCAAAGACGAACAGGAACCACATATTGCCGAGTATGTGCAGCCATCCACCGTGCATAAACATGCTCATTATCACAGACATCCAGTTGGCGTTTTCATCTATGGAACACATTATGGTGCGGCTGACACGAAATTGCGTTCCGGCAGGCACACTTCCCAGCAGCTCGCCGGGAACCAGGCCAAAGCGGCAGATTGAAATGGCCAGTTGCGGCGAGGTGCCGAATCCCTGCACAAAAGACCAGACCAGTACATTCACGGCAATGATAGCGTATACCATAATCGGACGGCTGGACGTTGGATTGTCATCACGGAGCGGAAACATCAGTCATTTCTTTTCTTTGGGTAAATACACTTTATCAATTTCAGCGGACAGCTTTGCCATCACGGCTATATACCCAGATTGTTGAGTGTGTAAACCAGGCGGTTGATGATCACCGTCAGCCGGGGATGGGTCGTTTCGAGGTGGAGCAAAGCATCCTGCAGGTCGCGGGCCAGATGCCGGTATTCATCCTGCGTGTTCAGGGATGCATCCTGCAGGCTTTCATCCGCTCGCTTCTCGAGTGTTGCAAGCTTTTGGCGCGTCGCGGGGTCCTGCGATTGGACCTGACGCAACTCCTTGCGCAAATCTTTTAAATCTTGAGTGAGTTTATCTTTTTGCATTGATTTTAATCCCGTTTTTTCTCGATTCTGGGAAATTCTTTTTTCATTTTGGCATATATTCAGTGATTATTCAGAGCCGGAAGAATCCTGAGCGGCATCATCCCTGCTCGGTTGGGTGACGATAATCGCGTTATAAGGGCACTTTCGGGTGGCTTCCAGGCATTTGTCGACCATATCAAGCGGTATCTCCGGTGTGCGCAGGGCGGCTTTTTTGGCAAATGCAGTAAAATAAAAAAGTTCGGGTGCGATCCGCACACAACTGCCGTCGGTTTTGCAACGTGATTGATCGACCTGAACACGCAGCCTGTTCGGCGCGATTGCTTCATGGTGATGAGATTCATTCATAGCAAATTCTCGCTTTCAGGAATTGTGAAGTATCACAGTAGTTGCCATAACTGCAAACATAATGCCGCTTGTGTGTATGCCTGGCTGATCCATTGGCATGAATGTTGATTTCATGCTCTTTTTTATACCCGGCACAATAACAGGAGATTTCTGTGTGAATAATGCCCACGGTGCTATTCTGCTGATCCTCAGCATATGTGTGGCAATTGCGCTGCTGGGCAAATCATTGCTGTATCGAGCCAGAATACCGCCACTGACCGGCTGGATTATCATTGGCATCTTGCTCAAATATGCACTTGCGCTACGTGAGCAACCGATTGGCGGACTCGCAGAGACTATTAAAGTGCTGGGGCAAATCGGCGTATTTGTCATACTCTTTAATATCGGTTTGCACAGCAAGCTGGGGAGGTTGCTGGAATATCTGGGTCAGGCGAGTTTCATCTGGATATTCAACGTGGTGCTGAGTGGGGCTGCGGGGTTCATCATCATGTATTACCTCTTTGGTTTCGGCTTGCCGGCGGGGATCGTTGTAGCGGTGGCATTGACGGCAACCAGCATTGGCGTTTCGGTTTCGGCCTGGGAAGAGGCGGATGCACTGGATACCCGTGAGGGGCAACTGCTTCTGGATGTAGCCGAACTCGATGATATTTCGAGCATTTTACTGATGGCGCTGGCGCTGGCGGTGATTCAGACCCGGGCTGCCGAACCGTTCGCGCTCATAGGTTCAACCGTGCTGCCGTTTCTGGGGCGTATTTCAGTTTTTATTCTGGCATGCCTGCTGTTCACGCGGTTTCTTGAAAAGAGGCTTACCTGTTCCCTCCAGCGGCTGGAACCGCAGCAGGATCTCGTCATCAGTATTTCCGCAGTGGCATTGATCATCGCCTCTGTGGCCGGTCTGGCAGGATTTTCGATAGCATTGGGCGCCTTTTTTGCCGGGCTGGCCTATAGTCGGGATCCGGAAGCCGTGAAAGTGCAGAGTTCATTTAATTTTATCTACGATCTGTTCAGCCCCTTTTTCTTTATCGCAATCGGGTTTGGCTTCAATCCGACGGATATAGAGCATCTCAGCGGAGTAAGTGTGGTGCTTTTGCTGGTGGCAGTTCTGGGCAAATTTGTCGGCAACCTGATTCCCGCACTCTTTGTGGTCGATTGGAAACAGGCTGCCATCCTCAGTTTGAGCATGGTGCCGCGAGCGGAAATCACCATGGTGACCATTCATCAGGCTAATCGCATTGCCCCCGATAAAATCCCCGCGTTCGTCATGCCGACCATGATTCTGGTAGTATTGGCGACTTCGACGATGGTGCCGGTTTTTGCAACCAGGTTGTTGCCTGCCAACCCTTCTGATCATTGATCTCGATTGAGCTGTTAATTAATGGTACATTATTTGCGGTTTATTCTATTCAATGCTTTTTACTGGTAATGTTCGTATCACTTAGCAGGAGTAGTCACTATGGCTTGGAGCTTTGTTAATCCAAAGACCTACGCACGTAAATACGATCACTCAAAACACTCAGACAGCGCAGTACCGTGGTCGCACGCGCATAAAAACGACACGGCGAAAGAAAATGCGCGGCTTAATGATCCGTTGCCGTGGAACACGGTTCCCGAGTTGGTTGCAGAATCTCTGAACGAAGAGCAACGCAAGGCCGATCAACCTGCATTTACCCTCCAGGAGGTTGACGGCAATATCTACATACTCGGAAAAGTGCCTCACATGTCAACCGAAGATATTGATATCAAACGGATGGATAATAGAATTACCATCTCGAGTGTATATAAAGGAGAACGTTCCTGGCCCCAGATTGCCAGACATCAAGGGCAAATCAACTTTTCCGATACCTTCGAGATCTCTGAACCGGTGCAGTGGGATGAGGTCAATGCGCATATGCACAATGGCTATCTGTCAATAGTCATACCGCGCAAATAACCACATATTTTTAATCGTGAATTGACAAACCGGTTGTTCGATTCATAAAAAAGGTCGATGCCCGCGGGGGCAACGACCTTTTCGACCTTTTTTGCCAAAGCTGCAGTAAGACGCCGATGTGCGGCACCTATCGTATTACTCCATTCTGATTACGCCGACGTCAACAGCTTTGCGTTCAGCGCAATTTCAACTCCCTGCAATGCCTGCGATACCGGACAGCTTTTAGCCTGTTGGGCATATTTCTTAAATGCATCCGCATCAAGCCCCGCCACTTCACCCTCGGTATCCAGCACAATCGATCCAACTGCAAATCCATCGCCCCTTTTTTCCAATGACGTGGTTGCGCTTGTCGAAATGGATTGCGGCGAATGGCCCTCGTCTTCCAGCAATTTGGCAAATGCCTGAGAGAAGCATCCTGAAAGTGCTGCTCCGATAAGCTCTTCGGGATTCGAGCCGCTGCTTCCGTCCTCGAAACGGGAACCCTTGCTATAGTCAACAGTGAATGCTCCGCTTTTGCCCGACATGGTACCTGTACCGTCTGTAAAGGCCCCGCGCCATTGTGCATGTGATTTACTTATCGGCATATAGTCCTCCCGGTTAGTGTGTGAAAATAAATTTCCAATGCATATACTCTTTTTCGGCCACAAATAACATGCCACGCTGTCGAAGTGCAGCCCAAAGCCCCGCTTAAGGCAATTTTGATTCAAAACATACTATGCGGGGGCACGATTTTGGTGCAATTGATAATTGGTTCTCAGTAATGACAATGATACATTTTTGCGATTTCGGAAGTTATTGCTATCGTTGAGAGCAATTAGGGGTGCGAAAACGCCGGGATGCGCAAGACAATGTGTGCATCTTATGGTACGGACTTTGCGGTGTTTATTGCATGCGGATTGCGGAGATAGTTTACCCTTACAATTGGAGGATACCTGTATGTCGGGTAGCCATAATTCCTCACTGCAGCAAACGGAAAGCGAATCCCGGTTCCGTTCCGAAAAATCAGCGTGTGCAGAGCGTTCTGCCGATGCCGACCTGCTTATAATCGGCATCAACCAGTGTCTGGAAAATGCCCGGGCCTATTACGAAGCAAAAAAAGCCGCAACGGGGCGTCGCCAGAAGCGGCTGCTTCTTGGCATGTATCAGGCTAAGCTCGATCAGGCAATAGAAATACAACAGTATGCCGACGGCAGATGCTATGAAGCAAAATTGCAGCCTCACCGCAAGCGCATTCGAGGTGCTCTGTCAACAAAAGCACGGCTCTCCTCCATCAGTTCCTGGGATGAAACTGTTGCATTCTGCCGCCGGCTCGAGCGCGATGCCGCCCGTTTTTTTCGGGCGCTTGCGGTAGCTGAAAATGACATCGAGAATCTGCCGGCCTTATACTATCTCATAGATAAGCAGGCAGCGCGAATCACTTTTTGCCGGGAACAAACGGAATCCGCCGGTGCAGCGCTGTCTGCCGCCTGAAACAAAATAGCATATGTCAAGAGTGGCCCTGAGTTTGTTCGTTTTGCTCTTGAGAGCTGGTGTTAATTTCGTTCCCGAAAGTGAATACCGGCAGAGAGTAGATGCAATAGTTCCGCTCGAACACAAAAACGAAAATCGCGACTTGCACGGATGGCGTTACGAATCAATTCCTTTCCATGCGGGGGAAGGCCTGCATTACTATTATTACCTTCCCGGTCAGCATACAGAACTGCCGGTATTGCTTATGCTGCACGGCATGAACCTGGACGGTAGGACCTTTCTCAATTTCAGGGCCCTCTCCGACCGGTTCCGGCTGATAATTTACGAGTTTCCGGAGCGCTCGAACCGTTTTGGCGGAAGCATTGCAGACTTTGCCGCGATCGTGAATGATTTTACCTCTGCGCTTGGAATCCAAGAGGTCAACCTCTGCGGTGTTTCGTTTGGCGGACAAGTGGTTAATGTGCTGATGTCAATCGACGTTCACCCGCAAATTCTCAGCTCCGTACTTATTGCCACCCCCATCACCGAATCGAAAGGGGAGGAGCTGAAGCAGCGCAAAAAATTTTCTGACTGGATACTGAGCTTGCAGGACTATGAGCTCTACTGGGTCATGGAAAAAATTTTCGGTGCGTATCTGGGTGAGCTCTCCCAGCCAACGCGCGACACGATAAAACCGTACTTTCGAGTCAAGCATCCTGATTTCTATCGGCAATTGAGTCGGGCGACGCGGAATTTCAACAGCGCCCGGGCTGCCGCTCGGACTAAAGCAATACCTACCCTCTATCTGCATGGTTCGACGGACGATCTCTTCCCTTCTATGCAGGATGATTCGCTGCGCAAACTTGTTCCGCAGGCTGAAATTGTCTCCGTAAAGGACGCATCGCACATTATGGCTCTGACACATACGCAGACAATTCTACGGCACATGCGGGATTTTTATGAACGCGCATTGTAACGAAGCGCGGCGATGGTAGCCGTGGACGGATTCGTTTGCGATGAGCAGACTGAGAACCGGAAGAAAAGTGGAAAAACCGCAATGCATACAAATGAAGAAGCTCAGACACAACGCGGCAAACTTGTACTTGCCGGATGTCGAAGCGCCGCCGGGCTTGCCGCAGAGATTTACCAGTGCTATCTGCAGCGACGCGAGCGTAAAGACAACATGGCCGATGTTATTTTTCTCGATTCTATCGACACTTCATTTTCGGATACCGAGTCGCTGGTCAGACTGGATGAGCATGTGGGCGGGGCCGATGTATTCCTGATCCAGTCACTCTACAATCCGGCCAACTCATCCACGGTCAACGATAATTACCTCCCGGCTTTAGTCGCAGCGCGCGCGTTTCGGGAACATGGCGCCAGGCACATTACCGCCCTCTTCCCCTATTTGGCCTATGCCAGGCAGGACAAGCCGACCCGCTTCATGCGCGAACCGACCACAGCGGCCCTCATGGCCGATCTCTCCAAGACCGCGGGTATAGACCGCATTATCACCTGGCATCCGCACAGCCGCCAGATCCAGGGTTTTTACGGCAATACACCCGTGACGATGCTCGACCCACTGCCGTATTTTGTGCGACCCTTCTCCGATATGCAGGACGCCAACGACGTCATCGTGGTTGCACCCGATGCTGGTGCGGCAAAGGTAAGCTTTTCGGTCAGCAAGCAGCTCCAGATAGCCTGTGCCGTCACCTCCAAGCATCGTCCCGGTCCGGAAGAAGTTGAAAATGCCGATATCATCGGTGATTTCAGCGGCAAATCCCGGGCAATTATCTATGATGACATAATCAGCAGCGGCAGAACCATCGAAACCGTGGCGGCAAAACTGGTGCGCGAAAAAGGTATCGAGAAGCTTTACTTGTGCATCTCACATTGCCTGTATTCAACCCGGGCGCTCGAGGTAGTGCATCGGCTGTACGAGCAGTATGGTTTGCAGCGTTGCTATGTAACCAACAGTATTGCTCCTCGTGAAGAATTCAGGTTCTTGCCGCGTTTTTCGATATACTCCCTGTCGGGCGTGTTCGCTTCGGTAATTGACAGAATCCACCGCGAACTGCCGGTCAGTGAATTATTTATCGAAGGATTTGACGAAAGGCCGATGTGATGGAAGAAACGTATAAAAGCCTCGAGGAAATTCTGGAAAAACTAAAACGCTTCCATGAGCGTATGTCGGCATTATTTTCAGATATCAAAAGCCGTCGGCACAACGAACGGGTACGCTATATTCTGCAGTATCTCGGCGATAACGAGCGCAACAACCGCAACTGGATCGCCGAATATCTTTCTGAGATAGATACACATTCCAAAAAAATCTGGCTGCAATTCTTGCCCGATAACTCGGTATTGTTCAGCAAGCACGATTTATCGAGCATGTCTATCGAAAACGAAGATGATGTCAAGGCGCTTGTGATGAGTTCTTACCGCAAGATCATCGACTACCTGAATTCGCTTTGCTCTGTTGTGGATAATGAAAAAGTGCAGGAGGTGGGCGAAACGCTTAAGAATCGCTTCGAACAGCAGTTGAAAAAAATCATCAGCGCAACGGAACAATTCGAGGATATGTAGCTAAGCGAAGAGGTGCTGAAAAGCTTGCCGCAGATCCGATAAGCGATAGGGTTTCGTGGGGGGCAAAACACAATCACCAGAATGCGCTTTTCTGAAGTGCTGTTTGGACGGGGTGTTTCACAAAACAGCACCGGCCTGATCATCCTCTGTTGCCGGCAAGCGCACCGTAACCGCCGTGCCCTGTTCTTTACCTGATTCAACCTCTATCGATCCTCCGATTGCCTCAAGCATTTGTTTACATGCAACCAGCCCGAGACCGGCGCCGTGCTGTTTTGTGGAAAATTCCGGCTCAAAGATGCGATCCAGAAACTCGGGTGAGATACCGCAACCCGAATCGGAAATGCTGATCTCCACCCGATGCCTGCCGGGCAAATGCGCCGGTGAAGGCAAATTGCAGGCGGCAACAATGATTTGGCCGGAACCCTCGATGGCCTCGCGTGCATTAATCAGCAAATTGCTGAGAATGCGATGTACATTCTCGGCTTTGGCCTTGACCGGACATAACCCTTCGTCAATGAGCAGTTTCACCTCTATGCTTGAGTACGTAAAAAAAGTGTGGACCGCTTCCTGAATGATGGGCCCGATTCGGGTGCTCGCCGGTGAATCGATCAATTCGGTTCCGCAGAGCAGTTGCTTGCACAATTTGTGTGCCCGCTGCGCGCATTTTATTCCCGTGTCGAGATATCCTTCCAATTCGGTATCGTGTTCGCACCGGCCCGCGATAATTTCCATATAGCCGTGCAATCCACCCACCAGATTGCGCAAATCATGCACAATGCCGCGGTCGGTCATTCCCAGAGAACTTTGCTGTGCGGCATCCGGTGTAGAATTGCTCTGAAGATGCGCCTGCAATGAAGATGAACCTGTCGTTTGTTGGGAATAGATTACAGATTTACGGGCTGCTTCCTGTTCGAGTTCAGCCTTGTATTCGAGCAGATAATCAACGATGTCGGATTGCAGCACGACGCCGTAAAATTCCTGCTTCTCGAATACCGGCAAGACGTTGCATCCCATACGCTTCATAAGCTGGAGGACATTTTCGATAAGGTCGTCAACGTCAACCGGAGGCTTGTCCTGAAGGCAATCAATAATAAGATTGCGCGGTGACCTGACAACATCGTTTGTACTGAGCAACCCAATATATCGGGTTGCTTCCGTAACCACAACGTACGATGATTGAGCGAGTTGTGCCCGTACTGTTTCTACGGCAGTGTACGCTTCCACCGTCGAAAAAATCTTCTGAACGATTGGACGGATTTTCATTGCTGCCTGCCTCAGTCTACTTTTACGTCGAAACTGTCATATCTGACCATTACCTCAAAGTCAACCTTGATCAATTCGCTTTTCGACATATAGGGAAAAACACGTTGACGCAGTATTTCCAGAACTTTTCCGGCAGAAATGCGTTTTAAAATATTGCGGTTGATAATTACGGCGGCGACATCATCATCATCTTCGATATCGTGCATTTCGAATCCATGCGGAACCAGCAGCTCCAGGCTGCGCTCCACGCCTTTCATACCCAGGGAGCACTCCTTGCCGATAATCAGAATATCACGAAAAGGCGGCAAAAACGTGTTCTGGAAACTGAGTGAAACGGTTACGTTGATACCTTCAAAAGTTTTGGTCGGCTGATTTTCCATGCCGGCTCCTTTCGAATACGGATGGTTGGAGTGCTACGGTCGAGGCGTCGTATCGAAGCTGATTGCCAAACAAGATTAAGGAGTATACATACCTTTGCCGCTGTTATGCAACTATTTCAAGGTCTTAGCCCCCCACAGCGACGCATATGTGCAATAGACAATCCTGAATAGCGCCCAGGATATAGCGTCATGGGAAAAAGTGCCGAAGGAAGCGCTGGTGTAGTGTATCTCAAATAGGCGTGTGTTTGCGGGGAGCTTTTTTCGTTCCTGTTGAGGCGCGAAGATGGCGAATACCGGGTGTATTCAACTGATGAGCAACGAGGACAGGGATGCAATAAGCCCGTAGTAGCATATTCGCATTTCAGATACACTACACTAGCACTGTTCGCCTCGATCCGGCGCCGTTATCTGGTTGAGGAACTATGCTACTGCCCCAATGCCTGCTGCAAGTCCATGGCATGTTCTTGTTCAACACCCAGAATCGTTCGGAGTTGCTGTGAAAGAGCAAATTCTTTGAGCTGCTCGGCCTGATCGATCCTCTCCTTGTAGCGCTTGATGGCGTCATCTTCGCCGGCCAGGTCCTGTTTCAGCATTTCGTCATTAATCTCGGAAACATCTATCTTGGCAACATCAACCGTTGGCTTGCCGCCGAGGTAGTCGATCTGATCGGATAATGACATGGCATGTTGTATCTCTTGGTTGGCGTGCACCTTGAGTTCTTTGATTATATCGCCATATTGGGCCCCGCTCATAACGGCCGCGTGATTGATGTACTGAATCGCTGCTTTATATTCCAGCGAAAGGTCAAGATTCAATAGCTCGATCAGCTTCTCGGGTGAGATTGACATAATGTACTCCCGGGTGAAGGTTAAGAAGATTGTTCTGCCAGCTCTTTTAATGCTTTATTCATCAATTTAAATCCTTCATGCGTCTTGTGCTCGATCCCCGGCCAGAGGAAGGGGATGAGAAAGCCGCTGAAGAGTTCTTTTTGCGTAAAGAGAGTCGTCGTTTCGCTTTCGCGTGCCATGAGAAAAATGTGTTCACCGTCAAAAATACCCGGTATGAGCAGGTGTCCCAGCCAGATGAGCTCTACCGGTTGTTTAACACTAAGCAGTCTGGGAACGAACACCATCGGGTTATTGCCGGGAAGCTGAATTGTTGCCCGGATGCGCTTACGTTCGACAATTGGCCCTTCGATATGTTTGATGAAAGGGTTCCATGCCGGATACTGCTTGACATCTGTGAGTATATCCCAGATTTTTTCGGGACTGGTGTTTATGGCAATACTTTCTTCGACACTTTTCATAGAGCAGTAATTTTGTTCACCTTTGCACTGTGGTGGTTTTTTCCTGAATTTGAGAATTTTTCCGGATCTGTTTCCCTTATTTGAGAATGCATATCAACGTGACAGCACTGCGCCGTCTGCGACAAGCGCACGCACTCGCAAGCTGCAGACTCACGTCTCCACGGCGGAAAAATATGCACCCCGGCAAAATCACTGGTAGCCAGAGCGTACACGAATGTAGATTAGCGCAAGTTTAATACCAAATTGCAATTGGCGTAATATTTGTAACGATTACACTAATATGGAAAACGAATTTTAATGTCAATTCAATTATAAGCCCCCTGTAATTTCGTGAAGCCGTCTCTACGCTCACGCAACCTTCCGGAAAAGCGTATGAAAAAAAAGCTATTGCTGGTCGACGATGAAGACTCAATTTTATTTGCCTTCGAGAAGATCCTCTCGTCACCGGAAGTATCTGTTGACACAGCCCGCGACACGCATATGGCGCTTGAGCGCATCAGCAGCAACACCTATCACGCCGTCGTTGCAGACCTGCGATTAACGGGTGTAGACGATTATGACGGGCTGATCATCATCAAGGAATTGAAAAAGATGCAACCCCGTACAAAGGTCATTCTGATTACGGCCTACGGGGGGGATGAAATTAAGGACCTGGCTTTCAGCGTGGGTACCGATTTTTATCTCGAAAAGCCGGTGGCGCCGCATCAGGTAAAGGATCTTTTGTCAATTATGGGGATTTATCATGAATCTTCAGCGTAGCCAGGATGGGTACCCGTCGTTAATCAATGAGCGATGCCACGGGAAAACGGAATTCCACCGTTAAACCGGGTAAGGGTTCGTTATTGTAGACCCGGACGGCGCCGTCGTGGCTCTGGGTAATATGGCGGACTATGCTCATGCCCAGCCCGGTTCCGCTCCTGCGGGTAGTATAAAACGGCTCGAAGATGCGCTCAAGGTTCTCTTCTGGAATACCTCTGCCTGCATCTACAAAATATACATAAACATTTTTCCGCGAGGCCGCATGCTTGATATAGATAGTCACCGGTTTTTTATTGCCTGAATGGAGTGCGGCGTTTTCCAGCACGTTAACAAAAACGTCCTGCAATTTCACCCCGTCGGCTTTGATCGTCAGCCGTTCTGCACTGCCTTTGGCATTCAGGTTGACCAGCCGCGAAGTATGCGTCGTCTTACGCCACGCGACAATCGCATCGACGATGATTGCCTTCAGTATGACCGGCTGCATTTTTGTTTTACTCAACGGCCTGCCCAACTGCAGCAGGTCCTCCATCAGGCTTGCCAGCCGGTTGATGTGTTTACGCATATGCGTGAGATAGATTTCATAGTCCTTGTTACCCTTCATCTCCAGAAACAGGGCATCCATTACCGCACTGATGGCATTGAGCGGGTTGCGTACTTCATGGGCCACGCCGCAGGTCATCAGTCCGAGCAGCCTCATCTCCTGAGCCTGCAGCAACTGCTTTTCCAGTTTTTTGCGAATTATTTCGCTGCCGGCATAATGGGCGAAAATCTCGACTATTTGTATTTCATGGGAGCTGAATGAGCGTTCCTTTCGGTCAAGCAGGCATATTCCGCCGATTCGCGCGTTGTTCTGATCAAGAATTGGTATGTTCAGCAGAGATCGGGCGTTGTGCTTGCGCAGGCATTCACGAAGCTGTTCGTGAGATGCACTTGAAACAGTGACTTGTTGCGGCTTTTGTGATGAAAACAGGCGGCAGGCAAGCGGTATAACATCGAGGTGAGGGCCGGCTCGGCTGTTCTGTCTCTGGGAGATGGTCGGATGCGAATCACTGGCTGTTTCGTAAATTACCACAGAGGTCGTCTGCATATTTTCGGCGATACTCGCGGTAATACGATCGAAAATCGTGTGCAGTGACGAGCCGATGCTGGTCGAGATATCGTGAATTGCATAGAGGACATGCTCACGGTGCGCTAGCCGGCGCTCTGTCTGCTTGCGGGAGACGACCTCGGAAGCAAGTGACTCCCTGGTTTCTACCACAAGCTCTTCCTGCCGTTCTGCTTTGTTGCGATGCCTGGCGGCGCGCTGTTTCAAAGCGCCCTGGTAGAGCTTTTCGTTCGTGATGTTGCTGGCGTAAATGTTGTAATACTTTTTATCGGGTACCGGAACAACGGCGAACTCATACATTGAACCGTCACACTGCGCGTTCATGGTTTTTATCGTCTTGTCTGTGCTGTAAAGCAAGGAATTGCGCCATCCTGCGGGGATTACTTCATGCAGGGCGCACTCCCATTGGTCAAGAATTGGCCGGCTGGCTTCGTTGGCATATACCAGCCTGCCTTCTGATGTAACGCGCATGACGGGGAAGGGGCTTTCTTCAAGAAAAGATTTTAATTCCATTCAATATTCACTTTTGTCATATCCACGTAAAATATACTTATCCTCATGTACGATCATGCAGATAAGGCTTGGCGTATCCAGGAGTTTGGCGCAGAGGGGCCGTTAGACCCTCAGTTGGTAACTTCTACGATTTTTGCGTATGTTTTTCGCAATATATCAAGATCGATTCCGGCTGACGTCCGACCTCTCCGGCGAAGCCGGTTTAGTATATTATTGCGCATTTCCCGCCTGTGTTCGAGCCGGATTGGTAATAAATCGCTATTTGCATGCCATTGTATGCGCGCTGAAACGAGGGGAAAAGCCGGATCCATTTTCATAATTGCAAAAAACTATCCCGCATTTGACAAAATCACTATAAATAGGAGCTTATTCAATAAGATCAGGCTGTGAAAATTGCAGCATGGCATTAATGTTGCGTCTGAAGGAACAAACCGACTGTTTCTCATTTTGGAGATAAGGCAAACATTATGATTCCCCTACTGCATAAAACATCGATCTGTCTTTGTATCATCGGCGTAATGGCAGGATGGAGCACGCCCTTCACCGACCAGGAAATCAAGCGGGCTGCAGAGACCTTTCTGGAGCAGGATCAGGCTGTTTCATCCCATCTCATCGACGTGCGGGTGCAAGCAGGCATCGTGACCTTGCAGGGAAAGGTTGATAATCTGTTATCACGTGACCGCGCGGCGGACGTGCTTCTCAACATCGCCGGTGTGCGGGGAGTTATCAATCGTATCAAAGTACACCCTGTTGAGCGCAGTGATCTTGCCGTCAGGGACAAAATTCTGCAAGAATTTGCCGGGCATCGGGTACTCGGACAACGGGATCTGCACGTTGAGGTTGAAAAGGGCCTGGTTGCGCTGCGCGGCGCCGCCGGCTCGCAAACAGAAAAAAAACTTGCCCTGTACCTTGTCAAAGGCACGGCAGGCGTAATTGACATAATAGACAAAATTGTCGTCAATCCGCCTGAACGTAAAAGCGACGGCCGCATCAAGCGGGAAATTGATGCCCGTTTTGATATCGGACCCGTGCTGGCCGATAGCGACATTTCCATTTCGGTACATAACGGTGAAGTGCATTTGTCGGGGCTGGTGGACAATGTGCAGACCTTGAATGCGGCAATTCGCACCGCGGGGGTTCAGGGGGCAACGCTGGTTGACGCCGGTGATTTGACGGTTACATCACAGCCCCGCAAAAGCATACTTCGCAATCAGCCGCCGGCGCGTGGCGACAGTACAATTAAGCAAAATATCGAAGATGCCTTCTTCTACGATCCGCGCTTGCTGCCCTCCGACATCAGCGTGGAGGTCAGCGAAGGCGATGTTACGCTGAAGGGTCTGGTTATCAGCCTGCAGGCCCGCAAAGCTGCTGCACAAACCGCGCGTCATGCTACGGGCGCAGACTCGGTAGTCAATAATCTGCGCATCAGGCGACAATTGACGCTCACCGATTTTGAGCTCGAGCAAAAGGTTATTGAGGCCCTTAAATGGGACCCCTATCTCGAACGATTCGAAATAACCGTCTGGCTCGAAAACGCCAAAGCCTACCTTTACGGGCATGTTGACAATCATTTCGAAAAAGAGCGTGCCTGGGCTGTGGTTTCGCGAATTGCCGGCATTACCGACATCGAAAATCGTATTACCGTCCGGGAGTCGGAGTGGTCGTCTGAGAGTGATTATGCAATAGAAAGCGGTTTGCGGGAACGACTGCGCTGGAATACGCATATTAACGAACGTACCATCACGTTTAGGGTTGAAGACGGAATAGTAACCCTCAAAGGAGAGGTCGCTACGGGGCAGGAGTACCAGGCTGCTCTCACCAGCGCCTTTAACGCCGGGGCCAAAGGAGTGCAGATGGACGTCGATCTCGAAGGAGAAGAACTGTTCTTTTTGCACAGTCCCTATTTCTACAGTTACGAAGAATTTTATTCAATACATTAACCTGAGGAGGGCACATGCTGTACCAAACCAGATACACCACATCCCGTTTGATACTCTCTATTATGCTAATTGCGGGTCTTGCCCGCGCACAAACAAAAATGGAAGCGCCGAACGATTCATCGTTGAAGGAAATTGTCAAGGTTGAGCTGGCCGGAGACGATGCTGTGTCCGCTCATCTGATCGATGTTTCGGCTGATAACGGCATCGTCGAATTGAGCGGTACGGTCAACGACCTGTTGAGTAAAGACCGTGCCGAAAAAATAGTCGAAAGCCTGAAGGGAGTGCGCGCCATAAGAAACAAACTGGAAGTCCGGCCGGTTGAACGCACTGCCAGTGAAATCAGAAACGATGTACAGATGGCGCTGCTGGTTGATCCGGTTACCGAGCTTTTCGAGCTTTCCGTGGGGGCGCGCGGTGATACGGTCATTCTGGAAGGACGCGTACAGTCGCTGGCTGAAAAAGAGCTGGTGACCAAGGTTGTTAAAAACGTTAAAGGCATTCGTCATATTTACAATAATGTAGACGTTGTACCCAAGCTGGTCCGTTCCAACCTGGAGATCAGGGAAGAAGTCCAGGAGCGGCTGAAAAACGATCCCTACGTTCGGGAGGAAATGATCGACGTAAAAGTCAAAAGCGGCGTCGTCAGCTTGTCAGGCACTACCGGCAGCCTGTCGGAAAAGGCCTTTGCTCACAATGATGCACTGGTGATGGGAGTGAGCGAAATCAACGATGACAAGCTCGATGTTGAACTCTGGGCCGAAAGCCCGTTGCGCAAAGAGGCAAAATCAATTGTCAAATCCGGTGAAAAAATCAAAAAAGACCTGCAGGCGGTGTTCAAGAACTCCCCCCGCCTGGCTGATGCTGAAATTGACATTGACGTCAAGAAGGGCGCGGTGACACTCAAAGGCAACGTAGACAATCTGGCTGCCAAACGGCTTGCCGAACACGCAGCACTCGATGTGGTTGGTGTGTACAACGTGCGCAATGCCCTCAAAGTGCGCCCCGATGAAATCTATGAAGATGAAGAAATAAAGGAAAGTATCGCCATGGCTTTGCAGTGGAATCCGGTGGTGGAACGCCACGAAATCAGTATTGACGTCCGCAACAGTAAGGCCTATATTTACGGTGAGGTTGACAGCCGCTACGAAAAAGAGGTTGCCGGCTCGGTGTGTGAAGAAGTGCTGGGAGTTGTCGATGTCGCAAATTATCTGCGCATTCGCCGGGATGTTGAACCGTGGAACTACCTTGGCGACGAAGTTATAAGTTCCAATATCAAAGGTGAATATTATAATTCCTGGTATGTAGATCAGGACGATCTCGACATCGAGGTCGAGGAAGGTGTCGCAACCATCTCCGGAGACATCGAATCGAAGCGGGAGCTGAATGCCATTGTTGAAAATGCTTTTGACGGCGGCGCCCGGGCAGTTCGCACACGACTGGACTTACTGGGTTTGCCCGATTACGGCTATTACCGGTATCGTGAATACTATCCCTTGAATTAGGAGGAAAGTGATGAAGCTGCCCGAAAAACTTTCGGGCGTGTTTGGCAAAGACGATGATTCCTGGCCTTTGTCCTCTCGCCTGAAAAGCTACTTTCTAACCGGCATTGCCACCGTGTTTCCGGTATTTGTAACGGTTTATGTGGTCATTGCCCTGTTTCATTTTCTCGATGATATTACCGGCAAATATATCAATTCCCTGCTCGATGACGCGCTCGGTTTTAAAATTCCGGGCCTGGGATTGATACTCTCTGCTCTGATTGTCATTTTGGCCGGATTTTTATCGCGTAACTGGATTGGCAGATGGCTTTTTCCTACTATCGATCATGTGCTCAAAAAAGCGCCGGTTTTCACGAGCGTTTATCCATCGGCCAAACAATTGTCAGAGTTTCTTTTTAGTGCCGAAAAGGAAAAAAAATTCAAAGAAGTGGTGCTGGTTGAGTATCCAGATACGCATTCGTACGGATTCGGATTCGTTACCAATGAGCGCATGCAGAAATTGGATGAGGGCGCCGGCGCCAACCTGGTGAGTGTTTTCGTTCCCTTTGCGCCGGCGCCCTTTTCGGGACTCATTTTGCTGGTCACGCGCCAAAAAATCAAACCGGTAGACATACCGGTCGATCAGGCAATCAAATTTATCGTATCGGGCGGGATCGTACCGCCCGTCAACCAACAGACTCCACCTCCCGCAAATCAAAAAACCCAGACAGGCGAGTAAGCTCCTTGCCCTGCGTTCACCGACACTACCACCTCTAAGCGAACGGCAAATATTATGTGGAAAGAATGGATTCCCTGGAAATACCTGCTGAGGCGCCTCAGTCGAGCCCACGGCTACATCGATCCGATTAATATCCTGCAGCAGTTCAATCGCTTCTCCAAGCCTTCGGAAGTGCTGGCGCCGGGAGAACTTTTGCGTGCCTCGCTTATCTTTCATGCGCGGGCGCTGATCAACAGCCAGGCAATTCAGCATAATCTCGACTGGCTGTGGCCATATTGGATAGAACAGCAGTTCAGTCCGCACAGCGCCTCGTTTATACCGCGCGCCTTTTCGGTTACGCATACCAACATTACGCATCGTAACTGGACCGCTGTGGGCATTCCCGGCGTCGACGAAATGCCGATTGTCGATCCGCGCGGCCTGATAACCCCCCATTATGACGGATGGTCGCTTGATTTCTGGATTGTCGATGCGCAGGGAGAGGCGCTGTGTCCGTCGAAGGCCCATCAGGTCACCCAGCGTATGGGCTTCGAAAGCAACATCTTCGTCGAGACCGGTGCACAGGACCAGACGCGCTCCCTGCACACCGTTGTCCACCTGCAGCAGGAGAGCAATGAGGTGTTTTGCCTGATTAACATTGCCGGCAACGCGCCCGAAGGTAGTTATCTGGTGGTCGCGGTCAGGCCGTTCAATCCGGAGGGAATCAGCTTCATCCATACCGTCGAACGCGAAAGCAACCGCATCAAGGTTAACAAACGGGATTATCTGCTCTTTGAACGCGCCCCCGAAACAGTATACTTCTCCAATTACCATGAGGGGGACGTATTTCATAAGCTTTCAACAAACGCCGGCCCGGCCGACTCATTCGCCAATTGTGATGTCGGTATGGCCACGGCGGCGGCGATCTTCCCGTTTGACAGCAGCCGATCACTCGATTTGACGGCAGCCCTGCCGCTTACCAAAAAGCAGACGACAACCTTCCCGGCCCGTAAGTCACATCGCACGCCCCTTGACAAATGGGATGATGCCCTGCAGCAGACCTGTTGCATGACCTGCCCGGACCAGACGATACAGACGGTTTTTTCGGGAGCGTTGCAGGCCGTCGTGCTGCATTGCGCCCATACCGTATATGCCGGGCCGTACACCTACAAGCGCTTCTGGTTCCGGGATGCCGTGTTGATATCGCATGCATTGCTTTATTGCAACAGTAAACCTACCGTGTCGCGGATCATCGATACCTTCGACGAGAAAATGACTGCGTTCGGCTATTACCTCTCGCAAAATGGAGAGTGGGACTCCAACGGCCAGGTGCTCTGGCTGTTGCAGCTATACAATGAGCTGGACGGCGTGAGACTGCCGGGCTCGCTTTGCAAGTCTGTCATAAAAGCGGCACGCTGGATCCAGAAAAAGCGTGTGCACCGCCCGGGTGATGAGCTTTACGAAGGTCTGCTGCCGGCCGGATTCAGTGCCGAACATCTGGGGCCAAATGATCATTACTACTGGGATAATTTTTGGAGTATTGCCGGTCTTCAGGCGGCGGCCGGATTCCTTCGAATGTACGGCGGTTACGAACAAAAAGCCCGGGCCTGTGAAATCGAAGCCGACCATCTTTTCAAAGCCGTGCATACAACGCTTGATACGGTTGAACGACAAACCGGCCGTATCGCTCTTGCCGCCAGCCCGCAGCGTAGAATGGATAGCGGCGCCGTCGGATCGGTAGTATGCAGCTATCCGTTACAACTGGTCGCCCCCGATGACAGGCGCCTGCGGGCAACCGTCGACTTTCTTCACAGTAATTGCCTGATCAACAATGCCTTCTTTCATGATATCAGCCACTCCGGAATCAATCCGTACTTGACATTGCATATTGCCCAGGCCTTATTGCGCAATGCCGATACGCGATTCTGGCCTATGGTCAAGCAGATCGCCAAGCTTGCCTCGCCCACCGGACAGTGGCCCGAAGCCATCCATCCCCGGATCGAAACCGGCTGTATGGGCGACGGGCAACACATCTGGGCCGCGGCCGAATTTTTGTTGATGATTCGCATGATGTTCATCAGGGAAGAGCCCGAGCGCAGAGAAGTGATTGTTGGCTCCGGCATACCGGATGAATGGCTCAAGCCGGGAGCTGAGATGACTTTTGGCCCGACCCCCACGCGCTATGGAACGGTTACGCTCCATATTGAGGTCAAAAAGAGCAGTGTCTCGGTGCAGGCCGACGGATTCACCGCTGGATCGGGGTGCAGTATATTTGTACAAGCGGGCAGCGCGAGCCGGACCATAGCACCGGAAAAGGTCCGCCCGTCACTGCACGTCGAGCTCGAAAGAGAGTCGCACGCATGAAAATCCTCATGATGAGCAACACCTATGCTCCCTTCGTGGGCGGGGTGGAACGTTCGATAGATATTTTTACCCGGGAGTATTTCAAAAAAGGGCACGAAGTACTCATCATCGCACCGGAATATGAAGGTTACCGCGACAGCGTAGATTACGTGCAGCGCGTTCCGGCCATTCAGCGTTTTAACGGTACCGATTTTTCGGTGCCACTCTTTATTTCGGGCAAGCCCGCCAAGCGCATCGAAGGGTTTGAGCCGGATATCGTTCATGTACATCATCCATTTTTGATGGGCGATGCAGCCTTGCGCACTGCGGCCAAATTTTCACTGCCGGTGGTGTTTACCCACCATACGTTGTTTGAGGATTATACGCATTATGTACCCATGAATTCTGAGGGAATGAAACGTTTTGTCAAGCAACTGGCAACCGGATTTGCCAATATGTGCGATCGAGTATTTGCGCCCTGCCGTTATGTTGCCGAACTTATCCGGGAGCGCGGGGTCACTACCGCCGTCAGTGTTGTGCCGACCGGTATCGACGTCGACCAATTCGCCCGCGGCAGGGGGGCTGGTCTGCGTAACCAACTGGGCCTGGCTAAGGAGGATTTTTTGATTGGAACGATCAGCCGCATCGCGCCGGAGAAAAATCTTTTGTTTCTTGCCGAGTCCGCTGCTGCCTGTCTCAGACGCGACGAACATGCACATTTCATGATTGCCGGCAAAGGCCCGCTCGAACACCGGATTGCGGGGTTATTTGAGCAAAACGGGTTGTCGTCACGCTATCATCACCTGGGAGTCGTTACCGGTGAAAAACTGGCCGATGCCTATGCGGCACTGGATGCATTTGTGTTTGCATCCAAAACCGAAACGCAGGGGCTTGTGCTGGCCGAAGCCATGGCCGCCTCACGGCCGGTAATTGCACTGGATGCGGGAGCAGTCAGAGATGTCGTTGACGATGGCGATAATGGATATATCGTTGCTGAGGAGAATCCGGAGCATTTTCGCAACGTGATCAACCGCTTCAGACATCTCTGCGCCGGCAAAAAAGCCGCCATGCAGCAGGCGGCTTTGCAAAAAGCGAATTCATTTTCACAGCAACGACTGGCCGAAAAAGCCCTTGCCATTTACCAATCGCTGCTCCTTCAAAAACGCACCTGGGAGCTCGAGTACGAATCGCAAACCTGGAAAGAAACCATGCAGCTTGTCAAAAAAGAGTGGGCAATACTATCCAACCTTGCCCGCGCCACCGATAAAGCCATGAATAAGCGGGACCGGGATCGTATATGACTTTGCATGTCGCCTCGGTAAAAAAATGGTTGGCATCGATTGCCGGCGTCATGAAAAAATCATTCAAGTGCGCGGGTGAAGAGCGTGTTTTTGAGGCCGGCGCCGGGATTGCTTTTTTTGAATTTTTTTCGATCTTTCCCATGTTGCTGCTTTTCATCGCGCTCGGGGGTTTTGTGATGAGCAACGAGGCAATTCAATCACAGGTGCTCGAATTTGCGTTCAGTTTTTTTCCTGTTGTATCACATGATATTATCAGGCAGAATCTTGAGCGAGTTCTGGAAAACCGCAGCGGTGTCGGCGTCGTCAGCATCGTTGGGCTGCTGTGGGCCTCTACCAGTGCCTTTGCCATGCTGTCGCGCAACCTCAGCCGGGCTTGGCCGGATATTCCGGTACGCAATGTCATTAAAGCCAGACTGGTAGCTGTTGGTATGACCGCAGGATTGCTGGTGCTCATTCTGCTTTTTTCGTTTTTGCAGGCCATGACCGACATCGTTATCGAACAATTACGCGTCGTGCGCACGAACGAACTTCTGATCAGGTATGCTTCGCATACCGTGCTGTATGCATTTCTTTTCGGCGTGCTGCTGTTGTTGTATCGTTTTGTTCCTCACGCGCATATCAACTGGCGGCAATCCAGCGGGGGCGCGCTTTTTGCCCTGCTGGTCTCCCAGATTCTAACCGCTGGTTTCGGCTGGTATTTGAGCAGTGGCGTGAATCGCTACAATATGGTCTACGGTTCGCTGGGAGCACTGGTTGCGTTCCTGTTCTGGCTGTATGCCATTACCACCATTATTTTGCTGGGAGCTCATATATGCGCGCACATCAAGCCGGAGCCGGATTGAAATGATTGCTTTTCGGGAGCGGTACAAAAGCCTCTTCGACAAAGTGGCTTTTGTGGTACGTATGCTTATGCGCAAGAAGCCGCTGCGATCCGAAGGCGGGGCAAAGCCGCCCGGCTTGGTGCTGCTGCAAATTGACGGATTATCCCGTAATCAATTACATGCTGCGCTGCGCAACGGACGCATGCCCTGTATCTCGCGCCTGGTGGATAATGAAGAATATTCGATGCAATCACTCTACTCGGGACTACCTTCAAGCACACCATCGGTGCAGGGAGAGCTGTTTTACGGACGCAAGGGATTAGTGCCGGCTTTCGGTTATCGCAATAGTCAATCGGGCAAAATCGTATCGCTTTTTAACTTTGCCGAAGCGCATCGCAAAGAGCGGGAAGCTTGCGGGTCAAGTCCGCATTTGCTTGAAAACGGCTCATCGTATTCCAACATATTTACCGGTGGCGCTAAACGGTCGGCCTTTTGCTTTTCGAAGCCGGGCGGCTCTTTTCGGTTTACCCCGTTTTCCCTCACACCAACGGTGGCAGTGCAGGTCATTTCCTACGTGCTGGATACAGTCTTTCTGATTGCCCGTGTTGCCGTACTGGTAGGTATAGAGATTCTTCTGGCCCTAATCGATTTTATGCGGGGCGTCCTCACGCATCATAATTTCTGGAAAGAGATGTCATTTATACCGGCGCGCATCGGTGTATGCATCGTTTTGCGGGAGCTGGTTGTCAAAGCGGTGATCAGAGATATTCACCGGGGAAGCCCGATTATTCATGCCAATTTCCTGGGCTACGACGAACAGGCCCATCGCCGCGGACCATCCTCACGATTTGCTCACTGGACCCTGCAGGGTATAGACGACGTCATTCACCGTATATGGGACCGTACGCAAACTGTAAGCCGCCGCAATTATCGCTTGATTATCTATTCCGATCACGGCCAGGAGCCGACAGTGCCCTTTGACAGTATCAATCGTATGACGCTGGATGCCGCTGTAGAACGGGCATGCGCACAGCATGGTATCATCGTTGACAAGCTGATAACGCGCAATTTCAGTATGCAGTTGCGCCGCGCCCTGCTCATGAGGCGAAAAATTCCCTTCTTCCCGGATCCGCAGAAACGAGAGGAGGGGGCGCACATCCCGCCCGATTCGCGCAAGCGTGCGGAAACGCTGGGTATCGCCGCCCTGGGGCCGGTAGCGCATGTCTATCTGCCCGAGGCAACCGATTTTGCGGCAAAGCTGGCGGTAGCGCAAACTCTGGCAGTCGATTATCATGCACCGGCGATTCTTTTGCGTGACCGGCGCAAGCGGATTATTGCGGTTACCGCCGGCGGCCTGCTGCAGATGCCCGATCAGGTAACGCAATTAGTCGGGGACAATCATCCATTTGTGAACCGGGTTGGTAAAGATATTCTAGATATGGTCACTCACCGGGAAGCCGGAGATCTGGTGTTGTTCGGCTGGAAAGCCGGCGTCGACAAGCCGGTGACCTATTCGATAGAAAATGGTTCGCATGCCGGATTTGCTCCGGATGAAACGCATGCATTCTGCTTGTCCTCTCCCGGAATCAAGCTGCCCGCCGTAGATGCCATCCGTCCATTTGACATGCGTAAGTCAATCATGGGCTATTTCTCTCCATTGCCAAAACGTATCATTCGCCGGGCAGGCGCTTGCGGGAGCAAGCAGGTCGCGGGCGTGGCACGAAGCGACACTTTGCGCATAATGACCTATAATGTCCATTCCTGCATCGGCCTTGATCGCCGTGTTGCCCCCGAGCGCATAGCCGCCGTGATCGAGCACTACCAGCCGCACATTGTCGCCCTGCAGGAGCTGGACGCCAACCGGGAGCAGACCGGCTGGGTGGATCAGGCGCGGGATATTGCAAAGAAAGTGTCGATGCATCACCACTTTCATCCTTCGTACGGGTTGGTTGAAGAGGCGCAGTTCGGCAATGCGGTAATGAGCATTTTGCCGGTTACCTGCGTCAAAAAGGGGGCCCTGCCACGCGAGCGCACTGCTGAGCCGCGCGGTGTTCTGTGGGTAAAGGTTGAAACTTCACTCGGATTTGTCAACGTGTTTACCACCCACTTCGGGCTCACCCGGCGCGAGCGGCGCAAGCAGGTCGAATCGTTAGTCGGCGACGAATGGCTGAAGCAGGTATCCGCCGGGGAGCCGACCATCGTATGCGGCGATTTTAATGCGACGCCTGAGTCTGTTGTTTACCGGAAGATGCATGCCCGGTATGCGAGTGCAATGAACGCCCCCGGCCACAAACGCATCACCCGGTCCTGGCTGGGAGTCATGCATCTGGATCACCTCTTTTACTCCGGGGTGCTCAAAGTTGCGCATGTCATGGTGCCGCATAATCATTTGACACGCCGCGCGTCCGATCATTATCCGGTAATTGTGGATCTTGTGCAGGCACGGTAAATATTGGGTCGTGCTCGCACTAAATCAGGGTGAATACAACGAGGAGGTTGAATATGGAAACAGTACGAGTGCAATGTCCCTGCTGCTGGCAGAGCAGTGATATCGTCATTGATGATACGGTGGAGAATCAGGAGTATTACGAAGATTGTGAAATTTGTTGCCGGCCGATGCATATTCAGGTTGCACGGATTGATGACAAAATCGAAGTGGTAGCAAACTCGGAGGACGATTGATGTTTTTGAAGTCACAGTAGCCCAACCCCGCCATCGAAAACATACGAATCCAACTTGGCATCCATGCCAGCGGGAATGACTGTGCGAAAATATGGTATTATAATTGCTCCTAATATGTGCACTACAATGCAGGGTTGCGCAACCGCGCAAGCATTGTGCGCAAATCCCGCCACATACAAAACAGGTAATGAAATCATGCACGTCCTCGATGGCTTACGCAAAGAACACGACATCATCGGTCGGGCATTCGGCAGCATGGAAGCTCAGCTTCGCAGTATTGAGAATGCACAAGGGCCGGTTCTGGAATTTTTGCAACGCATTGTCGATTTTCTCGATACCTACGCTGCTCGCTCATATTTTGCCCGTGAGGATGAAATTATTCATGATCCCTTACTTGACAGAGTCACGGCGCCGATGGACCGAAAATTGATCACACGGCAGAAAGCCGATCATCATCAGCAATTGGAACAAATTGAAAAAACTATTCAGGCGGCTTCTCTGAATGAAGAAAGTGATGACCATGTCGCTTTTGCCGGTACCATGCTGATGAATATCATCTCGCTTGCTCATAAATACAAAGAATACACCGAGCGCGGGCGGGAAGAAGTTTTCCCCCGGGCCCGTTCTCATTTCAAACGCGAAGACTGGGAACGAATTCGCATACAATTTAACTCGATTGTGGCGCCCGATCACTTCGCAAATCTGGAAAAATTTTGTATCTGTCTTGAAGAAAACAGACTGAAATGAATTTGCTGGAGTACATTGTCAAACCCGGAGTGATTTCATGAAAGCAATTGTCGATAGAGATACCTGCACCGGATGCGAGCTGTGCGCCCAAACCTGTCCCGACGTATTCGCCATGGATGCTGAGAGCCTGGCAAAAACGATTGCCGATCCGGTACCGCAAGATCAGGCCGATTGCGCCGTCGAAGCAGCGGAAGGCTGTCCGGTTGCGGCTATTTCCATTAAGTAACCCGGAAATTGTTCCGGTCCATACAAGGTAAATGCAGAAAGATCATGCAACAATATACCGATCGCCATCATAATGTAAGGAAGTGATTATGGACCCAAAAAAGAAAATTAAACGAGATGTTCCGCAGAGAGAACAAACCGGACCATCACCTGAATCGCAAAAGCGCAAAGAAAAAAGATATATTCCCGAAATAGACAAAACCGTAACCAGTACGCGCAGGCCCGCCCGAAAGCGCAAAGAGAACAACTATGTGTCGCGCTCTTTTGTTGCTGTTTGGAACGAAGTCACCAACGGTGGGCGTGAATCGTCCTTGCGTTACGATAATCCACAGATCAACGCCGATTACGAGGTCATTACCGCCGATCAAACGCACTGGATTGATGAAACCGGCAAAGAAGGTTTGTTGCACGACAACGTTGCTGAAGAGGTGATTCAGAGAATGGGCGGCGGGGATTGACGGTTTCACCGACAAGGCCGGGGAAGGTGCCGGTCGGTTTTAATTTCACGCTTTTTACGCAAGCCCTTCCGCCAGGCGCGCAGTGATGCGCAGAGTTCTGCGCTTCGCCCGCTATTCATGCACCGCCATCTCCCCCGGCCTTAAAGGCTTGCGGCAATTGTCAATCAGCCGAATTGCAGCCCCGCACAATCACGCCTCATCACTTGAATTGTCGGCCGGCAAGAACAGCAGCGGGCAGATATGCTTCTTCATCATGCCCTTTGCCGCACTGCCCATAATCAAGTCACGCACTTCGCTGTGGCCGTATTCGCCCATGACCACTAAATCTGCATTGACCTTTTTGGCATGGCGGGTAATTTCATCCACCACATCACCTTTTACTAATAGCGCCGTTGCTGCGATGCCCATTTCTTTAAGCCGCCGGGACTGGTTCTGCAAATCCTGGTGTGCAGATTTCAGCTTTTCGGCCGCATTGTCCCGCACGCTTTGCGGACCCGCGCTATAATCGGCAGGATACGGCTCGGGAGATACGACATGAATCAGCCAGACTTTGCTTCCAAATGCATGCGCCAATTGTGAACTTATCAGTAAAATTCGTTCGGTGACACGCGAAAAATCTATTGGTGCTACAATGTTTTTCATAATCAGCTCCTTGGGTTTGCCCAGTACCTGGGCCTGCCATAGTAATCGTAAATCAATTCTTCATACTGGCGATTAACCGGTTGCGCCGGGTCGTACTCGGGTGCCTTGCGAATTTCCTCAGCCGATAATACACAATGCAATTGGCTTGCATTCCAACTGATATCGCTTATCCAGGCGGGGGAGATGAGTACTCTTTTGCCCGCAACCCAATTGCGTGTGTCAATAATCAGGTAGCGCATAACCCACTGCTGCGTGTCAACGATAAAGTCTTCGACGTGACCGGTCTCTTCATCGCAGGCGCGCAGATGATATCCCTCGAGCGCTTCGACGCTACGCAAATCGTTTTGGTCCTTCCTGCGATGCTTGAGATCTTCCTGTGTTTTTTCGAAAAGCGACTGTGCAACGGGAGATTCCATGGGGACCGATGTCGTGCCCAGATAGGGCGCGGATTCCCAGTAATACGGCCAGCCGTAATGGGTGTGCAGTTCTCTCTCTTTTTGTCGGGAGACAGGTTGTTTCGTATCCACCGATGGGCTGTTTTTGACTTGCTCTTTTGTCAATTCAACCGCGATCTCCGATTCGCCGGGCTCCCGGAACGAAACCGGTGAGATGAGAACATGCTTTTGCAGCAGCCAGGGGCCTGATTCTACTATTACATAACGGACCTCCCACGTAAGGCCGTCAATATAAAGGTCGGATATACTGCCAATTTCTCCGTCACGGGCATTGACGGTAAGACCGGTTAGACTATTGGAACTTCGGAGCATAGCATACCTCCTCTCAATTTTAAAGAAAGAACAAGATGCGAGTTCTTACACTATGCCAACACAAAATCCATGCCACCACGCAAAAGGGGAATACGGTCATTATCGGGGAACGTCGGTTTGCAAATCCGGGAAACGTAATGTCACTTGAGGGAAGATGCCCGCACACGGACTTATTTGGTTCTGTCCAGTCTTCGGTACAGCGAAGAAAGAGATATTCCCAGCGCTTCGGCGGCTTTATATTTATCGCCGTTAAACTCTTCAACCACTTTGAGAACGTGCTGATGCTGCACATCTACGAGATTGTACACCCGGGAATTGCGTATGTCGGGTTGCTTATCCCTGCTGAGTCCGGGAAAATGTTCCGGTTGCAACGGTCCGTTGCGCGCCAGCAGCAGGGCGCGTTCGAGCATGTTGCGCAGCTCGCGCACATTGCCGGGCCAGTCGTAGCCACTGATGACAGTGAGAACTTCATTTGAAAGCGGAAAATGCCGGTAGCCGAACTGCTTGAGAAAAAAGTCGGCCAGTATCGCAATGTCTTCGGGACGGGTGCGGATTGGGGGGAGGTTGATGGGGAAAATGCAAATGCGGTAGTACAGATCGCTGCGAAAACCGCCTTCCTCGGATGCTTTGAGCAGGTCCCGGTTGGTTGCACAAATCAGCCTGAAATTGCTTTTACGCATTTTATTTTCGCCTACCCGGCGGAAGGTGCGCTCTTCGATAGCCGTAAGCACCTGGGCCTGTACGTCCATGTCAAGATCGCCGATTTCGTCCAGAAACAAGGTGCCGGTATCGGCCGCTTCCATCAGGCCCTGCCGGTCTTTAACCGCGGAGGTAAAGGCGCCTTTGGTGTGACCGAACAATTCGCTGCGCAACATTTCATTTTTGAGCGCAGAGCAATTAAGCTGTACGAATGGCTCGGGCTTGCGTTGACTTTTTTTGTGAATCCACTTGGCCAGAACGCCTTTGCCGGTACCGGTTTCACCCTGCAGCAAAACAATTGAATCATTGGCCGCCGCAACTCCGGCGAGATCGAGCACTTCACCCATTGCTTTGCTCTTACCGAAGCAAGCGCCGTCTTTCTCGCCAAGCCGTTCCTGCAGTTCGACACGCCTGCGCAGCGCCTGGTATTCGAGGCTTTTTTCCAGAAGTGCAACCAGATCATCCAGCTCGATGGGTTTTGTCAGGAAGTTTTCGGCGCCCAGTTTTATGGCTTTGACGGCCGTAGGAACATCGCTGACACCAGTGATGACTATGACCGGCATAAGCGGGAAATTCTTTTTTAATTCGGGCAGCCAGTCTATTGCATTCCCGTCGGGCAATTTCAGATCGAGCAGGACGGCATGATGTTCTTTATCGACAAGGGACGCTTTCGCCTCTTGCAGTGATGCAGCACATTCGGCCTCAAAGCCGCGCTTTTTTAAATAGTGCTGATAGCCAAATCGTGCCGATTCATCATCTTCAACGATAAGTATGGATTGATTCTTTTTCGTCGCCATGTAGTGCTAATTTTCCTTCAATAAGCAATTCTAACGTTACCAGTCTTTGCAGCTTCGCTGCCGGATTACAGGAATTGCGGCTTTTCCGGCCTAAGATTATTATTGTGAAACTAATTGTGTAAATCCAGCTTACTCCAGCGATTAAAGATAAATATACTTTTTGCGAGTGCACGCCATTTTGCCATTTTGCCCGGACTTATTTTATTACCTTAATGAATCAGACGCCGGCAGGTAAACCGCACCCGCATTTTACAGGAGAAGAATTCATGCGAGATAAAAAGAACTCTCTATCTGCATCCTGGTCAAAGATAATTTGATCGTCTATTCAGTGCGCAATGATCTGCACCAGGTACCGGCCGTTTCAAGGTGTTTCATATGCGGTATCAGCAGCTTCTTTGCATTGACGTGCGAATACGAATTCGGGTTATTGTTTAAGGTAATAAAATAAGTCCGGGCAAGAGCATTTTTCCTTACTAATATCGACATGACTTTGATGAATACAATCTGTGACCTTAGACAAAGGGCATTGCCGGAATTCATCTGAGCAGATTACTGTCTTGCGATTAACAGAGGCGAGCAACGATATTATTTGCATAGTAACTACTCAGGTCCTTAAAGGCAAAAGATCAGGCAATTTCGACTGATATACGTGAACAATGGCGGGGGCCGGGGATGGCTTTTCTGAAAAAAATGGCGGATGCCTATCCCGGTTATTATCTTGGCATTTGTCAAAATGCCGAATCCGCGGCAAGCCTGACGACCTATGTAAACGATACAAATAAATATTCCGGCGGTCCGGCCTTATACTCGCAAATTATTGCCGCGGCCCGGGCGCTGCAGCCCATGGCTACCATTGCGGGTGTGGTTATCATGCTTTACAATAACACAACAAACTATATGGACAATGCAAAGGCGCTTGTTGCCAAGCTGCGTTCTGATCTGGAACTTGACGAATTGCCGATTATTTTCAGCGATTATCCCGCCGGCCATCCCTCCGGACCTAACACAACCGTAGAAGGCTACAACCGCAAGCTTGCGCAACAGCTATCGAATTTCATTGTTATCCCGGCACAATGGAGCGCGAATGTCGACAAATATATGAATGTAAAAATCTGGGACATTAACAAGCCCGATCATCATTATAATCTTGAAGGCTATATGCGCTGGGCCGAAGAGGCTGTCAAAGTAATAACCTCCAACAATCTGGGTCCGCGCCCGATCAACGATACCCTTGCCCCTTCGGCTCCGAGCAATCCGGTGGCAACCGACCTTTCAACCACTCGCATTCGATTGTCGTGGCAAGCATCATCCGACAACGATCGCATCATGCATTATATCGTTTACCTGGGTAACGATTCGATCGCGACAACCGCGGACACGGGTTTCATTATGGACAATGCGACCGCCTGCACCGAGTATTTTTTTTTTGCGATACGAGCACGGGATTTTTCAGGCAATATTTCTTCCGGCGCGACGCATACGCATACATCAGCATGCTCCGGCGACACGCAACGGCCGACGGCGCCGGGCAATCTGCGCGTAATTGACACTACGGATTCAGGGTTTGTGCTGCAATGGGATGCATCGCGCGATAATGTTGGAGTAAGCGGCTATTACCTATACAACCAGCAGCAACGCATTGCCTCTTCAGTCCTCACGCGCGTGACTATTGATACTCTTCGTCCGAAGATCGAATATGTATTATCGGTGAGAGCAGCCGATGCCGCCGGGAACCTCTCGAATGCGTCAAACCAGCTTACGCTGATTTTGCCTGCCGCGCAGGCGCAGCTTCCATTAAAAGTCAACATTGGCGGCAATGCCGCCGTTGAAAGTGTCACGGTTGGCGGCCAACTGCGCATTCAATGGGAATCGAATCCGGATATGGCCGGCGATGCGCGCTTGTGGCTTTCGCCCGATTCAGGTAATAGTTGGCTTGAGTTGATTGACTCTACTATCGGGAATGCCGATGCCCAATGGGAGGATTTCGCATGGAGCGTAACGGCCGTATTGTGTGGACTAACCATTGAAGGCCGCTATTGTCTTATTATGATTACCGACTATGACGAAGCCGTTAAAGTTGTTGGTGATCAGCTTTGCTATATCATGCCGGAAAATTCCGCGACGAAACATATAGTCGCGCAAAAATCGAGCTTTCACATAAACATCAACACATTAAATCGATTACTGGTCCTGCATATATCTTTCGCTCAACAGTATACCGTCGATTTTTACACGGCACGTGGATCTTTGCTTGAATCCGAAAAGGCGCGGGGCCCCGGCGTGTAGTCGTCGATGCCAGTAATTATCGCGGCGCTGTTTTTGTGTGCGGTGCAATCGGGAGCCGCCGGATCAGGCGCAAGCTTGTGCTGCCCTGACGAAGAACGCTATCCGCGAATCCCGAAATATTATTTACCTGTCATAGCGGATATTTTGCCCGGACTAACTTTATTACCTTAATGCATTAGGCGCCGGAAGGCAAAGCGGTACTTTACAATAGCAAATATCCTGAATGAATCCCTACCTCGATGCACTTCTTTCCTTATCGGCAAGTCTCATTACCGGAGGAATAGTAATTTTAAGAAATTCGGCAATTTTCCCATACGGGACCAACTCTTTATAGTGTGCGCGCGAGCAGAAATACATTCTGGCTTGCGTGCGCTTGTTTTGCCGGCCCTTGCGCTGCAATTCATCAATGGAAAGTTTAAATTTCCTGCACGTCTCCAAAGCAAGTTTGTCCAGCACAGCAGGATAGTCCGCCTGACGGTGCTTGCGGTGTAGTGCAATGGCATGGCGGTTCATAGCATTGCGCGCAAATTCCGGATCACCAATTACAGCCGGCCATCCTTTTTTCGAACCGGAAAGTTCGAATGCCTCAGCCTGCCCCAGCCTGCCGGCATCTTTCAAACGGCGTGGTTCAATGCCGTCGGCTAAAAACTCCAGATACTTTTGCACTGCCGCCTGTGGATTTGCCCCAAATCGCCGCAACGTTTCTTCGCGATTCAGAAACGCATCGCCTGGCGCCTTCGCTTTACCAAGAAGATATGCATGTCCGCACCATTCATAGCGCAGTAACCCATTAATCGATTTGACCAGGCCTGCGCGTATCGGATTCAAATTGATGTATCGAATCAGCTCTTCAGCATACGCCATATCCTGGCAAAGAACAGATTTGAAGCGATCCTGAAAAAGGTACCCAGTGCGATTATGTTTCTTATTGAACCGGCGCGCATATATGCCATTGACAGGACGCAAAAGTTTGCTTAATGGAAACTCCCCGGCGCGAATTAAAAAATGATAGTGATTGGGCATCAGACACCAGGCAAAACACTTGCACCCGCATTTTATAAGAGATGAATTCATGCGAGCTAAAAAGAAATCTCTATCTGCACCCTCTTCAAAGATTATTTGACCGTCTATTCCGCGTGCCATGATATGCACCAGAGCCCCGGGCGCTTCAAGACGTTTCATGTGCGGCATGAGCAACTCTCCTTGCATCGATGTGCGAATACGATTTTCGGCTATCGTTAAGGTAATAAAATAAGTCCGGGCAAAGTTACAAAGTTACATAGCCGGCTCAGCTATGCTGCGGCAACGTGAAATAAAAGGTGGCCCCCTTACCCGGCTCACCCCGTGCCCAGACCGAGCCGCCCAGGCGGTTGAAAATACGCTTCACCAGGGAAAGCCCGATACCCGAACCCTCGAATTGTTTATTACTGGTGATGCGGCGAAAAGGTTCGAACATCTTTTCGGCGTATTTCATATCGAATCCCTCGCCGTTGTCCCGGACGTAATATATGTTTCGATCAGCCTCGTTTATGCAGCCGCACTCGATGCGTGGATTCTGCCGGCCGCCGGTGTACTTCCAGGCGTTTTCGATCAGGTTGAACAGCGCATTGCGCAACAGTCCAATGTCGGCGATCACAAACATGTTGGTTTGGATATCAACCTGCATCGAGCTGCGCGGTCTGGTTTTGCGCAGTTGTTCGACAATTTTGCCCTCCAGCTCGCTAAGCTCGATGCGCACGAACACAGGTTCGTTGCGATTGACGCGCGAAAGCCTGAGCAAATCTTCGATTGTTGCCGCCATGCGCCTGGCGCTGGAAGTGATTTCCTTGAGGCAGTGCGTACCGTCCTTATCCATTTTTTCGAAATAGTAGCGGTTGAGTACACTGATCATGGCTTCGATATTGTTAAGCGGGTTGCGCAAGTCGTGTGATATCGAATGCGCAAAGGCCTCTAAATCCTTGACGGTTTCTTTTAATTCGTTTGTGCGCGCCTGCAATTTTTCTTCCGCGTTTTTACGCCCGGTCACATCCGCGGCGGAAAACAGCAAGCCTGCCGGCTGACGGTTTGAATAGAGCGTTTGGCTGCCGGGTGAGGTCATATAGGTTCGCACCGCACCGTCTTTGGCATAGACCTGAATATCGACCTGCTGCGTAGGCGAGCCCTTTCTGATCTCTTCGATACGACGCGCAAGGTGATCGCGCTGGGAATGCACGACGAAATTGATCAGCGGTTGGCCGGTGACTTCCTCTTTGACATAACCAAGACTGTTCAGGCCGAATGCATTGACGTCCACGATGTAGCCGTCGAGCGTGAGGAGAACATTGACCACCTGCGATTGCTCCCATAAAAAACGATAACGATTTTCGGAAGCTTGCAAGGCTAATGCTGCCCGGCGTTCTTCTGTTATGTCCGAGAGGGTGACCAGCAGCTCGTGGCCGTTTCCTTGTGGGCCCTGTGTGCTGACGGCCAGCAGGCGCGCATGAATCATGGCGCCGTTGTGCCGGAGAAGGCTGAGTTCGCGGTGCTGGGGCTCGTTGGTCGTAGCTGCTTTGCGCAGGCAGTTATAGCATGCGTCCTGCTCGTCTGTTGAGACAAACGGGGAAAGGCGGGAACCGACCAGCTTTTGTTTATCCACGTCCAGCATTCGTGCCGCGGTGTCGTTGGCCTCTTTGATTGTCAGGTCGATCGACAGCGTCAGATAGCCGATCGGCGCGGAGTTGTAGAGCTTGACATAGCGGTCCCGGGTACGGGCGGTTTCGTTTTCGATGCGCCGAATCTCTTCGTTCTGCATTTCCAGCTCGATCTGGTGGGTTTGCAGGTCATAGACAAGGTCCTGTACATTTTCAAAAGACATCGCTTTAATTTCACTGCGTGTTTGTTCCAGGCGCTTTTCGGCATTTTTGCGTAAGTCGCTGGGCGGCTCTTTGCGCGGGTTCGGTGATCTCATCTGAAAACCTCTCTGTGTAGTAGCGGGTAAAGCAGCACCCGGCTCGCTGTTGCGTTGCTTGTTGTTTTGTGCCCGGCCGACTGAATTGGCCGTGGCCGGGTCTCGAATCCATGACCTACCGCCATTGGACTACCTCTAAATTTGGGGCCTTCGCTACTTCTCCTGCATCGCCAGCAGAATCAATTCGCCTTTCCCATCCCCCTGCTTGAGACGACGGGCATTGAGCACAAATGCTTTGTGACCGATTTCAGGAAAATCGTGTTCGACTTCAAAATCATTGAATGAGGCGCTGTCGGGAAGCACTTTTTCCAGCAATTCACGCAAAGCTGGAATATCCCATTGACCGTTGCCCAGGGAGTATATCTTTTTTCCCAGGGTCTGTTCTTTTGACGTGCCGAAAGCACTCAGAAATGCTTCGTTGGCGGATTTGACCCGGAATGCATTATCGAGCACCAGCAGCGGTTCACGAATCGTGTCCACGATGTGCTGAAAGAATTCCTGCGATTCCGCCTGTTTCTGTATTTGCTTCAGTTGTGAAATGTCAATAAAGGTAATCACCACGCCACCGATAATGTTTTCAGAAGTACGATAGGGCAGAATGCGCATGAGCTGCCAGGATCCATCCCGGGTCCTGACTTCCTCTTCGATACGCTCCAGTGTATCCAGCACCCTTGTGCAGGCCGCCGGTAAATCGTCATGTATGATCTGGGCAGACAGCTCATTGAACGGTCGGTCGATATCCGAATCCCGCAGGCTGATCAAATTTTTTGCTTTTTCGGTAAAGCGCTTGATGTGCAAGTGCTGATCCAGAAAAATTACGCCAAGATCGGTGCTGTTCAACAGATTGCGCATGTCATCCCGGGCCTGACGCAAATCCTGAACTTTGCTGTCCAGTTCGGTGTTGACGGTACTCAGCTCTTCGTTGAGTGACTCCATCTCTTCCTTGGAGCTTTGCAGCTCTTCGTTGGTGGATTGCAGTTCCTCATTCGAGCTTTGCAACTCTTCGTTGCTCGATTGCAATTCCTCTACCATCGTCTGATTGGATTCTCTGACCGAAAGCAGTTCCCGTTCAACTTCCTGTATTTGGTTGGTCTCGGCCTCGTCCTGATTTTTACTTTCTTCTGCTTTGTGTTTGACCGGCGCCGGGGGTGATATAGTTACGAGATAGAGACCGTGCAATGGCTCGGGGTCGGCTATGGGTGATACGCTCAGATTTACCCGTGTATAGTCACCGTTGGTTTTGACCCGCACATTCTTTTTACAGGCTGTTTGCTGCTGACCCACGGCACGATGAAAGGCGGAAGCCAGGGGACCCCGCAGGCCTTCGCGAGCCATCTGCAGAACATTGTTGCGCGGTTGCATCTCTTCGGGTTCGAGAAAAGCGCCGGTTTTTCCATGAATGTAAGCAATTGTCCCCTGGTGATCGACAACGATGCATACCGGTGCAAATTCGTTCAGTAAAAAACGCTCGATCCGGCGATTAGAATGTGCAATTCGCCCTGTTTCGGATTGTTCCTGTTCGCGCATTTGAGGAATAGCGGTTTTGTGCCGCTTTATCGGCAGGTGCGGCATCTCGGTGGGTACATCCCTGCTGCGGAAAATTTTATTGTGATTGTCAAGGGTATCGAACAACTCGCCGTAGCCGGCAACGCTCTCCGATGAACCCAGCATCAACAGCCCGCCGGGGGAGAGCGCGTAGTGAAAAGTCGGGATCAGCAGTTTCTGCATATCGGGCTGCAGATATATAAGCACATTGCGACATACCAGCATGTCCAGCTTCATAAAGGGCGGATCACTGAGCATATTCTGTGGAGCAAATATCAGCATGTCACGGATGCTTTTACGCACGGCATACGAATCTTCACCTTCCCGGATGAAGAATTTCTCGAGCCGTTCCTGCGAAACATCAACCGAAATGCTTACGGGATAGACGCTCTGCCGGGCGGTATGGATTGCGCGCTCGTCCAGGTCGGTGCCAAAGACCTGTATGGTCAGCGATTTTTTCAGCTCCTGCTTTACTTCGGCCAGTACCATGGCGATGCTGTAGGCTTCTTCTCCCGTAGCACAGCCCGGTATCCAGACTCTGAATTCGTGCTTGTCGGGGCGTGAACGCATCAGTTCGGGAATATAGTGCGATCTGAGCATATCAAAAGCGTGTACATCCCGGAAAAAGCTGGTAACGCTGATGAGCAATTCCGTAAAAAGCTGTTGTACCTCCTGGGAATTGTCGTAGAGGAAATTCAGGTAATCGTTGGGGTTTTTTAAGCCGTTTATGCTCATGCGCCGCTCGATACGGCGACGAATAGTGTTTTCTTTGTATGCGGAAAAATCGTGGCTTGTTTTTGAGCTGATGAAATGCAAAATCGATTGCAGGCCTTTGTGGGGGATGAGGCTCTCGGCCGCGCGGTCTTCTGCTTGCCGAAGATATGGTCCGCGGGCATAGGCAATAAGACTCTGCGGTATGTTCTCGGGCGTTTCGACGATATCGACAAGTCCGGTTTCCTCGGCGCTGCCGGGCATGCCTGCATAACGCGCCGTTGCGGCTTCCTGCGCGACAATCAGGCCGCCCCGGGCCTTGATTTCTTTGATGCCCGCCGTGCCGTCTGTTCCCGAACCGGAAAGCACCACCGCGATCGCACGTTCATGCATATCCGATGCAAGGGTTCGAAAGAAAATGTCGATGGGCATGCTGTGCGCCGAAACATGCCGGCTTTTGGTGAGCTGCAGCCTGCCGTTCTTGATCGACAAACTGACACCGGAACCCAGTACGTATACGTGATTATTTTCGATTTTAGTGTTGGGGCGAATTTCTTTAACGGGCAGATCGGTAACATTGGCCAACAGCTCGGGAAGTGCACTTTCGTGATCGGGATGCTGGTGGGTAACCACAATAAAAGCCATTGCGCAATCCGGCGGCATATTGCCGAACAGCGCTTGCAATGCTTCCAGCCCACCCGCCGACGAACCAATGCCGATGACCGGGAATGAATCCGGGGATTGATGATGTTCCTGTTTGGAATTTTGTTCACCGGTACGTGCTGTTTGCGGTGACCGCGGCTGTTTGTCCGGAGGGGAATGGTTGTTTTTTTTCGACATGTAAATCCCTTAGCCTTCAGCCGGTAATTTGATAGCGGGAGAGGTACCGTGTTGCGATTTCGGACGCAAATTGTTAAGCTGGCCAAACTTTCTTTGTGGCGTCATGCGGCCTCCTTTACCGGCATTGCCTTGATCGAGAAACAGGGATTTTATACCGCAATGCGTGTCGCTGGCAAATTGTTGGCTGAGTGCACCCGCTTATTTCCGTCGTTTAATGCGTCTTTTTAGCGACCGTAAACCTAATTTAATATAGTTAATGGACTTTTGCAATCGTTATAGTAAATATCAGCCAAAAACCCCAAAATCAGGGCGGCGCCGATCAGACCTTCTCACCCGGCAAGCGCTATAAGCACAATGCGACGGGGTCGGCACAAGGCCGGGTTCTCTGCGAAGTCGTGTGAGTGGGAGCGGCGGTCGGATACCGTGGGCGGATATGAAAGGGGGTGCGTGCAGGCCCCCTTCATGTTTACACTTACCCCTCCACCGGCCAATAATTCCCATCCCTGCGAAACCAGATTCCCAAATGAAATAAAATCATCCATATAATAACGAAAAAAGCCCGTCAGAACGCCTTCTTTGTCCGGCCCGCTTCAGGTATATTGTTTGCAGTAGCGGGGGTATCGAATTCTCAGTTCCAAGCTATGCAGACCGATCGCGTGCAAAACTTATTTTCTACCATTTTGATTTTTCATCCTCTATTTGAACCAAAGAGGTACTATGGCGCAGATGCTGGATAAATCAACAACCGGCAGTTCCGGCTTTGATGCTGTATTGCATGGCGGATATCCGACCGGGCGTACGACCTTGCTCCACGGCGCTACCGGCACGGGCAAAACAACGATAGGAATGCAGTCTCTTCTGGCCGGAGCCACCAGGGATGAACCGGGCTTATTTGTCTCATTTGAAGAGCGTGCCGCCGGTATCAGAAAAAACAGCCTCTCGCTTGGCTGGGATTTGCAGAAACTGGAGGATGATAAAAAAATCATTATCATGGATGTGCGCCCCGATCCTAAAGCGATTCTGGCGGGAGAGTTCGATTTTTCGGGATTACTGGCGCTGATCGATGGAGCCTGTCGCACGATCACGGCCCGCCGGGTGGTGATTGATGCGCTGGATATTCTCTTGCAGATGCTCGAAGACCCCTTGAAGGAACGCAACAAAGTATATGAATTACACAACTGGCTGCTCGATAAAAATCTTACCGCCCTCATGACGTCGAAATTGTATGGAAATGACGCTGCCTACCCATTCCTGGAATTCATGACCGATTGCGTTGTGCATTTGCAGCCTCTGAATCAGGATCGGCAACGTTTGCTCAGGGTCGTGAAGTATCGGGGATCGAATTTCAGCAGTGAATCGATTCCATACACGATCGGCGAACAGGGAATACTGATGTTTCCCTTCCTTGAGACTGACCTTGAGCATCGCACCTTCCATGACCATGTTTCAACCGGCCTCATCGATCTGGATGAGATGCTGAGTGGAGGCTATCTGGACGGCTCGTGCATCACGATTGCCGGTGCAACGGGCACCGGCAAAACTACCTTTGCCAGCAGTTTCGCACTTGCCGCATGCAGGCGGGGGGAGCGCATCGTGTATTTAAATTTCGAAGAAAGCGCCGGCAATTTGATTGCCATGATGCAGAGCGCGGGTGTTGATCTCAACGCCATCATCGAGAACAGGCTCCTGGTTGTTTCATCCCGTCTGGCCGAATCCTCCGGCCCGATCGAACATCTGCATCAAGATATCGCTCTGATCGAAGAACTCCGTCCGCGGCATGTGATCCTGGATGCGGCTTCATCCTGTGGTCGTATGGGATCGGAGACAGCGGCATATTCCTATCTGCTGAGATTGATTTCGCATTGCCGCCACAATGGCATTACCCTGCTTCTCACCGTTCAGACAACCGGCTTTCAGCAGAAACACGAGATTTACGGCGTTGCTTATTCCTCGCTTATCGATGCAATTATTTTCCTGGATTATATCCAGGTTGGCGGGGAGGTCAATCGGACACTGCTTGTTCTCAAAGCACGCGGTTCGAAACATTCCAATCAGTACCGGGAATTCATCATAACCGGTGAGGGAGTAAAATTTATGCAGATCTACAAAGGCAAAGGCGGCATGCTGACGGGTGTTGCCCGACTGGAGCAAGAGCTCGAAGACCAATATGCAGAGCAGCGTCGCGAGCAGGCGATCGAAGCCAAAAAACGCGAGCTCGAGCGATTGCGGGCACAGCTCAAATCGAAAACCGATGTATCCCAATCAGAAATCGAAAAAGCAAAAATAGAGCTTTCGATTCTCGAATCGGAACGTGAAATTATGCACGATTCTCAAAATCGCCGACAATCAATGCGGATCGTCTCCGGCAAGGAAGACAATCCGGACAAGCCGCTCAGCACAAATGATCCGCTTGACAGGGAGGTTGATTGATGTCGGCAACGCGCAAAAGGCAACAATCAACATTTTATCATTTCACCCTGTTCATGGCGGGTAAGGAAATGAATTCCAGATTGGCCCTGCAAAACATACAGGAAATTTGTGAAGGCGCATTGCACGATAATTGCCGAATCAGAATCGTTGACGTTTATGAAGATTTCGAGCACGCCCTGCAGGAACGGATCGTCGTTACACCTGCATTGATCGTTTCCACCCAAAATCCGGATTCCCGAGCTGTATTTTTCGGCACCCTGCAAGACAAGAGCGCACTCTTATCCTATCTCAACGTTGAAAACGGCGCGCATGAACCAGAATAAGGCCGCCTATGAGGATTTACAGCGCAAGCTTCTGGAAACCGAAAGGCTTGTTGACGCATTGCGCAAGCACGAAGTTGATGCTGTTGTCGGGGAAAAGAGTATTGCGGTTATTCAGCTACGCGAGGCTGTGGCGCAACTCAAGGAAGTGAGCAATATCGTCGAAGAGAAAGAGCTGGCCTTGCGAAAAAGCCAGGAACGCTATCGTGCGGTTGCCGATGGAACACCCCTGGCAATCTGGGTGCATGATGAACAGGGCAATCTGGTATACATCAACCGTGCCTACCAGCAGTTCTTCGGCGTATCGCTGGAACAGGCTCGAGACATGCAGTGGCAGGATCTTGTACACCCTGCCGATCTTGAAGAATACTCATCATCTTTCCGGGAAGCAAATCAAAGACATCAATCATTCCGGGCACAGGCGCGCGTCATGCGCTCGGACGGGCAAATGCGCTGGATCGAATCGTATGGGCAACCAAGATTCTTCGAAGACGGCTCATTTCGGGGCATGGCCGGCAGCAGCGTCGACATAACCGAGCGCCGGCAGGCCGAAGAGGAGGTCGAACGGCACCGGGTCAGATTGCAAAAGCTCGTCGACGAAAAAACAGCCGATCTGCGTCGCAGCCAGACGCGCCTGAAAACGGCAATCGACGCAACCGGTGGAGGCATTTACGAGTACAATTACCCCGTCGATTCAAGCCTTTACTGCAGCAAGCGCTGGGCTGAGATGCTGGGGTACGCCAAAGACGAACTTCCGGCCTGGGACGCCTTTATGGAGTGGTTGGCCGATCAAGTCCATCCCGAAGATGCTCCATACGTGCGAGACACCAACAGCGACTTTCTTGAAGGCCGTATAGCTCATTATGATATCGAATTTCGAATAAAGCACAAATCGGGCGAGTGGCGTAATGTAGAGTCGCTGGAATACACTGTCGAGCGTGACGGCAACGGCAAAGCCAAACACGTCGTTGGGATATTACTGGACATTACCGAGCGCAAGCGTATGGAAGCCCAGCTCATGCGTGCCCAGAAAATGGAGGCAATGGGACAACTGGCCGGGGGCATTGCGCATGATTTCAACAACATGCTTCAGGTAATCACCGGATTCGCCTATCGTACGCTGCGTCAGTTGCCGACGGATTCACCTGTCAGCGAAAATATCGAGCACATCCAGCAGGCCGCCCGCAGCGCGGCGGGCCTGACCCAGCAGCTACTGGCGTTCAGCAGCAAACAGATTCTCCGGCCGCGGGTTATTTCCCTGAATCAACTGGTCAAGAAAACGGCTGGCATGCTGCGCCGCAGTTTGCGTGAGGATATATCAGTCAGCTCGGAACTGCAGGGCAATCTCAGCTACATCAAGGCCGATCCGGTGCAACTGGAACAGGCGATGATGAATATGGCGGTGAATGCACAAAATGCCATGCCCAACGGCGGTCTTTTGCACTTCGAAACTGCGGATGTAACTTTGAAGCAGGATCATCCATACGATAAAGACCCCGTTCCTGCCGGGGCGTATGTTATGCTGGCCATAAGCGATACCGGCTCAGGAATGGATGAAATAACTGTCGAGCGGATTTTCGATCCGTTTTTTACCACCAGCCCGGCCGGTACAGGCACGGGCCTGGGGCTTTCATCCGCTTACGGCGTCATCAGGCAGAGCGGCGGCGTGATCCGGGTTTATTCCACTCCGGGCGATGGCGCCACCTTTAAAATCTATTTGCCCCGCTCGACCGGACCGCTTGACGAAGACACCAGATTGGTCGAGAGTTTTCAGTTGGCCACAGCGGCAAAGACGATTCTTGTTGTCGAAGACAATACCCTTGCCCGGGAGTTTACTGCCGACGAACTCAATGACCTGGGCTACACCGTATTACAAGCCGCAGACAGCGACGAGGCGCTGACCGTCTCACGCGGCCACGCCGCAGAAATCGACCTGCTGCTGACCGACGTGATCCTGCCGGGCGCCAGCGGTCTGGAGGTTTCCCGCCTGCTCACCCGGGAGCGCCCCGAGATGGCAACGCTTTTCATGACCGGCTATGATGTCAATGAAATCTTCAAAGAGGGCAAACTCATCGAAGGTGTCCGTGTCTTGAATAAGCCGTTCAGCCCGCAACAACTGGCGCAGGAACTCGGCCGCATGTTGCACGACGGCCAAAGCAGGCCGCAAGCGCATCAGGCGAAAGCACGCACGGCTTCTGCATCATCGGCTGCCAACCAGGCGGTGGATCAGCGCGAAAGCCGCGCCAGAAAAATATTGATAGTCGATGACGAAGAAATAATGGCCGGCAGCATTGCCATGATGATGAAACACGAAGGTTACGAGACGCAGACAGCATTCGACGGTATGCAGGCGCTGCAAGCCGCCGCCGAATTCCAGCCCGATTTTGTTTTGATGGATATCAAGCTGCCGGACATGGATGGCTATGAACTGGCGAACAGGATAAAAACAACCAGCGGCTGCGAAAACACCAGGTTGATCGCGTGCAGCGGCTATAATCCGCAAGAGGGCAAAGAGGGTGTTTTTGACGAGTACCTGATAAAGCCGCTTAATTTCGATAAGCTTCATTTGTTGTTTGAGGATGGACCCGCCGCGTAGCACAACCTCAGCCGGCTCCACAATGCGAAGGACCTCCCCGCTGCATCTGTTTTATTCCGGCAATTAAAAACTTCTCGGTACCTATGCGAGTGGCGTGTGCTTTCAGAACATGATGTCTGCACAGCCTGAAGACTGTGCCACACCTTATAGTAGTAAGCAAGCACGTGGAAAGTATTTATTTGCCGATGTAATAATTGCAAGGCATGACGTTTGCGATTTATAACCGGTGTACCGATCACCTGCAAAAGGAGCGTTTCATGCCCGAACTGCCGGATGTAGAAGTTTATCGCCGATATATCAACGACACTTCCCTCGATAAGCGCATCGAGAGCGTCGACGTAACCTCCCAGCGCATCCTGGACGAAATTTCCGAGCAGGCCCTGCAGAGGCGGCTGAAGGATCATCACTTTGTCGGCACGACCCGGCGCGGCAAGCATTTGTTTATCGAAACTGACAATAACGGAATCTTGATAATGCATTTCGGTATGACCGGCTTCGTGCAACTGGTGGAAAAGGATGGTCGGCTCCCCGATCACACCCGCGTATCATTCGGCTTCAAAGATAACTCGGCGCTGGCGTATTCCTGTACCCGGCTGCTGGGCAAAATCGGCTGGACGGATGATATCGAAGATTATATCGGCCGGGAGGATCTCGGCCCGGACGCGCATGAAATATCACTCGAAGATTTCACCCACGCACTGACGCATGGCCGTTCAAGTGTCAAGGCCGCGCTCATGAATCAGGGGCGTATTGCCGGACTGGGTAATGTCTACACCGATGAAATTCTTTACCAGATGGGAATACATCCGCAGCATCCGGGCCGTGAACTGGATGAGCCTGAAATAGATGATCTCTACAAGACCATGCACCGCGTGCTGGATGTTGCCATACGCCATAACGCGCAGCCCGGCGACATGCCCCCGCGCTATTTGGTGCCGCATCGTTTCGAAGGCGAGCCGTGTCCCCGCTGCGGCACGGAAATAGAAAAGGTTTCGACCGGCGGGCGTTCGGCATATTTCTGCCCGCAGTGCCAGGCGTAGCTACCTCACTGCCGCTGCCGGGTTTTGCGGGAAAGCAGGCGCTTTACATCTTCCAGTGCCAGATATGCCGAGGGTACGATAACCAGAGCGATCACCGTCACAAACAGCACGCCGAACCCCAGACTCAGTGCCATGGGAATCAGAAAGCGGGCCTGCAGGGAGGTTTCGAAAATCATGGGCGAAAGCCCGAAAAAGGTGGTCAGCGACGTCAACAGCACCGGTCGGAAACGGCGTTGCCCGCCGGCAACCACGGCATCCACCGGCTGCATGCCATTGCGGCGATTCTCATTGACGGCTACGATCAGAATCAGCGAATCGTTGACTACTACTCCCGCCAGCGCAACAATTCCCAGCATACTGATGAGGCTGAGTTGATAGCCCATGATTAAATGTCCGATAAACGCCCCGACGATGCCGAAAGGGATGGCGCTCATCACAATTAACGGCTGCAGGTAGCTGCGAAAAGCCATTGCCATAAGCCCGTACATGATCATCAGCGCGATCAGCATGCCGCGTCCCAGCGAATTCATCGATTCCATCAATTGCTCCTGCTGACCGGCGCGCTCGTAGGAGAGTCCGGGAAAGTCACGTTTGAGTTCGGGGAGTGCATCTTCGGTCAGCGATGCGTAGATCTGTTCGGCATTGGTGACGGATGGATTGACATCTGCAGTCACCTCGGCCACGCGCCGGCCGTTGATGCGCTCTATTGACGTAAAGGAACGGCTGCGCGAAATAGCCGCAGCCTGCGCCAGCGGAACCTCGCCGCCGCGCGGGGTGCGAATGATCATATTGTCAATCGAATGTGCGCTGGAGCGCTGACGTCTCGGCAGGCGCACATACACACGCAACTCGTCACGGCCGCGCTGCTGTCGGGTTGCTTCGGCGCCGAAATAGGCATGGCGCACCTGGCGGCCCAGGTCGGCTTCGGTGATGCCTAAAGCCCGCGCCCCGGGAAGCAGTTTGAGATCGAGCTGTTGCTTGCCCTGCTGATAGCCGTCGTCAATGTCAAACACGCCGGCATATTCGTCCATTCGCCCGGCAAGACGCTCTGCGGCGCGCTCGAGTTTGTCGTTGTTGGCGTGCGAAAGTTGTACCGCCAGTGCCGCACCGCCGCTGGGGCCAATGTTGAAATCAAACGCCAGGCGTTCAACGCCCGGAATCTCACCGGTTGTGCGGCGCCAGAGTTGCGAAAATTCCCGCGCCGAAAAAGCGCGCTTGTTCGCTGCGGCCAGCTCGACAATCACAAATCCGCGGTTGGCACGATTTGCTCCCCCGCCGGCTACCGGCCCGCCCTGCTCCATCGTGCCGCCGGCCAGCGAGTACATACCGGTCACGGCATCCCGGTTGCCGGCTTGCCGGATGGAGTCGTGCAAACTCTGTGCAGTGACGACGATTTCATTCATCACCTCGCGTGTCTGCTGCAACGAAGAACCGAAAGGGAGTTCAATCGTTGCCGTGACAAAATCGCCTTCGATCCGGGGAAAGAAAATGTATTTGATGATTCCGCCGCCCAGCAGTCCCAGGGCGATAATCAGTACCCCCAACGAAGCCGACAGCGTGATATGGCGGTAATTGACCAGCTTGCGCAACCGCGGTGCGTACCAGTTGACAATCCAGCGCTCCAGGCCCAGCGAAATCTTATCCTGCTGATGATTGAACCAGACAATCGGTGCAAATGCCGGCTCGCGCTCATGATGGGCAAGATGCGCCGGAAGGATAAACAGCGATTCGAACAGCGACAGCAGCAAAATCGGAATCACGACCAGCGGGATATTGGCAAAGAGCTTTCCCATCGCGCCGGGAACGAAAAGAATCGGCCCGAATGCCACCACGGTGGTCAGCACCGAGAAAACAATTGGAACCGCCACTTCACGCACGCCGGCGATTGCCGAGGGCAGGGGGCTGTTACCATTGCGTCGCTGGTTGAAAATCGATTCGCCGGCCACGATCGCATCATCCACGACGATGCCCAGCACCAGAATGAAAGCAAAGAGCGAAATCATATTGATCGTCACGCCCAGCGCGTTCATAAACAGAAAAGATCCGCAAAACGAGGCAAGCATACCCACCGTTACCCAGAAGGCATGGTGTACTTTGAGAAAAAGTCCCAGTATCAACAGCACAAACAACAAACCGAACGTACCGTTTTTCATGAGTAGGCCGATGCGTTCTTCGTACATCTCGGAATTATCGTCCCAGATGGCCAGATTGAGCTTTTCGGGAAGTTGCGTACGCTTGAATGCAACATAGTCGCGTACGGCATCCGCAACCTGCGTCGGCGTTTCGGTACCGATGCGAAAAGCAGTCAGGCGCACCGAACGCTCTCCGTTGAAATAGGCTTCCACATCCTGCTCTGTATAGTCTTCATATACGCTGCCCAGGTCGCCTACCGAAATGCGGCTGCCGTCGGGGTTGGCGATAATGGTGATGTTGGCGAACTCTTCGGCCGTGGAGCGCTGCTCTGTCGTACGCAGCAAAATCTCGCCTTCCGGCGTTTCGATAGCGCCCCCGGGCATATCCACCGACGCGCTCTTTATCACGCCGGCAATTCGCTGCAGAGTGAGATCGTGCGCACGCAGCCGTTCGAGCGGAATGTCGATGCTCATTTGCGGCGCAGGGATACCTTCGATTTCGACCTGCGTAATGTCATCGCGGTTGAGCAGTTCTTCACGCATGATTTCGGCATATTCCCGCAGCTTGTCCAGGGCAATATCACCGTAGACGATGATTGAAACGACTTCACGCAGCGGCTTCAGAAGGCTGACGCCGGGTTCCTCTGCGTCAAGCGGCAGAGACGTGATGCGGTCGACCGCGCTTTTAATATCATTGAGCACGCGGTCCTCGTTGGCGGTGAGATACAATTCAGCGGATACGACCCCGAGCCCTTCCGATGCAGAGGACTGAATCTCCTTGACACCTTCCACCCCGCGTACAGCCTCCTCCACGGCCAGCACAATGCCCTGCTCGACCTCTTCGGGGCCGGCTCCGGGATAGGGCACCCTGACGGTGACATAATCGAGGGTGATTTCGGGAAAGACTTCCCGGGTGATGGTTGGCGCCATGAGCAGGCCGCCGATGATCATCACCGCCATGATCAGATTGGCCGCAACGCTGTTCCGCGCCATCCAGGCCAGCGGGCCGCGGGCGCGGTGTGCCTGCCGCTCATTCATTGCCCCCCCCTTCGTGTGTGATGCGCGCTGGGCCCCCGTGCGGAGCGCGACGCAATTTCATGCCTTCAACCGGTGCGGTGAGTGCACTGGTGATAACCAGATCGCCGGGGGCAAGACCGTCCTCAATGTAAACGTTATTCTCACTGCGCCAGGCTATTGACGGTTTTCGCATGACAAGCGTACTGTCGCTTGCGTAAAGGTACACCTGATCACCGTTGCGCAAACTGCTGCGGGGCAGAGCAAACAGGTCTGCGCGGCGGGGGCCCTGTAAGAATACTTCGACATACGTATTGACCAGCAGGGGAAGATAGAAGTTTACGGTATCGCCGGGGTCCCGCAGGCCCAGCGGATCGTCGATGGTTGCCAGTACCTGTGCCATCCTGCCGCCGGGAGCGACATCGCCCAGCAGCTTTTCGACCCGGCCGAAGCGCTCGATGACATGCGACCCGGCCTGGTGCACGATGCGAACCGGCGAGCCGCTGTCGGCAGTAACGCCGGGGATATCGAGCCAGGGAATTTTTTCTTCCTGCAAAGCGACCTGGACCCGGTAGCGATTGGTGCCGACGATGGTGCCAACCCGGTTTTGCGCGCCGACAAGTTGCCCGACGTCTGCGTTTTCGTTGCGGATAAAGCCGTTGAACGGCGCTCTGACGCGGGTGCGGGACAGGCTCAAGAGGGCACGTTGTTGACGGGCGTGCGCGGCGGAAACCGCCGCGCGTGCACTTTCCAGTTGCGGCTGACGCAAAGCAAGGGATGTATCCGTCGCGGCCGTGTCGATTTCTTCGGCAAAGAGTTCCCATTCCCGGCGTGCGATTTTCTGTTGTCCTTTTTCCTGCTTCATCCGGGCTCGGGCCTGTTCGAGCGCGGCCCGGGATTCTTCTGCGGCAACAACATAATCGCTGCTGTCAATGACGAACAGCAATTCGTTGCGGTGCACAATTCCGCCCGGGGCAAAATCGTGATTGACCCATGCGATTTGTCCCCCTACCTGGGGAATGATGGCTACTTCGCGCGCGGGGGTAACGGCGCCGTAGGCGCTGATGGTGAGGTCGTGTGTATCCGGGTGCACTTCCAGAGTCTGCACCAGGGGGCGTTGCTGTACGCCGGCCGTACGCGGGGGCCGGCCGCGCAAGACGACAAGCAGTATCGCTATGACGATTGCTGCGGCAAGTATCAGTGCCGGCAGGACAAAGCGCAACCAGGGCGATTTTTCAGCCATGTGTATCATCCTTTCGAGCGGTTGGGGATGTCGCAGAAGCACCGGACCCGCCGCCCATCGCCCGGTAGAGCTGTACGTGATACGAGAGCAATTGGCGTTGCGCTTCAATGCGGTTTTGCTGAATTTGCTGGAGCGATTGCAGTGAGGTCAAAACCTGCAGATAGGGCAATGCACCCTGCGCATAGCGCTCGCGTGACAGGCGTAACGCCTTTTGCGCCGCCGAGACCTGTTCGGACAGGCTTTGCATATACGACTCCTGCCTTCGAATCAGCACGAGGGCATCCCGTACTTCTTTGAGCGCGGCAAGTGTGGATTTAAGGTATGCATAGTATTGAGCTTCGGCACTCGCTTTAACCTGGCGATATCCGGCAATCAGCCTGCCGCCCGTAAAAAGCGGCTGCGAAGCGCTGGCAGAAATGCTCCAGAGCCACTCTTCGAAGAGTTCGGCAATTTCATCGGCGTTCGAGAAGAGATTGGCCGAAAGGCGCAGTGACGGCAGCATCTCGAATAGTGCTCCCGCGGCGCGGGCATCGGCTGCCTTAAGCCGCAGCCAGGCCGATTGTATGTCGGGACGCAGCTCGAGCAGATCAACGGGGACGCCGTCGATCGGCAGCTCCGGTGGTTGCGGCAGAGATCGTTCTTTGACAGCTACGTCATGATTCGGAATACGTCCCAGCAAAATTGCCAGTTGATGCTCGAGTGTACGCATGCGGCCTTTGGCGAGCTCCAGACGTCCCCGAATCGATTCGACCTGCTGGTTTTGTTGCACCATATCCGAGGCCGGCGCCATGCCGTGCGTAAAGCGCAGTTCAATCAATTCTGCAAAGCGTTTCGACACGTCAAGCTGGTTTTCGAGCAGGTCGACAGTCTGGCGCTGAGCAACGATCATAAGCCAGGTATCGGTTACGCGGGCGGTTATGCTGATACTCATGGCGTGCGCATCAAAACGTGCGGCGTCGGCTTCCTGCACTGCGGCAAAACGCCTGCGCCATAATTTGCCCCAAAGGTCAACCTCGTACGAGGCGGCCAGCGATCCCTGAAACTGGTTGACATGCGTGGTTTGTTCGCTGAGCTGCGGCTGGGGGGCCCCGCCGCCAAGCGGCGCTTGCTGCTGACCACCCGTCGGATCCAATGATGACCCCACGCCGGTCGTTTTAGTGCGCGATGCCGTTGCGGACGCATTTACCGACGGCAACAGATTGGCGGTTGTAAGACCGGCGGCAGCACGCGCCTGTTCGACCCGGGCCCATGCTGTGAGTATATCGGGATTGCGTGCAAAGGTGCGTGAGATCAGTGAATCGATTTCGGGGTGCTCGATCCACAGGGGAGGCGGCCGGCCGATACGCACCGAATCGTAGGCCGCTTCGTAGCTGATGTATTCGTCAATGCGCGTATGATAGCGGGGACCGACACAGGCGAATGTGCACAGCATGCTGACAATCACAGCCGCACTACCCGCCGCTTTGCACTTCACAACTGCATTGCGCATCACTTCTCCCCCCGCCGTCGACCACACGCGCACGCGGCGCCCGGTTGGTTCAGGCCTATCGTAAATGCACTTGACCGGTAACGCAATGGGCTACTCCTTGCCGGTTATTTCGTTGTCTGTTGAGCAGGAAGAACGGCCGTCGTGATCGATAAGCACGGGACGCACCAGCTTGCCTGCTTGCGATTCAATCACAATCGCATAGTACCCGGTTGCGATATTTTGCAGTGAAATCGATGCTGTGCGGCGCGCTCATGCATGCACTGTGTGCTTCGGGAAATGCCGGATATACTGCAGGCTGATACTTCGCCTCAGAAAGTAGTGAAGGTGACTGTGCGGCAAATAAAATGCCAGCACACAAGTGCTTTTGTGCACGAAAACGCACCACTACGACTTCGGCGCCAAACCTCGTTCGCATTTTTGCGAGAGAGGATTAGCATTTTCAGGAATTATTGCCGAGCGGAACCTGGTAGCAACGCATTTTACGATGAGCGGCACTCACCGGAATGCCTACATGGGCAAGCCGGG
>WJLW01000113.1 GCA_014728295.1 Chitinivibrionales bacterium | reverse complement strand
TAGATGTCGGGCTTCATGGCTTTATTTTAGAAAAGGTACACAGTTTGAAATATAACATAATTTCATGAAATTCGCTATTGGGAATATTGGAGTTATTCGAGTAATCGGCGTATCGTATTTGAATTCAAACGATTATATGTGATGGTGTGGTTTTTCGCCTGAAATAGTCAGCAATTATTATTCAGTTCATTTGTGTTTGCATGACACTTACCTATTTTAGATACAGAGCTAAAATTAAAAACTGGAGGTTACTCATGCCCATATGCAGGGGATCAATCGCATGTGCTTTTGCGGTGCTGTTTATAGTTTTTCCCCGGACAAATCACGCCGCAACGTTCATCGGGGCTGGTGGTAAGGCGAGCCTGCTGGCCATTGACGATCTGGGACTCGGTGTTGGCATGGGCGGACATATGCAATTCGGCATTGATCTGCGCCGGGCCGGAGAGTTGCATATCTATCCCAATATTGACTTCTGGTTCAGCTCGGAAGAATATTACCGCACTACGCCGCCGCCATGGTGGTATCAGGATCGCCAATATTGGAATGACGACATCTGGTGGGACCTCAATGTATTCGAACTATCAATCAATCTTGACGCGCGGTATTATTTCCCGTTGCCTGCTGCGCTAAAAGTCAATCCCTATGCCGGCCTGGGGCTTGCGCCCATAATTACCATCTATGACTGGGATCCGAAGGGATCGGCGCCAGGCTGGGTGGATGACAATGAGACTGAAATCGGTGTTGCTGCGAATATTATGGGTGGTGTTGATTTTCCTCTCTCGCCTTCGATGATGCTCTTTGCGGAAATGAAAGGAAAAGCCGGTTCTGATTTCGAGCTATTCAAATTCAGTGGCGGTATTACCTTCAGATTATAGCGGCCGGTCTAATTTCAAAAACGGCTACCGGATTCCGGCGTTGCCGCTTTCTTGTACATTCTCTTGACCTGCTCACCTTTTCAGTTTAAACTTTGTACAGAGCGGAGCCTTGTATATGCTGACCATTGTCGATGTGCCGCAAGAGGTGTCGTCACGTTATCAACAAAGTAAACAACTGGCCGCGCAGCTTTTTGCATCTGTCCGCGGCAAGCAAGAGGAAGTTGCTGTACCGGCGCAAACCAGCTTGAAAGACGCGTACCCCTCCCGGATTGTCTACATTGTCAATGGGATGGTCAAGTACTTATATAATGATAAATTCATACGCTTTTACTCTACCGGTGACATACTGGATCTTTCGTCAAATACTACAGTTTGCTCGGAGGTGATAAGCGAATTTGCGATAAAAGCACTGGTGCTTGAGCGGGATGAATTCAGGCAATTGCTTACCGTTGAGGACAATTCGCTTTCTCTGTGGATGGACTATCAGCAGGCTACTTCGGAAATTATGCACGCGTTGACGTCACTGTTCACCAGCGCCGATTTCAAGCCCGATATTGACATGCGGCAATATCATCCGGGAGCTGTCATCATCCGGCAAGGAGACAATCCCGACAGTTTGTTCGAGATGATCGAGGGGGCTGCAGACGTCTATCTCAATTCAACCAAAGTTGGCGAGATCGGCCGAGGAGAAGTTTTCGGAGAGATCAGTTTTCTAGCGGCCAGTCCCCGCACTGCGAGCGTTACCGCCACCAGACAGTGTCTGGTACAGGCCATCAATGGCGCCGACTTTGAGAAAATTGTAACCTATCGACCGGCCCTGATTTACTCGCTGTCGAAAACGCTGGCAAAAAGACTCACCGACGTTAATGAAAAATTGATCAGAATTGCCTCATTAACCTAATTTATGCGCCGCTTAGCATAACGGAGAAAGGGGGTATCAATGTTGTTTGATATATCAATTCCACTATCCGGAAACATCATCACCTGGCCCAAAGATCCAAAGCCCACCTTCACGAAGATTGCCGACCTTGCCAAGGGTAATGATAATACCGTGTCGGTCATGCGTCTGTGCGTACATGCCGCAACGCATATCGATGCGCCTGCCCATTATTTCCAGAACGGAGCCGGCGTGGACCGGATCCCGCTCGATCTGCTCGTTGGCGAAGCATGCGTCGTTGACATGGGCGATGCTGATATGATTACCGCCGAAGTTTGCGAAACGCTCACCCTTCCTGCTGATACGACACGTCTGCTATTTAAAACCCGCAATTCGGCATTACTGGGAAAAGCGCCGGTGTTTGCCAAAAAATTTGCTGCCTTAACAGACGGCGCCGCCGAGTGGATTGTGGAGCGGGGGATCAGACTGGTGGGCATTGACTATTTGTCAATAGCTTCGTACAAAGATATCAACAGTGTGCACAAAATTCTGCTGAGCAAAGATGTGGTTGCACTGGAGGGGCTTGATTTGCGTCGTGTCACTCCCGATGTCTACGAATTGATTTGCATGCCATTGAAGATAGCGGGATGCGACGGCGCACCTGCGCGAGCTATATTGCGCAATATAAAAGATTGCTGATCGGCTATCTCTGTTTCAGCTTTTCAAGTAAATTCCACCGATGCGCAAAAAATGCTGTCACCCCGATTGAGATTAATACAAACCCGATATCTCTTACGATAATGATCCAGGCAACATTTTCGCCCAGGCCGCAGCCGCAATCATACGCAACCGAGAACCAGCCGATATTTTGAGCCGAGGCTTCAAGCGTAGTGCGAAAGAGCAATGCCGGTATGAAAAAGCAATGCATGCCGGCAACCGCCAAAGCTCCCAGGCGTGGATAAATCCCCGTAGCCAGGGACACACCCATTAGTAGCTCAATCCACGGCAAGGTATGTGCAATGAAAGCAAGCAGCATTTCAGGTATTATTTTATACGCCCGCAAAATGATCATAAACTCTTGCGCATTGCCGATTTTGTCCGTACTTGCGACGATGAATATCAATCCCAGCCCAACTTGACCGATGATAGCAATATATTTTTTTTTGCGCAAAAAGACTGCTGCGACGGCAAAGGCGAAAAAAGAAAGATCCCGCGCATATTCCCACGGTCCGGTACGCTCTCCCCTGAGCCGATCCTCAACACTTGCCTGAGCCGTGTCTGAGGTTGGCGATGCGTGTGCATTCGGCTTGGCTCCTGAAAAAGCCCATTTTGAAGGATCGTTCATGTAATCGATAATGAGTTTTTTGCCAACATGCATGATATCCTCATATCCGGTGACAAAGGTATCGGGCAAAAAGAGGGTCTGGGGTGAGGATGCAGTCACGCCATATGCTTCTTCCAACTGCAGCAGCTTGTTAAAACTCGTCTCATCCTCTATGTCAAATGTGTTCACTTCCAGACGATCGGGATGTTTTTTTTGCAGGGGAATTAGGAGATTTTCCTTAATTTCAACGCAGTAGCCGCAGGTTTTGGAACCGAAGAAAAGCACCTGCAGTTTATCAGGCTGCTCTGCTGAGGATTGCCCGAAAAGAGCGCCGGCGAGTAGTACAGTCCACAAAATTGCTTTAGCCACAATCACATCCTTGAGTAAGCAGTTAGCACTACGTGAGTACGATTAATACGTGCAAAAATATACATCATTTTTGTAAATAGGCCGGATTGCATCTGTAGGTGAGCCAAGCAGCCGCGTCGCATCTCTCAAATTGCATATTTATTTCCCAGAAAGTATTTACAGTCGTTCAAATTCATTTCTGCAAGGAGCTGCATGTCCGCCAATCGCAAAGATATCCCCGGAATGTTTGCGGGGCCGGTTTTGCCGGTTGCTGTAAAAATCGGAACTCCCATTTTCATCGGCCTGATCCTGCAATTTTTCTATATGGTGGTTGATACGATTTTTATTACGCGTATCGATCCTGCCTCAACAGCTCTGATTTCGGGAACCAGCCTGATGTTTCCGATATTTTTCATTTTTATGTCCATCGGCCAGAGCATGAGCATCGGGATGGGAACGAATGTCGGTCATGCAATCGGCGAGCGCAATTTTGACAAAGTGAAGATCATCGTTGCAAGCGGGATAATGGTTGCTCTGGTGATCGGCATTCCAACCATTATTGTGGGCTATGGCTTCAGTCAGTGGCTGGTCAATGCAATTTCGGGCGACAAGCTAACTGCCGAGGCAATACAATCCGGTCTTGCCTATCTATATTTTCTGTTGCCGGGTCTTGCACTCATGCTGGTGTCTCAGGTTTTTTTCGGTTTGCTGCAGGGAGAAGGGTTGACAAAATATATAGCTCGCGCAATGATGCTGTCTACCGTATTCAATATTGTATTGGATCCAGTTTTCATTTTTGTCTTAAACATGGGAGTTGCCGGTGCAGCTTTTGCCACCACGATATCGGTTTCGATAACACTCGTGTATGTTGTTATGGTCATTGCACGCGGAGCTACCTCTGCCCCCATTTCGTTTAATCCGTTCTTGAGCAATTTAGCAATTGCCGTCAATATTGTCAGGATCGGTTCACCCCACATGCTGTCGATGGCGTCGCTTTCGATATCCATTATGTTTTTCAACAAGCTGGTCAGTGGCATCGGGCAGGTTGAAATGACCGCCTGGGGCCTTGTCGGACGCATGGATCATGTCGTTTTAATGCCCTCTTTCGCCGTGGCTGCAACGGTTATTACCATGGTATCGCAGAATTTCGGTCGCAAAAATTATGACCGGGTCCGGCATATATACATCAAATGTCTCATGCTTGCATTTTCCCTTGTGGGCGGTGCCGCGCTTGTCTACATGTTATCGGCCCCGGCGCTGTTTGCCCTGCTCTCTTCGGTCAATGAGGTGGTCAGGCTGGCGACCTATCAGGTCAGGTTACTCAGCTTAACATTCCTTGGTGTTTCGGCTGCCATCGTTTCATCCGCCGTGTTTCAGGCAACCGGCAAACCGCTCCCGGCGGTGATTATCGTCGTTGTACGCATGTTTGTCGTTGCAGTACCCTTATCCTACTTGCTTATACTGGTATTTGACATGGGCATGAACGGTCTGTTTATTGCACTGGCCGTCAGTAATCTTGGCGCCATTCCTGGATCGGCAGGATGGTGTCTGTACCACATAAACAAGATCAGAAGGCGGGAAGCAAGTTCTGTTTCTCCGGAGTAGTCAATGATAATCCCCGCCTTTTGCAGCAAAAACGGGGACAAATTCTCTACCAGATCGCCTATGAACGCACCGTGCAAAGCCAGCAGCCTGGTTTTATTTCTTCCGCGCTTTCTTCTTAGAAGCAGCCTTTTTGCGGGTAGCTTTCTTCTTGGAGCCACCCGTGGCTTTGCTGATAATTCTGAAGGTTTGCGAAACCGAAAGCTTGAACTTTTTGGCCAGCTTTGCCGCCGGAGTGCCGCTTTCGTAAAGCTTGTAGATCTGCTCGTTACGATCGTCGTTTTTTTCGTAACGGCTGGGAATATCAAACTTCTTGCGAAGCTGATGAATAGCTTGTCTGGTTACGCCAAAAATTTCGGCAATCTTAGGGTCAGACACACCCTTTTTTTGAAGCCTGCGGAGCTCAGTTTTGTTGATAACGGCCATACGAACCCTTCTCCTTTATAAGAGTGATGGTATGTTGATTTAAGGGAATTACAGTAGATTTTAATATACACATTCGGTTATGCCAAATGCACGATGCAAAGCAAAACTCGTATAAGTGAACGTGTGATCTTTACTTTGCATAAGAAAAATAATATATCGTCAACGTCGGGGATCAAGGCTGCGTGCGTTTTACGGGTATCATATAGGGCATCTGACGCATTCTGATTCATCAAGGCTTATGCTCTTCGGCTTTCTTGTCGTATGCGCTCAGGTTTCTTTTACCTTTTCCATTTTTGGGCAGTCTTTCCGAACCCCACGCACCCCGCGGCTTTTTCAGTTTATCCGGATAGCGACTCTGCAGTGAACGTAAGAAGGTGGAATCCATCCGGCTCTGGTAGAACGTTTGCACGTACTTGACTTGCTCGAGTGTGAGTCCGTGTGCACCGCGCAGGTCGCTGGAAACAAACCAAGCCCCTCCCAGGGATGCCTGCGTCAAGTTTGCCGCTTGCAGATTCGCATGTTTGAAGTAGGTGTTTCTCAGGTCTGCGCCGGTGAAATTGGCACCTTGACAGTTGGCTTTGCGCAAATCCGCCCGTGCCAGAAGTGCACCGCGCAAATCGGCCGATGATAAATCGGCGTCCTTGAAATCATGACCGCGCAAGTCGGCCTGAATAAGATTTTTGCCATGTGAGTGTTTTGTTGCATCGGGTGATGAGGCAAGACCCAGGGCCTCTCTTTGTGCAGCCTGTTCTTCGGCATGTCGCGCCTTGTTGATCATGGTCAACAGTTCATTTTCCGGCATGCATTCGGTCTTTTGTCCGTCAACATAGGCATACACCAGTTTTTGCTTGCCTGCAACAGTTGCGCTGTCGAGGCAGAGAAATAATTTTGGCTTGTCTGCGCCTGGCTTCATCGGCTGGTTTCGCTCTGCAGAGCAGATGAACGGCGTTACAAGGTACACCAGACAATACGCCAACGCCTGCGGAATACGCAACATGATTTTGGCTCCTCGCAAGGTAAGTTATTTGCTGTTTGAAACAATTGTCCTGCTTACTTTCAATATAATAAAATGCAGAGATGCCTTCTGAACATCTCTGCACTGGCAGGATCAAGGAGGGCGACTTAAGCGAAACGAAGTGCGAAGTGGTGCCTGGCAGGTATTTCTTTACGATCGCTTTGAGCCGGCGAGCAATTGTGCGCGCTCTACCAACCGTATAAATTCCGCCCGATAGCCATGGGCGTCCCGACCTGCTCCTTGCCTGGCTAATGTCAGCACCTTGTCATACGTGAGATCATTTTTATGCGCAGAATCGCGCAAAAGCATACCGAATCCGGCGACGGCGGCGGAAAATGCAAAATTCTCTGAATACGACCCGGCGCCAGCCGCCTCGAGGGCATGAACGATAAGCCTGCTTTTGGCAGCCGATGGGTTTTTGTAACGGAATTTCACCGTAAGCAGTTCACTGGAGCTGTTCGCCGGCGACCGCAGGGGTTGTCGTTGATATTTCAACGGGTCAACTTTTACCAGCTCTGTTGTCACGCCGGCGGGAATGATCTCAAACAGCGCCGTTACCGTATGACCCGCCCCCAGTTCTCCCGCATCTTTTGTATCGTCGTTGAAGTCTTCAGCTCTGAGTTGTCTGTTTTCATAGCCGATAAGCCGGTATGCCTGCACTTTCGACGGGTTAAATTCGACTTGAATTTTTACGTCCTTGGCAATGGTCAATAACGTTGCGCCGATTTCGTTGACCAGTACTTTCTTTGCTTCGAGAATGTTGTCAATGTATGCATAGTTACCGTTACCTTTATCAGCCAGCTTTTCCATTTTCGAGTCTTTGTAATTGCCCGTGCCAAAACCCAGTACGGTTAAAAAGACACCGGCTTTGCGTTTTGCTTCAATCAACCGCACCATCTCCCCGTCGCTTGAAGCGCCGACATTGAAATCACCATCCGTGGCCAGGATGATGCGGTTGTTGCCCTGCTGCAGAAAATTTTCCTGTGCAACCGTATAAGCAAGATTGATTCCGGCGCCGCCGGCTGTGGAGCCGCCCGCCTGCAAATTGTCAAGGGCCTCGATGATGGCTTCTTTGTTGTCACCGCATGTCGAGGGCAACACCAGGCCTGCCGCACCGGCGTACACGACGATGGCGATCTGATCAGCGGGGCGAAGATTTTTTACGAGCAGCTTCATTGCCGATTTGAGCAAAGGCAGCTTGCCGGTGCTGTTCATCGAACCTGATACATCAAGCAAAAAGACCAGGTTACTTGGCGGCAGGTTCCGGGTCTCGACCTTTTTTCCCTGCAGGCCGATATGTACCAGCCGGTGCGCTTGGTTCCAGGGGCAGGAGCCGAGTTCGGTATTGATCGAAAATGGCTCATTGCTGTGTGGTTGCCGGTAAGCATACGAGAAGTAGTTGATCATCTCTTCGATCCGAACCGCATCCGCCGGGGGGAGGCTGTTGCGGCTAATGAAGCGGCGTATGTTGCTGTAGGATGCTGCGTCTACGTCAATCGAGAAGGTTGAAAGTGGTTTGTCAAGGGCGCGGTGGAAGCGATTTTCAGTGATGTGATCGTAGGATTCGGTGTTAAAGTGTGGCGCCCTTTCTGCGCATCGAGGTGAAGCCGTGCGCCCCGCGTAGCCGCAACCCGGCGCCTGCCTCATCCGCGGTTTGCGTGCAATTCCAATCCGTGCAGGTGCTGCATTTTGAAGCATTGCCGGTGCTTCATCTTTCGTGCGGTCGTAGCGTGCCCGCGGCCGCAGCCGCAGCTTTTCTTCTGCGATACTGGGCGAAGTAGTGGGTGATACTTGCGTTTCCGGTTGAGCAGAAGGCTTCTCTGTGATTTTTGCCGGCGTCGCCGGCTCGGGTTGCTCTTTGCCGGCAAGGGCCCGGGGTGAACAACCGATGAATAGTGCAACGCCGATAGCAGAAATAGCGGCAACGATACAACTCGTGATGAAACGCATTGTTTGCTCCTTGATTAGGATTGTTGGAACTGATTTGGCTGTGAGTTACGCTGCGGCGCCTTTGCGTTGTTGGAGGATTAGACAGCGCGTTGCTGAGAAAGTTCCCGATTTTTGTTTTTTTCAGGTAGAGACCGACAGCAAGATCATTCGGGGGGAGTGATCGAAAGCTTCAGCAGTGATGTATTGTCTTTTGTACTGATTATGCTCAGGGAGAGCTGATCTGGTGCGATCACCTGTGCGATTGCTTGTTTCAATTTTTGCAGTGAATCAGCACGCACATGAAAAGTATAAACATGCTGTGTGCCTCTGCCATGATCGGGGGGGGCGGAAACGTGTTTTTTACGTCCGATTTTATATTTGCGGATGATCTTTTCAACTTTTTTAATAATTTCGTTTTTCTGTGTGCTTTTTTCTTCTCGATCAGCCAATTCATTGTCCGCCTCTTCCAGAATCGGTGCGCGGCTTTTTTTTCCGGCTGCTGAACGTCTCAATTTGTGCTGTGAGGCCTTCTGTTCCGAGGGCGGTGAAGCAGGCATTGATGCTGTTGGACGTGACGCAGGTGCAGGCGGCGGTGCGGCCTGGGCCTGCTTAGGGTTCCTGTTGTCTTTCATTTCTGCAGCTCCGAACACATCGTCCTTGAACGTGGCAACTTCGGGCTGCGTCGGAGTTTCATCGGCGGCGGCTTTTGTTTCGGAGAGTGTCTGTCGATTCAATGATTCGGCGAATTTCGGACTTTCAGCTGGATCTGCACTAATTCCCTGCGTTGTTTCCGAGTCTCCCTGCGGCATGCTTACATTTTGTGATGATTCGATTTTGTGCGCCGTTTCTTTCTTGTTGGCGGGCGTGCGTTTTGCAACATCGTCGTCTGCAGAAGCTTGAGGTGCCGCAGGAGATGTAGCTTTGAAGCGAGTGTCTTGGCGGGAGCGTTCTGGTTGTCTGGTCTTTTCGGATGGTGTGATTTCTTCCCGAACCGGTGATGCGGGTTGATGCTTTTCTGTGCCCGGAGAGCGTCGCGCAACCATCGGCTCCGGCCTCTTTCTCACTTCGCTGTAGACAATATCGGCGGTCTCTTGACGAAACGGATTAATTATCAGGAGAAGGAGCGCGACGGTCACTCCCAGGCCTGCAAGTTCCAGAGGAATTTTAATCCCGAAAGGGCGCAGCAGAAAATTACCGATTTTTTTAAGTGCACTTTCGTTCTCGATGCGCTCATTTACCGACTGGAGAAAATTGTCGGGCGCTTTTTTTGCGGGGAGCTGCTGCATGGTTGCGAAATAGAGTTTGAGGCTTTCGAATTCACGTTTCAGCTCATCCGATGCCTGCAGGCGCGCGTCGATTGCAGCGGCTTGGTCGGGCGGCAGGTTGGCCGCGATATAATCGGGAAGCAGTTCCTTAATGCGGTGATCAGTCATGCGCATATTCCTTCAGTGCTTCCCGCAACACGGCGCGGGCCCGGTTCAGCCTGGACTTGACCGTGCCTTGCGGCACCCGGGTGATGTGTGCTATCTGCTCATAGCTCATATCTTTAATGTCTCTCATGACAACTATTTCGCGTTGTTGATGCGGCAGGCCGGCTATAGCCCGCGATAGTGCTGTGCCCATCCGTCGGCGATTGAGTTCCTTCACCGGCGTCATGCTCGTGTCTTCGAGCTCTTTGACGATCCAATATTCTTCGTCATCGGCGCCGGGATCAAAAGCGACGGCTTTTTTCCTGAACTTATTCCAGAATGAACGTTGCTTGTTGCGACATGTGTTGACCGCAATACGGTAGAGCCATGTTGAAAAGTGCGCGTTGCCTTTAAACGTGTGCAGATTGTTGTACACCTTGACAAATGTTTCCTGCGCGGCATCTTCGCCGTCCTGCTTGTTGCCGAGCAGGCGCGCGCAAAAACCGAAGATAATATTCTGATGCTTGAGCACCAGCCGGTTGAACGCTGAACGATCGCCGGCCAGAAATGCAGCAATCAGCTTTTTGTCTGCATCTGGTGCGCTGGCGGCGGCAGTTGCCGTTTCCATTTCATTGTCATTAGACACGGCGATGCCTGCTGAAGTTCCGACGTTCTCATTCATTGCAGTAGTAATATAAAATGATAAGCCACCCCAAGCTCGTTTTAACTGCCGGAATCTGATCTGGACAATTATTTTCTTTAAGTATATAATGAATGTTGTCGATACGAAATAAATATATGATTTTGCTCCACTTGTGCAACTAGGCACGAGTTGAAAGGATCTCCTCTATGCGCTCTTGTGTGCTGTCATGCATCGTTGTTGTGGCTTTCGATTGTGTTGCACAGTCCGAAAAACCCTATACGCCTGAGGTAAAGAAAAGCGTTGCGCTCAATGGATTGGCGGGCAGAGGCATCGATAATCATGAAGCGGCAACCTTGACTGATGTGCTGCGGACCGAAATCATCAATACCGGGCGGTTTCAGATGATGGAACGCAGCGAAATGGAGGAAATCCTCAAGGAACAGGCATTCCAGCACAGCGGCGCCTGCAATGAAGAAGCATGTGTCGTTGAAATGGGGCAGATTCTTGGAATCGATCAGATGATCTCCGGGTCGGTCGGCAAAGTCGGCAAGGCGTATTCCATAAATGTCCGCGTCGTCGAGGTACGGAGCGGTAAAATCGTCAATACCGTGGCGCACACGTATACCGGACCGATTGAGGGTCTCTTGACTACTGAGATGAAGGTGGTTGCCAAAAAACTGGCCGGTATCGAAACAGTTTTCAAACAGCCCAAAGCAAAGGGGAGAAGCAAAGCGCCGTTTATCATAACCGGCGCGGCGGTTGGTTTGGCAGCGGTGGGCGGCGCAATTGCCTATTTTGCGCTCTTTAACGATAAAGATGAAACGAATGAAGACGGGACGGCAACAGTGGAGGTGACATGGCCTCAGTAAGGAAGATTGTCTCGACGATTGGCGGTGCTGCATTATTGTGGAGCTGCTCGCAGGAATCGGCATTTCAGCCGGTACATGATCCCGCGAGCGCGTCTGTCGGTATGCAGATCAGTTTCTCCCGCCAGGCATCAGAGCTTGGCCCGTTTGTAGAGGCGGTAGTCGTCAGAATCAGCAGCGAAAATTACAGTGATGAGCAAACCCAGCCCTATGGCGCTGGTTCGATGAGTTTCGGAGGTGTGCCGGTAAATAAGGACGCGCGGATTATTTTTGATGCGTACAATGCACATGCAATTGTACTTTTGCATGAAGAGCAAATGGATTATATCAACAACGGGCACAACCTGGTGGAATTTTCAACGGTTAAAATCAGCCGTAATGTGTTTTTTGATAGAAGTCAGATCGGGGTATTGTTACCGGTTCCGCAAACCTGGGAAAGGGTGAACGATCAGGATCTCGCAGCCGATGAATGGGCCGGATTCAAAAGGCCCGTTACCGCAGCGACTCTTGTACCTGAAATATCCTTTTCCGCCAGTGACAATTCAACTCTATCAATTAAAGAAATAGTTGACGAGGCAATTGTTACTCTACGCGGGAGTTTGACGTTGGCGAACATTGAGTTAGACACCACTGTCTATAATGGTTTCACCAATGTCGATGCGGCGATGGAGATTAGTATGCTGGATAAAACCCTCAAGGTGCGACATCAAATATTTGTTGTGAAAAAGGATCGCTGGGACATTTCTATTCGGTTCAAATACAAGGATAGCGCACTTGGGAACGCAAGCCAACTTGCCATCATCGAGGATGAGTTGACCCGGATTCTACAATCGATACGATTTATGCCGGTGATGTGAATTGAAGGCGCTTACTTCTTCAAATTCCCGTAACTGTACCCCAGCCCCAGTATAAAGGTAAGTGAAGAGCTTTTTGCATCCAGGTCGGTGAACTCTGAAGTCCTGCCAATTTTAGCTTTGCCGGTTGGAAGAAATCCCATGCTGTATTTTGCTTCCATAATAATAGAATAATTACCGATGTTGACATCCAGCCCGCCGCCGCCGAAGAGGGCAAAATCTAAAGTATTGAAGTGATTTTCGCTTAATTCACTGGTTTCTCCCGCCAGGTTTGCATATGCCATCAACAGGATATCCAGTTCGGGGCCAAAGAAAATGTTCGGTTCGACAACCCAGTCCCGCGGTATCTTCAATTTTATTGATACCGGTATTGCAATGTTGTGGAGCTGCACGTTTCCTTCCTCTTGCGATTTGGCGCCACGGGTAGCATAGGCAACTTCCGGTCTGATACCAAACCATTTCCAGTACATTATCTCGATTGCACCGCTGAAATACAAGCCACCCTGTTGTTGCGTCAGGGTGTTCCATTGAAGCTTATCGTCATTCTTGCGATAGAGCACAGAGTCGATGTCCCCAACTTCACGGAACTGGGAAAGACCGCCGCCGAACCGCAACCCGGTTTTAATTGTCGCAATGTTCTGCGTCAGCATTTGCGCATTAAGTGAAAAAGCAAAGCAGCCAAGTGTTACCATCAATTCCAATGCACGTGCTTTTCTCATTCGTTAGTCCTCCACTGGAAGCTGTAGATTAAACGCTTATATAGCTTTCTCAATCAGGTGGTGCTTGTGAGCAACATATACGCTTACTGCCACTGTTCGAGAATCAATCTGAAATGTTTCAATAAACCGGTGCTTACTGGAGTGTTTGTGCACGCGGCAATCAACTCTTCCGGATCGAGTCCGGCGTTTTTGAGCTCAGAAGAGTAATTCTTAATATATTCAATGGCAATCTCTTCATCAAATTCGGGATGAAATTGAATTCCCCAGGTTGTTTCGCCGAGACGAAATGCCTGGTGGCGGTCATGATCGTTGGATGCCAGCAGGTGAGCGCCGGCGGGAAGGGTAATTACCGACTGGCTGTGGCTCTGCAGGCCCTGAAATGATTCGGGCAAACCGGTAAACAGCCGGTCGGCATGCGCAGCTTCATGCAGATTTATTATGGTATGCCCAAATTCGGGACCGTCCGGATTGAAGCCGATGACACCGCCGAAGGCCTGTGCCAGAAGGTGATGGCCGAAGCATATCCCCAGCATCGGCGGAGATTCTCCTCTGACAAGCTTGCGAATCCACAGTTCCGTTTGCTCAATCCATGGCTCATTATCGGTGATGAAGCTGTGGGAGCCGGTGATGATCACGCCGCCTACTGTATCTTCGTGTGGGAAAACGCCATTGCGGGGGACGTCGATAATCAAGGCATCCTTGGTGGTAAGTTCCATGGTACGCAGGATCATTTCATCAAAATCACCGTACTTCTCGATGATTGACGGATAACACGATCCCATTTTAAGTACGATCAGATTTTTCACACCTGTTCCTGACGGTATCGGATATTTGCAATGCCTTGATTGATAAAATACATTACCACCCCGGTTTGCGCAGGTGTAAACTATTGGCGGGAATGGCACGGCGCCCATTTCTGGGATAGCGGTGTCTTGCTGTGCGGGCTGATGCAGCAAGTGCCCGAGGCACAACGAGTGTCGTCCGGTTGTACCTCACAATTTCCTCCCTTGCCAAAATACTTTCAACTTAACGATTGAGAGATGCCCGGGGTTACAGCGACATGCCGGATCCGGAAAAAAAAGTTGCGAATAATGGGGGTTCATTATACTGTTAAAGAGAGAATGTACGTGATCGGATTGACACTGGAATTCTGCCCTGCCGAGATATAATCATGGTTATTAGCGCGTATGCCGGCCTGTTTCGAGGTTTTGTGATTGTCATCCTGATGATTTTTCTGGCGCTTGCCAACTGCGCATTTGACGGTGATGATCCGCGTGAGGCGGCCCTGAAAAAGGCATATGATCTTGACAATGCAGACCTGCTCTCGATCCGTCGGATTCAGGACTCGCAGCTCTTCGGAGCATGGCATACCATTTTAGGAACAAATCGAAAAATTATTACCTTCAACAAGGGCGCATATACGACGATAATTGACAAGCATTCCCGAAAAAACGGGCCGGAAAAAAGCGAGCGCGGCCAATACACTATCTCGTCCGACAGTCTGCATTTCCGGGGCGTGAAGCTGCTGCTCAATCACAAGGGGGTGGCAGTGGATTCGTTTCCGCTTAAATACACCTGTGTTGCCAGGCTGCGTAATGACACGCTGCTGCTGGCCCAGCGCGGGAGCAATGTGTGGCGTGATTATGTGCGATTCAAAGCTCAGACACAAGCTGTCCCTGATTTTTAAACTTGCGATACAGCCCCCGGAACTGATGATAACTCAGTCCCATGAGCGCGGCTGCTTTGCGCTGGTTGTACTGCGTTTTTTTGAGCGCGTGCGTCAAGTGTTCGAGCTCCAGGCGAGATTTTGCTTCCGGTAATGTCGATGCAAAGTCAGTTGTGGAAGTTGAGGTGCGGCGTTGCTTGTGCTTCTCGGCGAACCCATTGTGCCAGGGAGATACAAACGGATCGAAGGTGAGTTCGTGTATCACACCCTTCTCTGCTTTGTAAACTGCGCGCTCGATGACATTTTTGCACTCGCGCACATTGCCCGGCCAGGCATATGATAGAAGTTGCTCGAGCGCCTGTTCGGAAAGTGTTGGGGAGGCCGGCAGCTCAAGCTCAATTGACATGCGGGCAGCAAAGTGGTTGGCAATCAGCACGACATCATTCTGGCGCTGGCGCAAGGGAGGAACGTGAAGCACTTCAAAACTCAGCCGGTCAAGCAAGTCTTCTTTAAAAGCGTTTTCGGCAGACTGCTTTTTGAGATCCGCGTTGGTGGCCGCAACGATACGTACGTCACAGGACACCGGCTGTGAACCGCCAACGCGTTCGAAAATGCTATACTCAATGACGCGCAGAATTTTCTTCTGCACCTGCATCGGCATGAGCCCGATTTCATCCAGAAACAATGTCCCGCCATCCGCCAGCTCAAAGCGTCCCTTGCGTTGCGTCGTTGCACCGGTAAAGGCGCCCGCTTCATGGCCGAAAAGCTCCGATTCTATGAGGTTTTGGGGAAGCGCAGCGCAGTTGAGGGTGATAAGCGGCTGCTGCCAGCGCTGTGACAAAAAATGCAGGCGAGTGGCAGCCAGCTCCTTGCCGGTACCGCGCTCTCCCATGACTAAAACAGGACGATTGACCGGCGCAACCTTTGACAATGCTTCCTGAAAAGCCAGAAACGCATCCGAACTGCCGATCGCTTCGGTGAGTGCAGCTTGGGGAGCTTGTGATGGCGCCATTGTGCCAAGTACCGGGAGTGGAATGTGATTTCTAAAAACTACATTGCTTCAAACATGGAATCAGTATCGGATAATATACAAAAATGTACCATAATTTAGCAATATTATTAATTATTGGCTAATATTGCCAATATACAGAACACATTATTTCGCAAATGTGAGACGCAATCTTAAAAAAAATAAGGACTTATGCAGATAGTGCGCGAATTGGCATTGTAAATGCAGTATCCAAAATTCATAACGAAAACAACTCACAGGAGGCTACCGATGGGAATTTTCACAAGATTCAAAGACATCGTCTCTTCGAACCTGAATGCCATGCTTGACAAGGCGGAAGATCCGGAAAAGATGATTCGCCTGATGATTCAGGAGATGGAAGAGACACTCGTTGAACTCAAGGCGTCATGCGCCGGGACAATGGCCGATAAATTGCGGGTGAAAAGGGATCTGGCGGAAATTGAAAAACACATTGACACGTGGTCGGAACGGGCACAACTGGCCGTTGATAAAGGCCGTGACGATCTTGCCAAAGAAGCGTTGCTCGAAAAGCAGAAATACCAGAGTCGCACCGAATCACTACAGGACGAACAGACCCGCTTTGATGCGTTGATCGGCAAAGCCCAGGACGACATTGGCCGGCTGGAGGAAAAAATCAACGCGGCACGCCAAAAACAGCGTTTACTGGTGCAACGTCACCTCCGCGCACAGCAGAAAATGCAGGCCGAAAAAGACATTCGCCGTGCCTCGAGCGCTGATGCGGTCATGCGTTTTGAAGAATACGAGAGTAAAATAGATCGCATGGAGGCCGCCGCAGATCTGGTCAATCCACAAGCCCGCTCGCAGCACTCTTCACTTGAAGACGAATTTTCACAATTGGAAAATAGTGATACGGTTGAGCAGGAACTGGCCAAACTCAAAGAACACATGAATAAAGAAAAGTGAGGCGGCGGTGGAAGACAGGATGTGCATGGCTGAATGGAGTTGCGAATTTCTCGGTATCGATCCGGTCGCATTCGACAACTCTACTCGCCTCGTGCCGGAATCAAAATCAGTTGTTGACATAACAGAAGAGCCGCAGCGCGAAGATGTGGTTTGTGCTGCGGGGCAGGGGGCGAAGTTGGATAATTGGATGGTTGGATGAATGGTTGCGATGAGCGCCGCGGAACGATATCCGGCCTGTGAGTGCTCCTGTTTATCCATTGATCCGTCAATCCAGTCGACCGCCCGGATTCTTTCCCCACTAATTAAAGGAGCCTGATGATGTTTCACGCGATCGGCGCAAGCATATTTTTGGTTACCATAACCGCCTGTATGGTGGCGCTGGGTCTTGTCGCGCTCTGGGTTATTAAAGCTGTCCGAGGCGGCAGTTCCGGTTTGTCGAAGGACCAGCTCGAAGATGAAGCGCGTACCATTCAGGAGATTTACAAAGGTTTGCGCAAAATGGAAAAACGAGTGGAAGCACTTGAAACAATATTAGTTGGAACCCAGAGAAAGGAAGACGAACATGAAAACGCCGCATAATGGATTACCTTTTTACCGATCACGGCGCGGCATGATTATGGGCGTATGCAAAGGACTGGCGGAGCGCTACGATTTACCCGTCGTGTGGGTCAGGATTGGGGTTGTCGTGCTGGCGCTGTTTACGCAGATCTTTCCGGTGCTGATCGCCTATATGATTTTTGCAATAGTACTCAAACCGCAACCGCTTATTCCCTTGTCAAATGAAGACGAGCACGAATTCTACGACTCCTACGCGTCTTCGCGGCGCATGGCTCTGCACCGGCTCAAACGCGAATTCGACAGCCTTGACGGACGCATCGCACGCATGGAAGATGCGGTTACCAATCGGGAATTTAGCTGGGAAAAGCGGTTCAATGAAGGCCGGTAGCATCTTTGCGGTGCGGGACGATGTGGCTCCCATTCTCTAAGATCAAGCAACTTACGATAACAAGTACTCTTTTTCACCTCATTCACCAATTTTTAAACTCATTAGCATCCTCATCCGACAATATAGTCGACATGCTTGTGCTACGTCAGTTTTCAATCTTGCAAAGATGACGGGCATTAATGATTTTATACTGTATATAATGCTTGGTAGCAATGCTTACATCACGGTGAATATTAGAAATTGCTATTTATGCGATTAACCAGTTGCCCATTGACGGGGAAAGGGTAACGCTTCAGCACAATTGGTGAGGAGGTTTCAATGATTAACGGGAAACGCAAGAAATTAGCTTTTGCTCTGGCAGTAATTTTAGGGTGTGGAACAGGCGCCTCATCGATAGCCGATGAAGCCTGTTTTGCCGTGCTGGATTCGTGTCCCGGGGCGCTGGTTAATCAAAACCTGGTTGTTCCGGCCACGACCGTTGCACTGGATCCCAACGTGCCGGATTGTCCGCCATTGATCAAGGCGGCCGGCAAGGCGAAAATTCCACCCTCAATAATGTTCATGGTTGATAATTCGACCAGCATGACTTCCGATCATCAGGGAGAACGATGGAAAGTTGTTGCCGAATTTATTGATTCGATGTACGAACGCCAGCCCGACACGCGTATTGGTATGGGGGTTTTCGGAAAATGGCTTGAATGGGATTACCGGGATTCTTCTGATTACAAATTCCAGAGAATTGAGGCTGAGCCATTTGCCGCTAATCCGGACTGGCATGACTCATATTTTCCGCCGACACCACTCAATGAAGATGTGTACTATAAAAGTGGAACCGATATCGCGAAAAATGTGCTTAAAAGCCTTATTCTGCCAACCGCTCCTTATGGGTATGTGAAATATAGAAACCGTCCACAGGTTCCTCCGCGACCGGCCAGCGGGCAGTCCAGCATTGCATTGGCGCTGTTTGCGGCAAAAGATGCATTCAGACAGGACAGCGAGCGATATCCCAATAAGTTTGCTAAAGCCAGGCAATTTATCATTATCGTTGCCGACGGCGGGCAGGGCGAGCTTGATACCACATTGCTGCCCTATGTTGAAAACTGGAACCAGGACGATTCTCTGCCGACCCTGATCGCTTTTGATGCAGGAACCAAATTCAGCGGCGACAATAATTTGCCGGGACTGGTACAATATGTTCGCGGCAACGGATATTCGCAGTCCAACAAGTTCAGTGAATATTATCGTATCGGACTTGATTTTTCACAGGTGCTCGATGTACTGCTCGCCGACATCCTTACGCAGTACTACGAAGCTGAAGTTACGCCGAACAGCGGATCGATTGGCGGCGTCAGCTCATCGGTCGGCAATGGCGTTTTTTCTTTCGACAGCCCGATACCCCTGCAGCACCCCACGTCCGACTTTTCCTTTTCTTTCGAATACTCCTTCGAGGACACTTCGGGACAAACGAGCCTTTCGGGCGATACTTCCATCACCTATACCTTCAACCTGCGCAGGTCAACATCCGCGCGCGGTAATCCCGCAGCGCCGTATGTCAGGCTTGAATGCTATAATCGCGGCGCCACACTCTTTCACCAGGGCGTCAAAATCGACTCCGGCGTTGCCGTAAAGGACGACCAGAAAAACCTGCAAGTCAAACTGGAACTCGAAAATTTCAGCACGACCAGTCCGGTCAGCGCGAAGGTTACCAATTCAAGCGGCACCGATACGATTGAGATCCAGTTGACCTTCGAGAACAACCGATATGTCGGCGAATTTGAGCGTCAGGCGGGCGGTCCGGTTGACGGGGATAAGATACTCCAGCATGCTTCGGATGATAAAATTGTCGTTGTGTGGCAGAATCCCGACATTGCGCTCGACCGGATAGAAAAGCCGTTTCCGTTTTTCGAGTATCCGTCGGCGGACAATATTCAGGTAATATACCGGGACCGCAATGCCGACGGGAAAATTGATGCTGTCCAGGTTGTATCGCCCGATCCGGTGGGTAGTGGAGAGCAGGACTCATTGCCGACACGGTTGCAATACCCGTCTCGTCGCAATTTGACAAACAGTACCGACACGCCGGTTGCAACCAGATCGGCATCCGCAGTGGAAGTCAAGGTTGTTCAAAACATAAGCGACGACGATATCTTCACCGGTGCGACGAGCAAAGACGTCGTCGGCATCCGAAAATACGCGGCGGGCCCGTTTGACAATTACATTCCGGGCGGCAATTACACTGCCGTGGACAGTATGGCGCCGGTCATCGTATCCGCCAGGTTCAATCCGGCTGCGAAAAAACTGACGGTCTACTTCTCGGAACCGGTTGCAACGGCCGAGGCGATAACCCCGTTCAATTATGATGACGGCGGAACGCCAATGAATGTGAATTTGCATCAGGATTCTATATCGATTTCGGGCGATAAGCGCACGCACACTTATCCGGTGGCTGCAAATTATCCCGAAGCCGGGGATCAAATTTATATCAATCCCGCAGCGGACATGCGTGACACACTCGGCGGCAGTCCGAATATCCAGAAAGACCCGCAGAACCGTCGTGTCACTATCACCATCGAGGCCAAGCCGCAGCTTGGGATCGTGTCAATCAGCAAAGACTCATCCATCACCATCACACCTCCGCAAAAGTCCAGCCTGGCACGCAAAGGCGGATCGGCGGTCTTCCTGCAGGCCAAAGATCTGCTGGGCTCCAACGAAGGAATCATTGGTGATGATTTTACTGCAGAAGTCAAGATTTACGATGCCGTGGGCAATATGCTTGCACAAGGCTCGACGCAAGAGTCGACCGGTGATGCACGGGTCGTGATCGGCAAAGGGGCCGATGGACGCGTCTACATTCACTGGGACGGACGCAATCTGGCGGACCGGTATGTCGGCAGTGGCTCGTATTATGCCCGAGGAGAAATCAAAGGCGGCGCCAACAGCCCGATTAAAGAGGTGCCGATATCCATTATCATTCCTTATTCCCGGAAGTCAAATCCAAACTGAGCCTGACTCGTGCAGGCTTAGCCCCTCTATACTTATTGTGAGTGCGGACATACAATTCCCTCCCGACGCCGGTGTTATCGATGTATCCAGGCCGCCCTGGAATGCACGCGGCGACGGCATCCACGATGATACCGAGCCAATACAGCGCGCCTTGCACGCCTATCCCGACGGGCGGGCCATAATCTATCTCCCCGCAGGCGCCTATCTGGTTTCCGGTACTCTGACCTGGCCGCCCGGCTCAATTAATAATAATCACAAAAACACAATTCTCCAGGGCCGGTCCACCAGCGGAACCATCATCAAACTCAAGGACAGTTGCGCCGGATTCGGCGATCCTGCGCAACCTCGGCCCGTCATCCGGACGGGCGAGGCCCCGGCGCAGAGATTCCGCAATGCAATTCGCAACTTGACCGTCGACACGGGCAGCATCAATCCCGGAGCGATTGGCGTGCAATTCATTGCCAATAATCAGGGCGGTCTGCGTGATGTCGTTATTCGATCCGGCGACGGTGAGGGCGTTATCGGACTTGATATGAGCTACTCCAATGAGATCGGACCACTGTATGTCAAGCGCCTGCTGGTACGGGGCTTTGATACCGGTATTGCCACCGGACATGTTGTCGACAGCATGACGTTTGAATACATAACTCTGGAAGATCAGCATCAATTCGGTTTCGTCAACGACGGGCAATGCGTCAGCATACGCGGCCTTTACAGCCGCAATAGCGTACCCGCACTGATCAACAAGCCGGGTCCGGGAATGGTTACCCTTATCGACTCTGGCTGCGAGTGCGGCGAGGCCGGCGCGGTTGCGATTGACAACCATGCGTCTTTGTTTGCGCGCAATGTTATGACGTCCGGATATGCTGCGGCGATAGCGAATTCGGCGGGGCATGCACGCGGGCATGCTGATGAATATATCGATGAGTTTGTTTCGCACGATGTGCTGAGACTGTTTGAAAACGACGGCCGATCGCTGGGCATGCCGGTTAAAAATACGCCCGAGGTTGACTGGGAGTACAATTTTGCACACTGGTCAAGCCCGACACATTTTGCCGATGTCCGCGACAGCGGGATCGATGCATCACTTGCGATTCAGAAAGCGGTCGACTCAGGTGCAACAACCGTTTACCTGCCGCGCGGTATATACCATATGCAGAATCCGGTAATCATTCGCAATAATGTCCGCCGCATCATTGGCTGCGAGGCATTTTTAGATGTTGCGGCCATGGACCGGCCGGCCTTTACTGTCGCAGACGGGACGGCAGAGACCGTGGTATTCGAGCGTATCGAAAGCAATTTCGAACCGAATGCCTTTTTCGATAATCGCTCCTCCCGCTCGTTGGTTTTGAGCAGTTGCTGCAACATATCCGGGCACTTCACCGGAAAGGGAGATTTATTTATCGAAGACGTGTGCAGCAATCCGAATTCGTACTGGAAATTTGCGGGGCAGCATGTCTGGGCGCGTCAGTTCAATCCGGAAAATGACGGCGTACATGTTCTCAATGACGGGGGGGCGCTGTGGATTCTGGGCTTTAAAACCGAGCGCAATGGACCCTTGATTGTCACAGAGCATGGCGGTAAGACGGAAGTGTTGGGCGCATTTGTCTATGCAACATCACATCAGCCCTGCCTGCCGGCATTTGTCGTCAAGGATTCGCAGGCCTCGATAACCGCCGGGGAATCATTTTACGGGGGGCGCTGTCCCTTTATCGATGTTGTCAAGGAGATCCGCAACGGGCAAACGCAGGAGCTGCGGACAACCCGGACACCGGGCCGAGAGAATGGCTTTATGCTGCCGCTGTTTGTGGGCAAATAAGACCGGGCAAATTAAAAAAGCCGGCAATGCAATTATCACCAGCCATAGAGGACTCATCGCCAGGCTGGTTACGATTAGTGCAGATAGTTGCGCAGGAATTCTTTCGTCGTTTTCTGCTTCAGTCGTTTGAGTGCATGCTCTTTGATCTGACGAACCCGTTCCCGCGTCACATTCATACGCTGCCCTATTTCGTCGAGCGTATGCGGCGTCTCCTCTCCCAGACCGAAGTAGAGTTTGATTACGCTTTTTTCGCGCTGGTTAAGCACTTTCAGGCTTTTGCGGATTCCCTCTCTGAATGAAGATTCGGTTACGGTATCGTCAGGCATCTTCTGGCCTTCATCGTGGATTACGTCAAGATGGCTTGAATCGTTGTTGGCGCCGATCGGCGCGTCGAGGGAGATATGACGGCGACTGATGGCGCGCGTTGAGGTAACATTTTTTTCGTCAAGGTGGAGATTGCTGGCTATTTCGTCATGCGCGGGGAGACGACCGTGTTTTTGTTCGAACTTCTCTTCTTCTTTGGCAATTTTATAGATGGTTCCCACGCGATTGATGGGGAGTTTGACAATGCGCGACTGATCGGCAAGCGCCTGCAGAATTGCCTGACGGATCCACCAC
>WJLW01000112.1 GCA_014728295.1 Chitinivibrionales bacterium | reverse complement strand
TGCCTTCGGCGCGCAGCATGTCCTCAACATCATCAAGGAACATGACTTCAATACTGGAATTTTTATCGATTTCGAGGGCGATGTAGTTGGCAATCGAATTCAAATCTTTCTTTTCGGCAAAAGTGGATTGCACCGAAAGCATGGCGATTGACAGTTCATCACCGGCCGATGCGCCGGCACTTTGCACGAAGCGGGGAGCCGGCGTTTGCTCATCCCGGCTCACCAGCTCCGCAACCTGCACTTCCTCACGTCCGGCAACAACGACGCCGCGCTGGTGGGGCTTGACAATCGCTTCTTTGGCCGATTTTTTATGGCGCAATTTGGCCGTCCCGCGGTAAACGTCAATAAAAGTGTGGTTACTGTCAACGATCACTTTGGCGACGCTGTTACGTACGTATACCAAGGCGCTTTGCGTCTCGATATCAAACCAGCCGGTCTGCTCCTTGTAGGACGGCATCTCGATCCAGAGCTGACCGGAGTCGAGAACAAGCCGGGTACGCATCGAGTTGTTGGTTTGATTCTTTAAAAGCTTCGCCAGCTCAACATAGCTGTTCTGACCGATCACACAGGTAACGCCGGATTCGAACTGCAATTCGACGGTGGAGCGCTTGCCGGTGAGTATGGCGCTTTTCATTTTGAGCACAGAGCCTTTTACAGCATTTTGCCAGGCGCCACGCTCAGCGGCTTTGTATTCGGCAGTCCCGTCAGCCTGCTTGACAACTGCAGTTTGCGGAACGATTTGACCATTTTGGGCAAACAACAGGCTGCAGGCAATGAGCAGAGCGAAGACGGGAACTGCATACGCATGCAGCGACAATCTTGTCATATCAGTCTCACGGTTTGATTGTTCGACAATTCAATGCAGCATACTAGCAGATTACTGTTAATTATAAAGTTATGGGAGTACACTTTCAATAAATAATGAAGTGCGGCGACGGAATCAATGACTTGCCATTTTCTGGTGCATTTCCTGCAAAATCTCTTTAAGCTGCTCCAGATTACTCACCCGTATGCTCTCCCGGTTGTTTCGCAGGATAGTAACCGGCTCAAAAATCGACAATTCTGCAATGTCGCGCTGATAGCCTGAGAGTATATCGCCAGCATCCTCCAGCGCTTTGGCAACCCGGGAAGGCTTGATTCCGGCTGATTGCAGCGTTGTATGCCAGAATGTCGTAGCCGGATTTTTCCGGTATTCGCGCAAATAGGCGCCATATTTGCCGGGAAATTTCCGTTGTACAACAAGCCAGCGCAGTGCTTCTTCGCGGCGAATTTTCTGAGTGAGGGAAAATTTCCCGTCTTCAAGCGGGGCAAACAACGCCGGACGGATTTGAATGAGTCCCGTTGGTTCGGCTGCCCGGACCGCTGCGAGGACCGCCGCAACGTCTTGAAAAACCGGATCGATATAGACGGTAATCCGGTCTCGGACCGCTTCTCTGGCAGGGAAATAATTAACGGGGACGCGGTTGTTCTCGAAGGTAAAACCATCGTCAATGCGGTCTAGTCCGGAGGCGATTTCGTCAAAATTATGTGCCTGCTTCACCGGAGCACCGAAAAGGTAAAACGGCAAGGCTTTTATGCGATATTTCTGCATCAGCATCTGCGCTCTGGGGGAAGAAGGCGGCACGACCCGTACCTTGACTGACGGGAACAGCTCACGCGTAGTGGCGATGATTGCTTCATGGGGATGCTGCCAGGTCGATTCCGCCGCGATAACCGTAAACGTAAACGGGATCGCTTTTGTAAACCGGCACCGGCCTTTACCGCCCTCGTCAATGCAGGAGCCAACCATCCCCGGTTGTTTGCAGTCTGCACTGGTAAAGCATTCGGGCAGGGAATCGCATTTCGGCGATGGGTCCCCCTGTGCGCATATTGCTTTGGCAATCCGCGCATGCGTGATATTTCCGTCAACGCGATTGTTGTCGGCGAGCAGGGTTGGCGAGGCATTAATGTTGAGGCGATTTGAGCGGTTGTAGTGCAGCGCAAGCTGCTTTGCGCCATGCTCAAAGACCCATTGCTTGACGCGGTTGGTATCTATATCAAGTATAGCGAGAAGCTGAAGCGTAGATTCCGAACTGTATGCCCGTCGCATGAGAAACTCGGGGTATCGTTCGGGATGCAGTTTTTCAACGGCAAGCCAGATCTTCTCATCGGCAACTTCAGCAGATCCGTGCAGGGAGCGTAAAACAGTATCATCAACAACATCGCCGATGAACCAGGTTTTCCAGGCAAAACCGGGAAATTTTCGTTTGACATCCACAAGCTGCTGCAGGGCTTCCAGCCCATAGGGGCATTGGCTCATCAGGTATAAATCGTAGCTAACGGGGTCGGATTCGCTCCGAGATCGATCCAGTGTCGCTATCAGTGAGTCTATCGCCGCAACGCCGGGAAGATCGTCCGATACGTTAACCCATTCCTGCGCATTGATCATCAAAGAATCACCTGCAGTGACGGTAAGCCGGGAAAGCTTTTTTCCCTGGAATCCGAATTGCATCACGGGAACGCCGTTTTGCAGAGTGACCGGCTCGGTGGAGCTCTTGCGATGCCCATTGACAACAAGATCACATTCGGGAAACGAATCGATTAAGTTATGCGAAGCCGCTTCACCAACATGGGCAAGAATCACCTGATAATCGGATGCTTCAACCATCTCCGGCCAGATCCGGCGCAATGCCGCGACTGGTTCCACAAGCACAATGTCCGGGCCCGGCTCGACCAGACGCTCCCGGGTTGTCACAGCGGTAATCGCAAAGCGCCTGCCTCCCCGCTCGACACTAATGAATTTGAGACCCGCCGCTTCGCCGTTGGCATCATAGCAATTCGCCGATACCAGGGGCACGTCGAGACGTACGGCGATTTCACGCAAAAACGCAGATCCCCACTGAAGATCATCATCGCCGATTGCGATTGCGTCGTACTGCATGCGCGCCATAGCCTGCAGAGTAATCAATGTGCGCAGGGAATCGGGCTTGCGCCCCTGCGAATAGGTATCGTACAGTCCGCCCCCGGAAAATCCGCCGGCATCGAGTAACAGGACATCACCCTCGGTGCGCGCCTGATTCAGCACAAACGCACGGCGGCTCAATCCGCCTCCCGGATCGTCCGGGCAATCACAGGATCGCAGCATGGCATGTGTCTCGCCGGAAGCCACGACATCAATGCGTCCGGCACGGATGCCGGCCGTAGCCGCAAACAGCATAAGAAGGAGAGCGGGCTTTTTTGGGAGGGGGCACTTCATCGTATCGTATCTCTAAAGTTTTGATTTACGTAAATATAACTCTCTTTCGCATGCGCTAAGTAGCTCTCCTACAATCTCAGAATACGCAAATTAATCTGCAAAAATTTTCATTTAGCAACCGGGCCGATTTATTTTATTTGCTGTTGTAAATTACCAAGTGCATTTAATCGCATAACCATAATTTGATCACCGCATGTGACATTGTCACGGGAGGAGTTGTTATATGTCAATTAAAGTCTTTCTCAACGAAGATGAAATACCGCGTCAATGGTATAACCTTGCGCCCGATCTCCCCTCGCCTCTGCAACCGCCGATTGGTCCTGACGGGACGCCGGTACCGCCGCAGGGCTGGTACAAAATTTTTCCCGAAAACCTGATCGAACAGGAGTACAGTCAGAAACGCTGGCTCGATATTCCGGATGAAATACTTAAAATACTCTATCGCTGGCGGCCCTCACCGTTGCGCAGAGCGGTCTATCTGGAAGAGGCGCTGGGTACTCCAGCCAAAATTTACTATAAAGACGAAAGTGTCTCGCCGGCAGGAAGCCATAAGCCCAATACGGCCGTTGCGCAGGCGTGGTATAACAAGCAGTTCGGCACCAAAACAATCACGACCGAGACCGGGGCCGGTCAATGGGGCAGTGCCCTGAGCTTTTCCTGCGGGCTGGTCGGCCTGGAATGTAAGGTTTTCATGGTGCGCATCAGTTTCGACCAAAAGCCTTTCCGCAAAATGATGATGCAGACCTGGGGCGCCAATTGCGTAGCCAGCCCCAGCAACGAAACAAACGCCGGTCGCTCATTTCTGGAAAAAGATCCTGATACCCCCGGCAGCCTGGGCATGGCAATATCCGAGGCCATCGAAGCAGCAGTCGCCGATTCTTCGGGAGCAACAAAGTATTCACTGGGCAGCGTGCTCAATCATGTACTCATGCACCAAACCATCATTGGCCTGGAAGCTAAAAAGCAGCTTGCCAAAATCGGCGTTGGCAAGCCGGATATTGTCATTGGTTGCGCCGGCGGGGGCAGTAACTTTGCCGGCCTGGCTTTCCCATTCACCTACGACAAGATTAACGGTGCGGATATCGAAATAATACCCGTCGAGCCGACCTCCTGCCCCACCATGACCCGGGGTCTGTTTGCCTATGATTTCGGCGACACGGCAGGTACAACTCCGCTGGCGCCCATGCACACGCTGGGTCACTCGTTCGTCCCACCACCGATCCATGCCGGTGGACTGCGCTATCACGGCATGGCGCCGCTGGTCAGCCAGGCGATTGTAGAAGGACTCTTTGCGCCGCGCTCCATACATCAAATTGAATGTTACCAGGGAGCAGTGCAATGGGCCCGGACCGAGGGAATCATTCCTGCGCCCGAAACAAGCCATGCCATTGCCGCCGTTATTCAGGAAGCGCTCAAGGCAAAACAGGAGGGAAAAGAAAAGACGATTCTCTTTAACCTGAGCGGTCACGGCTTGATGGATCTGGTGGGGTACAATAAATACTTCGAAGGCGAATTGAGCGATTATGCGCTCCCACAGGAGGAAATTGACAAGACCGAAGAAGAGCTCAAAGATTATCCGAAGGCACAAATTAACAAAAGCGGAAAATGGTAACTGCGAAACCAGGGACGCGGCTGCTGCGCGTCCCCCCTTCTGCCTATGATTGAACACGATTCGAAGGAACGACGCTGCCCGCTGCTTGGCCATGCGATACGTTTCTCCTACTGCCGCCAACCCGGTGCAAGTCGGCCCTGCCCCAGGATTCTTGACTGCTGGTGGGAGACGTTCGACATCGTTACTTATGCGAAAGCTAGCTGGGATAATGAAACCCTTGCCGCATTGCAACAGCCACCCCCGCCCAAAACAGCCTCGTTGCTTTCCCTGATCGAAGAAGCCGAAAAGAGGATCAGGAACGCTCCATAATCCGGCCGATCACGCGTGTAAATTCATCTATGCTGAAGGGCTTGGCAATAACGCCGCTGAATCCGAATTCTTTGTAATTCGACATAACCGGGTCGTTTGAATAGCCGCTGAATACGATTACTTTGGCGTCAGGATCGATCTGCAGCAATTTCTTAATTGCCTCTCTGCCGCCCATCGCTCCGGGTACGGTCAGATCCATGATAACGACATCAAACGGCTTGCCCTCCTGAAACGCAGTTCGGTAACGCTGGATAGTGTCCTCCCCATTTTCGGTACAAGAGACTTCGTATCCGGCGCGCTTAAGCAGGCGCTGCACAACCAGTCGTACAATTTCATCATCATCCATTACCAGAACCCGGTTGCCGGCGCCGCGCAGGGGCAACATCTCTTTGGTCTCTTCCAGATCCTCTTCCGACTTGACGGCCGGAAGATAGAAAACAAAGCGTGAGCCCTTGCCTGGTATCGAACGTACGGTAATATGTCCGTCATGCTTTTTGACAATAGAAAATGCCGTGGTCAGTCCCAGTCCGCTGGCATTGGGTTTAGTTGAAAAATAAGGATCGAATATTTTTTCAATATTGTCGGGCTCAATGCCGACGCCTTCGTCTTCAATTGAGATTTTTACGTAGTTGCCGGGCATCAGGGGAAGAATGCTTGCCGTACCCTCTTTGATGGTTTCACCGATGGTGATATTTTCGGCGCCCACCGAAACGGTTCCGCCCTGCGGCATTGCCTGATCGGCATTAATAACCAGATTATTGATGACCTGATCGACCTGGCCCCGATCAACTTCCACCTGCCACAGCTCGGCCGGCAGGCTGAGTTTATAATCTACATTGGAACCGCTCAAACAAAAACCGACCGAATCTTCAATAATTTCTTTGATGGAAGCATTTTCTTTAACCGGAGAGCCGCCTTTTGAGAAGGTCAACAACTGCTTGGTGAGCCTGCTGGCCCGGAACGCAGCTTTCTCTGCTTCCATAATGAGTTGCTTGACCTCATCATTGGATCTGATATTCATTTTGGCCATGAACAGATTGGTGACGATCCCGGTCAGAATATTGTTGAAATCATGAGCTATCCCGCCGGCCAGTACGCCGATAGATTCGAGCTTGCGGGCCTTGAATACCTCACCTTCCAGTTTCTGCTTTTCGGTCACATCGCGAAATACGATCACCACGCCGATTATCGATCCTTTACGATCACGAATCGGCGCTCCGCTGTATTCGATCTGACACTCATATCCGTTTTTTGCCACCAGCAGACGGTCGCTGCGGAAATAGACAATACCATTGCGTTCAATAACTTTACGAACAGGATTCTCGGCGGGCTTGCGGCTGGTCTGTTCGACAACGCTAAAAATATCCTCAAGATACCGGCTATCGGCCTCGTCCTGCTGCCAGCCGGTCAGCGTCTCGGCGATGCTGTTGACCGACATGACGCGACCGTTAATATCAGCAGAGATCACCCCGTCACTGATCGAGCGCAAGGTAACATCAAGCAACTCTTTTTCAGCCTCAAGCTCCTGCTCCGCCTTTTTGCGCACGCTGATGTCGCGAATAATGCAAATAAACGCATGCGCATTGCCGTGGCTGTCTCTGAGCAGCGAAGCACTCATCTCTGCCAAGTAGGTGCTCCCATCACTGCGCAGCAATTCGTATTCGATGTTCTTGATCGAACCAGTGCTGAGTGCATGCCTGGATGCCTCGCGGGCCTGCAAGCGATCCTTTTCCACGACAAAGTCAAAGAAATTTTTGCCAAGCAGCACCTCTTTGTCGTTGTAGCCGTGCATCTCAACCGCTACATTATTGACCATCATAAAATTGCCCTGCAAATCAATCATGGCAATTGAATCGGGTGAGGTTTCGATGAGGGCCCGATATCGCTCTTCGTTTTCCTCCAGGGTCAGGTGCATCTGTTTGCGTTTTTCGACATCTTCCCTCAGTCTGGCGTTGACCCCTCTGAGCTCATCGGTTCTGGCGCGTACCTGCTCTTCCAATTGCTCATTAGCCTGGCGCAGAGCCTCCTCGGCTTCGCTTTGAGTAATGCGGGCAACCAGAATTTTAACGATTTCGCGCAAGATGTCGGTCTCGCGCTCCTGCCATTCACGCGTGGGGTCATTATCGCTGAAGCTGATAAAACCGGCAGGATGTGAAGCATCGGGAAACAGGATTGCAAGAAAAGAGTTGACGCCGGTTTGTTTGAAAATATCCTGAATTTGCGGTTTGAGTGAGTCCGGCAAACGTCGTGAGGTTATGGAAACATATTCCTGCCCCAGAAAATGAGCGTACACAGATTCGGGTATTTGCAGCCCCCTGGTTGGACGCATCCCCTTCCCGCACCATTGCAGAGTGCAGGTTGCCGTCTTGTTTTCAAGATCGAATTCGTAATAGCTTGCCCGCATAATGCTAAACTGCGGGCCAACCTTTTCAAAAAGCCGCTCAATCACCTGAGAGACAGTAAGAGACTTGTCGAACGCGGTTTTCCAGATTTCGGCACGGATATTATCGTATTTGGTTTGCTTATGGAGCGAACGGTTGGCATCTTTGTAATTGCTAATCAGTACTTTGAGGCTGCGCAGAACCTCAGCAAATTCATTATCGGGAATGGTGTCGATATCAACATCGGAAGAGTAATCGCCGCACGTAATGCGTGATAAAATGTCCTTAATTTGATCAAGGTTATCGCCCACATACTCTTTGTACTGCTGAATCGTTGTCGTTTCCATAACCCGCTCCACCGTTGAAGTAGTCTACTTTTCACCTGCAAACGATCGAGAAAAGCTCACGATCGTTTCGCATACAATCTGCAACCACCATACACTCAGAAATGAATCGTCTCTGCGCTCGTATGTAAGTTCACACGCCCTTTGCGATACAACCAGGCATACCGACTTTCATTGTATCACCCCTGCCCGGCAGGAGTAAAGAGAAAATAAATCATTATACCGTTTCGCTGCTACCGCATGCTTCACCTGCCCGCAAGACGGCTTTTCAACGCAACGGTGAAAGCAAACGATTCCGGCTCCCGCTGCGCTTTGAGGCGGGGCAACTGCCACTGCCGCATGGTTTCCAGCACAACATCGTGGAAATAGACGGTGAGAAAATTCTCGCCGTGCAATTCGATATCAGTCAGGGTACCTTCCCGGGTAATTTCCGCCGAAAACGATAGTGAATCAGGCATTTTGCGCGTCTCTACATCATCCCGGTCCAGCAGACAAGAGTGCATAAGCGGGGCATAATAACGCGCGATAACATCGAAGACCGCTTCGCGTTCACGGACATCGACATTGATTTGTGCAAATGACCTGCGCAGTCGATTGTTGACAATTGCAAGCAGGCCGCTCAACTTGTCACAGCGCGGCACGGTAAATTTCTCAATATATTCCAGCACATTCGCCGGGAAAAAATTGTCCAGTGAGCTGTCGGGATATGGCGTATAGATTCGATTTTCAAAATAGAGCGTATCATTGGCCAGGGTGAGTTCCCGGGAGAAATTCTCCTCTCTCGTAACAATTGAATCAGCGCCCCGGGCACTTTGCTCTTTGATAAAATGCACCGGTTGGGGCGCGTAGCACGTATCCGCATACGTCAACCAGACATGGTCGATAATTTTCCCGTCGCACAGATAGGTGTTGGGACTGCCGGCATAGTAGCTCTTGGGCTGCAGATAACGGTGATTAACGTAGGTAGTAGTATCAACGGTGTTGTCTGGCAGGCGCACGCAGGTTCGGCGCACTTGCCAGATAATTCCATTTTCTTTGAGCTCCAGGCGGTCATGCTCCCAAATGGTTGTGTGAGGCTCTACCGGAGAATCAAAACACCAGAAACCGGCAAGCTGCTTTTGCACATCAGCCACATTAAGCGAATCCAGGCCGCGCAAATCCATCACTCTGTCAAATTCATCACCGGCCTGCTGGAGGTACCGCATAGGTCCCGCATTTTTAGACAGCGTGCGGATTGCCACATACACGGCTATCAATCCTATGAGCATAAAAAATGCTTTTACATATGCGGATGACGGAGAAAGACGCTTTTTGTTTTGCAAATGTAGCTCCTTGCATGAAATTGAAAACACTATAAAACTAAATCACTCTGAAAATGGTTTACAACCGAGCCGACAAGCACTCCCCGTCGCGCTCCTCACCAGTACAACGCTCAGCAGCAGGAATACATTACACCAGCTCACAGCGGCTGCTTCTCCATAGTATATTTTTTGGAAGCACCCGATTCGAGGAATAATCAAATGGAACAAGCCGTTATCAGTATCCTGCAAGCGCTGGGGGAAGACCCGAACCGTGAAGGACTGAAAGAAACGCCGGTCCGGGTAAGAAAAGCCTACGAGCACCTGTGCAAGGGCTATCAACAGAATCCCGAGGCCATAATCGGCAACGCCATATTCAACGAAAATTGCGATCAGATGATCGTTGTTCGCGATATCGAGGTGTATAGCCTGTGCGAACACCACCTGTTGCCGTTTTTCGGCAAGTGTCACATTGGCTACATTGCCCGCGGCAAGATTTACGGCGTAAGCAAACTGGCTCGCCTGGTAGACTGTTACGCACGCCGGTTACAGGTACAGGAGCGCTTGACAAAACAGATTGCCGCATGCCTTATGGAGCCGATCGATGCAGAGGGAGTGGGGGTGGTAGTCGAGGCGCAGCACCTGTGCATGATGATGCGCGGCGTGGCCAAACAGAATTCAAAGATGATAACCTCCTCGATGCTGGGCAGTTTCCGGAATGAAAGCGCGACCCGCAACGAGTTCCTCAGATTGATCGGTATGGAGCGCGCCTGAATGCGCTACCCGCTTGTATGTGCCGTTGCGCTCATCCTGAATTGCTCAACCACGGCCGGACGCAAACAGAGAATAAGCGTGGAATGTCCCGCCACCAGCCGCAAGTACATCGCAACCGTTATCCTGCCCGAGGCATATCAGCACGAATCATCCCGGCGCTGGCCGGTTATTTACCTTTTGCACGGCCATGCCAAGAGCCACACGGAATGGCCGCGCATTGCGCCAGTCAAGCAGTACGCCGATACCTATCGTATTATCTTTGTCAGCCTCGACGGCAAGCGCAACTCCTGGTATCTGGACAGCCCGGTCAATCCCGAATCGCAATTTTCGACATGCTTTACCGAAGCGATCATCCCCGGAGTCGACTCGCTGTTCCGGACGCACGACCGGGCGGCGGGACGCGGGTTGATCGGCTCGAGTATGGGCGGACATGGAGCAGTGACCCTGCTGGCTCAGCATCCCGACCTGTTTGCCGGGGCGGGAAGTATAGCGGGCATTATGGATCTGCTTGAATTCGCCGGCAAATGGGAGCTGCCGCGGATTCTGGGCAATCCGCAGGCCCATCCTGAGCGGTACAGGCAAGCATCATTCGTGGGCACATTCGACAGGCTCAAAGGCGAGGACAAGCTTATTATACTCGATTGCGGAGTGCAGGATTTCGCGCTGCCCGGCAACCGCAAAGCCCATAAGCTGCTTTTGGAAGCCGGTATTGCCCACGAATATTACGAACGTTTCGGAGACCACACTCCGGCCTATGTGCGCCACAGCGTTGAGTCGCACATTCTCATGCTCAGCAAAAAAATGCTGCCGGTTAGATAAGAGCGGATGAGAGCTCGGTTAAACGTCTGCCGTAACCGGCAATTTGGTAAGGGTATCACCGAGCATTCTTTTATTGAGGTTCTTCAGCCAGGTTTGCATCTCATTGGTTGAGATGATGGCTTCGGCATGGGAGACATTTTCGGATGCTTCGGCGTAATTGATATGCGAGATAATCTCTTTGACAATCGGGATGTTACGTGGCACGACGCTGAATTTGCGCAGGCCAAGACCTGTCAGCAGAAGCGTATGGTAGGGATTGCCGGCCATTTCACCGCAAATTGAAACCGGCTTGCCGTGGCTGTTGGCGGTTTCGATGGCAATTCTGATAATCTTGAGAAACGCCGGCTCGATCGGGTTGTACAGATAATTGACTTTTGCATTATTGCGGTCGGCGGCGCTCAGATATTGGATCAGATCGTTGGTGCCGATGGAGGCAAAATCAATCGCCTTCATAAATGTATCCATCTCGAGTATGGCCAGAGGCACTTCGAATAAGACCCCGAGTTGCGGCACGGTGACATTCATTTCGGACGCGGTTTCGGCAATGACATCTTTGGCTTGCAGCCACTCTTCAAGTGTGGTCACCATGGGCACCATTATTGAATAATTATGCTTCTTGCCCGCACGAATCAGAGCCCGAAGCTGCTCCTTAAACATCTCTTTGCGTTCCAGAAAAATGCGGATGGCCCGCCACCCCATGAAGGGATTCTGCTCGAAAGGCATATCGAAAAACTCCGGTATTTTGTCGCCCCCGATGTCCATCAGCCGCACGATACTGTGCTTGCCTTTCATTTTCTGGAAAATGGTCGTGTAGTATTCGAATTGAGCATCTTCGGAAGGAAATGTGTTCCGGTTTGACAAGAGGTATTCGGTGCGTACCAGGCCGATTCCGTCGGCACAATAGCGGGTAGCTTGATCGACGTCTTCGGGCAGCGAGATATTGGCAAGCACCTCGATGTGGATGCCGTCTCGTGTGTAAACCGGGCGATCCCATTTTTTGCGCAATGCTTCGAGCTGGGCATCGGTTGCAGGGGCCTTGCCGATCTTTCCGGTCAGACTCGAAGAGGGACGCACCTGCACGACGCCTTTATCCGCGTCGACATAAACCACGTCACCGGGGTGAATGTATGAGCTCAGATTGGAAATACCCGAGACTACCGGAATAGAATACGAACGTGCCAGAATGGCAGCATGTGAGGTCTTTCCGCCACTCGTTGTAATAACCGCCTGAATCATGTCTTTATTATATTTGAGAATATCCGAGGGCGTGAAGGTTCTTGACACAACCAGAACAACCGGTTCGATAAATTCTTTCATGCGTCCTTCGTCTAGATCGACATAGGCTATGAGTTTTTCACATATCTCGACCATATCACCGCTGCGCTCTCTAAAATAGGAAGTACCGGCGGAGTTAAAACGCTTGATAAAATCTGATGAAACGAGCCTGATTGAGGTTTCGAGATCGTAGAGCTTGGTGGAAATCGTTTCGACGACCTGGCCGATAAAGGCGGGATCGTCGAGGATATGCTCGTATATGTTAAGAATCGAAGCGTCAAGTGAAGATTCACTTTCAGCTTTTTCGAGCAGTTTTCGGTAGTCTCCTTTGGCTTTTTCGCGTATCTCATTGAAGCGCATGATCTGGTCGCCCACATCCTGGCGCGAAATCGATACCGTTGAGGCTTGCTCAATTGCCCTGCCTACAAAAAAAGCTTTTCCCAGTCCTTTGCCGGGTACCACGGTAATGCCGTTTAGCCGAAAGCCCCTTTTTGTCATAGCGCTGAAACTTTCCACATAGATGAACAGTACTCCTTAATGGCCCGATCGGCTGAGCTCCAACCCATGCGCGATATATTAAGAAGGCATTTTTTAAGCCATGCAGTCGGCTCTTTATATAGTGCGTCAATCTCATTCTGCTTTGCGATAAAATCGCCAAAGTCCAAAAATACATAATATTCATCGCTGTCCTTCAGGGAGGCAAGCAGGGGATTGATGGCAGCTCCGTCCGGCGCGCGCGAGACGATCATTTCAAGCAGGTTAAACGCTGCAGCCAATCCTTCATGACGCGCAAGTATCTCGGAAGGATTATAAGCCTGCGGCGACGGGATGTCCTGCGCGTGCGTCCCGAATATAAACATGTTGTCTTCACCGACACGCTTGAGCATCTCATTGTTGGAGCCGCTTCTGCTGGCGATGGTAATGGCGCCATTGAGAGAAAATTTCATATTGCTTGTTCCGCTGGCTTCCATTAAGGGAGTGGCGATCTGTTCGGACACGTCCGCCGCCGGAATAAGGCGTTCGGCCCATGAAATGCCGTAATCGGGAACAAAAATCACATTGAAGGCATTTGACTTTTGCGTATGCTCCTTTACATAACCGGCAACCAAATGAACCAACTGAATAATCTGCTTGCCCAGGCGGTCCGAAGGTGAAGCCTTGCCGGCAAAAATGTAGGTTCGCCCGTCACGGGCGCTGTCCTTGTCTTTGACCAGCAGAAAACGATAGAGGATATTGAGTATTTGCAGCACCTGGCGCTTGTAGGGATTGATTTTCTTGCATTGAACATCATAAATGGTGTCGGTTGCCAATTCGATGCCGGTGGCATTGAGTATGTCCTGTGACAGGCGCCGCTTCATGGCATGCTTTATATCTCCGATGCGATAGAGAACCTCGGAGTCGTCGGCATATTTTTCAAGCTTCTGCAAATGCTCCGGCTCGGTGATCCAGGATTCCCCAATCAGCTCCGTCACCAGGTCTGCCAGCGGACGATTCGCCACCAGCATCCACCGGCGATGCGCGATGCCATTGGTGATATTAACAAATTTTTGGGGATCGAACTCGGTAAAATCTTTGAATACGTTTTTCTGCAAGGCACGCGTTTGTTCACTGGAGACTCCGTTGACCCGCGCCGAGCCAAGCACCGCCACCTGAGCCATGCGGATACGCTTGGTTTCTCCTTCCTCGATCAGTGAGAGGCCGGTAATTTTATCAACGCTGTCACCGAACTTTTTTCTGACGGTGTCGAGATGCATCTGGTTCAATTCGTAGATAATCTGCAAATGCCGCGGAAATATTTCCGCGATCATGTATACCGGCCAGCTTTCGAGGTCGTCTTTGGAAACTGCATGAGATGTATAAAAGCAACTGTTGCACACCATCTGCCATGCCTTGTCCCAGGGAATTCGTTCTACATCAACCAGCAATCGCATCAGTTCGACAATAGCAAATGCGCAACGGCTGCCATTGAGATGTATGGCAACATTGGCATCAAAATTATCCATCGATCCGTTTCTGGCTTTGTAGCTGCGTATAATGTTCTGCAGGGAAGCGGAGGCAAAAAAGAATTGTTGCTTCAGTCGTGATTCGGTTGACCGCAGCACGTTTTCTTCGGGAAACAGCAATTTGGTCAGCTTGCCCGATTGAGAGAGTTCGTCGACCGCCTTGACATAATCAACATGGTTGAAGTATTCCGGGGGAAAGGCCTCTGATGCACGCGCCGACCACAGGCAGAGGGAGTTGACCACATTGTTGCGATATCCGCAGAAGGGAACAAGGTAGGGTATCGCAATGATATTTTCGGTATTTATCCATTCAGCCGGAAGGGTATGATCGCTTTGCATTACGCATTCACCGCCGAACTGCACTTCACAGGCATATTCCGGGCGCACAATTTCCCACGGGTGCCCGCGGTGCAGCCAGTCGAAAGGCTTTTCTATCTGTCTGCCCTGATAGATAATCTGCTTGAAAAGCGCATAGTCATAGCGCAAACCATAGCTTGCTACGGGAATCGAACCGGTAGCGAGAGCATCCTGAAAGCATGCCGCAAGCCTGCCCTTGCCACCATAACCTAACTCAAAATCATCCTCGGCCGCCAGCAATTGTTCCAGGTTGAATCCCAGATCGGTGGCGGCTTCCATTGCAGAGCGCTCCATGCCGAGGTTGACAATGTTTCTTTGCAGATTTTTGCCGAGTATGTATTCCATTGAGAGGTAGTATAATTGCCGGCCGGTGTACTCCTCATGTTTTTTACGTGTTGAAATCCAGTTGTCCACCATTAGGCTTCTTACCGCATGCGAAAGCGCAAGGTACTTGTCATGCAGGGTAGCCGAGTAATCATCCTTGGAGAGATGATACCGAAGATATCGATAGTAGAAATCCTTGATTTTATTCATATTTCCAGGTAGTTAGCAGGATAAGAGTGCATGCGATCGACACAAGCCGCCCGGCGCATTTGAAGGTACCACCTCTGCACTTCATGCAACATCGCGCTGTACCGGAGCAGATTCCTCTTCGGTAACATGCCGATTTCTTGTGAACTGCAACGCCTTCGCTTTTCGTCTGTGTATGTCATGTTAAGCGCTATAATGTTTTAATGCTACCATACCTGCTGCCTGTTTTCACTATAAAAAGCCAAAAATTCAAATATTCCCTCAAACAAACGTGCAAAAACACACGAATTAGACAATATAGTTTGTGACACACCACAGATTTTGCTGTGAACGAAGGGAACGGGAAGGTCCGGGCGAGGGTGATTTTATAATTGTGTTGCGAAGCCGTGTGAAAACCAACTATTTTACCAATCTCTTTGCAAAATGCGGAGGGGTGGCCGAGCGGCTTAAGGCAACGGTTTGCTAAACCGTCGTAGTGGCAACGCTACCGGAGGTTCAAATCCTCTCCCCTCCGCCATTATATTCAGAGAGATGATCCCAACGGGGCATTCCCACTATTTGCGTTCGTTCACACCAGTTTGCCGTCAATGCCCGTCAAATCCGGCAGGAAGGCTGCGCGCAACGCGACAAAACCGGCAATCGGAAACCCGGTTTCCGGTAACCACGCCCCTGCTGGATTACTATTACCAAAAACAACTCCGGCACGGTCGAAGGCGGAACGATATGAATATCAAAATTATTACCCACAACAATATTGCAATACTCTACATTTTAGAAGACATCACGCTCCGAAGCGATATAAGCGATCTTTTGCGGCATGTCAAGAACATTCTGGCAGCCCACGCCAGGCTTATTGCCTTTCATTTCACGCCTGAATCATATTTAAGTACGAAAAGCATTGCCGCACTTATGAATTGTCTGGAAGAAATCAAGGAACGTGGCGGCATCGCGGCAATTGTCGATGCAAACAGGGACATTCGCGAAGTCCTCAACATGATTGATTCGGGTAAGTTAGTATCATTCTGCAGGTCCGAAAGCGATTTGCGCGCGATTCTGGAACCAGCCGCAGCCTGAGACACAATTTCAACCGGCACATTACAACCGTCTATGTCCCATCGATTGCACCAGTTTCTGGTTGACGCCTATATCGGACACCAGGATTTTTTTCCAACCACCGGTAAGAAGGAAACCGTCATTCAGATTGACGATCAGGATGATGACGATATCCTGGAGGAGTTCTGCAATATTTTTGTCAGCGTCGGGGCCGGCAACAGCTATGAAATCGAGTTGATCGGCAACATTCCCATCACCCAGGAAATAAATGATTTTGCCGAGATCTATGATGGGTTTGTTGATGAGGCGCAGGGACGGGTCGTACTCAATCTGAATGTTGAAAAAATTGAAGCTTTGACGGATCTTTCCTCATTTATTCGCAAAACGGCCCTGTATGGCGAGTCAATTTCAAACAAAAACTGGATGAGTATTTCGGCGCGCACGATAAGCTCTCTCCATCGCTTCATGCGGGTCATAAAATCCTATCGCAAAAGCCGTTCGGCAAACTTGAGCTGACGGGTAACTACTCTTGCGCATCGCTCTCTTTAAGAAACACTAACTCGGTAGGGCAGTCAAAATCGGCAAAAAGGTCCTTCTCAAAAGGATGATCGGCGCCACCAACCTGAACCCGGTAGTTTTGCTGAATGACATACGTGTTCTGCACATTTACCTGCCACTTGGCCATAAAGGCTGAAGCGTTTATCGTATTGATCCGAGCAGCACTGATCAACTTCATGAATCCCCATGGGCCGTTGAAAACAATGTCTTGGGTAAAGTCCTCATCAACGATTACTTTCAGGGAAGCCTGTTGCGTGGGCGATTCAACCGGCCAGTTAAGCCGCACAGAGCTTCCCCCGGGCTGCAGATCAAAGACCTGGCCGTTGACTTCAAGCTTGGCGCTCTGTTTATTGAAAGAGGAAGGACTGAAGGTAATTGACATAGTGCGCAGGGTTCCGTCCTGCTTGAAAAACACGTCGCGAATTCGTTCGGCCTGAGACAGCGTTGTCGCCAGCATCGGATTAAAACCCAACTCCAGACTGCCAAGCGAGCGCACCATCCACCCCGAAGAGGTTTTAACCAGATACGAAGACAGAATACGCTCATGAAAGCCCCAGAAAGCGCCCGTTGACGGACGAAAAAATTCCATGACATCTTCGAACGAGGCGTCATCACCTTTTTGCGAAAAGGGATAATGACCGGAAAACCGACTGGTAAACGGCTTGACAATTTCGGATTGCCAGCGCGAGTTCAGCACCTTGGTCAGTACTTCCGATGCGGCTCTGCCGGTGTAGGTCACCGGGAGCAATAGAAGGGGACGGATGGCTTCGGCAATCTCGACCGGCATGGTTCCCAGTTCGTTGCCGGTGGAGCGCCAACTTGACAAAAGCGGATCATCCTCGGAGCCGTCGAATATGGAAATTGCCTTATCTTCTCCCTGCTCCTTGACAAGCTCCAGTTTTTCCACCAGGCTCAACAGCCGGTCACTGTATCCCTGAAAACCGCTCAAGGCTCCTTTCGAAGAACGGGCAAATGCTCTAAGCGGATCGAGGGCTTCGATGAGCGACTCAAACGGACCGCGTCGGCTCCCGAAGCTGAATGAAGATGCTGCGTCGGAGGCCTTTTCGGCCTTTTTGGCATACTTTTTAGTTGCTCTGAGTTTGGAAGCGCCATCTAGAATTTTCTTGCCCTCACCCCCGCCTTCAGACTCTTGCTTGATAAAGGAATATTCGGCAACAGCCTCAAGCAGTGTGCGTACTTCCGATTGATCGCCGGCCAGTTTTTGCAGCATCCGCGAGCACCTGGACAAATCCCCGAACGGCTCGATGGTAACCGAAGACAGAAATGCCAGCCAGCGATTTTTGGTATCTTCGCAATAGGCAAGAATCATATCATTGCGCAGCTTTTTCTTGTCAAGCATCGATTCGGGCACCTGATCTTCAGTCAAGCCGATCACCCAATCGATCTTGAATGGATCGGAGCCTGCGTCGGTAATAGCATCGCTGACAAAATGGTTCCAGCCCTCCTGTGTGTAGACACGGCTTATCGCCTGCTCGGATTTAAGCAGTCCTTCGCCTTGGCGTTCCAGAATTTTATCCAGGGTCAATGACGGCACTTCGGTCTTGATCCGGTTAATCACCGTCTCGTATAAATTCTGAGCCGAGGGCAAGCGTTGGAGGCGTCTTCGGGCGGCAACCACGAGCCGCTGATTTTCCTGAATCGGATGATGCTCCTGTTTTTTGAGCATTTGCAGGTAGAGTCCCAGGTTATTTTGCAAAATCGTCTCAACCTGCTTGGGCAAGCGCGAGCGCTTGGTTGCATTCATCAAGGCCCGCTTGATTGCATCTATCATGGATGCGCGCAAAAACACAGTATCGATATCCCGGGGATTGGAGGCAACCGCCTCGGAGATTGACAAATACGTTTTGAGCGCATCGTAAAGATCGCTGTAGGATTCACCGTCGAGCTCCCCGTAATCATTGGCGGTAGAGCGCAGCCTGTACTCAAGGTATTTGGCCGCCGGAATAACAAGCAATGCATGGGCGCGTTTTTGGTAGGCTGCTTTCAGTTCTTCGAGCAATTGCCTGCCCTTGTAAAATCCGAACAGCTTGCCCGATGCGGTTATCTTCCTGCTCTGATTTTGCAGATGGACGATGTTTTCGCGCAGCAGATCGAGCCGGGCATACCGGGCGGAAAGATTTTGCCCATCCATAGTGACAATAGTCGACGCATCCTTTTGTATCTCGTTCATCAGGCCGGCCGATTGATCGCGTTGCATCTTCATGAAAATGCCCAGCACTACCGCCACAACGGCTATCACTCCGACAAATGCGTAGTGCCGGAGAAATTCGAGCTGTGAACGCTTGCTGGTCGTCTTGACAAGCGAGGTATCACGCACCATAATTTTGCGAAATAGCGGTAGTACAAACATCGATATCACGACATTCTTTTTATCCGACTGAGAATCCCTTGCATCTTTTTTGTCAAGCATCTTTTTGGGATTAAGCGGATGGTTGATAATAGTCATCCCCACTTCCGCTTTTTGCGGGCTCACCCGTTCCACTCCGTCATCTTTGGAGCGGCAGCTCGTGAAATAAAAACCGCGAAAAATTGGTTTGCCGATGTAACTGCTGGGCTTAAACAGCTCGGTAATCAGTGCCCCAAGTTTCTCCTGCATACTGTCGAAATGAATGCTGAAGCGGCAGACCATGCGCTTATTTTCGCCCCGCTTCTCGTTGTGCAGTTTTTCGATGCGCAGATTCGTCAGCGTTTTGCTCAACAGATTAAACTCTTCTGCAAAAGCAACGCGCGGCATCATACGCTGCTTTTCAACCGGAATCGTAGCGCCAAGAATCTGATTGGAGCTTCCGGCATCATAGTCGGAAAAATATTCATTAAATCCAGGAATCTCGTCTGTGTGATTAAAAAGCAGATAAACCGGAAATTCGATGCCCCACAAGGAGATAACCTCGTCAATGCGCTGACGGAAGCGTCTGGCCAGTGTTTTGATGCCGTTATCGTCTGTATCCAACACTTCCTGTGCGTTGACAACGACCGCCAGTCCGTCAATTGGTCGCACGGGACGCACTTTGGCAAGTGATACGGCCAGTGCCTGCCATTCATCGCGCCGATCATCTCGCGTGTACGTACCGGGAGTGTCTATCCAGACGGCTTCATTGGCAAAATACCACTGCACCTGCTCGCTGCCCTGCACCATGAGTCCGTCGGCTTCCGAGGGATAGGTGACGGGAAAATGAAGTCCACAACCTTTGAGCAAAGAGCTTTTTCCCGACTGAGATTGCCCGCATAACAGAAACCAGGGACGTTGATAGACAACTCTTTTTTTCAGCAATGATGCAGAGGAAAGGTTTTTGCGATACCGGGCAACGGCGTTTTCGGCATCGCGTCCAATGCGTTCGAGGACGGCCTGATCGCCGGTATAGGAGCTTTTGCCCTTAACTTTTCTGGGACGGGAGCGAACAAGAACCAGAATGATCCACACAATGTCCGTACCGAAAAAAGCCAGGCTTGTCAGCCAGATTAGCCATACCGGAAATTTGACAAGCGCGCCGAGGATAATTCCGGCAATACCCAGCGCAGCAAACAGCGACCAGAAAACAATGTGAACAGCGGAAATTTTTTTCATAGGAAATCAATTCAGGGTTAACGCTTGAACCAGTTTGAGCAGTGAATCGAATTGAGCATTGTTGGAGAGCAGAAGATAGGCATACCATCCTCCCGACGCAAGCAGCGCAATCAAAGAAACCAGCCAGACCGGAACCAGGGGAGCCTGCCGGCTTTTTTTGGTAATGCTGTTGGCAAAATAGGCGTGCGGCGAAAGATAGGGGGGCTTGCCTCCCTGCAATTTTTTCAGCCGCGTCCCTATTTCATCCATTATCTCAACGCGCTTTTGCGGATTGCTAATTTTATAGCGCCCTTCAAAGCCAAGAGACAAACAAATGTAGTAAATCTCAACAATGTCTTTTTTAGCTTCAAATTTCATCAGCAAAGTATTGAGCTTGTTATAAAACTCTTCGCCGGCGATATTGTTGCCGAAATAATCAAGCTGCAGCGGACGGGAGAGCCAGTAATCACGGCACTCTCCGGGAATACTCAGCACAGTCTCATCGATAAGCGCAATCAGTGCATACTTGGCTGCTTCGATATCCTCGGCCTGGAGCGAGATCATGCTGCAATTTTTTACAAACAGCTCGACAAAATACTTGAGCAATTTGCGCAGCGATTCCGGAGCGCCCAGGTCTTCTGCTTCACGCATGCGAATAATGATGAGAAAAATATCCGTGCATAATCCGGCGGGATTGCGTTTCCCGCCCAGAGTTTTGGTCAGGTCGAGGTTCATGGTCTGACCCGACAAGGTTTCGACAAATGATCCCTTCATACGAGGATTCCCTTTATTGTTTGAGCGCAATTATTTCCATGGACAGGTTTTCGAAGCTATGAGGAAAATAAATTGCCAGCGTTCCGCTTCGTGCGGCTGCCTGCCAGAGATCACCCATTTTGCTGATTGAAAAGTAGACGTAATCGGGTTTGGTAGACAGATTGTCGGGTGGATTGGCTGCGTGAATAAGCTGAATGCCGGGCATGGCGGAGGAGATGAGTGCATCCTGGTGCTCGGGCGCCGACATCTTGACGCGCTGGACAACTCCGACGATCAACTGAGTACGTTCCACCGACGCGTTCACGGCAAGGTAGAAATCTGCGGAAGAAAACAGCGATGCATCGGGCACCCGGCACTGATATGAAGAAGGCTTTATCTGCTCGATCGGCAACGTAAGCGAACCGGCCGAAATGTCAGCCTGCAATACAATTCTGACAATACCGGCAAGCTTTTCGAAAATCTGTTGACAATTCAGATGATCGTAGGCGGGGAAATGGCTGAGGTTGACCTGTGAAGAAAACGTACCGAGTGAGCCGGCAAATTGCATGAGATACTGATAGAGCGTAAAGGGATGAATGCCCGTTGCCGTACGGTAATAGTTAAGCAGCGGCGTGTAGGTATTAAGCACCTGCAGCAGCCGATACGCGGTTTCTTCGGCTGCGGTAAATTCGGCAAAACCCCCTTCCTTCTGGCGCCTGCCCTGCGAAAGTGACGTAATTTTCGCCAACAAAATCTCGAGCAAACCCTCGACGGTCTTGCTTAACGAGTGGGAACAGGAAGTGCTGAGCAGGGGCGGGATGTAGGCATCCTGCACCACAACTAATCCCTGCGTGTTGCGGGTCAGCCGTGCGATGGGAAGCGTGGTGAAAGTGTCGCGGGACTCATCACCAAATAGAATAACGAAATTTCCACTGCCGATCTCAATTTCCTTGCGTTGCGAGCCGAACACATCATCGGTCAACTCAACGGAGTGCGTTTTGTATCGTGCTGAATCCGACGGCACCCCCTGCTGCTGCACATTGGATTTGCCTTCGATGCTGAGCGGCAGTCCGAGATACACATCCAGCGCCTGCATTTCCGGGGTGAGGTGATCGACAAAAGAGCGCGGCCGCGGAATCACTTCTTTTTTGGGAATATCAAACGGTGTTCCGTCGGGCAGCACCCCATTGCAATTGCTGACCGTGAACTGATTATTGGCCAGCGCATCTTTGCTGACTTCAATAGCATGCAACCCATAATGGTACGGGATATAGCTTGTCAAGCGAGAATGCAATGAATCAAAAATATAGCGCTCAGCCTGCTGAAAATGCTGCGGCTGAAGAAACATGCCTTCTTTCCAGATTACTTTGCCGTTTTCTACCACTATTGCGTCTCCCTGCTGTCAAAAGGATGTAAATTTTTTTGAGTGTCGAATAGTCGACAAGTATATTTAATGGCTTGAAACCTATTAAATATATAAACTTACTGCTTTGCGCCTCAAACAAAAAAGGAATTCGGGGTAATCAATGAGACGAGCAATCACGATTTCGACGGCGATTTTGTATGCTTCGCTGGCTTTTTCTGTAGTTGCCGGAGACGGTACACTGATCGTCAAAACCCGTCCCGAGGGCATTGAAGTCTGGCTGGACGACAAGTATATCGGCGACTCGCCGATCATGAACAAAAAGCTCAAGCCCGGCCGCTATTCTCTGAAGCTTATCGATCCGATTCAGCATACCAGCACCACCGAAGAGGTGTTCATTCAGGCCGATCAGATTACCGAGATAGAAAAGTCAATCAAGGCGAAATTCGGCTCGCTGGCAGTAACTTCCGAGCCCGAAGGGGCGGAAGTCTCGATTGCTACTTCTCTGGGCAAAACACCGGTTACCAACGATTTCATGAATCCCGGAAAGTATCGCATCGAGATCAAACATCCCAACAGCTCCTATACGTCTGCAACCGAAGACATCGTCATCCCCCGGGGCGAGAAGGTAACTATCAGCAAATCGCTCGAAAAGAAGAGCCCGTTCAACACTCTGGCGCTTATCAGACTGGGTCTGGGCGCCGGAGCAATCGCCTCTTATTTCTGGGCCATTGCGGAAAACGGCAATAGCGGGAAGCATCAGGGCTCAGCCGACAACCTGACTGATCCTGCCACGAAGGAAGATGCACAAAACAAAGCCGACAAAGCCCGGAACAAGGTAATTTTCGGCTCGATACTGGGCACGGTTTGTGTCATCGGGTTCGAAATAGTTGCATTTTTCTAGCAAGTATATAATATTTTATAGGCATAGGGTTCTGCAGGATTGGATGAATCAGGGAAATTCGAGTCATTAACAAATCGCTGTAACCGCGCAAATGCGAGTATATGGAAAACGATCAGAATAAATCAAACCAGCAGCCGAAATTTGATAAAACATTTGTCGAGAGTAGTGAAGAAGAGCAACAGCCTCATCCTCTGCAGACCGGTACCAAAATCAATCTGACGTCGGGAAGCGTACAAACCGCATACGGAGGTAAACCGACGGGCAACCTCTATGATATGTTACCCTCGGGTGATGAGCCGATCGAGATCGGATCGGGAAAGATTGCCGGCGTTTTAGGCGCCGGCGGCATGGCAAAGGTCTACAAGATCTGGAATGAGCGGCTTGAAGTGTTCCGGGCGGTAAAAATCCTTATGCCGTCGCAGCAGTCAGATTTGATGAATCGCTTTGAAACCGAAGCAAAGATTACCGCCAAGCTTCACCATACCAATATTGTCGAGATTTATAATGTCGGCGACTGGCAGGGTTTGCCGTTTCTTGAGATGGAATTTGTCGATGGACCGTCTCTGGAGTTTGTTATTGCCAAGCATGATAAACTGCCCGAAACCGTCAGTTGCGCCATAGCAATTTTTATTGCCAGATCGCTGGCCTACGCGCACAGTCAGAAGTTTCTCATCTACGGCAAAAACTACAACGGTATAGTCCACCGTGATCTTAAGCCGGCAAATGTGATGATTGCACGCGACGGCACCGTCAAGCTCATGGATTTCGGCATTGCCCGGCCAACCGAAACCAGCCTGCATACGGTTGAAGGCAATATTGTCGGAACGCTCCCCTACCTGGCGCCGGAACAGATTGACGGAGTCGACATTGACGGCCGCGTCGACATTTACGCCTGCGGTACGATTCTTTACGAAATGCTGACGGGAACCAAAACATTTCCGCAGAATTCGATTACCAACCTCATGAAAAACAAAATCACCAACGAGTATCGTAAATTCGATGACTTTGACTATAAAATGCACACCGGGCTCACCCGAGTTGCACAAAAATGCCTCGAAGTTGAAAAAAGAAACCGCTATACAGATGCCCGTGCGCTGCTGCAGGCACTCGAAACTTCTTTGCGAACCATTACCAGCGACACCCCCGAAGAGGTCGTCAGGCAATACATTCAGGATCCCGACAGCATAGTCAGTATCTCACGGGGCAAAAAGATTCTCTTGCTCAAACCTAAATTCCTGGCCCCGATCGGTGGAGCCATTGCCGTTTTTGCCACGATAATTATATTCCTGATGACCGGCCCTTCACTGAATTCCGACCGACCCAACAAGCCGGAAACTGCGAAATCCACCAAAGAGGTGGCGCAAAAAGTGCCTGCTCCCGCAATGCCGACTCAAAAAAACGAAACACTCACGCCGCTGGCTGCCGCGCAAAAGGATACCCCGCCCAAAAAAGTACTCAAGGAAAAGCCTGAAACCACACCGCAGCGGACCGTAACCCGTAAGCCTCGCCCCAAACCGGCGCCCCGGCCGAGGCCGAAGCCCGCCAAAAGTCCTCTCGACAAACTCAAGGCGGCATATGGTTCACAAGACCTTGTTTCCGCCGGCGAGAGCGCACTGCAGCAGGATAAATACAACGACGCCATTCTGGCACTTAAAAATGTAGAATCGAATCATCCTCAGCGACAGAAAAAAACGATTCTACTGCTTGAAGCATACATCAAAGCCGGCAGGACGGGAGATGCCCTGCTCATTATTAACAGCGAGCGAATCCGCGACGCTCAATTCGACTTTCTCGCCGGTCAGACCTACTACAAACTGGGCAAACTCGCAGCGGCTGTCAAGCACTTCGACGATGCGGCAACAAAACCCAGCAACTATCGCAGCCGCGGGGCTGTACTCAAGGACGCACTATATTACGCAGCACTTTCGCGTGGCGGTATGCATTCTTCCAAGCCTGATGAGAGTACCAGAAAATCTGCGATGAATGCCTGGAAGGCTGTCGTCCAGACGTACCGAACAAACTCCAGTCACCCACGCTTCATCAAAGCCAGCAACGAGCTAAACCGGCTGGCCTCGATTCACTGACTCGAGCTGACCTGCGCGCCTGCAGCCAAAGGGCACTATAATTTGAGTTACGGGGAGTACCGCATCTATTTTTCACCCTTACTTTCATGAAATGCTTTATACGGATTATACCTATGAAAAATCTCTGCATTACCGCAATTTTGCTGTTCATAGCCAATTCGACTCTGCCGGCCGAGACGAGGATATCAGGCAATATTGACAAGATGGTATTCGAGAAAGTCGGCAATCCACATATTGTCGAGCAGGATATCATTGTTCCGGCCGGTGAAGAAGTTACCATCGAAAAAGGAACGGTATTCCTCTTCAAACCCTTTACCGGGCTTCATGTACACGGCACACTGATAATTGAAGGAACATCAGACGAATACGTCATCTTCACTTCGATTCATGACGCCGAATTTAATCCCAACAGCAAGCAAATGGCCAACCCCTTTGACTGGAACGGGATACTCATCGCCCGCGAAGCCGGTAAATGCCGATTGAAAAATTTTCTGCTTAGCTTCTCGGTTTTCGGAATAAAGGCGCACACGTCGAACATCAACATAACCAGCGGCATATTTCGCCAGAATGGGCAATTTCATTTCACCATCAATGATGAAATACAGTATGTGCAGGACAACATCCCCTATTCTCATAATCCCGACAAAAATGTGACCTCACATCGACAGGACGAAGCGGCTGCCGGCGCGTCAACAAACAAAAAGCCCGAAGAGCCGAAAAAAGATCGTTCGTCGCCTTCACATCAGAAAAAAATATTCAGATATACATCTCTCGGTATTGGCGTCGCGGGAGTAGCGCTGGGAGCGACTATGACTGCAATTGGCGTGCAAAAAAACAGCGAATGGAATGATTGGGCCGCAAGCTATCAATTCCAACGCGATTCATTGAACCTCAGTGAAGAAGAATACGGTGAAAAATTTGACCGGCTCGAGAAGCAGCAAAACAACAGCATCCTTGTCGCAATAGTTTCCGGTATAATTGGCGTTGCCGGCTTCACCGGATTCACGCTGACCTTCGTATTCTGAGTGCTCATGCAACAGTTGGCAACAGGCTACATAGAAGGCTATTACGCCAAGCTGCTCTCATGGCAGGAACGTGCACGCATCGTTAAAACCCTGTCCGGCCTCAAACTGAATTCCTACCTTTACGCTCCGAAAGAAGATGCCTTCCACCGGGTCAGGTGGCAAATTCGCTATTCCCGGGCCTGGCTCAGAGCGTACAGAAACTGGATTCGCACTTCCGCACAGGCCGGAATCAACATCATTCCCGCAATTGCTCCCGGTTTGTCATTCGATTATTGCAGCACCTCCCACTACCGCAAATTATTATCCAAATGCGCGTCATTGCTCACCCCGCAAACAGATACATTCGCACTGTTGATGGATGATATCGATGAGCATCTTCCGCGTCCCAACGCCGGAAACTACTCGTCACTTGGCAGGGCGCACGGAGTTCTGCTCTCCCGTCTGCGCAATGACCTCAGCAGTACTGTCACCCGACCGATTTCGCTCTGGTTCTGTCCCACGATTTATTGCGACCAAATGGCCGGCTATGACGTAGCCAATAACACCTACCTCAATGACCTGCAGCTCTCCATGCCGGAGGATGTATCGCTGCTCTGGACCGGTACCGAGGTTATTTCGCCATCCCTTAAGCCGGGGGATATCAGGTCGATCTCCAAGCTTTTCGGCAAGCAGCTTATCATCTGGGACAACTATTATGCCAATGACTACTGCCCGTCCAAAGCGATTACCGGACCCTATCTCGACCGGAGCGATTCACTTGTCAAACATGTCAAGGGCATACTGCTGAATCCTGCCGGGTTGCCACAAAGTGACGATCTGCATCTCGGGCTCTACGCACGAATGCTGGATGGGGCTGCACCTTACTCGTCCTGGCGCCAATTTCTCTCTTCGGTCGAATATGGTGCGGACATAAACAAAATTGCACACTGGCTGCGACCGTTTTGTAAAATCGATTCACTTCCCAACAAGATAACCCGCCCCGCACGGCAGGCGCTCTGTCGTCTGATAAGGACTTGGAAGTCACCGCTGCTGTGCGAATGGTATACAGGCCTTTACATGCTGGAAATTGACATCCGACTGGCCGACAATTCATTTCCGTCGCGTGCACAGAGGGATATATTTTTAGCGAAAAAATATTCTCCATTTTTGCGCGCATCGTTAAGCTGACCTGTTGCAGGCTTTGTTATGACATCGACTCCCGTAAACGGCTCATACGAACAATTGACACTTGACCTGTTCGCACCGCCGACTTTCGAAGCGCTGCTGCAAACTCACCAGCAACACAAATTGCAGGTATCAGTCAGCACTCGCCTGAAAAAAAGCTGGTATGTGAAGATCCAGCCGTATAACGGTGGACGCATACTGACAATTCCTGCATACCTCCAAAGCGCTCCCGAAAGCATCAAACAGGCGCTTATCGAATGGTCTTTGCTGCCAAACACCGGAAACAAAGAAAGGCGCAAAGCCGTTCGCAAAAAGAAGTGCATTCTGGAAAAAGCAATTCATGCCCACATTGACTCACTGCAGCTTGACTCGCGCACGTCGCGCGCCGTGGATCCGGCACATTACGAACGCCACACCGTTGGCTGCATGTATGATCTGCGCGAAATATTCAACTACCTCAACACACTCTACTTTGACAATGCAATCGAGGGGTATATCCGCTGGGGACGCTATGCGTCGGCGACATCCTACCAGACCAAAAGACACGACGCCCGAGGCAATGCGTATAACCTGATTACGATTGCCGGAGTCTACGACCATCCGCAAACACCTGATTTTGCTATCAATGGGGTGGTGTATCATGAAATGCTGCACTGCCTCATCGAACCATATACCCGCAACGGCAGACGGGTAATTCACGGAGCGGAGTTTGTGGAACGGGAAAAGCACTTCGCACACTATCATCAATGGCGTGCGTGGGAGAAGAAGCATTTGCACAGACACCTGAGATATCTTAAACGGGCGAAGCGCAACGCGTTGCGTACGCGGTAGCGCAGAGATGCGCCGATCTGCCACATGCAGTGAATGTATTTTGTACCCCGATCGAGTGACATTTTTAACAGGGTAAGAACATGAGTACCTTTACTACTCCCAAAGGCACACGGGATTTTTATCCCGAAGCGATGGTGTTTCGTGACTTCATTTTCGACATGTGGACTCAAACCTGCAGGCGTTATTGCTTTGAGCACATTGATGCACCATTGTTTGAGCACTTCGAGCTTTACACCCAGAAGAGCGGGGAAGAAATCGAGCGGCAGTTGTATACCTTCGTTGACAAAGGCGGTCGAAAGCTCGCATTGCGACCCGAGTTGACGCCGTCGGTGGCCCGTATGGTTGCTGCGAAAGGCACTTCATTGAAGCGACCGATCCGCTGGTATTCAATTCCGCGACTGTTCAGGTATGAGCGTATGCAGAAGGGCCGGCTGCGGGAGTTCTTTCAATTGAACATGGATATCCTCGGCATAGCCGAAGTTTCGGCCGATGCCGAGCTGATTGCCGCAGTCATCGCCATGATGACCGATCTCGGACTTGACAAAGACGACTTCAGCGTTTTGATATCGAGCCGTACGTTGCTCGAGGAGCTGTTTGTCGCTTCTGGCTTTGCCCAGGCGGAATTGCCTGCGCTGTATGCATTGCTGGACAAAAAACCGAAGATGTCCGCTGAAGAATTTGAACGCAAGCTGAATGAGCAATTACATGATCCTGCCAGAGCTGCGACGATACAAAAGGTATTCTCGTATGAAACGCTTGACGACATCGAAAAAGATTTCGCCGGCATTCAGCCTCTTGCGGATTTGATGCAATTGTTTTCGTATCTTACCGCGTTGGGATTAGCAGAGTATGTCAGGTTTGACATCGGCATTGTGCGGGGTCTGGCCTATTATACCGGAATCGTTTTCGAAGTGTTTGACAAGCACAAGTCGATGCGCGCCGTTGCGGGCGGCGGCAGGTATGACAACCTGGTTTCGCTGTATGGCGGTCAAAGCACGCCGGCAGTTGGATTTGCCGCAGGAGACGTTGTTCTGGGCGACTTGCTCATGTCCCGGGGAATTGCTCCCCCGGTGCAGGCACGTGCCGATGTATACCTTGCAGAATTCGCGGAGACCCACCCGCGCTACTCTCTTGAGCTTGCCTCGCTATTACGATCGCACAGGATTTCGGTTGAGTATTCACTGAAAAGTACGGGCTTTGGCAAACAGATGAAACAGATCAATGCGCTGGGAATTCCCCTGGTTGTCATCGCAGGCAGTCAGGAAGCGGAACGTAACACCGTTAAAGTTAAAGATATGCGCAGCGGGGAAGAAGAAATAGTGGACAAAAGCAGGCTTATTGCCAAGCTTTCGGATTTACTCAGCCACCGCTGAACAGGGCGCATATACGCCCGGCAAATGCGCTCAATCCCGGATCACGCGCGCCCATCGAGATAATGCAATCGCCCGTGCGAGCTATGGACCGGATCAAGGCCAGCGCAGAATCTTTACTTTGGGGACAACTGATCCCGGCCCTGCTGACACCCGAAAGATCACGGGCCAGATCGGCTGAGCTTATGCTTTTTTGTGCCGTGCCCCCGGCGTAGTAAATCGGCAACAACAACAAAAGGTCGCGCTCATTAAGTCCGGCAGCAAATGCATCGACCAATTCCCTGCGCATGAATGCAGTGGGCTTGAATCCATGCGGCTGATAGATCGCGATGACCCGTTGCCCAATGCTGTGAGCCGCCCGCAGCGCTGCGGCAATCTTATCCGGATTATGTGCAAAGTCATCTACCACCACAATATCATCTGATACTTGACATAGTGTAAATCGACGTGCAATGCCCCGGTATCGGGAAAGCCCCTCTCTTACCTTTTCCATATTACATCCGACAAACGAGCAAACCGCAAGAGCAGCCAGTGCATTGTCGAGATTATGCCTTCCCGGCAACGGAACTCGATATTCAACGTTATGCACCCTCAGCGTCGATTCCAGCCTGCCCGGGGCCACGCTGTCTGGATAAACGTCGGCCTGTTCATTCCACCCGAAAGTCATATCCGCACGAAGAGATTTCAGCATCGGCTGGTCTTCGTTGCGCAAAACACGTTGTGACTGCTGCGCCAGGGTGGCAAACAGTTCGAGCGACTGATCGACATCCTGATGATCTTTCGAGACATTGAGAAACACCGTGACAGCGGGATGATAGCGAACCAGACTGCCGTCACTTTCGTCGGCTTCGACGACCAGCAAGTCTGAAGTACCCAGCCAGGCGTTGCCGATATGGCCTTGTGCTTCGAGGCGATTCAAGGGGGCACCACTGATCAGAGAAGGATTGTTTCCCGCTGCACAAAGCAGCTCAAAAACCAGCGCACAGACGGTTGATTTTCCCGATGTTCCGGCAACGGCAATCGTCTTTTTCGTATTGACAATTGCAGCAAGTAATTCCGACCGGTGAAAAACCGGCAGATTCAATTCTGCCGCCTGGGAAATATCGGGATTACTGTCTTCGATGGCAGTGGAAACGATGACGGCCTGTGTGGCACTGCCGATCCCGCTGCCGTCCTGCGTAAAAACGTTGCAACCAAGTGCTTCCAGGCAGGTGCGCGTACGTTGTGCTTCAGGTGCTTGTATCATTCTGTCCGATCCACTGACGCCGTATCCATTCCAGACGCAATACTGCGCCAGAGCACTCATGCCCGACCCGAGAATGCCGATGAAATGAAAGGAGGAGTATTCTCTTTCATTGATGGATAATGACAAGGTCGCCTTCCGTTACGCTATCGAAGAGTCCGATTATATCATCGTTACGCATGCAAATACAACCGTGCGAAATCGGGGTGCCGATCATTTCTTCATTATTCGTGCCGTGAATGTAAATATAGCGCGCATACGAATCGATGCCTTTTCCTTTATTGACGCCCGCCTCGAGACCTTCGAGACGAAGAATGCGCGTCAGGATCATATTTTCCCGGCTCATTCCGGGTTTCCAGATTTTGCCGGTATCCTTTCGACTTTCGAAAATCCTTCCCGTCGGTGCGTCCGCTCCATATTTTTCAACAAGGCGATGGAGGCCGAGCGGTGTCTGGTTTGAGCCCTCGGCATTGCCGATACCGTATCGAGAAGTTGAGACGGGATACACAGCCAGCACACGCTTTCCATCTGTCAACGTCATGCGTTGACTGGATATATTGACCTCAAGTATGCGGCTTGAGTTTGTATTCGCAGCGGCTTCAATTCGCTTATGTAAATTATCGTCTTTCATTGACAATTCAGTTTGAGTTACTCGGATGCAAATTATTTGCTTACGCACAAGAGAATAAATGATTTTTTATACATACCGTGCTTTTAGAAAATAGCATTCGCACTATCACGCCCACGTGAAGGTTAACTAATGCAACAGCCGCAGCCCTTTCATAACACCAACGAAGAAACCTGGCGTATCTTCAGAATAATGGCCGAGTTCGTAGAAGGCTTCGAAATGCTTTCACGTGCCGGCCCGTGCATAACCATATTCGGCTCAGCTCGAACCAGTCCGCAAGATAACTATTACACCCTGACCGTTGAGCTTGCCAGGCACGCTGCACGGCACGGCTACGGTATCATCACCGGTGGCGGTCCGGGCATTATGGAAGCGGCAAACAAAGGGGCGAATGAAGCGGGCGGCACCTCTATCGGTCTCAATATTCAACTGCCGTTTGAGCAAGTACCCAATCCGTATATCAAAACCCTTATTAACTTCCGCTACTTTTTCATTCGTAAAGTCATGTTTTTGAAATACACCTCAGCGGTTATTATCCTGCCCGGCGGCTATGGCACTATGGATGAGATGTTTGAAACCCTGACGCTTATTCAAACCCAGAAGATATCGCACTTGCCACTTATTCTGATCGGCAAAGATTACTGGAAAGGGCTTAGCGACTGGCTTAAACAGATCATGCAGAAAAGCAATTACATCGATAAAGAAGATACGGAACTGTTTACGCTCACGGATGATTATGCCGAAGCGTTGTCGATCATAAATTCGTTCTACAAAAAACGCGACACCGATGCAAATTTTTTGTGACTTTTTTTATTTTGTTTACTTGTTGCAGGAAAGAGTATTGACAGGTAGTTTGTTAAAGGTTATTATTTATAGTGATAAGAAACTGAAAGAAGCCGTATTCTCTATTGATTCCATGAAAATTTACAGACGCAACATTGACATAAGAAAACGCTACGTAACGCATGTGCTAAAACACATTTCACTTTCCACATTTCTAAAGGAGGTTTTACGTGGCAGTTAGAAAGAAAGCCGCCAGCAAAAAAGCCCCGGCCAGGAAAAAGGCTGCGGCAAAAAAACGGGTAGCAGTTAAAAAGAAAAAAGCTGCTCCTAAAAAGAAAGCAGCCGCCAAAAAGAAAAAGGCTGCTCCGAAGAAGAAAGCGGCCGTTAAAAAGAAAAAGGCTGCTCCGAAGAAGAAAGCTGCTTTAAAAAAGAAAAAGGCTGCTCCAAAGAAGAAAGCGGCTACCAAAAAGAAAAAGGCTGCGGCAAAAAAGAAAAAGTAACTGCAGTCCCTGCTCTGTTTCGAGTAGGAAAAAACGGGAAAGCACATGCTTTCCCGTTTTTATTTTTTGTCTTGAACTCTCTTTCCCGTCTCCCGAAAGTCACTGCTACCTCCCCCTTTACTCTAAGAAATAGGCACCACCCTTGATAATGCAATTGGCATCTTGTAGTTTTATTTCGCTCAAAATTAATATTCTGCATACTTCACCATGATTCGTTTCGCCTACTACATCTCCGAACAATGGGACATTTCTGAAAAGCTCGCCGCTCGCTTGTGCGAGGCGTACGAAAGCGGAACTTCTCCATTCTATTTAATCGACTACGACAGCCTCACTGCCGTCGAGCTCGAGCCGGATCAAATTTTCGAAATATACGATTTTCTTGAAGAAATAGATTTGCTGTCGGTCAAACGCAAGCGCGCCCTTAATGCATTTGCCAAAGAAAACAAGCTTGATGAAGAGCTTGAAGAGCATATAAACTACAGTATCAGCGGATACGAGCTGGACGATTTGCTCGCGGCTCATCGGCTGAATCCGAGAAGCAAAGCTCAGCTTGCCGTCAAAAACGGGCTCGGTCCGTTGGCAGACCTTGTTGAAAAGCAGGAGGTCGAGCAAGGATCCCTGGAAGAAAAAGCCGAAGAATTTGTCGGTGCGCATTCTTCTTTCAAAACCGGCGACGATGTTATCAACGGATTGAAAAGCATATTGGTCGAGCGCTTCGGCAACGATGAGACTACCCGGGCAATGGTGCGGGATTTTACTTTCGATGAGGGCTTTTTCGAAGTCATTCCAAAAAAGAAAAAGGAAAAGCAGTATGCTGCTTATGTCGGTAAATTTGTAAAAATTTCCGAATTAACACATGAGGAAATGCTCTCTCTCATGGTTGCAGAATCAGCCAAAGACATCCGCTTCAAGCTTAACGCGCAGCTCTTTCGGGTTACGGAGCTTCTTCGGCAGCATTTCATTACCAATCCCGACGCAATTGGATTCGACATCATGTGCGAGGCAATTGATGAATGCTGGATGAAAGCACTGCAACCACTTGTTGAAAAAGACATAAAAGCCAGATTGCGCAAAGAAGCGGAAGACAAGCTGCTGCGTCAGATAACCAAAGATGTGCAGAAAGGCCTTGCCGAAAAAAAGCAGAGCGGCTCATACTTATCGCTTGCAATCAAGGATAAGCGTCATTTAACGATGGTGGCATTTGATGCCCGCGGTCGGCTGCTGGGAGCAGCGCATGCCCGTAATGCTATTCAGCAAAACAAGTCGCCCTTCAACACTCGCCTCAAGCAGATGTTCAGCAGGTATCGCCCGGCCCACGTCATTATAGATGCAGATACAGATACCGAACTGCTGGAATCGCTCATCAAGAAAACGTTGGCAGAATCGATAGAGCTGACCGAAATCCGTCACCAGCAATGCGGCAAGAGCACACAAGGACTCGCTAAATCAGAATGGATGATGCGGGAGTTCGGCGACCTTGACGAACACATCAGAGTTGTGCTGGCGCAGGGCCTGCTCTGCATTCAGCCGCTCAACCTCATTTCCCAGATTGGCCTGGAGCATTTCGCGATACATTCACAACAGCACCTCATCACCCCGGATCGGCTGGCCAACGTCATCCAGCGTGAACTAGCACTTATCGAATTGCATGAGGGTATCCCGGTATCAAAAGCTGGAGACGCATTGCCGAGGATTTTCCAGATCAGCACGACAGCGGCGAGCGACATTCAGAAGATGCATGCCAAATCTCCCCTCTCCGCAAAACTCGAATTAAGCGCTACCAAGGGTATCACCAGACCGCAGTTTACCAGCTTTGTGGGCTATATCATCATTCCCCAGGGCAAATATTGCCTGGACAGGACGCTGGTGCACCCCGACCATTTTCAGTGGGTTGAAGACCTGGCTGAAATGCTCAACATAAGCCTCGAGGCCTTAATCAATGATCCCGAACTGCTGCGTTCGTTGCCAATCACCGAATACGATCAGAAAATCTATATCGAAAAAAGGCTTATTCACCAACTGAGTGCGGGGCAGAAATACCTCACCCCGGCCTTTCCGGTTAAAACCCGGCGCAAAAAGCTCGCCGAGTTGTCCGAAGGTACCGTAGTCAACGGCAAAGTTACCAATGTTACGCAATTTGGTGTTTTTGTCGATATTAATGCCGTGTGTGACGGTCTCATTCACATCTCTCAACTTGCCGATACGTATGTAGAATCTGCCGAGCAAGTCGTATCAGTAAGCGACACTATCAATGTGAGAATAGTAAAAGTCGATCCCAAGAAGCGCCGCATCTCACTTTCGATGAAGAACATGGGCGATCTGGCGCCAAAAATCAAGCCTTCCCACGGCCAGCTTTCCTCCCTGGCAGACCATTTCAAAAACCGCTAAACTCGAATAGCTGACCCCCAAAGTCATCATTTTTTTAGCGAGGGAGAGAGAAATTTACATTTTTTCGGGAGCGGATACGCCCAGCAGGTCCAAGGCAACTTTCAGCAAATTACGTATGCCGCATGCTAAATACAACCGCGCGCAGGAAAGCGCCTTGTTCCCGGTTACGATTCGGTGCTTCTGGTAAAAATGGTGAAAAACCGATGCCAGGTTTTCAAGGTATGCTGTAATGCGTTGCGACTCGGCGTTTTCGGCAACATGCACCAGTAAATGCGGAAATTCGGCAATCAGCCTGAGCACGTCAAGCTCTTCCGGCTCATTGAGCAGAACAAGGTTTGCCTGTTCTATTTCATCGATTCTGAAATTCAGTTCAAGTGCATGGCGTATCAAACTGCAGGTACGTGCATGAGCGTACTGCACGTAGAAAACCGGATTCTCTTCGCTTTTTTTCACCGCCAGTCCGAGGTCAAAGTCGAAGTGACTTGAAAGCTTACGCATGAGGAAAAAGTATCGGGCCGCGTCAACTCCGACCTCGTTAACGAGGTCGGAAATGGTCACAAAATCCCCGCGTCGCTTTGACATGCGAAAGGGCTTACCGTCCCGCAGAAGGTTCACCTGCTGAATAATGAAATTATGGAATGCAGTCTTGCCCGGATTCAATACTCCCACAGCCGCTTCAAGTCGCGGCAGATAGCCGTGATGGTCCGGCCCCCAGAAGGTATACGATTCGTCAAAGCCTCGATCGGCCTTGTGCGCATGATAAGCCAGATCGGCCAGAAAATAGGTAGGTGAGTCATCCCCGCGCACCAACACCCGGTCTTTTTCATCGCCGTATTCACTTGACTTGAACCATTGGGCAGCTTCATGTTCATATACCAGATTCTTCTGGGCGAGCGTGTCAAGAGCTTCGTAAACTTTGCCGCTTGCATGCAATTCGCTTTCATGAAACCAGTTGGTATACTTGACGCCATAATCGCTCAGCACCCGTTTTTGTGAAGCGACATTTTTACGCAGCGCTTCACGCTTGCAAAACTCGACGACCTCATCGTCGGCAAATTCAGCCATTTCGGGATGTTCGGCGGCAATCTCCCGGGCAAGGTCTGCTATATATTCCCCGGCATATCCGCCTTCAGGCAGTTGGGCCGCGCGGCCCTGCGCTTGAAAGTAACGACAGGCAACCGACTTTCCCAGCAACTCGATCTGGTTGCCGCAATCGTTGACATAGTACTCGGTTGCAACGTTATTGCCGATCCAGGCATGTATGCGAGCCAGCGCATCTCCTATCGCCGCGGCGCGGCCGTTGACAACCACCATCGGTCCGGTGGGATTGGCGCTGACGAACTCCATCAGTATTGTACGAGGTTCGGTGCACTGATTCCGGCCAAAGCTGTGCTGATCTTCAAAGACCTGCCGCAGCGTAGCATAAAGGTAAGACGTGCTTATCCGGAAATTAAGGAAGCCGCCGACTAATGTCGATTCAAGAGGCGCGTCGCATGCGATATAGCGCTCATCCCACTCGAGGTGCCCCAATATGCTGCGCGCAATCACCGGAGGAGCCTTTTTGAGCTGCCTGGCAAGATACAATGCCAGGGGCGTGGAGATATCACCGAAGCTTGCCTTTTTCGGACGCTCCAGTACAATCTCCTCTTCGGACAAATTGACATCGGGGACAGCCGCAGCAGCCGCCCGGTACAAGGCGCCTCTGAGATACGAACGCACTGATTGCATGCTAGTCTTCTGCGCTTTCTATCTGTCTGATCGAGACATCATCCCATAATTGCTCAAGGTTGTAATATGAACGGGCCTGCGGGATCATAACATGGGCAATGACGTCCACAAAATCTATAAGCACCCAGATCCCTTCATCCAGACCCTCGACCAACGAGGGTGAGGTAGCCTGCTTTTTCAGTGACGTGATAATTTCGTTGCTGATCGCTCTGGTTTGCACGGCATTGCTACCTTGACATACCAGATACCATTGTGCGGGGGCGGACTTGCCGCGTAAATCGATAGCGGTGATTTGCTCGGCTTTTTTTTCGAAAGCGGCCCGAATAATCTGTTCGACCAGGGATTCTCCGGCCAGTTCTTCTAAAGTAGTAGTAGTGCGCGTATCAGGGATTCCTTTCATGAAAGTCAGATCCGATATAAACGGTAACATCGAACTGTTCGCTGCTGTTTCTTTTCAATATAACCTTGTCTTCATCCACGCCCAGTGACTTGCCGACCTGCCGGGCCACACTCATATCCTTTACCCGCGAAACAACGAGGGTAAAAGGATAATTGAACGTCGGCGCATTGCCGATTCCGTCATTTTTTACATCAAAGCCTTTCGAGCGTAAATAGTTTGCCGTTTTCCAAGCTGCGCCTTTTATCCCACATCCGTTAAGCACTTCTATGCGACCGATGTGCGGGACGGCCTGATCCGGCGAAGCCGTGTGCCGCGGAGTGGCATGCGAGGTGATGCGACCGAGTATGAGCGCACACACAACAATCGCGACAACAAAAGACAGGATAACGAAATTTTTCATACTCACGCACACTCATCATAAGTCTTTGAAGCTGACAATGCGCGGCACATGATGCGCAATTTCATCTTCGGTCAGGTACGCGTAGCTCAGGACCATAATGGGATCCCCAACCATGCCCAGCCGAGCGGCCGGACCGTTCAGCTCGACCACGTGTGATCCGCGAGCCCCCTCGATGACATAGGTTCTGAACCGTACTCCATTTGAGCCGTTCAAGACATCGACCTCTTCATTGGGCGCCAGGCCGGCAGCTTCAATGTAATCCAGATCAAGCGTTATGCTGCCTTCATAATCCAGATGAGTCGCACTGATGGCAATATCTCTGATTTTGGAATTCAATAATCTTCTAAGCATACTCTTCTATCGTGATGTTGATGGTGGCAGTGATATACGCAGGGCCAACCCCACGAAACCGGGCGACACCGGCGCTGAGTCTGACGTAAAGCGGTTCACCGCCGGGTTTATTTCCTTTTGTATTTGCATATGCAGGTCAACGGCGCTCCAGAACATATCCGCCGGCAGCAGCATGAAAAAGAATATCGGGAACTCGGTAAATTGTTGCTTATTGCTGAAATTTCGCTGTAGCGCAACCCCGCCAAGCGCGAGTGACGCAACGGCGATTGTGGTCATGCTGATACCACGGACATACTGCTTGCGCTCGAGCTGATTAAATCCAGGTAAAAATATGTTTTGTAAAAGCATCTTTTGCGATTCCGTCCGCTCATAGCGGTAATCATGCCTGATATCCTCATCGGTCAAACCACGACGACGCTTTTTTATCCACTCCTTTTCACCGATATCAAGCTGCTCCCAGGGGCGATCAAAATATTCATTCACCGAGATACCCGCTTCACGCAGCTCATACACTTTTTTCAACGGCATGCCCGAGCTTTTGATCATTTTCCATTCGTTCATACTCAATCCCAGCTTTTCATAGAATTCACGCTCATCCTGAGTGATCTCAGAGGGAGTGGTCACGATATCTTCCGCCTGGACAAAGACACCCGCACAGCTCATGAGCATCATCCACAAAACTGCATACTGAAATCGAGACATAGTCGTCACCTCGCACACGCATTTGGTTCGTTACCGGCCGCACTCTCAATAATTTGTTAGCTGGATACATCACGGAATTAAGGCAGATAAGAGAGTAAAGATAATTTCCGCGCTCCGTTTTGTAAAAACAATCAGCTTCCGGCTCCCCTGCTTCCATGTAGTATTTTATTCCCGCATTTACGCAACCAACCTTTGTGCAGGCCTTGCTTTGATAGATCAGAACAGCATCCGAAACTTTTGCATTATTGCGCACATCGACCATGGCAAATCGACGTTTGCCGATCGCCTACTGGATTTAACCAATTCGGTTGAGCGCAACAAAATGCAGGATCAGATGCTTGACAGCATGGACCTGGAGCGAGAACGCGGCATTACCATCAAATCTCATCCGATCCGCATGATGTACACTGCCGCAGACACTCAACAGTATTGCCTGAACCTGATTGATACTCCCGGTCATGTTGATTTCTCCTACGAAGTCTCAAAATCGCTGGCCGCGTGTGAGGGGGCCGTGTTGCTGGTCGACGCCACCCAGGGGATCGAAGCCCAGACTCTGACCAACATCTATCTGGCTCTGGATAACGATCTGCAAATTATCCCGGTGATGAACAAAATCGACTTACCCTCATCGCGTCCCGAGGTGGTCGGCCGGCAGATTGCCGATTTGCTGGGTATCGACGGGGAGGAGATTCTGTCCTGCAGCGCCAAAACCGGCAAAGGCGTGCGCGAGGCTCTGGAATGCATAATAAAAGAAGTTCCCCCTCCGCAGGGATCACTTGACAAGCCATTGCGCGCACTGGTGTTTGATTCGCTGTACGACCCGTTCAGAGGAGCTATCGCGTATGTCCGCATAGTTGAAGGACGTCTGGCCAAAAATGCCGCTATCAGGTTCTTTGTCTCCGGCCGGGAGAATGAAGCCTCTGAAATCGGCCACTTCAAGCTCGTCCGCATGCCACAGCCGGAACTTTTTGCCGGCGAGGTCGGCTACGTTGTTGCAAACATCAAGACGATAGCCGATATTAAAATCGGCGACACGATAACAACAAAGCATCACGGCGCCACCGAGCGACTGCCGGGTTATAAAGAGATCAAACCCATGGTCTTCAGCGGCATCTACCCGATTGACAAGGACGATTACGAAGACCTGCGCTCAGCGCTGGAACGGCTACAGCTCAACGACGGCTCCATTTCGTATCAACCGGAAAGCTCCACAGCGCTGGGCTTTGGCTTCAGGGCCGGTTTTTCTGGACTGCTGCACATGGAGGTGACTCAGGAACGGCTGTTTCGCGAGTATGGTGTTAATATTATCACTACACTGCCCAATGTCGAGTACAAAGTCGAACTCAAAAACGGGAACATCCTGTTTCTGGACAGCCCCGCCAAGCTACCCGATCCCAAAGAAACAGAATCGATTAATGAGCCGGTCTGCAAGGTGCAACTGGTAACGCCTACCGACTTTGTCGGGGCGCTCATGAAACTGTGCGAGGATAAGCGCGGGCGCATGAACACCATGGAATACCTCGAGGAAACTCGTGTCTGCCTTCATTATACGATACCGCTCTCCGAAGTAATTGTTGATTTTTTCGATAGAATGAAAAGCTTTAGCCGCGGCTATGCATCGATGGATTATGAATTCAGCGGCTATGAAAAAAACGATCTTATCAAAATGGACATTCTCATCAACGGCGATGTTGTAGATGCATTCTCCGCAATCATTCACCGCGATCACGCCTATGCTTACGGCCAGTCAATTACGTCTAAACTCAAGCAGCTCATCCCCCGCCAGATGTATACTGTGGCAATCCAGGCGGCAATAGGTACGCGTGTCGTTGCACGCACGACCGTCAAAGCATTTCGCAAAGATGTGACTTCAAAGTGCTACGGCGGGGATATTTCCCGTAAACGCAAGCTGCTCGAAAAACAGAAAGAGGGCAAAAAACGCATGAAGCAGGTAGGCAATGTCGAAATTCCGCAGGAAGCATTCCTAGCGGTGTTGAAAAGGGGTTGACCGGTCTATGGCACTGTCCTCGCATGTCTCTGCAGGCGACAGCAGCGTTACGGTTGTTCGATTGATCCTGCGTATACTTCTCATTGCCCTTGCATTGCTGATCTTCAGATATGCTGCCTGTGACAGCTATTCAATAAAGACCGTACAGATGAAACCGTCCGTGCTGCCGGGCGACCGGCTCATCGTCAGCCGGTTTGCGTACGCGTTTCCTTTCAAGCTTGCATTTCGCCCGCGCCGAGGCGATGTGGTCATCGGCAATCTGCATGCTGGCAAAGACAGTCTTTTTTGCCTGCGCATCGTAGCACTTCCCGGCGATACACTTTCGATCCACGACGGACGCTTTATCAATAACGCCTATCCCGACGACGCATTTCGGCCGAAATTGTCGGATACCGCAACGGTCGTCCCCATGGATTATTCCCTGCGTGATTATATGGCAACGCTTACTCTGCCGCACAAGGGCAAACGCGTACTGCTTGATTCACTTAACATACGAGATTTCTGTCTGACGGCGGGCATGATCGCAATGGCGAATCCTGATCGCACCTATCGAATTCGGGCCCGACTTTTTATTGACGGCATAGAGATGCCCGAATATCGCATATCCGCATTTGCACTCTACCGGGGGGCATTCGATTCCATTCCTGCCAGCCTGTCGATGAATTCTTTTTTCTGGAGCCGTCTGCTTGACTTTCTGCGCGGCAAGCATGAGGAAAAAGAAGTATCGCTGCTACTCAGCCTTTTTGAAAAAGACAATCTGGTCATCACTCATACTTTCAGGCAATCATTTATTTTCCTGCTTGCCGACAATTGGCAAAGTGGATACGATTCCCGCTTTTTCGGCCCGGTAAACCTGTCCCGTATCCGCGGTTCCGCCGTCAGCGTACTCTGGTCGGCGTATACCGATTCGACAGGTTCCCGGAACATCCGCTTCAATCGCATTGGTAAATTCATTAGCTGACACGGATTGCTCATGTCCGCACGTGCTGTACGCAAAGGATATTACGGAAATTTCGGCGGCCAATTTGCGCCCGAAATCCTGATGCCGGCGCTTATTGAGCTTGACCAAGCGTACCGTGCCTTTCGCAAAGACGGCGAGCGGCAAAAGGAATTCAGGCAACTGCTCAAGGAGTATAACGGCAGGCCGACGGCACTATACCGTGCACAACGATTGACGCAAGCGCTTGGCGGCGCCGGCATCTATCTGAAGCGGGAGGATCTGAATCATACCGGAGCACATAAGATTACCAATTCCCTCGGCCAGGCGCTGCTTGCCGGGTACATGGGCAAAAAGCGCATTATCGCCGAAACCGGCGCGGGTCAGCACGGAGTTGCAACCGCTACGGCGGCTGCGCTGCTGGGTCTGGAGTGTGAAATTTATATGGGTTCGATCGATATGGAGCGCCAGCGCCCCAATGTCTTTCGCATGAACCTGCTGGGCGCTCGGGTGATCGGTGTAGACAGCGGCGGCAAAACGCTGAAAGACGCCGTGAACGAGACCATGCGCGACTGGAGCAAGAGTGTCCGTACAACCCACTATGTTCTTGGTTCGGCGCTTGGCCCGCACCCGTTTCCGACCATTGTCAGAGAATTTCAATCGGTCATCGGCAAAGAGACCAGAAAGCAGATCCTGGCTGCACAAGGACGCCTGCCCGATGAACTGGTTGCGTGCGTTGGCGGCGGCTCGAATTCAATCGGCATGTTCGACGCTTTTATCGATGATGCATCGGTCAAGTTGACCGGCGTTGAAGCGGGAGGCGAGGGAATCAGAGGGACCAAACACGCAGTGCGACTGACTCCCAACACTCATGCACGCACCGGTATCCTGCACGGCTCCTACTCCTATGTGCTTCAGGATAGATCCGGACAGATCGCCGACACCCACTCAATTTCGGCCGGTCTGGACTACAGCGGGGTCGGGCCGCAACACGCGCATCTGTTCGAGCAGCAAAGGGTGAACTATACCTATGCGACCGACAGGGAAGCCCTGGCGGCCTTTCGCCTGCTTTCGGAAAAGGAAGGCATCATACCCGCGCTCGAATCGGCGCACGCCGTTGCCTATGCCGTCAAAGAAGCTCCACAACGACCAAACAGCTATAGCATGATACTTAATCTCTCCGGCCGGGGAGACAAGGATATCTTCCACGTTGCAGATTGCCTGGGACTGAGTATATGAGCCGCTACCACCAGGTTTTCACCTCACTGAAAGCCGCAGGCAGAATTGCCTTTATACCATTTGCGGTCGCCGGGGACCCCGACCGCCGCCTCAGCGAAGCTGTGCTGAAAACTTATGTGGATGCGGGAGCGGATATTCTTGAAATCGGGTATCCGTTTTCGGATCCAATCGCCGACGGGCCGGTGAATCAGCGTGCAGGGCAGCGCGCTATCGCTTCCGGTCTCAATCATGCACGTTTTTTTTCGCTGGTCAAAAACGTGCGGATGTATACCGACGTCCCCATCGGCGTGCTGCTTTACGCCAATTCGCTGCATCATCTGGGCTTCGAAACTTTCTGCCGGCGCGCCGCGGATAGCGGCATTGACAGCCTGCTGGTAGCGGATATGCCCCCCGAGGAATCACGCATTCTCTCGGCGTCGATGAGAACGGCGGGTTTGCAGCGCGCTCACATTGTCAGTGAATTAACGCCGGCCGAGCGCATCCGCACTATTTGCTCCGACATCGAAGCATTTGTCTATGTCGTCAGTCGTCTGGGGCCGACCGGCGTGCAAAACGATATAAGCAGCACTGTTGCGGCAACACTTGCGACACTACGCAAGCATACTACCCGGCCGCTGTGTGTCGGATTCGGCCTGTCGCGTCCCGAACACGTTTCGAGCGTCAAAGCATTGGGGGCCGACGGTGCAATCGTGGGAAGCGCACTGGTAAAGCTTATCGAGCACTATGGAAACGCACCGAATACGATGCTGAAAAAACTCACCAAGATGATCAGGAACTTTAAAAGGGCAACCTGATCGGAGTGATTGAATATGCATTCACTGCAGCAAATTGCCGCCCAACTCGAAAGCCTGGAAGAGACAATAATTTTCAAGCTGATTGATCGCGCCCAATTCAAGCAGAACAGCACCGTCTATAAAGCGGGCAAAAGCGGTTTTGCGGAAAATCCGGATGCGAGTCTGTTCCACCTGCGCCTGCTGTACCACGAGCGTATGGATGCGCAATTCGGACGATTTTGCGTACCCGAAGAGCGCCCGTTCAACAGCGACCTGCCGCAACCGCGTCGCTCGATAACGATGCGTGATACGGGACTGCAAATTGACAATTACGACGCTGTCAATCTGACTCACGAGATAGGTGAAAGCTATCTGAAACTTCTGCCGCGAATGTGCCGGCGCGGAGACGACGGTCATTACGGCTCAAGCGTTGAGCACGATGTATACGCGGTCCAGGCCATTGCACGCAGAATCCATTATGGTGCGCTGTATGTGGCCGAAAGCAAATACCGGGGCGACCAGGACACGTATGCCCAAATGATTCGTCGTAATGACCGTTGCGAATTGATGCAGCATCTCACCCGCAAAGAGATAGAGGAGCGTATTATCGACCGCGTGCGGGAGAAAGTCGCCTATGCCCAGGGAAGAATTAATGAAGATCTGCGTATCAAGATCGATCCCGAGTCGGTCCTGACCTATTATCGCGACTACATCATCCCGCTGACCAAAGAGGGTGAAGTTCGCTACCTGCTGCAACGGCCTTCAAGCTAGTGTAGCGCATCTCAAATACGTGTGTGTTTGAGATACAGCACACTAGAGCCTGATTGCATACCCGCCTGACGCTTCTCGACAATCTTATATTATCCTCGGCTTCGTTTATTGTCGGCTACGTGCGCTGGCCCGTTCACTCGGTGGAACGTATCCAGATCGCTCTGCTTGAAAAATACGAACACCACTTCGTCAAGCACGTCGTCCCGACCGAATGAAGTAACTGCTGAAAAGGCCACAACCGCGGCGTCATCGGGGGGATAGCCGTATACGCCGGTGCTGATTGCCGGAAACGCAACCGAACCGCATTTACAGGCAACCGCAAGCTTCAGGCAGTTTACATAGCACTGGGAAAGCAAATCGGCCTCACCGTGATTGCCGCCCCGCCAGACCGGACCGACGGTGTGAATGACGTGACGTGCCGGCAGCTTCCCCGCCGTGGTAATCACCGCTTCACCTGCGGGACATTTTCCCCGGTGCGCGACAATGTCGCGACACTCCCGCAGAATCTGCGGACCACCGGCGCGATGAATGGCGCCGTCTACACCACCGCCGCCCATCAGCGAGGAGTTGGCCGCGTTGACGATTGCATCGCAGGCAATGCGGGTGATATCGCCACAATGGATTGAAATTCGCATAGACTGAAATCTCTTTGTAGCTCACAAAAACTGTACTGCCAAAATATATTTTATACACTTCTTTGAAAAATGCACTACGCGGAAGTGGTGGAATTGGTAGACGCGCTAGATTCAGGGTCTAGTGAACGCAAGTTCGTGGGGGTTCAAATCCCCCCTTCCGCATACCACCTTCCCCCGTATGCCGTCTCGATCCCGCAGGCGGCGCACCAGTTAAGCAACAGTCGAGACGCACATCCAGACCGGAAATCAACCAGGCCTTGCCGAGCACCGCTCAGCACAGTGAGGTAATGTTTATGGCACACAACATCAATCAACTTCCCGAAGATGTAGTCGAAAAAATCGCTGCCGGCGAAGTGATCGAACGCCCCGCGTCGGTGCTCAAGGAGCTGATCGAAAATGCGCTGGATGCCCGCGCAACCCGTATCAGCATAACCATCGAGGAGGCCGGCTTCGGTTTGATTAAAATCAGAGACAACGGCGCCGGCATTGCAGCCGAAGACCTGCCGCTTGCTATCAAACGCTATGCCACCAGCAAGATCCGCAACGCCGCTGATTTGTTTTCCATTTCGTCAATGGGATTTCGGGGCGAAGCACTAGCAAGCATTGCGGCCGTCAGTCGCATGAAAATCACTTCTGCCGTCGATCAGAGCGGCCTGGGAGCAACTCTAAGCTGCAACGGAGGCACGGTATCCGCAACGGCCCCGGCATCGCATACGCAAGGAACTTCCATCGAGATACGGGATCTGTTCTTTAATGTACCGGCACGCAAAAAATTTATGAAAAGCCATCGCTCCGAACGCAATGCATTACTCAGACTGGTTGAGCAGTTGGCTGCGGCGGCGCCGTCTACGCATTTTTCCCTGCAACTCGAAGGTAAAAAATCAATTGATACACCGGTGGCCAAAAGCTTGCACGTCCGCATCAGCCAGATAGCCGGCACCGAATTTGGCAAGCATCTAATTCGCAGTCAGTATGCGCAACCCGGCATTGACTGCACCATTTACCTCACACCGCCCGAAATGGGCAGCGCCAAACCCCGCTTTCAGATCCTCTATGTCAACCTACGACGAGTCGACAGCCCTGCGGTAATTGCCGCCGTCAGGGAGGCGCACGGCGCTTTTACCTCTGGGGAGCTCAAGCCGGCATTTTTCTGCTTTATCGATATCGAACCTCGTCGGATCGACGTAAATGTGCACCCGACGAAAAAAAACGTCAAATTCGAAAATGAGCGTCTGGTCTACAAGGTGGCCTATCAGGCCGCCAGAAACGGACTGGCGCAGCTCATGGGACATTCAGGCGATACAGCCCGTACGTACGCAACTCCACCCGAATCCTCGGCGTCTATTGCCAAACGTCCGCTTGCAATTCACGAGACGCCGACCGAAGAGGCGGCATATCGCACAGCGCGCCTGGTCTCGGACGATACCGGCGCCCGACAAACGGGATTCGCTTTTCCCGCAACACCCGACTCAGGCAAAAAACAACTTGATTCCCCACAGGACAATAGGGTACAATTAGCAGGTAATGTGCAGGATGAAGTTGCCGGACTGATTTCATGTTATCAGATCCATGAGCGCTATGTTCTGGCCCCTATCAAGAATGGAATTCTGTTGATTGACCAGCGCGCCGCTCACGAGCGCATCCTCTATGAGCAGGCGCTGGAAAATCTGACAAAGGGCCAGTCGGAGTCACAGCAGCTTCTTTTCCCGATAGTACTGGAACTCACGCCGGCGGAGAAAAATGTTGCTGCATCAGCGCAGCGCTATTTCGTTTCATTCGGCTACGAAATCCGGGATTTCGGCGGGACATCGGTTGCGATATCGGCAATCCCTTCTTTTATGAAAGATTCCGCGGCTGCCGATGCCGTGCGCACCACAATTAACACCTTGCTTGACGAGGGTGATATGAATCGGATTGCCGAACCCGCACACCGCTTCAGTGCAGCATTTGCCAGGGGCGCAGCCATACGCGCCGGACAGAAGCTGGAAACAGAAGAGATGAATGCTCTTTTGAACAACCTCTTTTCGACGGAAAATCCGTACATAGGTCCCGACGGCAGACCAACAGTCGTTAGAATCTCACTTGATGAACTTTCCAGACGCTTCTTGCGCTGAGAGGAGGTCGCATGAATATCGATAGAGAAGCAGACTCGACCAGTATCAAACTGCCGGAGCTGTTCAATGCCGCGAAAGTCAAGGAGTTCAACAATATCGCCAAAGGCGCTCTTGCACAGGGCTGCAAAGAGTTACGGGTTGACTTTGTTGATACCGCCTTCATCGACAGCTCAGGCATTGGTTCTCTGGTTGCGCTCGCCAAAGAACTCAAGATGAAGCAGGGCGAGCTTGTGCTGAGCAATTTATGCGGCGATATACAAGAATTATTCGAGGATACCGGCCTCGACAGAATATTTACCATCCAAACCGACAACGGCAGGCAGGATGCTGTAGTAGACATATTCGACACATCCGTAAGCATCCGGCTGGAGGTAACCGAAGAGTTCATCGACAATGCATGCATATTGCACCTGAGCGGAGTAATGAATCATCCGATAGGATCTCATTATTTCAAGCAGAAATTTCTGCTGGCACTTGCTCACTCAAAAAAGATATTGCTTGACTTTGAAGAGCTTACCTTTTTTGACAGTCTCAGCGTGAGCATTCTGCTCAATATGAACAAGCTTGCGAAAGAAACGGGCTGTTCGCTTCGCTTCGGGGGTGCCAATTATATCGTAAACGACCTGTTTAGTACACTCAGTATCGATAAAATTATTCCCTGTTTTGAATCGACAAGCGAGGCGCTTGCCGACTGGCAGTAACGCCCGGGCACAAAGGAAGGCGCATGGCCGATCCGCTAATCAGAAAAGAGCATTACAACCGCATTGTCGAAGATATCGATCAGCTTCCGGCACTGCCGGCAATTGTTTCCCGGCTTATGCAGGTTGTCAACTCGCCGGATACATCAGCCGAAGATGCTGCAGGTCTCATCGAACGGGATCCGGCTCTGACGGGCAAAATGCTGCGTCTGGCAAACTCCGCTTTTTACGGAATTCCCCGCACCATTTCTTCGGTATCAAGCGCCGTAGTCATTCTGGGTTTCAATACAATTAAATCGCTGGTTCTGAGCGCGTCGGTCATGCAGATATTTCCGGGAACCAACGGCCGCCAATTGTTCGATCGCAAAAAATTCTGGCGCCATTCTATTGTTACGGCGATAGCGGCCAAGACTATCGTGCGTCAATACATGCGGGTGAAGATGATGGATCCCGAAAGCGCATTTTGCGCCGGCATATTGCACGATATCGGCAAGCTGATCTTTGAGCAGTATCTGCATGACGAATACCAGCAAGCGTGCACGTATGCCCGCGAACAGCATGTTCCATTGCTGGATGCCGAAACACAGGTACTGGGCATCAACCACGCACAGGTCGGGCGTATCCTCGCCGACAAATGGGCCCTGCCTATCGAGCTGGAGCATACGATTGTCTCTCACCACGAACCCGATCCGTCAAGTGATATGATCGACCTTATCGCCGCGGTGCATCTGGCCAACTTCATGACCCACGAGCTGCGGATCACCGTGTTCGACGATGAAGCAAGCCGGCCGGAGTGGCCACAGGCGCGTACCATGCTAAAAATCGATGATGATATTTACGGGCGGCTTTTTCATTCGGTTCAGGATGAATTAGAAAAATCAGATGAATTCTTCTCTATCGTCAGCTAACCGGCACTCCCCCAACCCGGAAACGGCCTACCTGGTCAGGTGCATCAGCAATCTGCCAACGCTGTCTCCGGTGCTGCACCGCATCAGCGCCCTCATCTCCGATCCTCAGGCAAACGCGCGTTCCGTGGCCGAAGCGCTCAAGCTTGATCCCGCAATCACCGGCAAGGTGCTACGCCTGGCCAATTCGGCCTATATCGGCATACCGCGCACGGTGTCGTCCCTGCACAATGCCATTGTACTGCTGGGGACAAAGCGAATATATTCCCTGGTCATGGCAGCGTCGCTTATGTCGTCCTTCCGCAAGTCGGACAGGGGTTCACTCAATCTGATGAATTACTGGCGACACTCGATGACTACCGCCCTGGTTGCCGAATCGATCGCCAAACATATCAAACGCTACGAAGACATCGACAGCGAGGAGGTGTTCACGGCCGGTATCGTGCACGACATCGGCAAGCTTGTTCTCGGAGGCTATGATCCCGAAGAGTTGTCACGGGTAAACATCAAAGCCGCCGAACAGCAGTTACCGTTTTTTGAAGCCGAGGAGCCGCAGGTGTCTCATACCCTAATCGGCGGCTATCTTGCCGATCACTGGAATTTTCCGGATGACCTCGGCGAGGCAATAACCTGCCATCATCTATTGACCCGAGCAGAAGCGCATCTCCGCCTGGTATCGATTATCCATGTCGCCGATATCATGGTGCACATGCTGGGCTACCAGACACATGAAAGCGAGCTCATTCCGCAGTTGCACCAGGACGCACTCGCATCAGTAAAGATAGTCCCCGAAAGATTGAAAGTCATCGCCCAGGACGTCGTCAAAAATGCAAAACAGCTCGAAGCATTAATTAATTTTATGGCTTGATTTCTCACACACGTACCGCGACAAACCCTGCCGACGAAAGATTGTATGAACTTTTTCTCGAAGCTCAAAAGCGGTCTGCACAAAACGCGCACTCAGATCACCTCAATCATCGGTCGACCGGAGCTGGATGAAACCTTTTTCGATTCAATGGAGGAAGCGCTCATTGCCGCCGATATCGGCCTGGAACTTGCCCTTGACATTCTGGACGTGCTCAGAGAGGACATCAAGCTTGAAAAAGTCAACACGGCCGCCCAGGCCTATGTCTGCATGAAAGAGATCATCGTGCGCCTGCTGAGCGTCAATAAAACACCCGATGAGTTTCCACCCAAGCCCTGGGTTATTCTTGTTGCGGGCGTCAATGGTGTCGGGAAAACGACGACAATCGGAAAAATGTGCCACGAGTTGCGCAACGAAGATAAAAAAGTAATGCTGGGTGCGGCCGATACGTTTCGCGCCGGGGCCGTCGATCAACTCAGGATCTGGGCCGAGCGTACCGGCGCAGACTTTGTGTCGCAGCATGCCGGCGCCGATGCTGCGTCGGTCGCCTATGATGCGATGGAGGCGGCCGCATCGCGCGACACCGATGTGCTCATGCTTGACACCGCCGGACGCCTGCACAACAAAGTCAATCTCATGAACGAGCTGCAAAAAATGGTACGGGTAATCAGGCGGCATACCTCGCATGCGCCCAACGAAATTTTGTTGGTCATCGATGCAACGACCGGACAAAATGCACTGCAGCAAGCAAAAGCATTTAATGATATACTAGGAGTTACGGGTCTGGTGATCACCAAACTCGACGGAACCGCCAAAGGCGGCATCGCACTGGCCCTGACCAGAAAATTCGGCATACCGATTCGCAAAATCGGCGTTGGAGAAGGCGTCGAGGATTTGCGCGATTTTGACGCCACGGAATATGTCGAAGCAATGTTTGGTGAACTCGACAGCGCAAGGTAATATATGCATGATGAACGCCGCTATCCAACGTTACGCTTTTTGAAATGCAGTAGTTGCGGTAACGTATTTGTTGCCGGACTGGACGGCAAATCCGAGTGCCCCGACTGTGCATCACAGGATACGACGATGTTTTCACCCGGTGAAGATCAACCCGGTGCAGACACGGGAGCAACGGCATCTTAGCAGGACGCAGGTGATACAACCCAGGTTCAGGTACTCAAAGTAAAGGATGCAGGTGTGAAGAATCCTCTCTGGTCATACCTCTTTTCTCCGCCGCGTGAAAAGCGCACGCTGCTGGAGCTGCTCAAACTGCTGCCGATGTTCGAAGGTCTGAATCAGCAGGAGCTAATTCAAATTTCCCGTGCCCTGCACGAGCGAAAATATCATAAAGGCGAAACTGTGTTCAAGGAAAACGAACCCGGAGCCGGCATGTACATTATTGAAAAAGGAGAAATCGCCATTATCAAAGAGCTGCAGGGCGACAACTCAATCACGCTGGCAATCCTCAAGGAAAAAAGCTTTTTCGGTGAGCTTGCGCTGCTTGATGAAATACCGCGCAGCGCTTCGGCAGCGGTTGAGAAGGATGCAATCCTGCTTGGTTTCTGCAAACCCGATCTTGAAAAGCTGATCGAGCGCAATCCACGGCTGGGCGCCAAGATCCTGTCAAATCTTGCGCGCTTGATTTGCCGGCGCCTGCTGCAGGCCAATGCCAATATGGAACAAATGCAAAACGATCTGAACGAGTTCAAGCGGGTACGCGACCATGGCGGCTGATACACGCAAACCATCGCACCTTGTCATTAAAACGTTTTTTTACGCGCTGGTCGTCGTGGGCATAGCCGGAATCCTCTATAGCTTCAAGCTTCTGTTCGAACCGATTATTGCGTCGATACTGCTGACGTTTCTGCTGGAGCCCATTGTCAACTACTTTGAAACCAAAGGCAGAAACCGCCTAGCGGTGATCGTCGGCATGTATGTATCGGTTACCCTGTTGAGCATTGCCGGAATTGTATTTCTGGTCCCGTTGCTGCTTACCGAAGCCGAGGCCTTTCGCACTGACCTGCCCCGCTATCAGGATATGATCCGTAGCGCTTTGGAAAACGTCGAAGCTGCCATTGCCGCCAGATTCCCGGCGGCAGCCATTCCGAATCTGTATGAGAACCTTGCGACACGGCTTGCCGCTTATGGCAAAATCGATTTTCAGTCGATAGCATCTTATGCCTCAAGTGTCTTCGCTATTCTGTCGGTAGCGGTAATCGTACCAATCGTCACGTTTTTCTTCTTGCTGGACGGTCACCTGATCCAGAAGAGCCTGTTGCGCATGGTTCCCAATCGTTACTTTGAGATGTTCGTGCTGCTGTTTCACAAAATCACCTCTGCTTTACAGCTTTTCATTCGCGGCCAGTTGATCGACGCCCTTGCCGTGGGAATCATGACCTCGGTCGGCCTGGCGCTGATCGGCCTGCCGTATTTTCTCGTTATCGGCATCATCGCCGGTCTGGGGAATTTAATACCCTACCTTGGGCCGATTATCGGATTTATACCGGCACTGTTTGTGGTACTGGTAAGTCCTGAGGGCCTAACCGCATGGGCGTTCGTCAAGATTATAATTGTCTTTGCAGTGGTTCAGTTTATTGAGGGAACTTTTATTTATCCTATTGCCGTGGGCAAAAGCGTTGATTTACATCCGCTCATTGTAATTATCGGCATCACGGTGGGCTCGCAGATTGGCGGTATTGCCGGCATGCTGATCGCCATTCCACTCATCAGCGTTATCAAGGTCACTCTGGAAGTGCTCTACGCCAACCTCAAAAGCTACTCGATAATTTAGTGCTAATTGCAGAAATACGCCGCAGGCCGTCTCAGCCTTCCTTAAACAATTTCGCAACCTTTGCTTCAGCCAGAATGGCAACATCGCTGATCATTTTCTCGATCTTTACCAGTTGCACGCTCACCGCGATCAGAAAGAAGACGACCATCGCGGCCAATCCGCCAAGAATGAAATGTATCATGACGATATCCCTTTCGATTATAAACGGCGTGTTACATCCAGTCGGGGAAAGCTGAGGAGATCATGCTGCGCCTTTTCCAGGCCTGCCCGTGCAATCATCGCAGCATTGTCGGTGCACAGAGCCGGGCGTGGATAAAACACATCTCTGCCGAACTCATCGGCAACCTCTGCACGCAATGCGCCGTTGCAGGCCACACCGCCAACCAGTACGATCCGTTTGCACCCGCTCAACCGTGCAGCATTTCGTAAGGCATGCACCAGGGAACAGACTACCGCCTTTTGAAACGCGTCGCAAATGTCAGGACGATGCATTCGAACGTACTCCTCGCCCCGCTCTTCGATGAAGTAGCGCACCGCGGTCTTAAGCCCCGAAAAGCTGAAATCGCATCCCGTTCTTGAAGCGGCGGCAACCGGAAATACGATATCGTGATCGCCGGCGCAGCATAACGCTTCCTTTTCGATTGCCCGGCCTGCAGGATAGGCAAATCCAAGCACTTTACCCACTTTATCGAATGCTTCTCCAGCGGCATCATCCAGGGTCTGCCCCAGGCATTCGTATGCGTTAAAACCGGTGACCCGGTAAATAGCAGTATGCCCGCCCGAAACCACCAGCGCAAGGAAAGGATAGGTTAAGCCGGGATGCTCTAAAAAGGCTGAGAATATATGGCCCTCGAGATGGTTTACTCCCGTTATCGGCGTACCATACTGCGCATGTAGACCCATTGCAAAGGACATCCCGACCAGCAACGCACCGGCCAGGCCGGGACTGTCGGTTACCGAAACAAGCCCGATATCACCCAGCGAAACCTGCGCATTGTCCAGGGCGGCCCGGCACAGCGGCTCAATTTTCTGCAAATGAGCACGTGAGGCGATTTCCGGCACGATCCCGCCATATTCCGCGTGGACATCCTGCGTATAGGTTATGTTGGACAGAATAGATTCGTTGTGAAGGACGGCTACTGAAGTTTCATCGCATGAGGTTTCGATGCCGAGAATATTCATATAGCTCAGCCCCGTGTGCGTATGCAGGCGGCGAGTTGCGGGTTGCCATTGAGAATTGAAACCAGCTCTCTTTGGCAATGGTGCAATTCAAGCGATCCATGATAGCTGTGAACGCTTGCCAGAATCCGTTCGAGATACTGCATTTCCTTCGGGTAGAGGAAAAGTATGTTACTGCAGTCAAATCGCACAACAGGCGATTCTATTCCGGGCAGTTTTTCGGAGAGAATTTTCCATGCACCGACAAAATCGGCATCTTTTTTGGTGTCTGAAAAGAGCTGTATTTCCAGTGTCCCCGGGCCTGAAGGCAGCTCTCGTGCTGCATTGTCGGCATCATCTACCACATCAAGAACATCCGCATCCAAAGAAGAACGCGAAGACTCCTTGTGCCCGGCAGGCGGCTCAACCTGCCCAAATTCCGGGGATTGCGCAACAGGGATCTCTGCAATACGCGTTATTTCGATTGAACCGGTATCTTCGGCTTCTGCCGGAGGTTGTTCAATCTCCATTTCAGGCATGCTCTGCGGCGTCCGGGATTCTGTGCGGCCGGAAGCATGCTGAGCGGATACCTGATCGGTTTGCTGCATCGGCTCCGAAGGTGATGAGCCGTTTTCCTGCTCTGCCGGCGGGTGTGCAGCAGGCGTGTCCGAAGCATGACGTTCGATTTGCGGGGAAGCCGCTGCTTCCGGCGGCTGCTGGTTCGCATATTCGGATTGCTCATCGGCATTGGCGGCGGCGTATGGCTGAGAATGCATCGCGGGCGCCGGCTCTTCTTCTGCAGGTAAATGCGGCAGCTCGCTGTTTACCGATTGGAACTGCCCATCCTGCTGCGCCTCGCCCGCCTGGGTATCGGATGCGTCTGTCTCCCGAAATTCAGCCCGAACGTTGCGCACGACCTCAATTTGAGGCTCATCGATTTCTCCCGGCTGGGGGATTTCACCCGATGCACCGAGGTCATTACCTGCGGGCATGGTACTTTGACTGCGAGTCACCCCGCCCTGTTGTTTGATCTCTTTTTTTATCGAATCGAATTCGGTGGTTTTTTTTTGAATCTCAGATTCGATGACGATAATTTTAGAGGAAGTGGACGCCAGATAAAACCAGTTTGCAATAGCGACAACGATGGATACCAGAGCAAGCAAGCCACCTATACCATAAATGATATACATGGTTTCCATTATTCACCGGCTCCAATGGGGTGAGATATTTGACATGCGAGAAACTCCTGCACAAAATAGCTTATGTGCCGGAATAAGGGCAACAACGTCCCCGCAGGTAAATTGCAGAGGTAAACTTGTTCCACAACAGCCAATGAGCACAACTTTCCGTTTATCAAATAATTATATCTAACATTGCACAAATATTCTATAATTAAATTGCGCAAAGAAAACAAGTCTTTCGCTCCGGTTAAGCATTTTACTACTTTTTACACAGCATGAACTCTTCTACAAAACATATACTTATTGCCGATGACGAGCAGAATATCCGTAAACTGCTGTCTGTGCTGCTTGAAGAGAGGGGCTATACTGTTGAAGAAGCACAGCACGGTCAGGCGGCACTGGAGATTCTGAAACAGCGCCAGCCGGACATGGTAATTTCGGATATTCATATGCCGTATCTGGATGGATTCGATCTGCTCAAGATCATCGACGAGGCATATCCGCACATCAAACGAATCCTAATGACAGGCTATAATATTGACAAATACCTGCGCATGATCAGAAAGCACAATATCGGCAATATTCTGGCGAAGGGTGTCGATTTTAATCTGGATGAAATTGGAAGCTATGTCGATGCGATCATGACGGGAGACATATTCGGACTACAACGCTACTTCCACGACACCGCAGTTACCAGCAAACGCATCTCAACGTCCCGCCAGGCGCGTGAGGTTATCACAGAAATTGTGCAGCAATACCGGGGCGATGATAAAATGTATCTAGAAATCGCCATTGATGAGCTCATTTCTAATGCAGTTTATCACGCGATATTGCAGTTGACGAATGTTTCCCGCGAGCACTGGCGCGATGATTACTGCATTGCTTTGGAAACGGCCGTCACCCTATCGTGGGCGCAAGATTCGGAAAAAATGGGAATTGCCGTGGAGGATCCGAAAGGCAATTTGCGCAAAACCGACGTACTTAAGTGGCTAAACCACAAAATTGGAGATGCATCGGGCCTGCAGGAACATGGCAGAGGACTGATCCTTGTGCGTAAGCTGATCGACAGATTTATCATAAATATCGATCCAAATCACAAGACGGAATGTATTCTGCTGCAATATTTCCACCGCAACCATAAATCCGCACAAAAGCCACTTCTCATTCATGAAATATAATACCGGATAAATGCAGCAAATCACCGCAATGTTGCGAACCGGCGCGCAATAATGTAATATTAATAAGCTGTTGTCATGTGGGAGGGAAAATTGAATAATCACCGACGGCGGATAAGATAAGGAATTTTCACTGTGGATAAAGCCGATACCTGCAAGCTGCTCCTTGTTGATGATGATGAGGCAACGCTGTCGATTTTAACCCGAAATCTCGAAAAACTCGGCTGCGAAATAGCCGTTGCCGATTCCTCCGAAAGCGGAATCGAGCAGCTTGAACACGAAAGCTATGATGCTGTGTTTACTGCATTATGCGTGCGCAAAAACGGTGGGCGCAGCCTCGCACGCTGGATTAAATCGAATGCTCCACAAACGCGCTGCTACATCGTAACCAGTTGGAAAGGCGAACTTGAGCCCGAATTGCTGCATCTGGACGGAATTCACGGCGTAATACACAAGCCACTGATTTTTAATGAGTTGAAAAGCGTAATCGATTTTCTTGAAACAAAGTAGTCACGGGCACGCTATTTTTATAACCCAATGGCGTATTTTTTTTGGCAGAAAGCAAACTTATATAGTATATTTTCTAGAGGTTTTATATAATTAAGGAAACAACCGGATGCAAAAACTAACAATAGCTGTATTTCTAACCTTGGCTTTAACCAGTGCGCCATTTGCCCAGAACGGCAAACAGAGCGCTGCCGCCGACACATCTGCCACCCCAAAGCAAACCATCAATACTACCAAAGATTCTTCTCAAAAAAACCATAAAACCCAGTTGCCGACGAATATTGTCAATCCCCCCAAAACAAACTGGTCAAAAATAAAAGACCTTTTCATGTAACTGAAAAGGCCAACGCGATTTCCTCCAAATGTAGTCATACGTCTCAGGGTTCCCATTCTACGTCGTTTGCTTCGCCATACAGGCGCTTGGTTACCGTTCCAAAACCAAGTGAAAATGCTATTTCCTGTACCGGCGCCCGGTCAAAAAATGCCACATCAGGACTAAGGGTAACCTCAAACGAGACGTAGGTTTTATTCTCCGAGAATGTTTTCATCTTGGGGAAGAAGTCGATCGCCAGCCAGCCGCGCAGATTATTAACATTTTTAAAGGCGATAGCCCCTCCCGAACGCGACGTGCCATCACCGTGTTTTCCCTCACCGTCTATCAGGTAAAGCTGCGGACCGGCAGTAATGTAGCCAAATCCTTTGATATGAAACTGTATGCCGAACGCACCGTTGATATCCAGGCCCTCGTATGCCGCTCCCAAATCGTTTTTGGATGAAAAACTGGTTCCCTGTCCCATCAGCATAAACGAAAGCAAGTCGTTGAAAAAAAACGGCGTTGCGAGCTTGACGTGGCCGCCGAAAGAAAAGGCGTATTTGCCGGCAAACGTAGCAAACGTATCCGTTGCAGTCGTATCACCGGCAACATGTACCTGCGAGGCGCCTGCGTCAACACCAAAATTGATCAACGAAAACGGAGCGTACGAGGCGCGTGCATGCAAGCGGTTGAGTATACAGGGTACCTCATTGTTGGTTATGGTATACCCGCCCAGATGGTATGACGCCCCGATGGCCATGCGGGCATTGGGAACCGGTATGGCCGGATTGGCGAGATTAGCCCCGTACACGACGACCGACATGCTCAATAGCGCAACGGACAGCAAGCTTCTCATCATCTATAGCTCCAGTATTTGCGATCGGTTATCAGGATTGGCAGGGTAAATTCTTCGGCACTGGTGGTGACGACGCCCTGCGCTTCGGCATTGAGCCGCACCCGAATGCGCAATGCATCCGACTGGCCGTAAATCATTTCATTTTCGGCAATACCTCCCACCGTCTGAATAGTACGCGTAATTGTCGCGGCGGTTGCCGGATCCGCCACGCCGTTCTGGTTCCAGTCGATGTCGACGTATCGCCCGAGTGCGGGATCATATCCCGGCAATAAGCGGTAAATCGAATCGGTCATTGCGGTGTCCATAAACGGCTCGACCACATCCCGCACGCCGTTGCCATTGTAATCGGCAAACACGAATTTTCCGTCACAATATGAGCAGAGCGGCTCGGGGAATGAGTCGCGGATACCGTTCCAGTTATAGTCAACAAAACCCGGGCCGGGCTGAAACTTACCGTCACCGTTCACATCTTCACCGCGATTGGGCATGCCGTCGCGATTAAGATCTTCGTGAGTATCAATTTTGTAATTATCGTTCAGATCCTCAAAAGGCAGTAGTATCGCAACCGTATCAACTAGATAGTCCCAGTCGCTTGTCCAGGCGACCGGAAAAAATTTGGGTGATAGCTTATAGATGTAGTATCCGATGATATTCAAACTGAAGGTCACCTCGGTGCCGTCGGCAACCGGATTGCCGTTAATATCGGTAACGATAGCGGCAACCTTCTTACCGTAGGTGCCGTTAGGATAATCAACCAGCTCGCCGATATCGCGCCTGATCGTGATATAGTGCGGTGGTCCGGCAATGGTGAATCTCACCGTATCCGACTTGATTGCCGTAAAATCGCCGCCAACAATCTCAACTTCACGATATTTACTGGGAATCGATCCGGACACCAGATAGGTGGTTGCCGATCCGTCCAGCCCGGTAATTGCCGTTGGGGGTTCGAGATATTCCCCGCCGCCGGGTCCGCTTATCATGTTGAAGGCCACGGTTGTGTTGCCGACGCGGTTGCCTTGCTCGTCAAATGCATAGGCCGTAATTTTGGCGCGATCACCATTGGTGCTGATAACCTCGGGTGTTCCGACCAATTCAATATGATGAATCGGGGCGGCCCTGAAATACACCCGCTTGGAAGCCGCAGTAATTTCGCTGCCGAGTTTGGCTGTAGCCTGTATGGTTGCCGTATTGGAGAAATCGGGATTTATGACATAAACCTGCGCCCGGCCGTTTGCATCGGTCGTGTCCAGAATGGCAAAAATTGAATCGGACGGACCCGGTATGTCACCCATGGTGATGCTGATTTCAACCTGAGCATTGGGGATGGGCTGTCCCCCGCCGGTCTGGTAGGTAACCGTCAGCAGGGTACTGTCTTTGCCGTTGGCGATATAGGTATGCGCGCCGGCAACGGCAGGAATGGTATCAATTGTCAGCTTGTTCTCCGAATACCAGACGACCGTTTTGGCAGTCGCGTCTGCGGCTTCAAACGTCATTGTGTCGGTGCTGGCGCCGGTGCCGAAAACCTTGAACTGCGCTTCACCACGATTGTCGGTTACCGCCGAATCGACCGAAACGATGGTCGTGGCGCTCTGCTGCTTGATGAAATTGACGGATTCGCCGACAATCGGGTTGCGCATACCATCCGTCAAGGTTACCGTAACAGTGGACGAATCGGATCCGCTGGAATTGATGCTTTGCGGACTGGCGGCGGCTCTCAGCTCAACCCCGGTAAACTCAACCTGTATCGAAACCTGTTTGCTGGGATCCTTTTCGAGTCTGCCGATGACGGTGGCCCTATAGTTGCGGCGGTCGGAGGTGAGAAATACTACGGCCTTGCCATTCTGGTCGGTGGTCGCTGAGCCGGGAATCAAACCGGCATCCGAAGTAAAAATTACCTCATCACCGGCTATCGGGTTATTGTCTTCATTCTTTATCTGCACCGAAATCTGTGATTTGCTCGTACCATCTGCCGGGATAACCGAAGGCAGGGCATGAATCATCATCGAGCGGGTAGTAATGCATTGTAGTGTAACCTCCGAGGTGGCAATCTCGGCGGGGGAATTGACGGCAGTAACTTCAAGCCGGATGTTTCCTTCGTAGTGAAGGGCCGGAATCTTGACGATACTTTGACCGACCGTATTCGTCGTATCCCAGAGCGTATCGGTGGTGTCGCCTTTGTTGGTTTTTAGAAAATGACGCACGACCCGAATCACTTTGTTACTGAGCGCCGAACCGTTGCTCTGTGAAAAGTTCACGGTCAGATCGGCTTCCTTGCCGCGCCTGGCCTGAATGATCTCGGGATATAGTACCACATCGAGCATCAGATCGGTAACATTGATATTGGTCTGAGATTTGGCGCCCGCTGCAACGACTACGATCGAATCGGTACCGGTGGCATTGCCCTGCACTTCGATCGCAGCCTTTCCGTCAAAGCCGGTTACGGAATCGACAGAGCCTGGAATAATGGACAAATTCGAGTTTGCACCCCGGCCGAGAGAAAAGAAAATCGGCGCGTTGGCAATGGCAACATTTGACGCATTCTTAAGGTGAGCAACGATTCGTGTTCGTCCGTTCAGCCGCAAATTAGTCGAGTCATGCAGCAATTCAATTTTCACGCCCTGAAAAGCGACCTGCGTTTCGTCGCTCATCGATCGGTTTGAGGCAAGAAATACCGTGACAAATGCGGTATCGTTGATATTCGTGCTGGTTAATTTTGCCGTTGCGATGCCTTCCTCGTTGGTAAGGCTCTGGCCGGAATTGCCTGGGTCGCTGCCTTTGATGACGCCTGAGGTGGCAATGAAGCGAACCGGTTCACCAACGATGGGATTGTGATCGGTGTTGATGACGCGCACGTTGATGTTGGTGAAATCTTTGCCGTCGGCCTTTATGCTGGGGACATCCGGAATGGCTTCGATCAGCTTCTGGATCTGTATCGGCGTATTGGTGACGTCGAAACGGGCCGTCTGCGTGACGCCGCCGTTGGTGAAGGTGACCTGCACATTGTCGCGCTGCACCGAATCTGTATAAAGCAAAACGGCACGCCCGTCTGTGTTGGTAACCAGTGTATCCGATGAAATCCAACCCGTAGACGCTTCGGTAACAATAATAGCCCCCGCATAGGGATTCATTGCGCTGTCCCTGAGCACATGCACCCGAATGGCAATCGTATCGCCAATCCGCACATACGCACTGTCCGCAGAGGCCAGGATAGTCGGGATAATCGTCTGGTTCTGGATCGTTGTCTGGGTTACGTCGAAGTTGATTGTCTGACGGACTCCATAAACATAGACCGTGACCTGAACATTTGAGCGCGGTACGGAATCACTGAACATCACAAGTGCACGGCCGGTTGAATCGGTGATCAATGTATCGTGAGAAAGCCACCCCGAGGAAGCGCTGACCGAAACTTGGGCCCGCCGATAAGCGGCAATGGGCAGCAGCGTGTCGCCAACGAGCGAATCCTTTTTAACCGTGATGTAGATCGGCATCGTGTCGCCGGCTACTACATATCCTGTATCCGTCGTAACCGACAATGTCGGCAATCCATCCTGCACGATCTGCTGCTGGGGAGTGCCAGGATCTACCAGATTGCCCGCATCTTCGCTGATAGTGCAGGTCAACAAGCCCAGCGCCGTGCATACCGTTACTAAAGCTGTCAATACACTTTTCGCTTTCACGATGAATCCTCCTCGACGGAAGTTGTTACAGGATGACATCCTGACACAGGTTTGTGCAAGTAGCACGAGTTACGTTTTGCCGCACCGGGAAATCTGCGTGGAACGCTAACTCACCGACAGGGGGACAATGCCCGGGCAAAAAAACGTATTTTAATTATATCGTTTCGGAAAAACGAAATCAACCGGAAATATTCAGTATATCTTTTTGATTCTTTTCCAGTTAGCAACATATTCCATGATTTTATTTTTGCGCGCCCATGCTTAAAATCGCCGATGTTTCATCACCGTCGCCGGCTGCTCGAGCGGGCATGTGTAAAGGCGACGTCATTACCGCAATCAACGGCGTACCGATTGAAGACGAAGTCGACTTTGAATTCCATGCCGCGCAGCCGGAGCTCGAAGTCGATTTTATGCGCAAAAATCGTCGCCGTTCAGCATTGCTTCACAGAACGCCGTGCGACTTTCTCGGCATAGTACCCGCTCCTCAGCCGATCAGGCAATGCACGAACAACTGCATATTCTGTTTTGTCAACCAGCTTCCGCCCCGTTTGCGCAAGACGCTTTACATAAAAGACGAAGACGTCAGCTATTCGTTTCGGCTGGGCAACTACCTTACGCTCAGTTCGGCCGGCAAAGCGGAGCTTGACAAAATCATACACCGCGGCTTGTCACCGCTTTATATTTCAGTCCATGCAACAGATACGCAAGTTCGAAAACGCATGCTGCGCAATCGACGCGCTCCCGATATTGTCAAGCAACTAGCCTATCTGGGGGCTCACGGCATTAATTTTCACACACAGATTGTGGCATGTGCAGGTATAAATGACGGAGCGGTCCTTGATCAATCCCTGCAGGCGCTGTGTGCACTCCCCGGCGGACTTTTGTCGGTTGCCGTCGTTCCGGTAGGATTGACAAAATATCATACAGGCGGCTTGCAACCGTTGACCGTGCAGGAAGCCAAAGCAATCTGCGAACTGGTTTCGAGCCGGGGCAATGCCGACGCCAGGCGCCACAAACGCCGGCGTCTGTTTTGTGCCGACGAGCTTTACATCAAAGCCGACATCCCTCTGCCGGCCGGGGATTACTACGAAGAGTACCCGCAGATCGAAAACGGCGTAGGTCTTATTCGTCAACTTCTCGATGAGTGGGATACTGCCAAATCCAACCTGAACAGCAACGGCAGGCGACGACGGCGGCACTATTTACTGGTGACTTCGCTGTCCGCGTATCCGTTTTTTCGCTCGATTTCGGCCGAACTCAATTCACTGATCGCCCCGGTCACGCTCTCCGTGCTTGGGGTTGCCAATTCTTTATTCGGACCAACGGTTACGGTTGCCGGTCTGCTGGGTGGTCGCGATGTGCTCAAGGCGATCAACTCCCGCCAGCAACGATATGCCGGTATTTTTATTCCCGAAGTGATTTTAAATGTAAACAGCGCCACACTTGACGGCTTTTCACAGCGACGCATGCAACGACTCAGTCGCAGTCCGCTGATATTTACTCACACATTAACCGAAGTCATCGCGCATGTCAACACCACCTGATCCTCACGCTGCTCAGCAATCATCCCCGCCGCCGGGAGCGCATACCGACGCCATTCGACTCAATAAATACCTTGCACAATGCGGACTGGGCGCCCGGCGCAAATGCGACGAGTTCATCGCTAAAGGACACATCTGCATCAACGGCCAAAAGGTAACCCAACTCGGCACTAAGATCAATCCCCGAGCCCAGGTCGTCACCTGGAAGGGAAAAGAGCTTGCGCCTGTCACCAGACTCGAATACCTGGCCTATCACAAACCCAGGGGCCCGCTTGTCACCCGTTGCGACCCGCACGACAGGGACACCATTTATACAAGCTGCAAAAAAAACGGCATCGATATAGAACATCTCACCTATATCGGGCGTCTGGATCGCGACTCCGAAGGCTTGCTGCTTTTGACCAATGACGGGAATATCAACTATGCACTGACCCATCCCCGATTTCACATCAAGAAAGTTTACCGCATCAGAACAGACAAGCCGCTTGCTGCCGAACATCGTCGGCGTATGCTCGAATCCGGCGTATCCTCCCGGAATCAAACGCTACGCGCCGGAGCCGTGCGCACCTGTGAGGGCAGCGGATTTGCGAATGAATACTGGTACGAGATAGATCTGTACGAAGGAAAGAACCGGCAGATCAGGCGCATGTTCGAAGCACTGGATTATGCGGTACTGCGACTCAAACGGATCCAATTCGGATCGGTTAAGCTCGAAGACCTCAAGCGCAGCGCGGTTCGCAAGCTCACTGCGCGTGAAATTGCCGGGCTGAAAAATACCGGCCATCGAATTAAAAATTGACAATTGGCGCCGGCTGCTCTACAATAAGAACGACATACTCCGGAAGCATCTTCAAGAGTTCGTCCCGTATGGCGCGCATTCCCAAAAACCCGGCACCCAGCGACCCGTCACTACTCCAGCACGAGCTGCAGGCAGCGCTTCGGGAACTTGCCGCGGCACGTAAAACGATCGCACAGCAACAAAAGAGGATTGACAAGCTCTCTCAGGTTCAATCGCAGGATGTACAAAACAAACGGCTGGGACTTGAGCATGCCTACGCGGAGATGAACGAAGAGCTGGATATGGCGCGTACTATTCAGCAAGGGCTGATGCCGGGGAATCTGCCCGAGTCCACCAGCGTCAAAAGTGCTGCGATCTATATGCCGGCCGGAAAAGTGGGCGGTGATTTATACGATGTTATCATCACCCGAGAGCAGAAAGTTGCAGTGCTGATTTTTGATGTCTCCGGACATGGCGTACCGGCAGCATTGATTGCGGCGATGGCCAAGATGCTTTTTGCGCATTATATCGAAAAACTCGACTCCCCCGGAGCGATCTTTTCGGAAGTAAACAGGCGCATCAGCACCTTTGTTCAAAGCGACTACTATCTGACTGCCTTTCTGGGTATTTTGAATCCGATTGAAAACACGATGATTTTCAGCAAAGCGGGCCATGTGCCCCCCATACTGTATCGATCCGCCGACGGCAGGATTGACTTTTTGCGTACGCGCGGTTTTTTTATAGGCCATTCTGCGCTGACCGATATTGCCGAATATGACGAAGACACGATTCAACTGGAGCCGGGTGATAAGCTGCTACTGTATACCGACGGTCTAACCGAAGGCAGTAATCTCAACAATGTTCTTTTCGGCCAGTCCCGGCTGGCAGAGGTCGTGCACACATTTGGCAGTTCGCATCTCAATGCCTTTCTTGACCACATCATCGAAGAGCACACAACCTTCAGAAACGGCTGTCCGCTCAAAGACGATTTTACGCTGCTGGCTATCGAAGCCGGCAGTTCGGATGTATTTCTGCGAGAATCCGGCTTTGACCGCGATGGTTGTCCCGAGATCCTGGTTCTCAACTCAATCGAGCAGATAGAATCCATATCAGCCACGATTCTGCGTGAAATGGATCGCATGGGCTATCCCGACAAGAGCATCAAGCGTACCAAACTCTGTATTTTCGAAGCGCTGACTAATGCAATCGACCACGGCAACAAGAGTGATCCCAGCAAAAAAGCATTGGTCTTTTACACAGTTACCGAATTCAAAACGGCAATTAGCGTTGTCGACGAAGGTTACGGATTTGATTATCGCCATCTGCCCGACCCCCTGGATCCGGAAAATATACTCAAGGATCACGGACGCGGCCTGTTCATCATACGTCAATATATGGACGAGCTGCACTTTAATGAAAAAGGGAATAGAATCATGATACTCAAATATCATGAAAGGAGTGCATAAACAATGGAGATACGCACACAGAATTATCCCCGCCCGGATATCGCCATGGTAGATCTCATCGGTCAATTCTGGAGAAGAGAAGACGCCAACCTCCTTGAAGCCCGTGTCAACACGCAACTTCCGTCATGCGTCGCCGTGGTTCTCAATACCGAGCGGGTTACCTTCATCAGCAGTGTCGGGTTGGGCTCCTTAGCCCACCTGTACAAAAAATGTGCCGAATGCGAAAAGGGCTTTCTTCTGTATAAGCCGGTGGGGAATGTAAAGGAGACCTTGGAATTATCCGGCCTGCCCTCGATGATTCGCATTGCAGCAGATGCCGCCGAACTTGAGCAGGAGCTCTCGCAGCACTAGAAACCGTCCATGATATTGACATCAGCGAGATGGTCGAGCGGGTGGGCCTTTACTATTTGAATGGCAGTGTTTTTGGAGAGATCCTCCTGATATATCTCCCCGGGCGGCAGCAAATTTCCATGCTCATCGGTCAATACGCTTATTTGGGGTTTGGCAAATGACGCACCGTTTGCCTGTACTACTTTGCTTACCTGGCGAGTGCTCAATTCGATCAGACTCCCTACCGGAAACAACGAGGCATACATCAGAAAGGCTCTGACGAACTCACCAGAGATGAGTCCCTGCTTGGTCATTTTGATCGAAAATTCCATAGCCTTATAAGGGATATGCGGGTCTCGATACGGACGCGGGGAAGAAAGCGCTTCGAAAACATCGGCGATCTGAACGATTTTGGCATAATTATGGATGAGACGTTTCGAGCGACGTTTGGGATAGCCGCGACCGTTTTCGCGTTCATGCGACTGGTATGCCACGATGGGCACGGAATGGGGCAGCCGGGTAATGCATTCCAGCAGATGCAACCCCAGAATCGGATGCTTTTGAACTTCGAACCACTCGTCCTGATTGAATTTGCCTTTTTTATTGCGAATAGAAAACGGAATCAGCAACATGCCGATATCATGCAGGAGCGCTCCCATGCCAATCTCGACCACCTGCTCTTCGCTGAAGCCGACCGATGCGGCGATATTGATCGCAATGAGGCATACATTGAGGCTGTGATTGTACAGGTAATCTTTGTCAACGGGTTTGGTGTTCGAAATGTTAAGCAGGATATTCTTGTCGGTAATGAATTTTTTGACAAAGGTAGAAACAATTTGACGTATCTGCGAACCGTCGATATTATGCCCATCGGCCACGGACCGCAAAATATTTCTCACACTTTGCACGGCGCCGGTGTAGGAATTTGACACCTCGTTCTTGTATTCGGCCGTGCGCTGAGAGGGAGTCATGTCGGTAGCCTTATCGCTCAATGCCGGTCCGACCGGTCGGTCGGGCAGTGCGCCTTTGCGCAGCGTATTGTCGACATCCGCCGCTTTTTTGCTCATCATGAGCTGCTCCAGGCCCTCCTGGCCCGATTTGATATTCTTAAATTCGGGCAGATCCAGGGCCTTGGGCGGCTCCTCCTCGAAATTCGAGGTTTCATCCGGCGATTCCTGCAAATCCAGCTCATCCAGTTTATACTCTTTTGACAAGAGCTGCTGCAGTTCGTCTTCCTCGGAATCTTTAGTATACACGGTGTAGATGTTTCGGCGCTGCAGAGCTTCAAGATGCTTCTGTGTAATGGTGACATCCTTTGAAATAAGCAATTCGCCGTCTTGCGAATAGTATTCCTGGCTGGTGATGGAATTAACTTCCAAACTTGACAGATTCACTTCCCTCATTGGCAGGATCCTCGCTAGATAATTCTGATCTGATCCTTGACTAATTTGATCGTTTTCGGCCCGATGATTTCTTCATCAACCTGCAAAAACCGGTCGGCAATTTTGAATGTGGTTCCCGGCATTGCCGAATGCTTTATAATTATATATGCATGATGAATATCATACAACTTTGCATTGATCATGCTTTTGCGCATTTCCAGTGCCTTAAGCTGTTCGCTGTATTTTGTATGCGTTGTTTTCAGTTTCTTGTAAAGAAAGTCATCCTTGGGCGGCAGCTTTTTCTTGATTTTCAGAAATCGCTCGAATTTGTGGATGGGCTCAAGCAGCTTGCGGCTGTTTTCTTTGATCTCCTTCATCTGGTCTTCGGTCTTGTGCAATTCGTCAACCAGTGCAAAATCAAGGCCGATTTCCAACGTTGTTTTGATGTTGGTTACGTTGCCGACGGCATGAACTTCGATGTGATTACGGGCAACCAGCAACCCTCCGGCAACCGAAAGCGGATTTCCGTGGATTTCTATGAAATCCCGCGAATAAATTGTGCAATTGAGCGCTTCGCGGGCGATTACGACCGCCTTTTTCGAGCGGATCAACTGATTCTTGGCAAAGGTGATGTTGACGTCGCCCTGAGCATCGATGGAGCCGGATCCTTGACCGATGAAGCCGTGCTTGCAGAGCAGATTGCCGCCCACGATAATTTTTGCGTCTTCGATTGTCCCGCCAACCTCAAGATCGCCGCCGCACTCGACCTCAAAGCCACTTTTAACATCGCCCTTGATGCTGACCGACTTTTTGTAATTGACATTACCGGTCGAAAAATCGACATCCCCGTTGACAACATAGCCCTCACTGACCTCAACAACAGAGCCGTTATATTTGACGATACCATCGGCCCCGGCAATCAGCACCTCCGGCTTCTCGGGATGAGCTTCGGTATTGGGCCCAGCCGGTAAAGGCACGTCGACACCGTCTTTGCAGGGCAGCTCGGCGCCGCACAGATCCTTGCCCGGCTTGCCCTTGGTAGGCGGGATCAGATGGGCAAGTTCATCGCCGCTTTTAACTGAGTTGATAATGTCAACATTTTTGAAATCAACGCTGCCGTCGGGATTTGTTTTGGGCTTGAGCGTCGTGCTGGTATTGAAATGGAACTCGACCGTACCGCGTTCACCGTTCTGGGGCTCGGTTGCCTGGGCTACAGTTAGCGGCTCATCGGGGTAGTTGCCGTGTGAGAGCAAATCGAACAGGTGCGCAAGCACGTCCCGGTTCAAACCATGCACGATATCATGTTCGGCAATTTTTTTCTCAATTTCTTTTCTGGCAGGGGGCGCACCACGCGGCCCCGGTTTATGAACCACCGCTTCGGCTTTGAGCTTGCGGGCATCGACCTCAATATCAACGCTGCCGTTAAAGTTTAGTTCAATGACGCCGTAGCGCACGTTGTCACAAAAGGGGACGCCGCTCTTTTGGGCAATGAGCTGTTGGCGATCGGCAGACAGCTCAACCGACTCATCGAACTCATGGTTTATGCGCAGTATCTCATCGGTCGGTATCGGCTCATTGGTAACCGTCGTGCCTACAGTGGGCAGCGTTCCGAGCTCACGTTCTGCAACGACATCACCGGGGTCAACACGATCGGCCTGCATTTGCTCTTGAGCGAGCTGCCAGAACCAGCTCATTTTAGTGGCCCGCTCGATATCCACCGAATCATGCAGAAAAGCCGCCTTCATGACAAGCGCGCCTTCTTTTCCGGGCTGTGAGGGGGTTCCAACAGCAATATCTTCAAGCTCAAACGCCCGTTGAAAGCGATTCCATTTCTCAACGGCCTTGCCAACCAGAAGTTCGTTGATTCCGAATCCTACTTTGGCATCCGTCAGGGCATTGTGTACGTCCTCACGTGCCAGCTCTTCGTTACGACCGGTCATCGGCTCGACAAAGAGATGGGCATGCAATTTTTCTTCATCCAGTTGAACTCTGATGCGCGGCGGTGTTTTAGCGGCCGGGCCTTCGGCAGGCGCGGGGACAGGATCGGCGGCCTGAGGTGCTGGGAAGGCAGGAGCGGATGCGGTTTGAGGCGTATTATCAACCGCAACGGATTCGGCCGCCGGCGGTTGGTTATGCTCGTCAACAATGCTGATTTCGGCAATACCCCGCGCTTTGAGTCGACTGATCAGCGCCTCGGTCAGAACGCTTCGGGACGGGATGAGTACCGAACCGTTGGGTAGCTTAACGTCCTCATCAAGCCTGAGGCCCGGAGTAAGATCTTCTATGAAAACAAGCACTGCTATCCTTTCCGCCGGTAGCAAAAAGACCTGCATCCAACAGTTCATACGAAAAAGCTGGCCCAACAAATTAATTTTAAACACGTCCTGCACTTGCACAAAACAAGGTACTTCTAGGATATATCATTAATATCACAGCCGGTCAAGAAAATTTTACATGACAACTGCAAGCCGACCGATCGTTGGCGTCGGATTTCCCATAGCCGTGCCGGGAATTTATGATTACCGCATACCTGCGACGTTCCGGGGCAAAATCGTTCCCGGTTCACCGGTGCTGGTACAGTTGCAAAAGCGGGAGCTCTGGGGAGTTGCCATAGAGCTGAAAGCCCGATCGGAACACCACGCGCTCAAGCCCATACTCGACATAAAAGAAAATTCATGGAACGATGCCGATCAGTCGCTCATCAGCTTATATGCCTGGATCGCCGAATATTATCAATGCGAACTTGCCTCGGTATTCAAGCCTCTGGTGCGTAAAAAAGTACTTGAGGCCGGGCCCAAAGAGCAGATCGTCTATTCGTTCAATGCCGATGCTTCGGCTTCATTGACGCACAAGCAGGCCGCGGCACTCACCTGCTTTCAGGCGGCAGCGGGCCGACCGCTTTCGTTGGCCGACCTCCAGCAGTCATACGGTATCAGCCGGGCGATCCTCGAAGCACTGACCCGCAAGAAAGTTTTGCGCAAAGAAACCGTCAGGATTACCCGCACGCCCCCCGAAATGGACAACAGCACCTGGTCGGGCACGGTCAGCTTAACTGAGGAACAGCAGGAGGCTGTTGCGCAGATTTCCGGAATGCTGGGCAATCCGGACAAGCCGTTTCTTTTGCACGGAATTACCGGCAGCGGCAAAACACACGTCTATATCGAAATAGCCCGCACAGCGCTCGAGCAGGATCGCGGCGTCATAATTCTGGTTCCCGAAATCTCGCTGACGCCGCAGACGATTCACCGCTTCAAAACAGCGCTGGGCGATGAGGTAGCCGTGATTCACAGCCGCATGTCGGCCGGTGAGCGCCGCGACAGCACGGCGGCGCTGGTAGAAGGCAGCAAACGACTGGTTGTGGGAGCCCGAAGCGCTATTCTGGCGCCGCTGAAAAAGTGCGGACTGATTATCGTTGACGAAGAACACGACGCATCTTACAAGCAGGCGGAGGTTGCGCCGCGATACCATGCCCGCGACGTTGCCGTCATGCGCGGCAGAATGCAGCAGGCAGTTGTGGTGCTTGGCAGCGCAACGCCCAGCTTCGAAAGCTACACCAATGCACAGCAGGGCAAGTATCACTACAGTGTATTGGCACAGCGCTTTGGTGAAGCATGTCTCCCCCGCGTGCGCATCGTGGATATGAACAAGGAACGTCGCAACGGGAACTGGTCCCCCCTGTCAGCACTGCTGCACCAGCGGATAAGCAGCCATCTCAGCGACGGGCGCCAGATCATTCTGCTGCTCAATCGCCGGGGATTTTCGGTTCATCTCATATGTAAAGACTGCGGGTACGACCACAACTGTCCTTACTGCTCGGTCAAACTCATTTATCACCGCGCGGATTTGCTGTTGAAGTGTCATCAATGCGGCTTTGAACAACGGGCGCCCGACAATTGCCCTCAGTGCAAAGGCGACCAGATGCAGTATAGCGGCATTGCCATCCAGAAAGCCGAAGAATATCTGCGCAGGGAATTTCCCGACGCCCGGTTGCTGCGTATGGATCAAGATACCACGCGCGGCAAGCGCTCGCATATCGACATCCTGGAAACATTTGCGCAACGCAAGGCCGATATCCTGCTGGGAACGCAGATGGTTGCCAAGGGCCTGGACTTTGCGGGCGTTGCCTTGGTTGGTGTAATCCAGGCCGACACCGGTTTTCATCTACCGGATTTCCGGGCGCAGGAGCGAACTTTTCAACTGCTGGCACAAGTTTCGGGGCGTTCCGGTCGCGGTGACAACCGCGGTGAGGTTCTGATTCAGACCCATTTCCCGGCCGAACCGGCCGTACGCTGGGCACAGCAGCATGATTACCAGGCATTCTACGAATCCGAGATCACCGCCCGCAAAGAACTCGCCTATCCGCCCTTCACCCGCCTGGCACGAATCATCATAGAAGGCCCTCATGAGCACGAAGTCGAAAAGCTCGCAACGCGGGTCGCCGATGCGCTCGGGGAGTATCGCTCGTGCATCCACCTGCTTGGCCCGTCGCCGGCCTTGCTGTTTCGGTTGAAGAGTCTTTATCGCTATTCAATTATTTTAAAATCCGTCCATCACGCCGGCATTCGAAACATTTTGTCTGCACTGCGCAAACAATTCACCCGGCTTCCGGCACGCACTCGTATACATATTGATGTCGATCCGGTCTCAGTGCTCTGATTTCCGAAGTAAACGTATCTTAACCTATGAAACACAAGCGCATACTGCTCTGGCCGATCAAAATAATGGTGACCCTGCTTTTCCTGTACGTTGCCAACAAAAGCCTGACCGGTAACGACATCACTCTACTGATCCACAAAGTAAAGCATTGGCCGGTTCTGGCAACCATACTTCTCAGCCTGGCGGCCACGCTCCTGCATACGCTTCGCTGGCATATCATTCTCAGGCATTTCGGCTTTGTCGCTTCCTTCACAGCCAGCCTTAAGACCGTGCTGTGGGGAAATACACTGGCGTTCATTACGCCCGGTAGAATCGGCGAGTTGTTCAGGGGTCTGGAGATCGATGTCAAACGTAAAGGCGACTCCATCATTGCGGCCTTGGTTGACAAAATATACGTTTCAGGATCGATACTCGTAGTCGGCATGCTCGGATTCGGCTTGCACATCCTGATCTTTGGCTCGCATCCCTACCGCAATCATACGGCCGTGGCGGCGGTGACGGGCACCGTGATCCTGTTTGCCGCAATACTTTTTTTACATCACCGGCCGAGTAAACAAAGACCGGCCTGGCTCAAGCAACTTCTGAAAGCCTGGGACTACTTTCCCGACATCTACGGCAAAGAGGGTAATGCCGCGCTGGGTTGTTCGCTGGCGGCCCAGCTTATTCTGATTGTGCAAACGGTCATCGTTTTCGACATGTTCGGCTCGTTTGCTCCGGTCGCGCTCTTAGTAATCGCATCTCAGGCATACGTCGTCATGACGCTGATACCAATCGCCATAGCAAATATGGGCATTCGTGAATTTTCGTTCGCCCTGTTTGCCGGACAGTTTTTTCTTGCGGGGCCGAACGCGCTTTCCCTGCATAATGTCTGCCTGGGCGCCTCGGTGAGCATTTTGCTGATCAACATCCTGCTGCCTGCTTTCGCCGGCCTGCTCTGGGAGCTGATCGACAATCAGTTCAAAAAGGGCTGAGACGCAAAAACTATTTTACAGACCGGAGAACGCGTCAAGCGTCTCATTACGGCGAAACTTGACATCGGAGAATGGGATAATCCCCCGGACAGAAACAACCCATGTTCGAATCGCTCATCACGCGTCAACTGCAGCACTATAGGAAAACCACAGGCGATTACCGTTCGGTTTTCAGCACAGAAGACCGCCGTCGCATACGGCTTGCCAACGATCGCTTTCACCCCCGACGACGCACTATCGTGTTTGTGGTATTCGAAAATCAGTATGCGTCGGTGGGCGGTCTTGGTACGATTGCGCGACATCTGCCGGAACACATCGCACGGGGCAATGAACGCGTCATTGTCATCACACCGCTTCATCGCAACCACCCCGCCGTCAAAGCGGCGCTGGCGGCACAGGTATTTCGAACCTGTTTTGTCAATCGCTCGTTCGCCTGCGCCAATTTCACAACTACCCTAAGTTGCTATCAGGATACCACGGCCACCGTTCCCAGCTACTACGTCGAAATGCCGGCACAATTTGTCAATGCCGACAATCCCTACGAATTTGAAACGCCCGGCGGTCTGGTATGCGACAGTCTGGCGCTGTGCGCTGCGACGCCTTTTGCGCTGGCAAGCCTGGGGATTACCCGTGACATCGTCTTTCACGCGCATGACTGGGAAACTGCAGCCGTCGCACTTACCTCGAAAATCGCCCTCGTCAGCGGCCTGCTCGAAAATGCCGTGTCGATACTCACCTTACATAATTCCTACGATGCCCCGTTGCCGGTAAACGCGTGTAATCGTTTTTTCGGCGCTCCGGCCGCCGGCGCTACCGTACTGCAGGCATCCATCCCCTACCTCGACGGTCCCATTACCACGGTGAGTACGCCATTTGCGGTAGAATTGCAGTTCGATCCATTGCAGACAAGACACTTTGCACCGCATCTGCAGCAATTCTTTGCGGTGAATAAGCCAATTGGCGTGGAAAACGGCATGTTTGGCAAATTGCATCTCCCCTATTCGCTCCAAGCGGTCGAAGCGGCCCGAAGCGGCAGCATTCAGCACTTGCATTATGAAAAAATGGCCTACAAGCAAGCGTTTGTCGAAGCAGCAACGGCATACAAAGACGCACGAATCCGCGGATTACTCGAATTTTGCGGCACCCTGACGGAACCACTCTTTTTCATGACGGGCCGGCTTGACATCATGCAAAAAGGCTTTGATGTTATCTTTGAGGCGTTCAGGCGTCTGCCGAGGGCATCCTGCAAACTGTTTTTTTGCCCTTCGTCGGCCGGCAGCGGTGAAAACGCGGTACTGGATTATTTCAATGACATTGCGCAAGAGTGCCGTGGCGACATAACCATCTGGCCTTTTCGCCTGTCAGCGGATCAGTATAACATGTACCTGCAGGGGTCGGATTACCTGCTGATGCCTTCGCTCTACGAACCATTCGGCGCCGCTACCGAAGGCTATATCCACGGCACGCCGGTTGTTGCCAGAGCCACCGGCGGGCTGATCAGCCAGATTAATCCCGTAAATAAAAAAGATATTCAACTCCCGGAATTTTACCGGGATATGATCAATCATGTTTGGAAAGAGGACAAGCCGACCGGCTTTCTGTATCGTGAAACCATCTCTGGCGGGAATACCGGTACAAGCTGGCGCGAGCTGATCGGCACGCCGGTGCAGAAAAGAATGGATAGCGCATTGTTCCAAAGCATGGTTGCTGCAGCAACAGAGACGCTGATCGAAGCCTGCGCCTGCCGGAAGCTTCCCGAACGCTTCTGTCAACTCATGCTCAATGGATTTGAATGCGTTCAAACTCTAACCTGGCAAAAGGCCGTTGATAAATACAGGTCGATCTATGATTCGGCTCTGGTCAGCCACACCTGAACCAGGTCAGAACCTGAACCTGCAATTCAGCGACAATATTTTTTTGCCGGTGCGGCCTTGCGGGTGCGCTTCCGGGATGGCATAATAAGGTAAGCGCTAACGTGTTGATTTTTTTGAAAGGAAATAGCATGAATGATCAACTGGTGATGCTCCTGGCCGGTTTACTGGGCGGAATACTCCTCAGTTCACTGGTATGGGGGCTGTCTATCATACTCATTCGATCCGGAAAGACACGATCCAGAAAATCACAGGAACAGATTGGCGAGCGCCTCGGTTTGCTTGAAGCGGAGATTGACAAGCTGCTCTCCGCACATAATGCCGGAGAACTCTCGGCTCAGCATCTCAAGCCTTCTCTGGGGCGGAAACTCGACAGCTTGTCGCAAAGCCTCAAAACTCACATGCACCGCATCGACACGTATATGGCGAGATATTACGATACCATTTTGCGCCAGCACTGGAGCTTCATGCAGGAGCTGGACAAAGCCGCGCGCGCAATTCCGCAGCAAGCGCAACAGGCAGCCCCCCCGGCAGAAGCCCTGCAGGTGCCTGCGCCACCGCACCTGCAGGCATCAGCGCAACAGCCGCCTCAGGCCGAGCCACCCCGTCCCGAGCCTTCCTTGGCACCGGAACCCAGAGTCATGCAAGATCAGATACTCCCCCAATCCACAGACCAGCCGACGGTCGCCCTTGATATGTCGGAAGCCCTGCTCAAGGACGAAGAGGCGAATCGGCAACTGCAGCAGCCGTTTGCACAGCCAGAGGAATTCCAAGCCGATTATCAGGAGTACAGCGAAGAACAAGCCGATGCAGGCGAGCCTTACGCTACCGAAGGTTCTCCCGAGGCAACCATGTTCATGCCACCGCCCAGTTTCGACCAACCCGCGGATGCGGCATCCGCGCCCGGCGCACAGGATATCTCACCGGAGTTGACCGCCGGGTTCGACGAGTCTGCCAGTGAGCGCTCCGAACAAGACTATGCAGCACCCGACCAGGCGCTCCCTCACGAGCAGGCCGGCGAGGAGCAGGTCGATACAATCTTTTCGAATCAGGCGCCACAGGTGGACGACGCCTCCGTTTCGTTTGGCACTACAGAATTGAATCGCCCGGGCCTGGATGATTCCGGTACACCCGCTCGGTGGGTTTCCAGCGAAGATGAATTCGGTGCAGCGCAGGCACAGTCGCCGCAAGCATTTTCTGAAGGGCAGGAAGAGGACATTAATTTTCAATTTTCCCTTAACGACAATCTCCCCCTGCAGGCCGACGAACACACCGAAGAGCAGCAAGAGCAGCAGGGATATGCCGAAGAGAGCTGGGAGCAGGCCCAATCGATTCAGAATCCTTTTGCACAGCCCCAGACAGGCGACTCACCATTTGCGGAGCAATCGGCAGAAGCAGCCGGCGTCCGCGACGACGCGCCTGCCCAATTCGAAACATCGCCGGATAATGCCGCGGAGCCACTTGCCGAAGCCCAAGGCCCTTCGGAACCTCCGGCCGAAAATGCACAGGACGAACGCAACAGAGAAACGGAGTGGAGCGATGTGCCCACGCAACCCATGCCCAGCATTGAAGAAGGCACCGGTTCATTCGATCTGGCTTATGACGATCTTGCCGCAACTCGCGTGATCACCGACATACCAAATTTTGAAAATATGAGATCCGCCCCGGAAACCGAACATACGGCTCCAGCCCAACCACCCGAACCGGCAGATCAGCCGCAACCTCAGTCACCTCAGTCACCTCAGCCCGAAGCGGCGGAGCCACAACAGAAAAAAGAGGACAAGGGTGACAGCTCGATGCTGTCCGGCGACGACGTGGTTGACAAACTTGATGATTTTTTCGGCGGACTGAGCTAAATCGCGTCTGATCCGGCACCGACGCGCTGCCTGACAATCTCATAAAGCAGCATACCCACCGAAACCGAAACATTCAGGGACGGCACGACCGGACGCATGGGAATTTTTACTAGGGCAGTGCATTGCTTTCTGAGATAGGGCGGAATGCCCCGGTGTTCCCCACCCGAAATTATTACCGTCGGCGTGGCGAAATTTAGTTCCCAGGGCAGTTGATCCCCGGCCATATCCGCGCCAACGACCTGCATACCACCTGCTTTATATTCAGCAATGATGCCTTCGAGATTTCTCGGCTTTGCCAGTGCCAAATGCTCAATCATCCCGGCCGATGCTTTGGCGACCGAACCGGTGATGGACACGGTGGATTTGCGCTCGAGCAGCATTGCATCTACCCCGCAGGCTACGGCGGAGCGTATGACCGCCCCGAGATTGTGCGGATCTTCGATTGATGCGGGAATCATCACCAGCGGCAATCGGGACGCTTTGAGAATTTGATTGATTTCATCAATGCCGGCAAACGCATTGGCGCAACGGGTGATGACAATTCCCTGATGTTTATCGGAGCCGGCCAGTGCTGTAATTTTATGCTCGGGTACATGTTGATAGGATAAGCGATGTTTGCGGCAATATTTTAGCAACTCAAAAAGCGCTTCGTTTTTTTTCGCTTCGGCAAAATAAATGCGCTCAATGTCATTTTTTCGCTGATGCAATACTTCTTTGGCTGCATGAATCCCATAGATCACAGAATCATTACTTGCGCGTGGCATAAGCTTTTCGGGCACTGGATAAAAATCCCTGAAAAAAAAGTGAAAAAGATGTGAAAACAGCCTAGTAATATATTTTATTTTATATAGATTAATTTCCGCATTTAACGGATAATCAGATTTGACAATACATTACCATCCTATTTCAGGAGTGAGCATATGTTTCCAGGTGGTTGGGAATGGGTTCTTATTGGCGGAATCATTGTTTTGCTTTTTGGTGCAAAAAAGATCCCCGAACTGGCAAGCGGACTGGGCAAAGGCATCAAAGAGTTCAAAAAAGCCCAGAAAGATGTAGAGGAAATAGAAGACTCCAGCGATAAAAAGGGAGAGAGGGATCCCAAGGAGTCCGATGGCTGAAGAACAGTCGGAGATGTCCTTCTGGGATCACCTCGAGGAGCTTCGCTGGCGACTCATCAAAAGTATCATTGCGGTTGTTGTATGCGCCATTCCCTGCGGTATTTTCTGGCGACGCATATTCGATATTGTGATGGTCTACCCGCTCTCGCTCTCTGATCCCAGGCCCAAGCTTATTTTCACCGCGCCGGCCGAAGCTATTATTCTCAGCCTCAAAATCGCCGTTGCCGGGGGCATTATCATTGCCTGCCCGATTATTTTCTACCAGCTCTGGAAATTTATCGCCCCGGGACTTTACAAAAGCGAGAAAGTGGTCGTGTTGCCGACCGTAATTGTCTCGAGCCTGAGTTTTTTGCTGGGCATTGGTTTTAGCTACCTGGTTCTGCCGTATGTGCTCAAATTTCTGGCCGGCTATGCCTCCGGATCGCTCGAGCCCTTTTTTAAGGCCAACGAGTATATGGGATTTATCATCAAAATCGTACTGGCATTCGGATCGGTCTTTGAACTGCCGGTCATCTCATTTGCCCTAACCAAATTGGGCGTCCTGACGCCGAAAATACTTCTCTCGAAATTCAAATACGCGCTGGTGATTATGTTCATCATGGCCGCGCTGCTCACGCCACCCGACATCATTTCGCAATTGTTTCTGGCAGGTCCCCTGATAACACTCTATTTCATCAGCGTCCTGGTTTCATGGATAGCACTTAACAAACAGAAAAACGAATCCGCTTCCCTTAAGAAGGCTTCTGCATAATGTTTACCGGATTAGGCTTTCCTGAAATTCTGGTTATCCTGAGCCTGATTCTGCTTTTTTTCGGCACCAAGGAATTGCCCGGTTTTATCCGTGAAATCGCTAAATTCATGGCAAAGGCCCGACAATATAGCGATAAAGTCAAGCGCGAACTCAACGATATTTCGCGCCCGATCAAGCAGATTCAGCAGGAAACAAAAACCGAAGACGATCCGTATGTGAAAAAAAAGAAATTGCGCAAACTATACGAAACAGCCCGTCAGGAGCTCAGCGAGGAGCAGCGATTCGAACTCTCCGAACGTATCATCGGGCATCTGTGTAAAAACGAAGCTTTTGCCAGGGCACGCTCAGTCATGATCTACGTTGCCAAAGAACCTGAAGTGGAAACTCATGAACTCATCGCAAGCCTCCTGGCCGAAAAGCAAAAGCGAGTCGTCGTTCCTTATTGCGATGTCGAAATGAACGACCTTGGCTTAAGCGAGATCAAAGACCGGGACATCGATCTGAAGCCGGGACATTACGAAATCCTCGAGCCGGTAGAAAAGCTCAGAGATAATTTTTTCAAAAGCGATTTGCAGCTCATCATCTGCCCCGCCGTTGCCTTTGACAGGGAAGGCGGGCGGCTGGGACGCGGCAAGCATTACTACGATACGTTTTTGAGTGAACTCAAAGGGCGCATACCGATCATCGGCCTGGCATATTCGTGTCAGATCATGGATACCCTCCTGCCCTTCGAGTACCACGATGTCGCTATGGATCAGGTAATCACCGAACACGGCAAAGTACTCAAAGATGACACACCAGCACCCGGCGAATCAGAACCGCCGCAAGCTGCGGACAATGCTTCAGCCTGAAAAGTGCAAACATGTTGCTCACTATTTTTTTATGGTTTTTCGGAATCGCACTGGCAGGCTTGCTGCTCCTGCTCCTGCCGCCGTTTTACTTTGCGGTGGAGATGGGCGTGAATGAAGATTCTCGCACACTCACCGGCACCGGGCATTGGCTGCATCCTGCCGTAATAAGAATCGAGTATGACCATGCAACCCGGCGCAATGCCGTGTATCTGTTTAAGCGTTTTCGAGTCTACCCCCGTGCTGTCGATACAAAAGAAGATGCTCACAAACGGCAATCACAGCCGCATGATAAACAAGCCGCCCCCCGGCAAACCCCGGCTTCAGCCCATCGTCCAAAAGATCATGCCACCGAAGAGCGGGCTGCAGCGCACGCGCAGTTGCCGGAACGTAAAGATCAGCCGGCCAAAGAAACCGCTGCCCCCGTTTTTCGGGATGAGCAAGCGGCCCAACGAGTGGATCCCGCTGTTCGGCGAAAGGGTGAGGAGCTTTCAACGCAGCATACGCCGCCGAAAATGAATGACACTGATGCCCCCCAACCAGAGCACCATTCCAGTTCCGATGATATGCAACCACCGGGCGAATCCGCACCGAATGAAACGCCCCAGGAGGAGGATGCCACCGAACCATCAGGCAAAGCATGGCTCCTGTCACGCATCAGTGACAGTATCACAAAACTCAAGCGCAAAATTATGCAAAGTAAAGCCTGGTTTTTCCTGCACCAGCGACGATTCATCAAAAAAATCGTTACCCTCGCCCTGCGGTTCATACTCAATCTGCTGAAAATAGTGCGGTTCGACTGCTTTGTGCTGCGTTGCAGGGCATCACTTGCGGATCCGGCGCTGACCGCAAGCGTAGCCGGCATTACGTATGGCATTCGAAAGGCACTCTCCCCGAGTCGGCTGCCCCGCAGTTATGATCTTGTTTTTACTCCCGAATTTAACGAAGCGCCGCCTTCATGCGACATCAGACTGGCGGCTCGCACATCACTACTGGCGATTGTGCTGCCGTTCATTATCCTGGTATTCACCTTTCCCTATTTGCATGCATTGCTTGTCTGGCTTCGTTTTCGTAAATTTAATAGGTCACCAAAAGCAAAAGAATCCGTTGTCGCATGAAAAAAGCGCTTGATAGATTAGCCGACACATTCGGTGAAGCCACGATACAATCAATCGAAGAGCTGGGATCGATCTGTCTCTTCTTCTGGAACGTCATTAAAGTGGCGCCCCGTCTGGTGGTGACCAAATTCCATCTTGTCCTCGAGCAATTGCAACGCGTAGGTGTTGAGTCGCTGCCGCTGATTTCGATGATATCGGTCTTTGTGGGTGCAGTTACCGTATGGCAGGCAAAGTACATGTTCCAGGACTATTTCCCTTATTCATATATTGGCCTGGTCGTGGGCAAAACCGTGCTGCTTGACCTCGGGCCGGTACTGACGTCACTGGTTATTACCGGCCGGGTGGGCGCCATGCTGGCCGCGGAACTCGGAACCATGCGCGTCACCGAGCAGATCGATGCCATGAAAGTGTTGGCGCTTGATCCGTATCTGATCCTGCTTTCCCCGCGCGTTCTGGCTGGTTTTATTATGATGCCCATCCTGGGCATCTACGCCTCATTCATTGCCATAGTTGCAGCACAGGTGATCGCCACGATCGCACTGAATGTCGAACCGGTAACTTTCTACAACTCGATCAAGATGCTGTTCAGCATTTCTGATGTGGTGGTCAATATTACCAAGACGCTGGTGTTCGGCGGCGTTATCGTGCTCTCGGGATGCTACTACGGATTTCTGACGCCGACGAAAGGCGGCGCCGTGGAAGTCGGCAAGTCAACGAATAAAGCGGTCGTGGCAGCAAGCGTACTGATTCTGGTCTTTAATCTGATCGTCATGACCCTCCTCTCCTGAGTCAAGGAACCTCCCCATAAAAGACTGGCCCGCAAACGCAAAAAGCCCGGTGCCTCCCAACCAGCACCGGGCTTATTTAATTCTTCCTGCATGCAATTCGGAGATCGCGAAGACTGTGTATGCTCACTCTTCGCTTGAGGATACGGGTGTTGCTCCTTTCGGCTCCTCTTCCTCCGCCTTAAGGTCTTCCAGGTTTTTGTCGAATTTCTCGATTACCCAGTCATTGGCCAGAAATATGGCATCTTTGCCGGGGGTTTTTACCCAGAATTTGTTCGTATCGCCTTTTTTCTGACCGATTACCGCAGTCTTTTTGTCACCGTTTTCAAGCGTTGCCGTAATCGTCATTTCAGGCGCGGTAAATCCCATAGCCGAATCGGAAAGTGTGTCATTGTTTTCCCAGTCGGTACAGTTGAAACGCGCAAACTCATCGACTATGCGCTTGACTTCATCATTGTTGGCGGGCGCTTTTTCAGGTTCAACCAGGCTCCAGACCGGATTGGAAGCCGTATCGAGGGTCTTTTCCATAGCGTAGCGGGAGCCCTGTTTGTCAATCGCGAGCTTTTTGACGAGTGATTTATTGAACTTAACAATGGATTTATCACGCCAGCGCCCGGGATCTGAAAAGAACGAATAGCGCACGCTGCCGGGAGTAGTGTAAACATTGTTGGAACCAACCTCACGCACAAAATGGCTGGTCTGGTTTGCAGCATTTTTGCCGATAATTACCGACCCAAGCTTCTTGCTGTTTTCCCCCCAGACGGTAAGCCGGATGCCATTGGCCGTATCAACCTGGTATTTCTCCTGCTTTTCGGGCTTGGTTGACGAGAGCATGGCCTTTTCCATAAGCTCGATTTTGTCGAGAGCGGTATACACCGCAGCACTGTCGGCGGGATACTCTTTTGACGATTCATCTTTTGTCTTGCGGGGCTCTTGCAGCAACGGCTTATCGCCACCAGTCTGATCCTGCGGATCGACGACTATCCAGATATCGCCCTTGCGGCGTATCTTGACGGCGTTGTCTTTATCTTCGATTAAAAAAGCGGCGCACTTGCTCTGCTCGAAGGCCGGGAAAAATTTGACCTCTTTCTCACCCGGTTTTTGATTGGCAATCTGGTTGGAAACAACAATAATGCCAATGACGACAACAAGCGCAATGAGCATACCTATGAGTTTTTTGGTGTTCATGAATTGCTCTCCTCCTTCTTTTCTGGTGAGGGTGAAGAAGCGGGTGCGGCAGGCGAAGTCGATTCGACTTCACGCCGGCGCATCCAGATAACCAGTCCAATAATAATAAGTATTACCGGCATTAGCAGAACGTTGGTATAGCGAATAAAATTAGCTCTGGAGTTGCCCTCTTTCAGCATGTCGGTGGTCATGGTGCGATCGACCTGTGCACGCGTACGGATCGAAATCAAGCTTTTGTCCAAAGACAGCCAGTCGACAACGTTCATCAGGAAACTAATATTGCTGGGCGCGGCATTTTGTGCGGTGAGAAAATCCGAATCGCCAACGACGAGCAAATGCGCATTGGTAACGTCCGAGGAGACTTCGCGTTCCTGGTCCGCTGCCGAAAGCTGTATCTGTGAAATCGTATCATCATCGGCGGGTTTCTTGACCGGTGGAATAATTTCCCCGGCAAAGTAGCTCTTGAACGGTCCGTTCAGGTAGGCAACAAGATTGCTTTGCTTGAGGTCACCTTCGGGCGGATTCCACTCCTGCCGCGGATCAAGATTGAAAAAACCGGTGGCCGTCCAGCTTTTCTGTGATGATTTAGCCAGAACAACGGCTTCAATCTGGTTGGTATCCGCGGCCTCTGCGGTAGTATCCGCCTCATCAACAAGTAGCGTGAGTGAACTGGGCCAGGGCAGAATCAAATCCTGCAGCGTTCCAACCGCCGGGTTGTCTTTGTAAAATCCGGTTTCGACGACCCGCACAAAGTATGGGTAGGGCATCGGCACGTTCATCTGAAACGGGCCGACCTGCTGCGGTATCTGAACCTGTCCGCACGAAGCATCCAGTACCATATTTTTTTCGACACGCACACCGTAGTGCTCCATGAGCTCTATGATTCTGGGGTCCTGGACTTTTCCCTGAAGCCCTCTGCTCATGTCAACCCCGACAGCATCAACCAGAACGATGAGATTGCCGCCGCTCATGAAGTACTGATCGATCTCAAACAAATCTCGCTCGGTGAAGCTGACGTCGTCTCCACCGGGAATAATAAGCGTCGTGAAATCGGTGTTGACCTTTTCACCGTTGGAGATATCGACCGTCGTGACATCATAATTTTCTTTAAGATTGTCAAATATCGGCTTGTACTTGCTTTCGGTCGGATCCGACATATTCATCTGCATCTTACGGGCGACCTCGGGCGGGATATAGACGCTGGTATCGGTTTTGAGCACACCGATCTTGGGCGTTTCCTCACGCTGCACCTTCATTATGGCTTGCGTCAGGTTGAACTCGAAATTACGCAGGTCGGTCACCATACCAAGCAGCTCTTTTGCGTCTTCATACACGATGACAATACCCATGAATGCCTTGATGACCTGGGCCTTGTCCTTTTCTATGGCCTGCACCTGAATTTCAGGGACGCCATAGGATTGTGCCTGGTTTTTGATCTCGTCGTCATCCGCCGGATCTTCCCAGGTAATCTGCAGGTTCTTGCCGGCATACGCCTTGTATTCACCCAGAATGTCTCTGACTTCCTGGGCCACCGGTTTGAGCCGTGAGGGCAGATCTTTTGAGAAATACGCCTTGATATTGACGATATCATCCATGTCTTTGAGAATGGTTCTGGTTGCGTCGGAGACGCTGTACATTTTGTTTTCGGTCATATCGACGCGGCGAAACCATTTGGTGGAGATGTAGTTTATTACCGCCACGAAGCCGAATATGGTCAGGACAAATACCACCGATTGTGAACTGTATTTTATACTTTTAGGCATAGTAGTCTACTCCCATTTCCTGCTTTCAAGAGATCGTACATTTAAAAAGAGGAAAAAGCCGATTACCGAGAGATAGTAAATTATGTCCCGTGAATCGAGCACTCCTCTCATGATACTTTCGTAATGATTACCCAGACTTACATATGACAGAATGGGTGCCAACTGGTGTTTGAACGGAAGGTTCATTAGTACAAACTGATTGCCGATAAAAAACATGCCAAAGGTGATTGCCATGGCAAAGATAAATGCCACTATCTGGTTTTCCGTCAAAGATGAAATCCACAAGCCGATCGACAAATACGCCGCACCCATCAGCACGGCTCCGATATAGCCGCCGATGATCGGTCCCGGATCGGGATCGCCCAGAATTGCCACAGTGATCGGAACGGTTATCGACAGCAGGATGGCCACGCACAAAAAAGCAAATGAGGCCAGAAACTTGCCGACAACCACTTCAACATCTCTCAGCGGCCAGGTCAGCAGCAACTCGAGCGTTTTGACCTTTTTCTCTTCGGCCCAGATGCGCATGGTGATCGCAGGTATGAACAGAAGAAAAATCCAGGGCAGTAGTCCGAAATAGCTACGCACATCGGCCTGATTCATGATGAAAAAGCCCTGAAAAAAGAGAAAGTTGGTTACCGCCAGATAGATGGTAATGTAGACATAGGCTACGGGCGACAAGAAGTACGCCTTGAATTCCTTTTTGAATATGGTCAGAACATTCTGCATATTACACTCCTCGCGTCAACTGGGTAAATACATCTTCGAGGCTTGCCGTTTCGCGCGTCAATTCCGAGAGCGTCCAGTTATTTTCTACGGCGCACCGGTAAATCGAATCGCCGCGTTCCTCTTCGGTTTCCATGAAGGCGGTGACCTTGTACCAGCCCCCTCCGTCGTCGTTGATGCTGACTTTGGAAACACCGTCCACAGCCGTCAGTTGACGATCAAGTGCGTCTTTGTCGCCTTTGGCTCTCAGGATATAGCGCTGTCCCGAACTTGATTTTGAGGTCAGCTCATGCGGCGTACCGGAAGCAACGATGGCCCCGTTGTGAATAATAATTATGCGACTGCAGGTTGTCGCCACCTCCGGGAGAATATGCGAACAGTAAATTACCGTTTTCTCCCGGCCGATATTCTTGATGAGCTGACGGATTTCGATGATCTGGTTCGGATCGAGGCCCGACATCGGTTCATCGAGGATTAACAGATCGGGATTGTGGATCATTGCCTGCGCCAAACCGACACGCTGGCGATACCCCTTCGACAAATTACCGATCAAACGTCTGCGCATTCTGCCCAAGCCGCAGATACCGATCATCTCCTCGACTCTTGAGGAGAGCTTGTTGCCCTGCAGACCCCTGATCTGACCGGCGAAATTCAGGTACTCCGTTACAATCATGTCGTTGTACAAAGGTGCGCTCTCGGGCAAATAGCCGATACGCCGGCGCACCTCAAGGTCGGCTTCTCTAATGTTAAGTCCATCAACCTTGACGCCGCCCGAAGAGGCCGGAATAAAGCAGGTAATAATGCGCATTGTAGTTGTTTTTCCAGCGCCGTTGGTGCCCAGAAACCCAAGGATTTCACCCTGTTCGACCTTGAAATTCAGATCCTTAACGGCCTGGACCACCCCGAACCGCTTATTCAGATCGTTGACTTCAAGCATTACTTGATTGTTTGTTGCAACCATACACTACCACCAAAACGTTGTGTTAAAAGGTTTATAGATACGATGCATTTTCCGGTATCAACCAATAAAAATCCAGCAGACCAGGCTATTAAAAATGCATTTTTGCGTGAAAATGGGTCAAGCAGAATCCCTCTGACACCAAATACCGCAAAAACAACAAAGTACGCACGAAAAAAAATTTTATTGTCGGCAAAGATAAAAAAAGAGAAATTCTCTCAATCAGAGTACTGTGGCAAAATAACAAATCCCCTCCGTATGCCTGCGCACTGCATATCCTATCTGCGAAAAAAGTGCGTATGCCGCATGGGACGGCGATCCAAGATCGTCGCCACATGCGCACTCTCCAGCATCTCCGCATCTGAGGCAGCGTGAATTGTGCTGCGATACGAAGGGGAATCAGCCGTTAACCCCGGCGATTTCCCGATATGTCAATCGACCTTTTTGCTTTCCTGAATTTCGGTGCGCAAATCCTGAGCAACCTTTTTGATATTCTGCAATGATTTGCGCGCACGTGTACCGGCCGATTTGTTGCCGCGCTCAAACTTCTCGTATTCAATTTTCAAAACTTCAATCTCGTCAAGCAGTGGCTGTAGACTCATATGCTCCTCCTGTGAAGCTTTAAATTGTGAATAGAATGATGACTCTTGTTACGATCAATGTCCTATATAATAAGTTATGCACATGCGAAAGTCACTATTTTAGCTCAAAAAATGGCAATTTTGATGAAATCTACTTGATTGTACCGGCGCCCCGAAAAACACACAGCTATAATGATGAATTGGGACGTATCACGATCCGCTCATGAGATAATACGCGCCGGCCGGCGGCGCCAGCACCCGGCCCACATTCAGCAGTCCCCGGGCCTCGCCGGTTAAAAGCCGCTTCAGCAGCGGCTCTCTCTCTTTTTTCTCGGCAAGCTTTACTTTGCCGGTAAGCCCCAGCGTTGTTTTAAGGTACTCCAGAGCCGTCTCAAATCCGCCGAGGGAATCGACAAAGCCCAGCTCTTTTGCCTGCATGCCGGTGAAAATCCGACCGTCGGCATATTTTCTTACCGAATCGAGCGACATGTTGCGTCCCGTCACGATCGCATTGATAAATTGATCGTGCGTATTCTCAACCAGCGTGCTGAGCGTGGCCCTCTCGGCATCGGTCATCTCCCGGTGCGGGTTACCGATGTCCTTGAATTTGCCGGCCTTGATGGTAATCATATCAAAGCCGATTTTATCCATCAGCTTGTGATAGGACGGAAAGCGCAGGATAACGCCAAAGCTGCCGGTAAGGGTTCCCGGATTGGCAAAGATTTTATCCGCGCCGCCGGCGATGTAATACCCTCCCGACGCAGCAACGTTTTCCATCGACACGATGAGGGGTTTTTGAGCCGCACGATAACGCATCACTTCGGCGAAAATCTCCTGCGCAGGGGCAACCGTGCCGCCGGGCGAGTTGATGCGCATAATCACGCCGAGTACGCTTTCGTCTTCGCGGTATTCTTTCAACTGCTTGACATACGAATCAGACTCGTAAATAATATCGCGCACCCGCACCAGGCCGATTTTTGCACCGCCAAGCGGACCACGCTCGGAGTTCTGCGACAGAACGGTTACCACCAGACCGATAACCACCGGAGTAAGAATGACGGCTACAATCATGATTTTGTGAGACCGTTTCACAATACCGCCCCCTGCGCCGAAACCCGTATGCCGTAGGCAGCCGAGAGCATGGTTTGCCGTGCGGTATCCTCCCGGTAAAGCGCTTCGGGATCGGGAGCGGGTGTGGTTTTGACGCCGCTGCTTTTTGGCGAGGGCATATAGAGGATGTCACCCGGCCGGATAATGGCGGAACCTTTGAGCTTGTTGATTCTTTTGATGGTACCCACCTCGCATCCAAAAAGCTTGGCCAGGCGGTACAGATTATCGCCGCGCCTGACCCGGTAGCGCACAAAGTCTTCACGCGGATCAACCAGACTGCTGCGACTGGCGCCTATTTTGTCAACCTGGCGGCTCACCAGCGACGGGTCCTGATGATAAACGAGCTGCCGACCGGGATGGATCAGCGGGTGGCTCCCATCAAGGTTGTTCCAAACGATAAGATCGTCCACCAAAACTTTCAGACGCCGGGCAATCGAGTAGAGATTGTCGCCGCGCCTGATTTTATAGTAGGCCTTCACCAAATGCGAAGGAGCCGGACGCGGCTTGCGAGGCAGCAACTCCTTCTGGTTGGGCGTCAGCGTGACATATAGCGTAAGCATCTGGCCGACGCGGATCGAGCGCGCCCTGCTTATATTGTTCCAGCGGCAGATATCACCTACGGAAGTATTGAACAGTTTTGCCAATTCGTACATCGTATCGCCAGATCTGACTTTGTATTTCAACGGCTTCAGCCCCTTGGCCTTGAACACCAGCGCTTCTTCGGGCTCAGCGACGACACGCCGGCCGGGGCTGCGGGGAGGGGCCGCGCTTTTGCCAATCCGGGGAACGGATCGATTGGCCGGCACGGGAACGAAAAGATGCTTTCCGGCGATAATGCGGCTGGATCTCAGATTATTCATCGACTTTATGGCATGCACCGGCACCCGGAATCGTCGCGAGATCGAGCCCAGGTTGTCGCCGGCGGAAATGCGATAGCGAAGCCACTTTACTTTTTTTTCGGGAGGCAGGGAGGCATAAAATTCCGTAAATTGTCCCTTGCTTCCGGCCGGCAGATACACTACGACATCTTTGTGATCCGGCGGCGTGCACCAGCGCAGGATATGCGGATTCAGCTTGCGCAGTTCGACGGCCGGCACGTCCAGGGCCTGTGCGATTTCGCCCATGTCAACACAGTCATGTATTAACACCGTATCCAGATCAAATGGCTCGACCGTATCAACCGTGAAGTCAAAACAGTGCGGATTTTTTGCAATGATCAGTGCGGCAATAAACTGCGGCACATAGTTCATAGTCTCACGCGGCAACCGCAATTGCCAGTAGTCGGCCGTATCGGCCCGCCTGATTGCACGCCCAACGCCGCCTTCTCCGCAATTATACGCAGCCAGCGCCAGGTGCCAGTCGCTAAAATCGCCGTACAGCTTTTTAAGATACGAAGCCGCCGATCGTGTTGCCTGCAAGGGACTTCTGCGCTCGTCAAGCCAGTAGCTTTTGCGCAAACCATACCTGCGGCCAGTCGAAGAGATGAACTGCCAGATGCCGGAAGCATGCGCGGGAGAGTAGGCGCGGGGATTGAAGCCGCTTTCGATCAGCGGCAGGTACGCCAGATCTTGCGGCAAACCGGAGTCGGCAAAAACCTGCCTAAACAGAGGCAGATAATAATGTGCCCGCACCAGCCACCTGCTCACGGGACCTTTACGTCCACGACTGTAGAAATTCAAAGCCCGATAGACCCGGTCATTGAATACCATCGGCACATCATATTCGGATTTGTTATGGCACAGCATCGTTGCCAGAGCGGCGCTGTCGTCGGTAGATAGTTTCAGTGAGTCCAGGGAGCGTGAGAGACGGATTTCGAATACCTGCACCGAGATGTTCTCCGGCATTAAATCAAGAAATTCCGCGGGCATGATATCGGTATAAAAAGCTACGATTTCCTTATACAGACTGTCCTGGGTCTGCCGGATAAGCGCCGAGGTATCTTTACTTTCTTCAATTATCCAGACCGCTTCCCGCATCTGCGCATTCGCCTCGTCAAATTTATTCTGCTTGACCGACTCCTTTGCCAGGCCGATCAGAAAACCGATGCGCTCGAACGGCGTGATCAACGCGACCGAATCTGTCGCGGTGGAATCCATACCACCTGTAATGATAACGGTGTCGACTCCGGTCAGCGTCGCTTCGTCAATATCCGCAATAGTCGTAAGCGGTTTCTGCGTGGCGCATCCCAGCAACAAGAAGCCGCTCAGAAGCGGAACGATATCGGTGCATTTCATTATGTCGGCATTTCCGGCTAAGTGGATTGAAGAAGTAACTGGTTAAAATAGCTCTCAGCTCCTGCATTTTCAACGCATTCGGCGGGCCCGGCAGTGCGCCCGGCGTTTCGATACATTGTAGCATGAAAGTGCCGTGCGGGCAACCCGTAAAGTGTCAGGTGACACTTTTATTGACTTGTGCGCTTTGGGGAGCAGGCGACGGTGTGCCGCGCACTATTCCCTGCAGCACCAAACCGCGTCTTTCTTTACATTCACGAATTGCCGGCTGAATAAACCGGTTTGCCTTTGCGAAGTGTGAGCCGCAGTAATTTATGTATAGCTTGGTGCGCGCGGAACAATGCGAACGCGCCGCGCAGCGGGAGCAGGAAATTTTGCGGTGCAACATTGCAACTTCTCCAATCTTTGCTCAACTGCACATACTCGTTAACGCATACAATTTAATTATACACCACAAGATGTAGTATGTCAAACGCTGAATTAAAACGCAAAAACACACTTCATTGGTTACTTCCAAGCAGGGCTCCAACATATTGTAGTTGCCCGACTTAGGATGCCGGAATTACCGTATCTTTTGCGCGGCATCTGGTAGAACAGTAAAAAGCAAGCACAACAATTGGTAGAAAAAGATGCAATTTTTTACTTGATTTGGCCTGCCGTGAATCTTAAAATTAGATTAATGATTCACTTCATCGGCACTACCGCGACAACTTTTCGGGCTCATCTCAGACGGAGAAGGGGGTAACACATATGCACGAAACTGAAAAAAGCAGAACGGAGCTACTGGCGGAATTAGCAAATATGCGGGAAAAAGTCGCACACCTGGAGCGCCTTGAAGAACAACACAAAGCTGTAGAGAAGCAACTCCGCCACAAAGAAGCTTTCAACTTTGCCCTGTTCAGCTATAATCCGGTATTTACGGTTGTCGTCGACCGGGAAGGACGCGTTATTCGCTCCAATAAAGCAAAGCTCAAATCCGGAGATCGTCTGCCCGAGATCGGTGATGTTATGTACCGCGACTATGCTTCCCGGCACGAAGCCGATATGCACGGTGAACTCATGGGCTGCATCAGGGAACAGAAAACAAAGCTGTTTTCGGAGTTGAAATACGGCAGGAAAACGCTCAATGTCACCCTGAGCCCTTTTCCCGACGGCGCGATCATCACCTCCCAGGATGTAACCGCCCGCAAGCAGGCCGAGGAGGACCGTACCAACCTGATTGCCCAGTTGCGTAAAGCGCTTGACGAAGTAGAAACGTTACGGGGATTTCTGCCGATCTGCGCGCACTGCAAAAAGATTCGCGATGATCAGGATCACTGGAATAACATCGAAGATTATATCAGCAGGCACAGCTTTGCCGATTTCAGCCATACGCTCTGTCCGGAATGTGTCAAGGCGTTCTACCCGGAAATCTGGGCCAGAAAGTATGCCCATTTGGAGCACATGCACGGCACACTGTGCGATCATCACAGCCCGCGCCATCAGCACCTGCCCGAGGAGCTTGAGGCAGCGCCGATTACTGCGCCGGATCGCCCGTAACCGCACTCCCCTTACCGGCGCACTCCCAGCTTGACGGGATCTTTCCGCGACCAGATGTGCTGTTCCACGGGGCCACCCTCGCAGCCGACGTCAGCTTTCAGCTTTAGATCGATATACATGATATAGGCGCCGGGCGATACCGCCAGTCCGCCATTGTTGGTTCCATCCCAGTAGATGGCAATGTCTTTTTTGATGCCGCCCTCGTAATCCCGGAAATACTCTTCTGGGAACAGGTTTTCATACGTCACTTCTTTTACTTTATTGCCTACGATATCAAACACAACACCGCGTCCTTCGAGCACAATATCTCCCTCTACCGGCGTTTTGCAGACCGATGGCAGCGGAAGATCTATTTTCAGCAGCATTCCGCCGCCGGCCCGGCCGATCGTACGCTCGAATGCCTCCTTGCGGGTGGCACGATCATGAAATGCAAAGCCGCGCTGATCGTCGCCGGGGAGCAACATATTGGGATTGCCGGGCGGAAAGGGATTGGGCGCCGCCTGAACTGCCGCAATATCCTTGACATCAACACGCACGCGCTGGTTGTCGACCACCGGCGGATTCAATTTGTCGCGGTCAACAAGGTAAACCTCACCGGACATGTTGATGCTGATGAAATGGCGATTCGTCAGCAGATGCTTTTCGTCAAGCTCGAAATAAGCTTTATTATTTTCTGTAGAAGTACGGAAAAATTCAACTTCACTGAACATGGTATCCACCGATTCCGTCGAGTCGTACCAGACATTCAGCACCAGTTCGGGCCGCGCCATGCTGGGTCCCGGAACGTTTTCCAGCGGCTCGCTGAAGGTGACCGTAACGATCTTGTTCTCCTTGCGTTTGTCAAAAAAGACATCCCAGACGACCGGGCCGGCGCCGTCCCCAACCTGAAATTCATTGTTGGATATGGCTGCATTGTTCTTGAATTGAATTGTCGGTTCCCAATCGGTCTGTGGTATTTTTCCGGTATTGACCTCCTTGACCGCAAGGTAAAAAAGCGTATCCGTATCGGTGCCGTTGAGGGCCTGGATATCGGTTACCTCAAACGAATACGTCGTGCCCGGATCGCTGTCGCGCGGATTGGGATCGTAGGTATGAAACAAATTTATATTGTCAAGGGAATAACCGGTCCCGATCGTTACTTCCTTGTCAAAAGTTACCTTGATAATGTCAAGATAGCCGTTGCCGCTGGAGTCGCGTGTAGCAGCGGTCGAAATCGTGGCCTTGGGAGCGGTTATCGTGAGGCATACCCTGTCGGGCGTTGCACCCGGCTTATCACGCGAGGTAACGACAACACATCCCTTTTCGTCCAGCTTAATTTCCTGCGTGGAGTAGTAGAGCACCTGGCTCGTATCGTCATCAATCGGATGCAGTGATCCCCCCGGATTCCAGACGCCGACAATCGGTCCGATGCGATTACCAAACTGATCATACCCGATCGCCTGAATAAACAAGTCATCATCCGGTGCATTCAGCGCGACAGAATCGGGCACAATCGCGCCGCCGGGATATTCGAGTACGATGCTGTCGACGTCGCCGGGCTGCAGGATGAATTTCGGCGTTTTTGCGGTAATGGGCTGGGGCGGAGCTCCGTCGAGCTGCACCCAGAGCTGATGCTGATTGTCGGGCGGAAGCGGTGCGTTGTAGAGTACAAACGCAACCGTGTCAACACCGTTTTCGAAGCATTGCGTTACGCCGCGGTTCTTGTTCGAGCGGACATTCAGGTTCGTCGAATCCTGCCCGGTCTGCACCGTGGGGTCTTTTTTCGCATTGCCGTTACCCAGGATGTCCCAGTAAAGAGCCTGTGAGTCGGGATAGTAACAATACGTCCCGGGCACCAGCCCGTCGGAATTGGTGATGGTTACCACGGCCTGAAACGGCACGCCGGCGGTCGGGTTCGAAGTAAGCAGGTCTAGACTAACCCCGGAAGGCGGCGCCGGCGTGACGATCACCGGAATGTCGACGCTTTGATTGCCGGATGATACGGTGAGCGTTGCCCGGCCCGGATTGATCGGACTGTACACCCAGGTGGCACGATCGCCGGTTGGAATCTGGTTGGCGGATCGCAGGGTGTCGGGGTCCATGTTCCAGGACGCCGGTTGCGTAACCCAGCTAGCCAGGTTGTCCGACCACTTGCCCTCCGCCAGCAGATTGACGACATCATCCGTTGTGATGCTGATCGTATCGACAACCTGGCCGGTAATCGAATCAATAACGCGCAAGCCGACCAGCACCCCCGCACTCAGGACAATTTCAACCGAATCGGCGACCAGCCCCGGCTCCAAAGCTTCCAGGGTGTCGGCTCCTTTGGTAACCCGCGTCACCTGCGCTTCCCACTTACCACTGCCCGGCATCGCAACCGTGAAGATGTTCGGATCGAGGCTGTTCCACTCACCGTTGGTCAGCAGGCGTTTGTAATTGCCCGAGCTGTCGCGCACGACGCCATAGACGTATACGTCATTTTGCGCAGAGTCCATCGAAATAATACTGAGCGGAGATGCCAGCACCGAATCTGCGTAGGTGTTAGGGCGTACATCATCGGCCGAAAGTTGCGTACGCGAAGATCGCTCGATCACCGCCTGGTAATCCGCCCCCGGTTTGATGTAGACAGATGCGGTATCGAACAAAACATTGGACGCATCATTCTGATCGGTAAAACCGGCGATTATTTTCACATTGCGAAAGGCCTGTGTGCCGCTGAAAACGGTATAATGTCCGTCATCAAACCAGATCGTATCACCCGGTCTGGGCTGCATGCTCATTGACGGGATATCCCAGGAAACCAAATCGTATATCGATGAATCGGGCGGAATGGTATCCCCGCTGTTGGTGATTATCTTGGCGATAATGGAAGTAGTATCACCGGCGGAGATGGTATCGGTGCCGGTTTGCAAAACGAGGTTCTCGGGTTCGGGGGTGAAGATGTTGGTGGTGATACGGATGCGCGAATTATTCTGGTTGCGTTCGGCATAGAAGAGGTCAAGCACGTATTCCTGTCCGTCGATTAAACCAAGATTGTCAAGATCGATACTGCCCGGAGCGCTGTTATGCACCCCGCCCAGGTCGAGAGCAAGTTCTCCATCAATATAGACCCACAGATCATCATCACCCAGAAAATCAAACTCTAATCCGGGCTGGTAGGTAAACTTGAAATGCAGCTCCATAGTAAACGAATAATTGTGCAATTGGCCCTGAAGATCGCTTCCAAAACCTTTATCGTCGATCGGGAAGAAACCGCCGGCCTCGCCGCTTTCGGTATAATGCCCGGTACGCTCGTAGCGATATGTCCCGTTTTGTTGATTAAAAATCGTGAATGGCAGCGAATCCTTGATCACTATATTTTTAAAGGCAGTATCATAGCCCACCGTTCGATAGTCCGAACAGCCGAATGTATTTCCGTAATCGGGAATACGGGTGACCGGCTCCCAGGAACGATACCACCGGCTGATTTCGCAATTTTTAAATGGATTGGAGCCCAGCACCGGCTTGGCAATCGAATCAAAACTGAATTTGGGGTAAGTAAAGTAGCCGGCATTTGTTGTTTCATACTCCAGGACGCTGTTTTGTACCATGTTGCGGATAACACCCGCCCCTGAATGACCGACATTAAACTCCGGATTCGAACCACTGCCTCCGGTCCCATCCGCATGAAAATCATAATAAATAGCCTTCACCCACAACGTATCGGGCAAATCCTGTGCGCTGACGGCCGTGAGCAGTGCGGCAACAGCGCTAAGCAAAGCGCATAAATTACAATAGCGGGCAGTCCCTGTCATCTGTCGACCCCTCTCTAGATGTTTGGCACCCTTTTAATTGCGAACATTAACTCAGGATTAGTCTATAGCAAAAAAATAAATATTCAGTCTCAGCACCTTCAAACAATCTGCGCGTCTTTGTTCTCGGCAGGAAGCAGTAATCTGCATCAACTCTTAATTGATAGTCGCTGAAACGCGCAGAACAGTTTAACATGCTCGTATCCGGGTTGATCCATTCAGGCGCATTATCGCATGACGCCGACCTCTTTTCTAAAAGAAACGAGCTTGTTGTCGCTGCCCTTGTCGATATCCAGATCGAGGGTGATCAGGTAGATTCCCGGCGCAGCCTTCATCTTGCTGTCGTTGAGGCCGTTCCAGTAAAAGCCCAGTTGCACGACACTGGTTTCTTTGTTTTTGAATTCATCCAGTAACAGATCGTCATCGGTATGGCGTTGGGCTACGATATTGCCGGCAATGTCAAATACCCGCATCCGCCCGGTAATCTTTTCGGTTGAGGGGGGAGCATCGAGCGAATCGAGTCGCACAACCAGGGCCGTCCCGTTGAAATCACGTGCCCGTCTGGCGGCCTCAAGCGGCGGCAGCGAGCTGAGTTCGATTTCATGAAAGCGGCTGGTCGGGGCAAACGGGCTGGGTCCGGCTTCGGCAATGGATTCGGGAATCACCACAACGATGCGCACTTTGTGGTTGTTGTCATTCGGCGGCAGATTGACCCGGTCTTTGACATGCATCGGCGATACATCGGTTCGGAAATTTATCCATTCGTTGGGCGTGACTTCATTTCCATTGTCAATCTGAAAACGCGCAATCTGGTCATCATTCGAGCTGAGGAAAATGACATCGTCGCCGTCAAGGTAGTTCGTCAAGGTATCCCAGCCATCCCCGTCTTTGCGGTAGAGGTAGTACACGAGTTTCGGTTCGTGCCGGCTGCTGAGGCGCTCCTCCAGTTTTTCGGATATGGTTGCCGTTATTTCGTAATACACGCGTTCGTCGGGACCGGTTGCCGTGCGCTTCACCGCCACCGCCGACCAGATAACCGGTCCGGCGCCGTCCCGAGCACGCCCGCCCCCGTCGCCGGCACCGATAATACCGGTAATGCTCAACTCGGGCAACCAGTCCGTCTGAGGCTTTTCCGTTTTATTCTCCTGCAGGTAGATGGTCAGTTTCCTATTCTGCACAGAAAGGCTTACACTGTCGGCCACAAAATCGTAACTTGTTCTGCCAAGCGGTTTTGCGGTGATGGCGATGTTGTCTGCGGGCTTGTAGTCATCCGCCAGGCTCACGGCTTTATCGTAGGTCACTTCAATGCGATCCAGGTAGCCGTTGCCGGAGATATCCCGGGTCACCATCGAAAGAATTTGTGCCTGCGGTGGTATAAGCTGCACCGCAACACTGTCACGTCTGTTCGGTCGGGCCTCGATTTTTACAACCAGATCGCCGGTGAGCGTATCGGTCAGATTCGCCGGTTTGCGGTAAAAAATCTCGCAGGTGGTACTGTCGAATACGGCCGGCAGGCTACCAGTTGCCTGCCAGATAGTCAGCCCGGTTTGACAGGTAACCGGATTGCCGTATCTGTCAAACAACTCCGAGCTGAGCAGCGCATCCGGTGAAGGCGGCATGATGATGGTACCCGAAGGCGGATTGCCGCCGGCGTCAACCAGCACAATCGAGTCGGCTTCGCCCGGAAGCACCTTGAACTGCGCCGTCGAAGCTTCCAGCGTGGCACTGTTGTCGTTAGGCAGTCGCACATGCAGGCGATTAAGCGTATTGTCGTTTGGGGACGCATAGTACAGCACGAATTGGACGGTATCGACACCATTGGTAAAGCATTGATCGTGCTTAATGGTTTCGGATGAGTGTCTGTTGAGATCTTTCGTCTGTCCGTTGACAATGGCAAGCGGTCTTTTATTCGCCACTCCCTGCCCCAGCACTTCCTGATAAATTGCCTGCTGATTCGTCTGATCGGGATAGCAATACTGCCCCGGCATGACGCCGTTTTTATTGCGGATCGTCACCACCGCCGTAATCGTATCGCCGGCATAAATGCTGTCGAGACCGGGCGTAATGATGCGCATGTCAACCTGGGTCGGGAAACCGGGATTAAAGGTAAACGGCATCGAATCGGATGCTGCGCCGGTGCGTGACACAACAATATGCCCGCCTCCGGTATCGTTAGGCGAAAATTTCCACGAATTGCCGCGGCCGGGAGGCGGATCGGTCGAGACGACGGGATTGAGGCTCCAATCCGCCACCACGGTAATCCACTGCCCGTTATCCGATCGCTTGCCCTGCACATAGATCGTCGTATCGTCATTGGTGGTTACTGTCAAGCTGTTCATTTCCGACGTTGACGAAGGATTGGCAACGATACGCAGTGAATCGATTGTATACAGTCTGACGACTACATCAACGGTATCGGTAAAATCGAGGGTCTGGTTCTGCGCCCACACCTGCGTTGAGCCGCTGTCGTCCACGCCCTTGCTGATCGTGCCTTCGCCGATGGTCTGGTTGCCGGCAGCCACCGTCGCCACACTCGCTGCCGTGCTTCCCCAATCGTTGGGATTCGAGGCGCTGATGAAATTGCCTTCCTTGTCACGCAGCACGGCATAGACGGTCTGGCTTGTCGAGTTCGGATCGATTTCCACGAGCGCCAACGGATCGTCATCGTACAGATTGATACGCGAGCTGTCGGAGGTTGCCTCGATCATCAGATGGTGCGGATCGCCCGGAATGATATCAACGCGGATCGTATCATGCAATTCGGAAACACCGCCACTGGTCAATGTCACCACAATATCCACCGACTCCCGCGCCCGTTTGGGGTAGAAACTGATATCATGCCCGGACGTTGCAGTCAAATCACCGATTGCATCATCATTGACATTGCCCGTTGCCACATCGATAAAGCGCCAATCGATGTTCTCATTGAGAGGAGCATTCTCGTAAGAGCCGAACCAGGTCTGATCGGCAAAAACCTTTGCGACAAGCGGCAAATTCTCCCCCGCTTTGGCCGTTACCACCGACGGATAATCGGCATATTTCGCAACACCGGACGGATCGCCGGTGCCGTCATAGATTTCGATGCTGTTGGGGAGACTTTTAACATCCATCGCGGCCGTCGCATCGTCGCGGGAATCACGCGGATGCGTCCAGACGGCGGTAATCACATCCGTCAAGTTCGATTCGGTAGTGAAATTATCCGGTGTTGCACTCCCGGTATTTGAGGCGCTGAAGAAAAAGACGCCTTCCAGGACGGCATAGACGTTGCCGGAATTGTCCGTGGCAAAACGCCGGGTTGACAATTGCAAGTTTGTTTCACTGTCGCCTTTCTGTGCGGTGGTTACATCAACATAAGCTACGACAAGCGAAGTATCGTAGGTAGTCAAACGCACCATATAGCGGTTTTCGTTCTGGGTCAGTGAGTCGACGGCAAGACCACTGCGGTTGAGTATCTCGAGCTTACTTGCCGGAACGCAACTCACCAGGCTGTCGCACTGCTGCGAAGATCCCGTTGCGTCTATGATGAAGCTGAATTGAAAGGTCGTATCACCCGGCCCCAACGGCGAACGAAAGGTTGCGGCGATGGTTATTCTGTTTTGGCCGGGTTGCAGGGCTATGGTACTGTCGAGCACAACGTTGAATATTTCACCCGAGGCGGAGGGTGTAATGTCAACACTTTGCGCCGGTGATTGACCGGTGGTGGTGTTTTTGGCAGAAATGGTGCGCGCAACAAAGCCTTTGCTGATATTGCCGATGATATCATCCACCAGTGCGGACAGTTTCTGAGTACTATCGGGTGAAATGAAGGCAAATTCGCCATTGGTAGACTGTGAAAGATTACGCAGGTCGTTGTTCGTTTCCGGTATGCCCAGAAAAATGCCGTAGACCGGGATTGAATCATTGCGCAGCTCGTTAAACATCGGATCGGGCCCATGCCCCCCGGTTGCTTCACCGTCCGAAATAAAAATGATGGCCTGTCGGTTGTTCGGCGTCAGGCTGTTATCATCAAACCACGACTTGGCCTGCTCGAGCGCCTCAAGCATCCACGTGCCGCCACCGCCGCGATTTCTGACATATCTCTCAAGCGTATCGACCGCAACATCAAAATGCGCTCTGTTGGCAGATGTCAGTTTCACCGGCTGAAATTGATGACCCGGCGGCAATCCGTTATTATCATTGCTGTTAAATCCAATATAGCCGGCAGTCGATTGCGTCGCGGCTCCGGATTGATAGAAACGGTCGATACCTGCCCGCAGTGCAATCGCGCGCTGCCCATACGGATCTCCCGCCCAATCACAATTGCTTGTGGTAATCGGCACTTCCAGCGTACTGTATTGATAAGGATCAACAGTAAAATTCGAGCTGGTCGTATTACTATTGCCACTGCACAATACTCCACTTTGCGTGGCCCTGTTCGGCGTCATACTCCCGCTCAAATCGACAACGAAAACCACATCCAGCGGCTGATCCAGTTCAATCACATCCAGGCATAAATTCAATCCGTCTTTTGCAATCTTCGTCGCATTCTGCGGCACCTTGATCGGCACGCCGCTACCGGATTCTTGAATTATGTTGGATTTGTTGATGCAGGTATCAACGTCACAAGCGTTCCACAAATACGTACAAATCGAATCCTGTGCATTTATCCCGTTGCTGAACAGAACAATTCCGGTAATCACGGCTTTGAGCAGAAAAGAATTCATTTTCAGGCCCCACAGTTACTTAAGCGTTTTAGGAAGGACATATCAGGAAGACGTAAGCTTATTTGAACCTGGTCAGGCACGAGTTGTGTAGCTATAAATATAGATAATAGTGGTTACTTCTGAAAATTTTCAGGTAAAATCGAAAAAGCAGGGGGCAAAGTTTAACTTTATTGGCAGGTGGAAATTGAGTTGTTCCGATTGAGAATACTGGAAAGCGGCCTACATGGTGCAAAGAGGAGGTGACGGGGATCTTTTTTCGTAACATAATAAATGGTATGTTTTAAAATTAACTTTGTCCTTGCCGGGTTCAGTGGGCGAATGAACGATATGATGTATATTCTGGAGAATTGCAATCACTTTCAGGAGCAATGATATGGACAAACTGCTTGAAGCATATCCGCAATTATGCAGGGATGACATTCTTGCAGCAATCTCATATTCCGCCGATGTGATATCCCGGGAGAAAATTGTTACTTCCTGATATTCTTGCTGATGAAAGCATCGACATGCGATTAATTGCATACTTGCGGCAACGGGAGTTTTCTGTGGCACATTTTCGGGTACAAAAGTGATGGAAACAATTAAGGCACATATATTCAGCAAAACAAACCGGGATATTCTCTCGCAGTACGAAAGCATTTCGATTTCGCATTCCGTGCTTTCGCTGACGCCCTATCAGGTTGCTATAGAATATTTTACCTTGCCGGTATCGGTTGATGAAAAAGGCCGCGTACAGGCATTAATGGCCTATCCACACGATGTCGAGACTCTGCAGAATGTGCAGCTTGTGCTCGGCAAGCCGGTAAGGCCGGTCGAAGCCACCAAAGACCAGGTGCTCAAGCTCATCAACAAGCACTATGGCAGGCAATCCGACACACCCCATGAGTCCGTCAATTCCACCGGGCGTGAAGAACGATACGATTTACTCTCGTATAACCGCACCGATTCCGCAACCACAATAGTCAACGACGTTGTCCACGAAGCTATTCGCCTGCAGGCCAGCGATATTCACATCGAACCGTTCGAACGCGAGATGTGCATCCGTTTCCGCATAGACGGCGTTTTGCAGGAGATGATGAGCGTGCCGGCCGAGCGCATCGCAGAAATCACCTCACGTGTCAAAGTCATTTCAGGAATGGATATAGCCGAAAAGCGACGCTCACAGGACGGTCGTATCCGCATTGACGAAAAGGGCAAAGACGTCGACATACGCGTCTCAACATTACCCACCGACTTTGGTGAAAAGATCGTTTTACGCCTGCTTGACAAAAGCAGTTTCGATTATAATCTCGAAAACCTGGGCATGAAACCGGCGCGCCTGAGCATCTTTCGCAAAGCGCTCATCCGCCCGAACGGCATCATCCTGCTCACCGGCCCAACCGGATCGGGCAAAACCACGACACTGTATGCCGGTATCAACTATCTCAAAAAACCCGGCATCAATATTTCAACGGTAGAAGATCCGATCGAATACAATATCCCCGGCGTCAACCAGACGCAGGTAAATTTGTTAACCGGAATGACCTTTGCCCGATCGCTGCGCACCCTGCTGCGCCAGGATCCCGACATCATCATGGTCGGTGAGATGCGCGACCAGGAGACGGCCGAAATTGCCATCAGATCATCGCTGACCGGCCATCTGGTGCTAAGTACGTTGCATACCAACGATGCGCCTTCCGCCGTGACCCGATTGATTGATATGGGCATCGAGCCTTATCTGGTTTCATCGTCATTGAGTGTTATTGTTGCCCAACGATTAGTAAGAAAAATCTGCTCGCATTGCAAATGTGAAGCTGATGTTACCGATAATGTCAAGCAAGACATCGGCTTAACGCCGGAGGTAATCCTTTACAAAGGGTTAGGTTGCTCCGCATGTGGACAAACAGGATACAAAGGCAGGACCGGTATCTACGAAGTGCTTCCCATTAGTGAAGAGATCCGGCGCCTGATCAATACAAAAGCATATGCATCCGAGATCCGCAACCAGGCATTCAAAGAGGGGCTGATTACGCTCCGCGAAAATGCCCTTGCCAAACTGTCCCACGGTATAACCTCCCTCGAAGAAGTCATGCGCGAAATTGCCGTCATGACGTAAGCCTGCTGTCTTTCCTGACATTTCGCCTTTATCGGATTCAGGCTCAACGTTGTGCTTCGGCTTCGCTCGGCATGACAATATTGCATCATAATACGAATGAAAGTCAACACGTTTTGATAATGAAGGTTTGATATGATTGAATTGTATCCGGTACGCAACGCATCTCGGCAGACACGTCACCAAGCCGGCCAACCGAGCATTTACCGACTCGCCTGGTATATCCTGATGATTGCAGCAGGCCCTGCAGGAATCATCTTCGCCCAGGATTCGGCAATTGTCGTTGATGAAGACGAAATCGTGGGTATCGAGAAGCCTGTGATCGATGTCGATGACCGGCAGGCATCTCCCCCCCAGCCAAAAGCGCCCGACAAAGAACCAGGTCCCAACCTCTACCCCATCGAAGATATCCCTCTTTCCGATACGGTTAAAGCCCCGGTGCTGGACTTCAAAAACACCGACATACGCGACATCCTGCGCGCCCTGGGTATGCAGTATGGTGTCAATATCTATCTCGAACCGGATGTGCAAGGCAAAATCTCTCTGTACCTGATGGATGTGCCGGTCAAAAGTGCGATTGATTTCATCTGTAAACGCAGCAAATTCGCCTACAAGATCGACAACGGGATTGTCAAAGTTTATAAGTACGAAGAACCGGCTCCTCCCCCGCCGCCCGAACCGCCGGTTGTCTTTCATTACGAAAACGGCGTACTTGACATCGACATCAAAGATTTGACGCCGCACAAACTCGCCCGCCTCTTCAGCGATTCCACGCAAACAAATGTTGTGGTTGAAGGCCAGGCATCCAAAAAGATAACCTCACGCCTCACCAACCTAAGCCCCGCCAAAGCAATCAAAGTTCTCTACCAAAGCAATGGCTTTGACGTGTCAGCATCAGACGGCGTCTATTATGTATCGGAGCAGGAGTGGGGTGGCAAAGATGACGGCCATTCGTCAACCAGACGACTCAAGCGACTGTCAATCACGGTAAGCAACGATAAAATAGTCACCATGGAAGTCGATGACGCCTCTCTGGACCTGGCGATTCGTACCATTGCCGTCCAGAGCGGTATCAACGTCATTATCTACGACAAAATAACCGGTACAATCACCGCCAAATTCTCCAACCAGCCCATTGATCACGTCTTTCGCTTCCTGCTGCAAAATACAAAGTTTACCTTCTGGAAAGACCGGGACATATACTTCATCGGTTCGCGGGAGATGAGTGAGCAAAAAACCACGCTGGTAATCGGCCTCAAGCATATCATGGCTGATGAGGGCGAATTTTCAAAGATGCTTCCGCCGCACATTTCAAAGTCTGCCGTGATCAAATATGACAAGGAACACAACGCAATCATCATCATCGGCTCATTCGATGTCATTGCTCAGGCCCAGGAGTACATCGAAAAGCTCGACAAGCCCATCCCGCAGGTGCTCATCGAAGCGCTGGTTGTGGACTTTAACATCAATAAGATCCGGGAATTCGGCATCTCCGTTTTTACTCAGGGCAAATCCGACAGCTCCGGCAACTGGGACAGTGAGTCATTTCTGCCCGAACTGGCATTGAAACCGGGACGGCAAAATACTCTGCGTGCGCTCAAAGAAGTCATGCAGTTTCTCGGCATCAACGAAGTCGTCAAACTGCCCAAAAATTTTCGCTCGACCATTCGTGCACTGGAAACGGCCGATGTTATCAAGGTACACTCCACTCCACAAATTGCAACGATAAACGGCAACGCCGCCAGCATCACCATCGGAGAAACCCGCTACTACAAGCTCAGTAAAGAAACCCGCACCGCAACCGGCACCGAGGACAACATCATTGGTACCGACGAACGCTTCGAACGCATCGAGCTCAACACCCGCCTCGAAGTCACGCCCTGGGTGATGGACGAAGGCTACGTCATGGTCAAAATCCGCCCCGAATTCAAAATCCCGCGCACCGGCGGTGACCTCGATCGGCCGCCAACCACCGACACCCGCATCCTCGAATCAATGGTGCGCCTTAAAAACGGCGAAACAATCGTACTCGGCGGCCAGCGCCAGACTGCCGATGTCGTCAACCGAGCCGGCATACCTTTTCTAAGCGCCATCCCGCTTCTTGGCACGCTCTTTTCCCACAAAATCGTCTCTAAAAACGAAACACAAATGATGATTTTCCTCACCCCGCATGTTTACTATGGCGACGAGGGCAAAGTCACACCAAATGATTTTGTTGGTACCGAAATCAAGCGCATCCTCGAAAAAAACGATCCCGACCGCTACCGCAAGCGCCTGGAAAAACGGCGGGAAAAACGCAAAAAACGCAGAGATGAACGGGAAAAACGACGAAAAGTGAAATCTCTTCAGCAGGATGAGCAGGATGAAAAGAAAAAGCTGAAATTCCGGTGGCCGTGGAAGCGCAAAAAGGTGAAGGAAGAAACGGAAAGTAAGCCTGGGGAGTCGGAGGGGGGATTGTAGAAATATGTGGTCCCGATGGGACCGTTGGGAAGTATGAATATTTGATAGGCTTTTTGAAATGTGTGGTCCCGATGGGGCCGGCGAGAACGAAAACTATATGCAATAGCGAAACTAGATCGTCCCAGAGGGACGCAATATTTCTAAGACCACGGAGTTCGGATATGCAAAAACCCCTCTTAACAGTACTATCACTAACAATCCTGCTCGCCCTCCACTGCGCCGACTACGATGTGCTCGGCAGCGAAGAGCCGCCGGCTCCAGTCACCCTCCGCATTACCGCCGTCACCGACTCAAGCGCCTCACTTGGCTGGACGCAATCTCCCGATGAAGACTTTCTCTCCTACACCGTCTACCACAAGCTCCTCAACGGACAATCACAAAACGTCGACACTAGCGATATTCCCGTCGACACGCTCACTTTCAACGTTGATACATCAATCGTCGTCTTCGGCCTCGATCCCGGTACGCCATACGCATTCAGAGTTTTCGTGCGCAACACCGCTGGATTGGTCTCACCAAGCAACACCGCCGATACCATGACTCTGCAAGACTTTAAAAACAAGAATATCGAGCTGCTGCCCATAGATTCGAATTCGATTACCGATTCATCACTCGCCATCGACTGGCAACCGGTTACCGGTATCAGCCTCAGACATTATATCATCTACATGGATACCACCTCAAAGGTTGACTCCTCGAAAGATTCGGCCGGTACCAGGCTTGCAAATACGCAAATGTCTATCAACTCCCTGCAGCCCGATCAGCAGTACTATTTCAAGGTTTATGCCGTCGATAACAACGGACTTCTGCAGGCCGGAAGCAACGTCGTCGGCACCGAAACAGCCGACGGTATCCCGACAACAGTGCACACACAGCTCGACTCGAACCGGCTTTCCGATTCGTCAATTACCATCACGTGGCGTAAAAGCACGGCGCCGGATTTTCGCAGGTATATCATCTCCATTGACACCACCGCCCTGGCCGACACCTTTGCTCGACAAGATACCGCCGATTCCAGCACTTTTTTTATTTTCGCAGCATCCGATACTGCTCTAACCTTTTCGAATCTCCAACGAGATACCGAGTACCGGTTTGCCGTGTTTGTTGAGGATGTAAAGAATAACATCTCGACCGGCTCGATTGTCAATGCCCGCACCAAAGACGGGATCCCGGATCCGGTCAGGCTTCACGTAAGCGACGTTACCAATGAAGCGGTGCTTCTGACCTGGAACAGAGCCATTGAGCGCGGCGCCGTTACCTATTTGATGTATGTATCCAGCGACACCGCTGTCGACACAACCGACGAATTGCTCGACGAGGTATCCGACACCACCTTTGCCTACGAAGACACCGCCGGCCTGCCGCAGCTCTGGTTTGCCGTGTTCGTGAAAAACAGTACGGGCAATTTGGCGAAGAGCAACATCGTCGCCGACTTCCCGGTATTTGTATCGCTGAACCCAGCGCCCGACTCAATAACGGACTCATCGGCAACACTCGTCTGGACGCAAAGCCTCGATAGCGGCTTCCAGGTTTACAAAATATACCGCCGGACCACGCCGGGCGTATTCAACAGCTTGCGGGCGCCGCATGCGGCGATTTCGGAAAAGTTTACCAATTACTTTACGGATACCGGTCTTGACAGCGCAACAACCTACTTCTATCGCCTGCGCCATGAGTCCGTGAACGCACACGGCAATATCGAAGGCAGGTGGTCAAACGAAATCTTCGTCACGACGAAATAAAATGATCGAGCAACCATCACCCATTAAGCGTCTCTACGCTCTTGTCAATCCTCGCTTCGAATTGCATACCGGAATTGCGCGTTCGGTAAAAGGCTTCGGTTATGTGACCATTGCACGTCACACGAAGAGCGGAACGACGCTGCTCGTCTCACAGGGCGACGACGTAACCGCACACCGCACCTTCATCAAACCGCTGGCAACGCACATTGCACTTGACAATACGCCGGTGAAACTGACCGCCACAGCACTGCAGGGGCAGGACGCCGACGCCTGGATCGATCAGCACGAAGACAAGATCATCCCGGTTGGCATGTCGGCCGATCAGGTTCGCAACGAGTGGGAAGTTGACAACGACACAATTTATGCCGCCACTGTTGCAGACAGCAGGCTCGATGCATTTAACCGGCAATTCAATCACAACAGTTTCCTCTTTACATCGGTAAATGTGCCCCTGCGCGACCTGGCCACGCTTTATGCCGAGTACGTAAACGAGCCATTCATCCTCTGGTCGGTTTTGCACGACCATTCAATCCTGGGGTATGTGCATTCGGGAACTTTGCGGAACCTCCTGCATTTCTGGGCCGGCCATGATGATATCAGCAACGACCCGGTTGCAGCAGCCGCCCACTGCCTGCCGATGCTGCGTTCGCTTTGCCGGCAGGAACGAGCAGGAACCATCATCATCAACAAACCGGTATTGCTTGACAAAGTGGCGCCGCATTTGGAAGGATACGCACTCAAGCCGCCTCCCGAAATCCGGGGATTCAGACCAGAGCGGCACGAAGCCTTGGCCCTGGCTCTGCACCGCAAATCGACACTGGACTTTGCCACTTTCGAACAGGCGCAACAAACCGCAACGCTGCTTGACTCACGCAAAAGTGCACTGTTTACTGCTATCAGCCTGGCAGGTGTGCTTGCCGGCTGCGCACTGCTGATTCTGCTCTCCTCGGTCGGCATCTCGATTTACCAGCAGCACACCGATGCACGCGTAGCGCCGGTGCGCAGTCAAATCGAGGAAGTCAATGCGCAACAGGCGAGACTGGATTCATTGCAGGCGCAATTTCAGGAATTCATGGCCGTCGCTTCCCGGGAGAGTAAAGTGACAGCTTTGCTGAGCGAACTGCAAACCGCTCTTCCCGACGGCGTCTGGACGGATCGGGTTGAAATAATGGAAAGCGACCCAACGAGCTGGAATATTACGATCTCGGCTCTGGCCACTTCATCGAGTATGATTTCGACGGTTATTCGGAATCTGAATGCGATACCGGATGTTTCGGATGCCAAGATGCTGTACAGTGAGCTTTCGAAGACCGACCGGGGAAAGCGGGTGATGAAATTCAGGATAACGGGAGATATATGATTGCATCACGTGAAATCGATTTGCCCTTGGCTGTCCCGGGTAAAACCCGTAGCGCCGGATACCGATAGAGCCAACAATCCCGAGAAGGTTAAATTTATTCACCATTATCGACAACGCAACCAACACCATGCACAAACTCACGAACCTCTGCCAATCCGCTCTCCTTCACCGCTGGTGGCTGTTGCCTGGGCTCATAATCGTCCTTTCGGCTCTCCTCGTCCGCACGACGTTTATGCCGATTCTTATATCGCAATGGCAATCCATCACTACCATTAAGGCAAACCTCCAATCCGTCAAAAACGCACCGACCCTGCCAATCCGCTCCCGAAAAATCGCCCAACAAAGTGCTCTCATAGACAGTCTGATCCATACCTATAAAAATCGGCCCCGCTTCAACCAGGCCGTAATGATCGGCAACCTCTACAAACTCGCCGATTCATCCAAATGCAATGCCCAAAAAGTCGAAATCGATGATCCGATTTCAGTCGAATCGATGCATGAAATTCCTATTTTCATTAAAGGAACCGGGAATTATCGCTCTATCGGGACATTTGTTGCGCATATCGAAAATTTGCCTTATGCCACTCGCATCCGACAATTGACTATGTCGAAGAATGAAGGACAGGGCATCGATTTTGCACTGGATTTCCTGGTTGTGGAGAAACCCTGAAAGGGTTGAGATAGTATGAAAAAATCACTCGCCGTCATTCTTATCATCTGCGCCATCCCCATCTACATCTGGGACGCATTCCTCATCTTCCGTACCGCCTCTACCAATCAGACGCAATTGCCGCCCGACTCAACATCCCGGCAATCATTCACCATCGACATGGCGCTCGCCTCCGCTGAAATCGTCACCTTCGACATAAAAGGCAAAGACCCCTTCAGCCCCCACAAAGCAAAACCCAGACCCAGGCCAAAGCCAAAACCCGAAAAGAAAAGCGCCAAACCCAGGATCACCAAGAAACCGACCAAACAGCCCGACATAACAATCTCCGGTATCATGTGGAATGCAGCCAATCCGGTCGCCATCCTGGTCCTGCCTAACGGCGGCAGCACCATGGTCAAAGCCGGCCAAACCGTCGCAGGAGGAATTCTGGTCAAGAAGATCGAACAGAAGAGCGTCGTTGTCGAGGTTGAAGGCACGGAGTTTGTTCTGCGATAACGATGAACAACGCAAAAAAAGGCAGTTGCATCCGCGTGCATGCTACCTGAAACTTGCAAGACATCACGTATGCGAAAACAACCAAACATATCAAAGGCAAATCACAACCCCATTTCGACTCGTCGTCCCATTGTACCCTCGTCGCGCCGTCCCCCGCGCGGCTACACCTTACTGGAAACCCTCATAGCACTGATCATCTTCGTGAGCATCGTTGTGCCGATTATAAGCTATGTGTATCAGAACAAACAACTGGCGAAAGCCCGACATGCGGTAACGGCAATGTGTATCCTGGAGCAGGAAGCAGAGCGAATCCGCTTTGATGCTGATAATGTGTTTCATAAGAAGTCGCGAAAAATCACTACGCGCACCTGGGAGGTCATTTGTAAAACACGCGGCAGTTGGTTAATCAAGTGCTCGCTCTCGGCCCGCCTAAGTGGGGAAAAATTTGGGGAGTTGGTTTTCTATACCAGTGATTGATACTAATTTGTTGAAACGACATTACGAGGCTGCTATGCATGATAAGAAGCATGGAGCTGCGGCTTATCCTCTCGACTCGATTATGCGAACACGACCGGGCAAGCAAGCAGGCATGACGTTGCTGGATCTGGTGGTGGCTATTGTGGTGGCGGGGATCCTGGTAACGCTGGTATTCGGGGTCTATCTCAATGTAACCAGAGGCTTTCGCTCACAGACCAAAGCCGCTCGACGCGTCGAAGAGATGATTCTGACCAAAGACAAAATTGCTGCAGCGATGTCACGGGTTTCGACACTGAAAGGATACAGCGGCAGAAGAATTGAGTTCTATTCTTCGTCAAGCGACACCTTGCATGGCCTGCACTTCAAATCCAATACGCTCTTACTGAACAACGAAATAGCCGCCGGCGGATTGAAATCCTTTCAATTCGACATTGAAAATAACGACAACCGGGCGCTCATTTCATGGGATGCCGAGATGAGCACGGGAGCATGGCTGGGCGGAGCAACGGTTGTTAAATTGGCAAATTGAAATGGACAGCAGCCGGAGGTCAGTAATCAGAGATCAGCAAATTGTCTCTCAGGATGTAGACGGCTACGCCCTCTACCTCGTCATGCTGCTGTTGCTGGTTATCGGCTTTCTGGCAAGTATTGCATTTCGACAGGCATCGATTACTCGCCAGCTCGCCGCCCAGCATTCGCACAAAATCCAGGCACACTATCTTGCACAGTCCGGAATAGCGCGCGCGGAATATTTTTTAAGCGGTGGGGATGGGCATGATTTGGCCTGGCATACCGAGAAGCTGGAAGAGCAACTTGACCTCGACCGTAAAATCACGATTTCTTGCGAGCCATTCGGCCTCTACTCACGTATTAAAAGCATCGGCCGGTATCGCAATAAAAAATCAGAAATCTACGCCCTCGCCGGGCGCACACCACTCAAAGAACTCGAGCCGACAATCACCCTCACCGGCGGAATTCAGGGGCTGGGGCTTTTTGCAGATGCAAGCCTGCAGGGGCCCGTCGTTCTCGATCATGGCAATGTCGTGCGCTGGCCGCGGCAATCCCGCATACCAGGCCTGGACAAAGCTACCACGCAAAAGAAATCCCCACCCCTTCCCTTTGACCGGCAAAAAATAGACGACCTTTTTACAAGTTGCAGCTTGTCAATCCATCGCGCAGCCGGGGATACCAGTGCTATTGGCCGTGACTTCACTGTTACCAATGAATCTCTCAAAAAACTGCGCAGCAACACCATCTCGATTCTCGGCAAGTGCGAAATTGCAGCCGTCAAGCTGAAGCAAAGAACGATTATTGCGCAGGGCAAATTGACAATTGCATCCGCCCGGGCCTCGCTCTCCGGCTGCAAACTGCTTGGCGAATCAATCGAAATACGCGCCGGATACTCCGATAAATGCCTCTTCTTTTCGCAAGGAACGATTGACATTGAACATGGGACGCATAATTCACAATTTGTGGCCGTCGATACCATCTTTGCCGGCAAGGACGTCGAGTGGGAATGGATGTCGCTCTGGCTTTCACGGCACAGCCTGACGCCAGACAGCGCACAACAGGGCGGTATCGTTTTTGAATCCAACGGCGCCTATAACGGCATAGCTCTGGCCATATCGGATTCTGTGCCCAAACACGACAATAAACTGCGCGGACCGTCAATTACGCTACGTAACGGCGCTACATTCAACGGCATAGCAATCTCAGATGGTGATATTGAGCTGCAGCCCTCACGGGTGAGCGGGAATCTCTACGCAGAACATGTCGCCGGGAAAAGAGAGGGAGGCACCGTTGTCAATACCCTCTTTGGAACCAGCATACGCCGCAGCCAAACCGTGACCACCTTTCCGTTGTTGGGGAAAGGAAGAGTTGAAATTCGCCTTAATGGGTTTTAAGGCTGGATTTGAAGCGCCCACGAGTGACTGATTTTAAGTGCCCACCAACAGGTTTATCGCAGGATTTTCTTTCTTGATTTAGATGGGAATCAACAATACCTAATATTTTGCGTATATTGGAAATAATGTTAGGTATAATATTATGAGTACGATATTTCATGTCCTTAAAGAAGAACACTACAGGCTGCAGGGGGCACAAAAAGCATACATGAAAGCCGTAAATAAAGAACAACAAGGCTCTGCACAAATTAAGCGAGTAGGAAAAAAGGTTTATCTCTATCCATAAAAAATGTGCTGAACTAAAAGAAGAACTATATTTAAAATGAAATAACCTTAACAGGAATAAATATTATGGTAGCACCACAAGAACTTCCAGAGCGTATCCGTCATACCGTAGAAGAACTGCCGTATGAAAAACAACAAGAGGTGTTCGATTTTGCTGAATACCTCAGAAATAAAGTAAAGAATCAAAATACAGGAAAAAATTCACTTGCTGACCTTATCGGTATAATTGAGGGACCAGAGGATCTTTCCTCGAATCATGATGAAATTTATGACTGATTACATATTTATTGATACTGCTGCATATGTCGCATTGCTTAACAGGAAAGATCAATACCATCTGCAGGCTGTCACGAAATCTGAAGAATTGCTTAAGAATAAAACTCGTTTTATCACAAGTACACATGTATTTGCTGAGACCGTTACTCGCATATTACGAAGAGTCTCACATTCTAAAGCAACTGAAGCCGGCGATATTATCCGCAACGACGCTGCAACTGGAATTGTAACTCCTGACAATGAAATTATAGACCAGGCATGGCACACGTTCCTTAAGTACGATGACCAGCAATTATCATTTGTTGACTGCATTTCATTTGCAATGATGACCCAACTTAAAATCAGTCGAGTGTTCACCTTTGATAAACATTTTAGGATCATGGGTTTTGATATTATATAAGCTCTCCAATGTACTAACCCCAAGAGAACATATCTCCGGTACTCGGGATAAACCCTCCGTTCCTCAAACAAATACGGTAGCTGCAGCAAGTACGCTCCGTTGCCATCATGGCATGTCGCGTGCTGATCAGCGTGATTTGCGTATGGTCAAGGTTAAGTTGAAAGCATCCGGCTGCTTTCGATCCGTGAGCGGTGTACATGTTTTTTGCCGAATCAGAGGTTATATTTCTACTGTGCGCAAACAGAACCTGAATGTTCTGGAAAGTATACGCATCGTTTTTAATCCAAATAGCTACAAAATGAATTTAATACCTGTATAGTTACTTTTGCTTTTGTCAAATTCCTGATACTTTTCAAAATTATCGGGTTCGTTTTCAAGTACATGGTCACGGTACTGCTTTGCCATGCGGCCTTCGGCGGCATTGTGTATGCGCGCAATATCATAAGTGCTCTGATGAGGCCAGATTACCAAGTGGACATGATTGGGCATAAGCACATAAGCCCAGAGTTCAAAACCATGTTCTTTTCGTGATTTTTCCGGTTCAGAAAGATACAATTTGCATTCGGTTGGTTCACTCAGATAATCGTAGCGGTGATAACAGTAAAAGGTCAGTTCGTGGCCATGCCCCTGCTGAGTGTTGTTGTG